>JAFXSG010000006.1 GCA_017525875.1 Clostridia bacterium | reverse complement strand
GACCGTAATGATCACGGTATGAGGCTCAGTATCGTAGGTGACACCCGGCAGGTTGCCCGGGCGCTCGGTGACGGTGTATTCGTAGACGCCGGGCTCGGCGAATTCGATCGGCCCGAATACGACAGTGGGTTCGTCCGCCGTTGCGACGCCGAAGGTGACCTGAGGCATGGGCGCGTTCGCGGTCACGGCAGCGAGATCGAAAATGAATTCGTCATCGTCGTTCCACTCGCGGCCGACGAGCTCCTTCGTGGCCTCGATCTGCGCCTCGCAGGGAGCGGGCGAGTAGGTGTTGGTGATGATGAGCTCATCCCCGCCGTCGTAGGATACCTCGGCATAAAGCTCATTCGTATCGGGATCCGCGGTAACGGTGACCGTCACCTGATGGGGGGTCGTGTCGTAGGTTACGCCGGGGACGCCGTCGTCGACCTCGGTTATCGTGTACTCGTAAACGCCGACAGCGTTATACTCGATCTCCGCAAAGACGGCGGTAGGCGCGTTCTCGGTAACGGTGAGCTCGGTCACGTCGGGCATGGGAGCGCCTTGGGTAACGGCCTCGAGCACGAAGGTGAAGGAATCGGCCTTGCCCCAATCGTTGAACTCCTTGGTCGCCTCGAAATGAGCGGCGGCAGGGGTGAACGTGTTGGTAATGATAAGGCTGTCATGGCCGTCGTAGCTGACCTCGGCAGTGTATTCGGTAACGACGATCTCGTCGCCGTACTCGTTTATCACCTCGATATGGGTCGACCTGGTGACTGTGACCGTGACGGTATGGGGAGTCGTGTCATACGTGACGCCGGGAACATGATCGTTGATCTCCGTAACGGTGTATTCGAATACCCTTACGTCGGAGTCGGGATCGCCGTTCTCAAAGCAGAGCGAATCGTAGGTGATGCCGGCAAACGAAGCAACGGGATCGCTCTCGGTGGCGACAGCGATGTTGTTTGAGGGCATGGGAGCGCCGGGGGTGACCGGGCTCAGACGGAAGCGGAAGCTGTTCGCCAAGCCCCAATCCTCGAACTCCTTAGTGACCTCGATATAGGCGTTGACCATGCCGGGCAGGTCGATGGGGGTGTTCTCTATCGTCACGTGAACGATGTTGTTGTAGACAATGGAGTCAACACCGTCGTCGCCCATTACGTGGACGGCCTGAGGAATGGTCACGTAGAAGGGCGGGATAACGTACTTTACCTTTTCGGTATTGAGCTCCTCAACAATAATGTAAGTGCCGAGGGGCAGTTCCATAAATGCATAGCCGGTGGAATCGGTCGTTGCGGAGGCAACTAAGTTCTCGGGCGTTACGTACTGAGTGATATCGTCCTCAGTGGCGTTGCCGGTGGGCGGTTCGCCGGTGGTTTCGACCGCATAGGCGCTGAAGGTGATATCGGAAATGGGGATTGTGGAGCCCCTGACGGTCTTGAAGATCCTGAGGCCGTATTCGCCTTCCCTTTCAAAGGTGAAGCGATCCTCGGCATGGACCTTTGTAACGCCCTCGGATACGCCGACGAGAGCCTGAGAGTTCTCATCGCCGATCTCGGGCATATAGAAATACGTGCCACGGGGGAGGACCTGAGTGCCATCGACCACTATCTCAACGGTATCGCCGTCCCTGGCGGTGATGGTCGTGTCGTATGAATCATCGCCGGTCACGGTTATGACTTGCTGACTGGTGACGACAGTCTCACCGTTCTCAACGTGGGAGCTGGTGATGGTAATGGTAACGTTGCCGTTGACCGCGCCGTGGTTGAGAAGTATGCTGAGGTCGACGCTGTAAATATCGTCTGTGCTGATAGGCGCGCTCCTCAGGATCTTTACGTCGGAAATGACGATCTGATCTTCATCTGCTGCAACGCCGGGAAGATCATGCAGGAACTGGACGAGCGAATCGACGCGATCCTGGATGTCATCATAGAAGGTCCAATGCTGCTCGCCCCAATAGGAGTTCTCCATGGGGAAGGTGTTGGAGTTGTACCAGATCCACATCTCGTTGCGGTAATCGTGGAGAGTGGGGGTCCTGAGCCACCACCTGGCGTCGGGCAGTTTTACCATTTCGGCCGTTCCGCCGTAATGGGTCACGTTTTCGAGATAATCGGGCTCAAGGTAGGACGAGCTGTTCGCATACGTCCAGATCGCGGCCTGTACCGCGGAGATCATATCGCTCCTCATAAGGGCGTTCGCCTTATCTGCGGGAAGCCCTTTTCGATGAGGATCTCCTTCATCTCATCCACGGTGACGAACGGATAGGAAATGTTCGCTATCGCACGGATGTGCTGCGCGGCAGCCTCGGAATAATAGCCGGAATCCTCAAGATTGATCCTCTTGTAGTGCATGCTCCTGTGTGGGAGACGGTCCACGTCACAGCAGTAAGCAAGATCGTAGTTGCAGTCGTTGTACTCGTAGAGCTTGTCGGGAGACCATTCGGTAGCTGAGCCGGAAACGTCAACAAGCGTGAATATGGAATAGTTCGCCGCCTGGTGTTTCCAACGGCCCGCCGAGAAGTTCTGGCTGATCTCGTAGGACATCGTCGACTCAAACGTGTATTCGTTCGTGCTCGGCGTGATGGGAAGGGGGACCGACTGAGGCGCGGGCTTGGCGCCGCCCTCGTAATTGTGGCCGGGAACCGGTTCATACGGGGCGGGGAAAACGGTGTCGAGCTTGTCGTAAGGAGTGAGCTTCGCGTAGTTCGCGGCAGCTTCCTCATCCGCAAGGACCTCCGCCTGCTGCTCGGGCGTCAGCGCTTCGAAAGCCGCCTTTGCCTGAGCACGGAGCGCGAACATGTTCTCCACGTACTCCGCATACAGCTGCTGCTTGGCTATATGCTCGGCGGAGTTGTCCACGTTCACGGTACCGTCGCCGTTATAGCCGTTGCCGGTGTAGGTGTAATACGGCTTTCTGAGGTTGAATTCGTTCATCGCGTTGGTGTGAACGATCTTCTTATCCTGCATTTCCTGCAGGGAATCGATCTGGGCGAGCAGCGCTAATACTGCCTCCGTCTCGGCGTCTCCGGCAGAACGCTGCGCCAAACCGGGCAGGTTGACGGCGGCTGCGACGAGAAGCGCGGCAATCAAAGCCGCTAGGATTCGTTTTACTCTCATTTTGAAACATTTCCTTTCAAAAATATGCGGAATACATTATATAAGATACTATTGGCCATTGCAATAGTTTTTTTTCAAAAAGTCTGTATTTTTTTTAAAAATTTCCGTATTTTCCCAAATAATGTAAAATACTCGACGACCGGCGGGTATGATTCCGGATCATCCTTGCCCGTCTCACTCGCGTTCGCCGGGCTTCGGTCAGCCGCGCCCCTTCGGTTTTTATCGTATGCAAAAACAGCCTCCCGGATGGGAAGCTGTTTTTGCTGGTACACCTTCAGGGGCTCGAACCCTGGACACCCTGATTAAGAGTCAGGTGCTCTACCAACTGAGCTAAAGGTGCATATGCACCGGAACCGCTTCGCTAACGCTGTTCACTCGCAGTGGGGCTCCGTAATTCGAACGCTTTTCTCAAGCGCATAGACTATTATAGTCATTTTTATCCGGATGTCAACCCCCAAGAGGCATAAAACGCAGATATATTTTCAATATCTGCGGAGCGCGGCGGTATTGACGGCGCGGGCGGGGACGGATTATAATACCGGTGCATAGTAATGTATCGGAGGACCGGAACGATGAAATGGCTTATCGAGAACTGGACGACCTTGCTTGTGATCGCGGCGATCGCGGCGCTTGTCGCGCTTATCATTGTGAAGATGGTCCGCGACCGCAGGGCGGGCAAAAGCTCCTGCGGGTGCGGCTGCGCAAGCTGCCCCATGAGCGGGAGCTGCCATAAAGCCGAAGAGAAAAAATAAAATTCTTGACGTAAAAACCGCCCTGCTTTTCGGCAGAGCGGTTTTGCTGTTTCAGGATCAGAACTCGATATCGATGATGCGGCCCTGGCAGCCGTTGCGCGGGACGTTGGCGCCGTTGGCTTCGTCGGTGTCGATATGCATGGCGAGGGCGAACTTCTCGCTGACGCGGACGACGACGTCGCCGAAGATGGTCTTCCTGCCGTCGGTATCGACCGCAACGCTGACGACGTCCTTATCCTTGACGCCCGCTTCCGCCGCGGTCTCGGGGGTCATGTGGATATGGCGCTTTGCGATGATCAGGCCCTCGGGGAGGGTGATGCTGCCCTCGGGACCTTCGATCTCGATGGGCGCGGTGCCTTCAAGATCGCCGCTCTCGCGGATGAACGCCTCTGCACGGAGGCCGACGCAGTCGGTCTTGCTGATCTCGACCTGGGACGCCTTGCGGACAGGCCCGAGGATGGAAACGCGCTCGATCTTGCGCTCGCCGTTCTTGATGGTGACCTTTTCCTTGCTGAGGAACTGGCCGGGCTGGGAAAGGGGACGATCGAAAGTCAGCTCGTGACCTTCGCCGAACAGAGCCTCGACATGCTCCTGAGTGAGATGCACGTGACGTGCGGAAACTTCAACGATGAAATCCATGGTGTCCTCCTGATTGATTATTGTCCGCGCGGCGGGTGCGTTCCCTTTCCGGACGGCTTTTCGTTCAGTTACTGTTTTACAACATTTGCGATGAAAATGCAATAGATAAGCCGAAATATAATGTATCGCATCCTGCTTTCGGCTTCCTTGTTTTTTGCTGCGCCTTGTGATATCATAAGAATGGTAATTTATGGGCGCTCGGCGCGGAAAAGGCGGCTTATGGGAAAGCACGGCGAACTGAACGGAAAGCTCTTTATCTCCACCACGGCGGACGACTGCCGCGAGGCGGCGCTCCGCTGCGGAGTCGGGCTCGAGATCGCGGAATTCTGCTGGGCGCAGCGGATCGACCTTGACCTTGAAAAGAACGTCGCCCGCTGCCGTGAGCTGATGGAGGGTCTCCCCCGCTTTATCTTCCACGCGCCTTTTGCGGAGCTTGCCCCCTGCGCGATCGACCCGAGGGCGAGGGAGCTTGCCGCCTCCCGGTACAGGCAGTCGGTCCGGCTTGCCGAAAGGCTCGGCACGAAGCGGATCGTGATCCACGGCGGGTTCATCCCGGAGGTTTATTTCCCCGAATACTACGTTTCCGAATCGATACACTTCTGGAAGCGGTTCCTCCGCGACGCGCCGGATGATATCGAGATCATGCTCGAGAACGTGATGGAGCCTTCGCCCGATACGCTGGTCCGGATCGCGGACGGAGTCGGCGACCCGCGCCTCGGCCTTTGCCTGGACGTCGGGCACGCGAACTGCTCCGTTTCACAAACGCCGCCACTTGAATGGATCGAGCCTATGCGGCCGCACCTCAGGCACGTGCACATCCACAACAACGAAGGGGACCGCGACCTGCACTCCCCGCTCGGGAGCGGCACGATACCGATGGAGCAGGTGCTCGACACGGTGCTCGAAGCCTGCCCGCGGGCGAGCTTCACCGTTGAAAACATACACTGCCGCGAGTCGATGGACTGGCTCGCCGATAAGGGTTATCTGAAATGACCGAACAGGAACTGAAAGGAATGATCTCCGCCATAGCCCCCGCGGACGCGGAGGCCGCAGAGGCCGCGGCAAGGCGGCAGGCGGAGCTTGCGAAGCCTCCGGGAAGCCTCGGCAGGCTCGAAACGATTTCGATAAGGCTTGCGGGCGTCACGGGCAGGGTCAAAAACACGCTCGGGCGCTGCCGTGTGGCCGTTTTCGCCGCCGACAACGGCGTTGTGAAGGAAGGCGTTGCGGTGACGCCGCAAAGCGTGACGCTCGCCCAGTCCGTAAACATGACGAAGCACATGACCGGGATGTCCGCTATCGCGGCGTTTTTCGGGAACGAGGTGCGCGTGATCGACGTCGGCATCGACTCGCAGCGCACGCCCGAAGGGATACTCGACCGCAAGATCGCAAGGGGCACCGGCAATATCGCGGAGGGCCCCGCGATGACGCGCGAGCAGGCGCTTGCTGCCATCGCCGCCGGCATCGAAGCGGCGGATACCGCAAAAGCCGAAGGCGTGGACGCGCTCGGCATCGGCGAGATGGGCATCGGCAACACGACGACCTCCGCCGCAGTGCTTTCCGCATTGACCGGCGCACCCGCGGAGGCCGTGACGGGCTTCGGCAGCGGGCTGACGGACGACGCTTTCCGTAAAAAGACAGCGGTCGTAGAGCGCGCTGTGAAGCTGAACGCGCCGGATCCAGGCGATCCCGTCGGCGTGCTTGCGAGCGTGGGCGGGTTCGACCTCGCGGCGATGGCCGGGGCATATATCGGCTGCGCGAAGAATCGCATACCCGCCGTTGCGGACGGATTCATCTCCGTCACGGCGGCGCTCGCGGCGGTGCGCCTCTGCCCCGCGGCAAAGGACTTTATCTTCCTTTCCCACGCTTCGAAGGAGGCCGGATGCCGCCTCGTTTACGAGCAGCTCGGTCTCACGCCGATGCTCGCGCTCGATATGCGCCTTGGCGAAGGCAGCGGCTGCCCGCTCGCGTTTCAGATCATGAGGGCGGCGTGCGCAGCGATGAACGGCATGGCGACCTTTTCCGAGGCCGCCATCGACGACGGCTATCTCGCGGAGATCCGCGGCAAGGATTTTTAACTGATTGCTATGATAATCCTGATCATTGGCGGAAGCAAAAGCGGAAAGAGCCATCTGGCGCAGCGCATCACGAAGGCGCTTGCCGGGGATGGCTCGCCGGTCTGCGGTCCGATGATCTATTGGGCGACGATGGAGCCGACCGACGGCGAGGACCGCGCGCGCATAGAAAAGCATATCGCGGACCGCGCGGGCTGGGGCTTTGAGACCGTGGAACGCGGGCGCGATATCGCCCGGCTGCCCATTCCCTGTTCACGGGAGGCGAGCGTGCTGTTCGACAGCGTTACGGCGCTCGTGACCAACGAGCTGTTCGGCGGGATCGGCGCCGGCACGGAGCCGGACGCGGAAGACGCGAAGCGGCGCTCGCTCGAGGGGCTTATACGGCTTTCGGAGTCGGTGAGGCATTTCGTCTGCGTGGCGGACGACGTGTTCCGGGACGGTTTTAGTTTTGACGGCATGACCGAGACCTGGCGGCGCGCGCTTGCGGAAGTCGTGCGCGGGTTTGCGGAGCATGCGGACACGGTTTTGGAAGCCAGCTGCGGTCTTGCAAAGGTCCGAAAGGGCGTTATGACCCCGCTTTATGAGGAAGAAAAATGATTTGGTTCACAGCGTTTTTTATGGCATGGGGAATGTTTCTCTCCCTGCCCTGCCCCGTCCGCAAATGGGACGAGGCGGCGCGCAGCCGTATGCTCGTGCTGTTCCCGCTCATCGGCTGTATCGTTGGCGGGCTGTGGGCGCTTTCGGCATGGCTGCTTCGCCTCGTGCACTGCCCGCAGGCGCTCTCCGCGCTCGTGCTCGCCGCGTTCCCGTGGCTCATCACCGGGTTCATACACCTTGACGGGTATTCGGACGTATGCGACGCGATCCTCTCCCGAAGGGACCTTGAGACCCGCCGCCGCATTCTGAAGGACCCGCATATCGGCGCGTTCGGCGTGATCGCGCTGGCGCTGCTGATGCTCGCCTCGTTCGCCGTATTCCTCTCCGCTGCGGAGGAGCAGGACTCCCGGGCGCTGCTCGTTTCGCTTGCGCTCGTTCCGGTCTCGGCCCGCGCTTCGGCAGGGCTTGCGATGCTTACGCTCCGGCGCATGGAGTCGAGCCAATACGCTGAAACGAAGCCTAAGCCCGGCTATATCTCAGCGCTCGCTGCGGTGCTCGCGGCCGCCGCCGTTACCCCGGCGATAGTTTTCGGCGTGCACGGGCTTGCTCCCGCCGCGGCCTGCCTTGCGTACTGGGCGGCTGCGTACGGGGCGTACCGCAATCTCGGCGGCATGAACGGCGACGTCTCCGGCTTTGCGCTGACGCTGGCGGAGCTTGTCGGCGCGGCGGTGCTCATACTGCTTAAATAGGGGTTGTTCTATGGATCTTATCATCGGCGGAGCGTATGCCGGAAAGCTGACATATGCGGTGAAGGAATACGGGCTTTCTCAAGGCTCGCTGTTCGACCTCGCCAACGGGCTGCCCGCGCCGCGCAGCGCACCCTGCTGCCTGTATCATCTGGAGGCGTTCACGCGGGCTTGCGCCGTGTCCTCTATGCGCGCAGAGGAGGTCGCCGCTGCGCTTGCGCCGTTCACGGACGAACGGCACGTCGTCATAGTCTCGCGTGAGATCGGCTGCGGGATAGTGCCGATGGACGCGCTCGAGAGGGCGTACCGCGAGCTGCACGGTCAGGTGCTTGCGCTGCTCGCAGCAAAGGCCGCGCGCGTCGTTCGGATATTTGCCGGGATAGAAGAGGTGCTGAAATGAAACTTACGCTTATCCGCCACGGTGTTACCGAAGGGAATATGAAGAAGCTGTACTACGGCAGTACGGATATCCCCTTACTGCCCTGCAGCGAGATGAAGCTGCGGCGCATGGCCGAGGGAGGCGGCTATCCGGCTGCGCCGCATTATTACACGAGCGGCATGCTGCGCACGGAGCAGACCTTCCGCGCGCTGTACGGCGACAAACCGCACGAGGTGCTCCGCGATATGCGCGAGATCGACTTCGGCGACTTTGAGATGAAGACCTATCAGGAGCTCTGCAATACAGAAGCGTATCAGCGGTGGATCACCGGGGACAACGAGGCGAACGTCTGCCCGAACGGAGAGAGCGGCGACCAGGTGACCAGGCGGGCTCTCCGCTCGCTCGCGCCGCTCATAGCGCGCGAAGAGGACTGCGTTGTCATCACGCACGGAGGCGTGATCGGCGGGCTGATGCAGCATTGGTTCCTCGCCGTCAACGGACGGTACATGTTCACCCCCGAGCCCGGGACCGGGTTCACCATCGAATTCGTGAACAAATACCCCGTGCACGTGGTTTCCGTGCCGGCGGGAAAAGTGATCATTTAAGAGCAAACGAAAAGAGCGTTCCCTCCTTTGGGAGCGCTCTTATTGTTTTGCCGTCAATCCAGTTTATATGAGTACCATTCCTCCGCGATCCGGGTGAAGCCGATCGAGAGGAACATCCTTTGGCTTTGGGTATTGAAGGAGTAGATATTCGCCTTCACCTCGGCAAAGCCGGATTCCCGCGCGAGATCGAGCATGTTCAATATGCAGCGGCGGCCGATGTGCCTGTTCTGGAACGGCTTGCTGACGACGATGCATACCTCCGCGTTGTCGCGCAGGGTCACGTCCCCAACGAGCTCGCCAAGGTAGCTGATATAATAACACTTGCCGTGCGTGCTCAAAAAGCCGTACATCCGCCCGAGCAGTTCAAGATCGTAGACGTGGTCGATATTGTCGCACTGGCGGCAAACGTCCGGATCCTGATACCACGCGAGCGTGATCTCCGGGCAGGGGTAATACGGGACGAGCGTTATCTCGCCGTCCACGACGCGCTCCGCGGATCCGTTCATTCCGCTATCGCCCAGGTGAACGCGGCGGAATCGCTCGAAGTGATCTCCTCCGGCACAAAGCTGCCGCCGTCGGTGAACATCGCGTTGGATTCCGCGACGGCGCGCGCCATCTTGGGCATGCCGTAATTGGTGTTTGAGAACACGTTGACCTGGCCCCAGTTATAGTCGATATTGAGTAGAGCTCCAAGTTTAACTCCGCTTGCGGCGGCGAGGACCTCCGCCTTCGTTTTTGCGTTCTCGGCTGCGTTTTTGAGGAGCTGCTCCTTGATCTCGGATGGATCCTTGACGGTGAAGGCGATGTTGAGCTCCGGCTTCGCGTCCGCCGTTGCGACAGCCGTCAGCGTCTTTGAGAGGAGCTTGTTGTCCAGCCTGAACTCGAGCGAGAGCGAATGCCAGACGCAGTAGCCGGCGAACACGTTCCTGTAATTGCCTTTTTCGTCGTGCACGCCCTCATACTCGGTGTTGACGTTGAAATTAAGCGTTTTGAGCGAGCCCTTTTTGAAGCCGGCTTCCCTGAGGGCGGCGTTCAGCGAAGCGATCTGCTCGCTTGCGAGGTCCATCGCCTTTTCGTAATCCTTATCCTTCGCGTTCAGGTTGATGGAGATCTTTACCCAATCGGGCTTGGTCTTTGCGGTGCCGACGCCGCGTACGGTGATTATTCTGTCCATAGTCTTCTCCTTTGGCATTTGCCGGGTTTTCGGTTTGATTATACCACATATAGAACGAAACACAAGCGAAAACGGTTCCCCAAAACGGCAGAAGGCCGGCCCCTTGCCTGCCGACCCTCTGCACCGGAGATAAAACACGCAGCCCAACTTGCGAAAATTGCTTTGTTATTCAGCGGTGGAAGTATTCTTTTTTGCTTTTTTCTTTGCGATAGCGAAAGCAGCAGCCGCCGCGCCGAGCAGCAGCGCGCCGCCCGCGATGAGCGCAATGATCGCTTTCTTATCGAGGCCTGCCTTTTCGCCGCCGTTATACGGAGCGTTCGTGCCGCCTTCCGCGCCTCCGTGCATACCGCCGTGCATGCCGCCCATCTGACCGTGCATGCCGTTGCCGCCGCCGACGGACGTCGCTTCGGTGGTCGCCTCCGTGATCGCGGCCTCGCTGCCGTTCACGAGCAGTTTGACGGCTGCGCCTTCTTCAAGCGAAGGCGACGTGAAGAGCACGTAATCCGCCGCTCGCGGCACCCGTGCTTCGATGAGCGTATTGCCGTTTTCATCGCCGATCGCAACAGTATCTCCCGCGGAGATGCTTATCGAACCGCTGCCCGTCATGCCGCCCATACCGGGGACCATGCCGCCGGGCTGAACGGAGCCTGCGTCCGCCGGTGGCGTGCCGTCCGGAGGAGTCATGCCGCTGTCGCCTCCCGCCGGTGGCGTGCCGTCCGGAGGAGTCATGCCGCTGTCACCTCCCGGAGGAGTCATGCCTCCGGGCATTTGACCGGGGCTGCCCTGGCCGCCCGGAGGAGTCATTCCCCCGGGGGAGCCGCCCTGACCGCCGCCGTGCACGTTCCCGTGAAAGCCGCCCCAGCCGCCGTGGAAGCCGATATTTGTTCCGCCCATGCCGCTTACGCCGAACTCCGCGAAGGGCTGGGAGACCGTCGAGGGGCCTTCCGCCATCCCGGACGAACCGACCGCCAGCACGGCGCCGCCCGTCAGGGTAATGCCTTTTTCACTGTCCAGAGCGGAATTATCGTTGCGGCTCGATGAAAAAACGATCATATTGCCGCCCGCGACGGTCAACGTTCCGTTGGAATCGACGCCGTCGCCGCCTGATGCGTCGACGTATATGCTGCCGCCGAGGATATTGAGCTCAAACGGGTAGTTATTGCCGAGATCGCTGTTCGCGGCGTTGAGTCCGTCGTCGGCCGCACTCACGCTGATGCTGCCGGAACAGATATTGATCACGGCGGCTTCAATGCCTTCATAGCTTTTTTGAACGTTCACGGTCGGGCCTTCGCCGCCTTCGGCGCCGACGTTCAGAGTATAGTCGGATTTGACGCCGTCGTCATCGGCGGAAACGGTGATATTGCCGGAGAGGATATTGAGCACACTCCCGGATTTGATCGCGTCGTTGACGGCGGTGACGTTCAGCGTGAGCTCCCCGATCGTGAGGCTTGACGCCGAGCCGGCTTCGTCCTCCGCCGCTTCGAGATCCGCACCTCCGCGGATGCCGTTTTTGCCGTTTGCGGTGACGTTGAGCGTTCCGCTGCCGCAGAGCGTCACGTTCGAGCCGTCCTTGCATTTGATGACGGCGTTCTCCGCGTTTTCGTTTTCCGCATGGCTGCCGTCGTTATTGAGCGCCGTGTCCGAAAGGCTGTTCACCGTGCCGTCCGCGGCGATGACCGTCACGCCGGAGGCTTTGTTAAAGCAGAGAGGCGCGGTGTCGCTGCTTGAGAGCGTGAGCCCATCAAGAACGAGATACACGCCGGCGACCTGCTTTTTGACGGTCACGCTGCCGTCCGCGCAGCTGCCCGTGAGGACGTACGTGCCGCTCTGCTCGATCTTGAGCACGGTATCCCTGATGGAGTAACCGCTGTAATCTCCCTCGGTGACAGCTATGCCGCCATTCGAGAAGGTGAAAACCGTCGCTCCCGCGAGGTCCGCTTCCGATGCGGGCCCTGCCTCCGCGCGGCTTATTCTTATGGGAAGGACCGTGAGCAGCACGGCAAGCGCCGCGGCGGCGATCCTCGATATCGTTTTCGTCATTTCCGTTCTCCTTTGAACTGCTCCCCCACGTCCTTCGGGGGTCCCGTCTTTTCCTTTATTTTACTCCGATTTCTTAAAATGATTTGAAAGAAGCGGAAAAGTTTTTTCAGAAGAATTTAAGTGCGGGCGGTTATATTATGCTATAATGGAAAGGGAGCGGGCCTGTCCCGCATCCTGCGAAAGGAACGAACTATGCAGATACTCGTTGTGGAAGATGAAATACCGCTTGCGAACGCGCTCAAAAAGATCCTCGAGCAGCAGGGCTATTTTGTGGACTGCGTGCACGACGGGCTTTCCGCCATCGACTACGTAAAAGCGGTCTCATACAACCTTATTATACTGGACGTGATGCTCCCGAAGCTGGATGGGTTCGAGGTCATCCGCCTGCTGCGCAAGGACGGGCTGAACACGCCCGTGCTGATGCTGACCGCGCGCACCGCGACGAACGACAAGGTCTTTGCCCTCAACAGCGGCGCGGACGATTACATGACCAAGCCCTTCGACGCGGCGGAGCTCGTGGCGAGGGTCGGCGCCCTCACGAGGCGGCGCGGCGAGGTGATGGTGAACAGCATCCGCTGTGAGGACCTTGAGCTCGACCTGCAGAGCGCGATGCTGCGCTGCGGCGAGGAGCAGGTGCAGCTGAGCCGGAAGGAGTTCGAGGTGCTGCGCACCTTCCTCGCTAACCCGACGATGACCATACCGACCGAGACGCTGCTGATAAACGGCTGGGGGCTTGATTCCGAAGCGACGGACAACAACGTGGAGGTCTACGTTTCATTCATCCGCAAAAAGCTGAAATACCTGAACAGCGTTATTTCCATCAAGAAGATACAGAAGATCGGCTACCGCCTGGAGATCAGGGAGCAGTAATGATATGAAGAGCTACAGAAGAAGATTCGTTGCCTTTAATATGCTTTTGATCGGCATCGTGCTGATCGTTTCCTTCACCGCGCTCGGGATCTATATGTATCGCTCCGAGCTGCGCGAGCTGGAGAAAACGATGGAGCTCGTGGTCGAGCCGTGGGAAGGCCCGGGCGAAAAGCATAATCACGGAGGTCCGGAGCAGCCCGCAAGCCCGGACGAGAGCCAGTCGCCCGAAGCGCCGCCCACGGGAAAGCCGGACGGCAGGCCCGATGGAGAACCCGGCGCCAGGCCCGACGGCGAAAAGCCGTTCCGCAGGATCGCCGACGAGGGCATCGTGACGGTGTTCTACAATTCCGAAACGGGCGATACTTCGATCCTTTCAAACCGCTTCTCCGCCGATGACGAAACGGTCGCGGCGGCGGTCGCCGAGCTTTTGCCGCGCGAGGAGGAATTCGGCCGGCTGCACGACCTCGGGCTCATCTATCTGCGCGAGGGCGTGGGCACGAACTACAAGATCGCCCTTGCGGACACCGAATACATCGCCTCGAGAACGCTTAGGAACGTGTTCCAGCTTGCGCTCGTTTTTGTTGGCGCGATGGGGCTTTTCTTCGGCATCAGCGTGCTGCTTTCGCGCATTGCCGCCCGCCCGATGGAGAACGCGGTGGAGATGGAGCGGCAGTTCGTTCAGGATATCTCGCACGACCTGAAAACGCCGGTCACCGTGGTGCTTGCGAACAACAGCATCCTGCGCTCGAACCCGAACGCGAGCTTTGAAGAGCAGCGCCAGTGGCTCGACAGCACCGACGACGCGGCGCACAGCATGATGGACCTTGTGAACCAGATGCTTACGCTCTCGTCGCTTGACGCCGGCGCCGCCGACGGTAACAAAAAAAGCGTCGATTTGACGGCGGTGAATATCTCCCAGGCGGCGGAAAAATCCGTTTTGCAGATGGAGTCGGTCGCATACGACCGGGGCGTGGAGCTCGCTTCTGCCATCGGCGAAGGCATCACCGCGCTCAGCGATCACGCCTCCGTTGAAAAGATCATGAGCGGCCTCATCGAGAACGCGCTCAAATACGAGCCGGACGGCGGGCGCGTGGAGGTGGAGCTTAGCAAAACGAGGAAGAAAGCGCGGTTCACCGTGCGCAACCTCGGCAGCCTGATAGACGAAGAGGATCTTCCGCATATCTTCGAGCGGTTCTACCGCGGCGACAAGGCGCGCAGCGAAAAGGGGCACGGCCTCGGGCTGCCGATCCTCAAGCGCACGGCGGAGCTCGCGGGCGCGGAGCTGACAGTGACGAGCAGTAAAGAAAGCGGCACCGTGTTCACTGCCGTATTCGACACGCAGGAGTAAGCTATAGTAAGGGATGAAAAAGGACCGCAAAGGCGCATCCGCATCGGGATAAGCAGCCTCAAAAGCGGTCCTTTCGTTTGCTCGTTTACTTGTTATTCGCCGTAAAACACTTTCATATCGTCCAGTCTGAGGAGCGCGGGCTCATAGCCCATGGAAGCGCCGGTATCGATGTTGATCCAGGTGGGCGTACTGATGATCTTCCCCGCATGTTCCTCGCCGTAGCACAGCGTGGGCGTATGGCCGAAAACGGTGATGATATCATCGAAATACTCGGTGTCGAGTTCCGGCCGTGCCCAAAGCACCTCTCCCTCCGTGTATTCGGAGAGCTTCTTATCCGGGCTGAAATTACCGAAGCCCGCATGGACGAAAAGGAAATCCCGCCCGTTCACGGTCTCCGCGCCGATCAGCGGCGACTCGCGCAGGAAATCGAGGATATCGCCTATCGCCTCCGGCTCCTCGTGCGAAAGTTTGAAAAGGCTTTTGAGCGTCGCTCCCCCGCCGTTTGCGAGGTAGTCGTTCATGAGGGCCATCTGCTCGGCGTTCAGGTCCCCGATGCTCTCCTCGCTGATCTCTTTGAACAGAAAATCGCAGTCGAGCAGCATCTTTTCGTGGTTGCCGAGGATGAACTCGAAGTTGGGCTGATCCATTATGTAGCGCAGGAGCTCCACGCCGCCGTCGCCGTTTCGGTCGATCACGTCGCCGATGATATAGAGCGTGTCGTCCTCGGTGAAGCCCGCCTTGTCGAGCAGGTCAAGGAACTTATCGAGCGGATAGCCGTGAAGATCGGAGATCGCGTAGGTTTTCATAAAGATTCCATGCCTTTCGCTTTTTGCCTTGTCCGTCAGTTCGCTTCGCCGCCCTGTGCTGCGGCGGCCTGCTGATTCTCGATGAACTGCCGATACTCCTCTGTATAGCGGGTGTCCGGCGGGGTGACGCTCTCGGTATCGAAGTTCATGAGCTGCACTTTCACCGCGGGCATCGCGCGATCCATGCCGGGCATGGCGCGTTCCGTGTCGGGCGTCGCGCGCTCGGACGCAAGCTTCTGCTGCCTGAGTTCCTTGCTCTTCTGTTTCTTTGCTTTCAGCCAGTTGATGACCATGGTTTTTCCTCCTGTAAAGAGTGGGATCATTATAGTTTGTTGTTGATCTGCCGGGTCAATGCGTGCGGCGGACGCCATAATTACAATACACCTTGGCGCGGCTGATGTCAACCTTGTGGAAATTATGTCGCGTCCGGCGAAAAATTGCGGCAGTTCTGTGTTTTTGCTTGACAATCGGCTTCTTCGTTATATAATTAGCTCAAGTAGCTACGAAAGGAGCTGATTTCATGAGCACTAAAGAAGAATGGGCAAACACCGGCAAAGGCATCGGCAAGACCGTTGTCGGGCTTGGCAAAGCTCTGCTTAAGACCGTTAAGGTCGGCGCTGAGAAGATACTCGACGAAACTCCCGAGGAGAAAGAAGTGCCGCTTAAGGACACCTGGAGCGAAGTCGGCCAGACCATCGGCAACACCGGCAAATCCTTCGGCAAGGCGATCGCCAATACCGCAAGGGACGTCGCGGATCTGATCGATGACGAGAAGCCCGCGGAAGCCGCTGAAGAAGCCGCGGAAACGGTCTGTGAGGAAGCGGAGAAGACCGCGGAAGACGCCGCCGAGACCGCTCACGAAGCAGCCGAGGAGATCTCCAAGGAAGCCGAAGAAGTATTTGCGGAAGCCGAAGAGATCATCAAGGAGACCGAAGAGGCCGTCTCCGGCACAACCGAAGACTAAGACGAACCTAAGGGAAGCAGCCCCGGCAAGCCGGGGCTGTTTTCTTTTTCAGGATCACATATTCAGCACGGCGCGCATGACGATGATCGCGTCCGTCGCGGAGACCGTTCCGTCCCCGTCCATATCACAGTCCGCATCCGGAGGAAGCATGGCGATGCTCATCGCATGGCGCATAATGAGCAGCGCGTCGGCAATGGTGAGCTGCCTGTCGCCGTCCGCGTCGCCGGGCACCGGCAATACTACGTCCGGCACGGGCACGTCGCAGACGCCGTGCGGTATCGCCGCGATCTCCGCATAGGGATATTCGTCGCTGCCCGCCATCGTCCAGACCGAGTTGAAATTGAAGCCGGAATACCCGGAGGAGCTTTCAAGCTGCGCGAGCGTGCGGCTTATGCCCTTGGCCGAGGTGACGCCGTTTTCACTGTGATAATAGCAATTCTGGATCGTGGAATAGGCGTACGCGGAGATCGCGTCCACGTGGGTCACGCCGTTTATGACGCCGATATTGTAGCACCTTGCGATCTTTTCGCGGCCGGTCTCCGAGGGTTCTCCCGCGACGATGCCCGCGATATAATCCGTTCCGGTCACGGCGCCGGTGTTATAGCAATCCAGCACGCTGACGAACTGCACGGTGCCGCAGCACTCTCCCTTGCCGGCGATGCCGCCCGCGAACGATGTGGCCGAAACGTTTCCGGTGTTATAGCATTTTTCGATGCGGGCAACGAAGTCCGTTTCGCCTGAATTGATCTGGAGGAAACCGCCGACGCCGCCCGTCGCCTCGCCCTCGCCGTATACGTCGCCGAAGTTGGCGCAGTAGTATATGTCGGTCGAAACGAGGTTGCCGCAGATGCCGCCGGTGCCGCCTGTGCCGTATTCATTCGGCCGATCGTTGCGGATGGTACCGTAATTATAGCTGTGCTGGATCGTTCCGCCCGCGCCGATGCCGGCGACTCCGCCGACTGCGCCGAAGCCCGCAAGCGTTACGTCACCGTAGTTGACGCAGTACTCCGCGAGCCTTCCGGCGAACTGGCAGAACACGCCGCCGGCGACCGCGTCAAGATCGCTCGTGACGCTGCCGTAATTGGTGAGTCCGCTCGCGTTTGCCGCGCAGTAGGCGATCATGCCGCAGATCCTGCCCTCATCGGTAAATCCGTTTGAAAGGATCCTTACGTTTCCGATGTTCGTGCAGTCGACGACGGTCTCGGCCGTGTTATCCACGAGCGAGGCGATACCGCAGGCCTTGCTGTATAGCGAGGAGACCTTGTCCGCAGTGATCGCGCCGCGGTTCACGCAGCCGACGAGCCTTGCGGTCACCGTATCAGCGATGCCGTACGCGTTCTGCCCCTTGACGGAGGCCTTATTGCAGCAGTTCACCACGCTTGAGGCGGTCTCCGCGATACCGCAGGCGCTGCCTCGCTCGGAGATGCGGACGCTGCCCTCGAAAATGCAGGCGGAAACGGAGTCCACCGCCGCGGTGATGCCGCAGGCGCTGCCGTGGGTGTTGCTGATATCGGCTTTGACGATGCAGCTTTCGACCGACCCCGCCCGGGCCGCAACCGTGCCGACCTTGGCAAAGGCGGTCGCTCCGGGCGCGGCGGTGACGCTGATATATGCGTTTTCGATATTGAGCTCCCTGATCGTGCCGCCGCTTGCGTTGCCGAAGAGTCCGAAATAGATCTCGTTCGAGGAATGTGCATGCTCGATGCGCAGGCCGCGCACCGTGTGATAGCCGCCGTCAAAGCAGCCGGAGAACGGCGTTTCGTTCCCGATTGGCGTCCAGTCGGAGTAGCCCGAGAGGTCTATATCGGCGGTCAGCAGGTAGTTTGCCGCCATCTGTTCGGCGCTGCCGGACGCGAGAAGCGCAAGCTCCGCCGCCGAGGAGATCAGGTATGGATCGGCTTCCGTGCCGCTGCCCCCGGCAAACGCCGTCGCGGCGCGCGCGCCCCTAAGGAGCGGCGCCGCGGCATGCGGCGAGGCAAGCAGTACGGTCAGGATGAGTGCGGCTGAGAGCAGTAAGGAGAACAGTTTTTTCATTTCGGTATAGCCTTTCAATGAATTGGGAATGTTTCTTTCACCAATGATATATTAACACATCCGAAGCGGTTTTTCCATACAAAAAGGAGATTACCGCGTTTTTTGTGTAAAGAAAACGGACCCGGCCGGCGCCGGGTCTCGTTTCATCGCATTATCGGCCGGCAGCGGTTCAGTCCGCGTCGATCGCCGCTTTCAAAAAGGCGATCAGTTCGTCAAAACCGCCCTGCGGTATTGCGGAGAGATCCTCGTTTTTGCGGTTCAGCATGTGATCGGTCAGGAGGAACACGCCCATACCGAGGCGCGCGGCGCACATATCCTCGCCCACGTCGTTCCCCACCATGATGCAGTTCTCCGGCGCGAGGCCGATGCGCCGCAGTATTTCGCGGTAATAATCGTGATTTGGCTTGCAATAGTTTATGTTTTCGTAGGTCGTGACGAGCTCGAACATATCGGGCTCAAGCCCTGCCCAGCGGATGCGCTGCTCCGTCGCGGCGGCGGGGAAAACGGGGTTTGTGGCAAGCACGGTGCGCACGCCGGCGCTGCGAAGCATTGAAACGGCCTCCTTTGCGCGCGGATCGAAGCCGCAGAGCGCCTTTGCCTTGGCGAAATCATGCGCGTAAAACTCCTCGAAGAGCGGCCGGTCTGCAAGCGCTTTTTCGCCGAGAACTGAGGTAAAATCCTCCCAGAAGACCTCCTCGTTCGTCCGCCGTCCGTCGTTGCGGACCATTGCGTTCGTGCCGTGCCAGATCGCGTCGATAAGCGTTTTGGGCTCATACCCGTGGGGCATGAGCTTTTTGATGAGGAACTTGAAGTATCCGCTTGTGAATTCGTCCTGATCGAGGGGCAGCAGCGTGCCGTCCAGGTCGAAGAGGACCGCTTTCAGTTCGTCAGCCATTCGTTCTCAGCAGCGCGTTTCTTCAAAGCGCTTTTTCAAGAGCAAGTATCGGTTGTATTTATCCTCGTTTGCGAAATGCTCCTCGCGGCTTTGAGGCACGCAGGGATCGTAATCGAGCACGGTATCGCCGAACTGCTCGCTCGTAAGGTCGAAGCGAAAGCCGTTCACCTCGTTGAAGCAGTGATACGCGCCGTCGTCAAGGCGGACGCCGTACACCTCTCCGCCGAGGATATCCTGAACGAGGAACGAGGTTATCGAGCATTGGCCGAGGGTCGGGTTCCCTTCCGACCATTCCGGCCTGTACCTCGGCGCACAGGTCTCGATCGACCATGCTGAAAGCAGACGCGAATAGAGCCGGCGGATCTCCTCCGGCGCGGATTCATAACCGTAAAAACTCATGATTCTCTCCTTTGACGTCGGCGCTTTATTTGAGGGCTTCTTTGACGTCGACGTTATTTTCGCAATAGGGGCATATCACGCTGCCGCCTTTGATCTCGGATTTTGTGAAGCAGATCTCCTCCCCGCAGAACGGGCAGTCGAATTCAATGAATTCGGTCTCCGGAACGCTGCTGTCCTGAAGCTTTTTCTTCGCCGCCTTTTTCTGACGTTCCAACTGCTCCACTTGTTTTGACTCGTTTTCACACCTGTATCGCTCCGCGATGATATCGGAGTTTTCGACGAGCTGACCGAAGCCGGTAAGGACGTAATAGGAGATAACAGCCAGAAGTATCCCTCCGCCTATTATGAGGAGTCCCGTAAGAGTCATGAATCTGATGACGCTCACACCGGAAATGATCGCTCCCAAGCCGATCAAAATCGATGCTACGATGGCAAGGTCCTTTATACTGCTGCCGATACTGTTTTTCATGATGGTCTCCTTTGCGGGATCAAGTCCCGAATGATCGATTTGAGTTTAGCACATCTGAGGTGCAATTACAATACTGAAGTATAGACGCGGAACGGGATGCGCGGCGTGGATCCTTTTTCGTATATCGAGTCTCGTGCTCGCTCACTCCGCTCGTTCTCGCCCTGCGGCGAAAAAGCCTGCCCTGCAAAAGGCAACACTGTTGCCTTTTACTACGGGTTTCGATTCCCCGTTCATATCAAAATAAAAAGGAGGGACAAGCCCTCCTTTTTATTTGGAGCGGGTGATGGGAATCGAACCCACATTATCGGCTTGGGAAGCCGACGCTCTGCCACTGAGCTACACCCGCATCGCGACGATTATTATATCCGATGAACAAGGCTTTGTCAATGCTTATTCTGTCGAACCGTGGCGTCGGCTGCAAAAAGTCCAAAGACAAACAAATTTCAAAAACCCGTTGCAATCCGAGAACCGTTGTGCTAAAATAAGCTTTGTTCTTAATTATTTTAAGAATTGTAATCGTTATACGCCGGTGTGATGGAATTGGCAGACGTGGCGGACTCAAAATCCGCTGATGGCAACATCGTGTGGGTTCGAGTCCCACCACCGGCACCAAACCAATATAATCCGAACCCGTTTCCGATTGGAGATGGATTCGGATTTATTGTTTTCTTTGACCGTTTTGAAGATACGCATTTCCGCAATGGCGTGGTCAAGCGTCCGGAATCAAAACCGAGAGGTCCACGGAAACCGAAACGGGGGTGTCCGTGATGGTATAGTCGGGAACATCCACTTCTGTTTATGTGCGTTATATTTGCTGCAAAACAATGAATTGCGAAAGGAGCCGACTATGAAAAAGCTATTAGCCTGTGAGTTCAATATTGACACCGTCTGTGTGGAATTAAAGTATGATGACGGTTCGATGCTCGCTATTGACTGTACCGCTGTCGAGAATGAGTTGAATGCTTCCATTCTCCAGCGCGGTGAATTGGACTGGCTGATCTACAACAAGCCGCTGGAATATGCAGAACTTGTCTTAAACGGCGGCATTGAGGAATATATCAAAGGAACGCCGGAACATCGTCTGATGGACTGAGCAAATATGCGAACAGGGAGCAACCTTAACGAGCTGCTCCCTGCTTTGTTTTCTATTATCGGTAGCGGCTACCGAAATTCACTGCATGCTGATCAAATAGTTGATTGCCATAGTGATTTGATACCGCTCATAGCTGTTTTCCGGTGTTCCATCAGCCTTCTTGATTGCCATTCGTATGGCGCGTAACGCTTTCTCAACTTCTCTGGAGGTGTACCCGGCTTTCAATGCGTCGATGGCCCTGTTCGCAAAGAATATACCATCATCCGGATGTAGATGATCCTGCTCTGTCATTCTGCCGAGCTGTTCAAGAATCCCGTTTTTGCTTATCGCACTGGATGTAGCCGGATCTTCTTGCCAAAGCATTTCCGGTTCGGTGATCTCCGGACTGTTCTTGATGAGAACCATTCCATCGAACATATACTTGGCGTTAAGCTGTGCACGGCGGCTGGTGACGAGCTGTTCTGTAAAGTCAGCATCAATTTTAGGCCTGCCGCGTTTGCGATTTTCTTTTTCGTCCATAGATACGCCTCCTGCCATAGTTATTGTGTCATAAATCAGATATTTCGGTAGCCGCTACCGAAAAGGCGTCTTTGCTATATTCCTGTTGCCGCTTCCACTCTGCAAATTCCCGCTGGCCTTCCTCGCTCTCGTAAAAGGCGAGAATGTCCGGCAGGATACAGCGGGCGATGGCTTCAATCTTGTATTGCGGAATGGTGCTGTTGTTTATCAGCTTCTTTCTTCTGCCCAATGAAAGACTCCTTTCAGATAGTTTCGACTTGGTTAGCCCCTGCGACAATATTGTCCTCTCACTTTTCAATGGACATTTTTTTGCCGAAAGTAAGGTATCACCCGAAAAATGTTTGCTATTTTCTGATACGGTGAGATTGTCCTCTCACCCTACAACGGACATTTCGGGAGGCTTTCTTAACCATTGCCAAAAATTTTTTTGCTTTTTCTGATGACCTAACTGTGCCTGTTGACCGAGACAGGTCGGAGAAGGGCGATTCAATAAATCGCACATTGGACGAAATAAAACCTCCTTTGTACAATGAACGTGCAAAAGAGGTTTTTGCTATGAAATCGATTTTTGAACAGATGGGCGGCACCTACACGAAGCTGGGCGATTATTTTCTGCCGGATCTCAAATTGCCACCCGAAAAAGAACGCCCCATCGGCGTCGGGGGCCAGCACAGGCTGCGCTATCTCCGAGAGCATCGCCCTATTCTCTACACCAACCTGAAAACCACCGGCCAGCTCCATTCCCACCTTGCCGACGTCGAGGAACAAGCCAACGCTCCCTTCCTTCGGTTAGTCAAAGAATATGCTGCCTCCGAAGGTGTCACTGAGCAGCTCAAGGCGGAGGACACCATAGAGTGGGTGCAGATAATGAATAGGATTAGAGCAAGAGTGACGGAGGTTATGATACAAGACGTAATAGGCACATAAAACACATGAAAGCCCAGTCATAAACCGCTCATTTCTGGGCTTTCATATTTATCTTAGATTGATAGACATACTAGTCATTATATTCATGAATTCATCCAAATACTCATCAGAAAGCATTTTGCTTGGCATGTGGCTTTTATAATCAATATGATTGATACCTGCACGATCATCATACTTGCCAAATTCTTCTACTTTTAAAGTTGTAGTAAAGATAACCTGATTGGGTAATTCCTTGTAGATGTCGAGAACGATGTTTTCCTTTGCGGTGGACAAATCTTCCGCTCTGAAAGAATCTACAACAATTGGGAAATCATGCTGCAATACCTTTGCAAACGCATATAGCCGTGACAAATGAAAAATAGTAGCTTCGCTCCCAGAATAAACTTCATCTCGCTTAGTAAATATGTCATCGAATTCTAGATTACCATTCGGATCGATGGTCTCATGCACGGTATTCATCTCGTTCAATAGTGAGATTAACAATGAGAGCTGCTGCTCTTTCTTGGATTGAGTTGTTCCAGCACTTATACGAAGTTTGTCATTTAGGGTTTCTAGCTCTAAATCAATTTCTCTAATCTTCGTTTCTGCATCCGCCGCACTGAAAACGTCTTGTTTGTAGGCAACTATTGCCTCAAGCGAAATCGATTCGTCTTCCATAACGTCTTGTAAATCGCTTTGAGCTAAACTAATTTGTGCTGAAAGCTTACTGATCTCTTCATTGTATGAATCTATTTTTTCATTGATAGAAGCAATTATTTCATTCCGCATTTCTACGGTAGATACATCAAACGCATATGCATTTTTCTTTGATGCACTAAAAGAAATATTGGTCGAATTACAATCCATACATCTTAACTCACCACATTCCATAGAACGATTTAATGATCGTAACTCTTTTAGAGTGGTTTCCCAACTCGCCCTTCTCGTGGCAGCAGTATTTCGAGCTTTTCTAAGCTCAGCAATCTTGTCATTAAGCTTTTCCATATCTGATAGCTTCTTTGCAAATGTCGACCTGTCACTTACTGAGCTTAAATAACTAACCGGTGTATCCTGAGACTTGAGGATTTTATGCTGCTTAATTAAAACACTACGATCGTTTTTTAACTGAGCTATTCTTTCTTTCATCTTTCTGATTTCTTCCTCATCAAGTTCTATTCCGCTCAAATCGCACATGTCATAGAGCATATTATAAAAATCAGTTTTATTGTAGTAACCGGGATGGGCAATATTTGATGAGTCTTTTTTGTCTTGCCCTATAAAGAAAAGCTGCAAGAATAGGACAGGATCAACAATCTTTAAAACTTGGTTTTTCACAATTTGAGGAAGAGAAAAAATGTGTTTGGTCCAATAGCGTTTTAATTCTGATACATTATCAAAGAGCATCAAAACCGAGCCGCTTTTTAGAACGAACCCGTTATTGAACCTGCACAAATGGTATGTATTATCCTTCACTTCAAATTCAATGTAGTGATAATACTGTTGATAATCAAATGAAGTAGGAAATGCAGGTTCATTCCCTAAGGCATACATCATTGACTGAATTGCAATCGTTTTGCCCTTATTGTTATCGTCACTAGAAATAATATTTAGACCATCGGCAAAGCCATTTTCAATAAACGCCTCTTGTTTATTGCCTACTGCAGTTCTCTTAATTTTCATTTTGAATACCATCCTTCACTACGGAGATAAAGTACTTTAAAGAAACAGCATCAAAATCAGGGGAAGCGTTACGCTTGTCAACATCTATTGCCTGATATATTGACTGAACATCATATGCGGGTTTTTCAACTATGACCGAATAGATGTTCTCGAAAAGCCCCCAAAATTCCGACGCTGCGTTTTTATTGAAGAGTGCTTTGCATAACGTTTGAACACATTGGTCAAGCATGTCTCGCCGTTTTTCTGGAACCCAGGAATTGTAAATGGGAATAAAAGACGGCGGCACACTGTTTTTTTCTACCGGATTTCGGTTAATAATCCGATTCAAGGTCATCAGTCGAATCTCATTATTTGTGAGGTGCCTACAAAAGCTTAATACTTCATCTGATGTCTGTATTACAACGCCTTCAACCGATGTGTTTTTCAGCTCTGATTGGGCATTTCTGATTTCGTTAAATATAGCACGCAGTATCTGTCCTTCTGGAATAATAGCAGGGTGGTCCTTGATGATAGCCCTTACGTATTCCTCGGGCGCTTTATTATCAATAACAAATAAAACCTTCTCTAAAAAACTATCTATATTATTATCGGTGATTTTCGAGTTTTCGATATATGTCTTTTTTTCAGCCTCACTTTTGAGTCCTTCTTTGAGCTTTATCAACGCAGGGGATGTTATGTTTGAAATACTAAAAACATCCATTTTATCATCTATACGGACTGTAGATGAGACGCCGCCGAGGAACAGAATCAGGTATTTAAAATCCAGATCGCTTAGGAAATTCTTAAATAACGTTACAAGCTCCTTTCCAATTGCAGCGGGAGAGTTATTCTTTGCGCCTTTTGACTGAACATCCCATAGGTTGTCGGCAAACCTATCCATTCCTGTTAGGTCATTAAAGAAATCGACGACAAAGTAATGTATCTCATCACTATCATCCCTAAAATTCATCAGGTATAAAAGTGCCTTTGTCTCATATTCCGCACCGGAACTCCTTGTTCGTTCACTTGAGCTAACAGTATATGGCATAATACGGCTCCTTCAAAATTCGATTACTGCGTTCTGTATTTTCTTAAAAGCTCTCCGGCACCAACGCCAGTTTGTTGATAGACTCGTGGGCTCGGGCGAGGGCGTCGTAGACGGCGAGGACGTCGTCGGAGTTCCACGTGCGGAGAGACTTCTCGTCGATGACGCCGGCGCTTTCCTGGATGATTTTTGCAAGCTGCTCCTCGTCAGCCACGGCAACGACGGCCTGAACAGCGGCGTTGCTCTGCGCCTTTTTGAGATTCAGGATCAGACTGTCGATAGAGCCCTTGGACTGAACCTCAAAGACATAGATCGCCTTGCCCATGTTGCCGATCTTGGCCTCCCATACGGCGTCAACGACCGCTCCGGTGGTGATCTTCACCTCTGAGCGGCTTTCAAAGCCCAAAAGCTCTCCGATGGCGACCAGCTTTTCCTTGATCTCATCGTGCAGCGACTTGGAATCGCTGGCTGTTTTCGGGGTGACCGTTACAGGAGCCTGATTACCGGGCTCCTTCTTTTCTGCCAGCGGAAGCACTTCATCCCACAGGAAGTAGTCAACTGCCAGCAGATCATAATCCTCGGCGCCGGCAGCCTTGAGCGCAGCGGAGATTTCCTTTGCAATCGAACAGACCTCGGCAAACTTCTTGCCTGTGTATTGATAGTTATACTTGGGCATGTCCGGCACATCGAGGTAGGAATAACACAGGATCGTTGTCTTGTTGAATAGGATGTACTCGTTCGGATTGGTATAGGTAAGTAATTCGCTGATCGTTGACGGGCCCATACCTTTCACAGATTTCAGAAAGGTGTTCCACCGCTTTTCAAATTGTGCGGTCCCGTACAGCAATTCCGCCAGCTTCTTTTTGAGCGCATCAAAGCCGTTGTCGGCAATCAGCTTGTCCACAACGAATCGTTTATTGCCCCACATGACCATCGACCAAAGTCTGCTTATGTACTCGAAGAAATCCTCTTCGGTCATCGCCAGCAGCTTGTCCTTCGTAAACGACTGATAATAGGCTTTCCGCTCGTTACGTTCAGCCCAGTTATCGTCGTAGTATGCAGCGTTGGCCCTTTTGTTCTTGACAAACACTGATATGGCAGATTGGAGCTTTGAGTTGTTCATTTTTCTTTCGCCTCCGGCTTCGTGGTTCAATAGACTTATTTAGCAATGACCTCTTTTGTCCCTGCAATCTTCCTATCTGTAAAGGAAACAACATCTTTGATCGCAAGTTTTTGCATCGCAGAAATAAAATCTTCCATGTAGTTGAAGTCAATTTCTCCGTTTACCTGCGGCAACAGAATGTACTTGTCTTTTACAACATTCCATCCTCCAAGCTTGTTCTTATACGAGTAGATTGGCAGATCAGTCACCTTGTTTATACACATAACCATAAACAGATACTGCTCTCGTGACAGTGTTCGTTTGTCAAACTTCCAGTCTATAGCGTAGGCGTCAGATAAAACTGTGAAGTCAGAGGATTGATAATACGCTCGGTAAACATCGCTGTTCTGCGGAATTGTGATGACAGATTTTAATACAGTAGCGCCTTGCACAGGTGCAAAATAGTTGAGCCCTTGATTCTTAAAACTTGAGGTCAGACAAGGCAATGTGTAGTTTCCTGTTGCCTCTGTAGGCAGTTCTTTAGCCTTGTAGGGAAGTTTTTTCGTTTTTACTTTCTCGAAAAGATCTCCCATTTTATATTTACCCCATGTGACGTTTTTAAGCTCAGCAAGAGCTTTCAGCTCTTGTTCCGACAATTCATAATTGTCGAGTCCGCTTACAGTTAAGTAAGCGGACAGCTCCGCTACACGCTCCGCTTCCAGCTCCGCTACACGCTCCGCTTCCAGCTCCGCTATAAAGGATTCCATAAAAGCAAAATTGATAGTGCCAATATTTGTTATCGGAATTTTAACCTTTATGTTTTTGAAAGTTCTATCGACGTCACGGACAAGAACAGACAGTAAAATAGGCTTCTGTCGATTCAGTATTGTTGTGAGGAATAATATTGCTTCATTTGGCACTCTTATTTTGGGAGTTATTCTTCGCATAAACTGACCTGCATACCAAGGCTTTTTTCGATAGAAAAAATCCATCTGCAACAAGCCCAAACTCCAGGTCCCAGCAGGATTAATGTTCTCGGAATTTACAAAGCCTGTTGATCGAAGAACTCCTTGATTAAAAGACGTTCTGGTCACATAATCATATTCATCTCCATCAACCAACACATCTGTGTTAAAACTGGATGTGCTGTCAATATCAAATAGATCGCCAAGTTTATAATCGCCCCACTTAACAGTCCTCAGCTTTTCGTTAAGTGAGGCTGTCATTTTCCCAGGCGGTCATCCTCCTTTTGCTGATTTTTTAGGAGATTGGACACTTCATATGCAAGAAAATCGTTAACCGTCTTTTTAAAATCTTCTAATGTCGGCCTTGTGTCAATTGGCGCCGTTTGATTCCAGTCTGCACCGCTTTCGGGATCAACGCTACCTTCATAATACTCTTTCTCAGTTAACAGATTTAGCTTTGATTTTCCAAAACGTACAAGATCAACTACTTCCTGATACCGTTCTTTAGCGTGGTCAGTATCCTTCAGATTGCTACTCGCCTTTTTGCGGTCCGATCTCGTATATCCATCGTTAGAAAAGTCAATAAACTTAACAACATCATCTTTCTGATGTGCTTCTCCCACTCTGAAGACATATACATTGGTCTGAACACTGGATTTACCGATAAACAAATCAATTGGCATTTTGATACTTGCAAGCAACGTGCTGTGCTGTAGGATTCTTTTGTTATATTCTGCCGCTTTACCGTTTCCGGCAGAGTTCTGAATAATGATTGCAGCATAGCCCTTGCTCATCATGGAAAGTGCTCTTTCGACAAAAACCATGCCGTTCCCGGGCGCAGAATACGGAGGGTTCAGTACAAACGCATCTGCGGGGAACTTTTCGTCTGTTTTTCCGAAACCATAATTTCCGTCAAATTCCTTTAGAGAGTCTTTGTTGATGATATTCGAGCTGCCGTCACCCATCAGAATCATATTGAGAATGGCCAGCATATAAACTTCTGAAAGAATCTCCAAACCGAGCAACTGTGTCGCCTTGATCTGGGCAGACTTTCGTGCCAACTCGTCAGGAGATTTGATTTTCTCCTTTGCGTCAATAAGCATCTCATTCATCGAGGCAACAAGAAGTCCTGCGGAACCCGTTGCGAAGTCCCACACATAAGAATCCTTGTTCACTCTTGCCAATCTTGCTAAAAGTGTTGCTACATAAGAGGGCGTCAGAACAACGTCGTTGAGCTTGTCCTGCGAAAAGCCAAGCCAACTGTACATTTCATTGAACAGCTTGCCGGTGAAATCGGTGCTGAGACCGATTTTGTAGTATATTCCGAGGTCATCAATGATTTTCGAAAATACACGCTTGAGCTGACTCTCGCCGTTTTCAACCTTGTTAATATTATCAGTAGTGAGCGTGTTTTGCAGAGTCCTAACGATCAAATCTCTCTTTTCACGGGGCAAGTTTTTCTCGTTCAAAAACGCCTTTATTTTGCGAAGAATGATATCTCCATCACGATTTCCGTCCTCAGTGGAAGACTTCAATTCCGCTTTCTCGAGCGCAGCAACTTTTCCGGGTACGCCAAGCGTAGCAATAATCGAAGCAGCAACAAGGTAGACCCTATCACGTTCGCTAAGACCCTTTTCATTCTGGTATATGTCGTTATTGAGCTTGACGAGGCTGGCGTTGATCTCTTGTTCACGGCGCTCTCTAAGTTTCTCAATCTCCTCAGGCGTCAACTGCAACTGTTTGACCTTTTCAATGAACTGTTCAAAATTGTCCTTCTTGAGGAACGAAAAATCCGTATAGTCGTCTACCTTCTGCCCAACGCCAAAATTGCTTTTGGAAACATAATAGACACCGATTTCGTATTGGAGCTTCCCGGCGTCATCCTTATAGCCGGTCATACCGATTGCAATAATATCGGTGTAGCTCGTATAGTGCAGGAGCGCATTGGCGTAGTGCACTGCACCATTTACGGCATAAGAGTTGATCGTTTTGAAATCCGGCTGATTTTTAGCAGTCTTGTTAGCGACCCTGCCGTCCGCGTCAAGCAAGACAAGTTTATCTTTATATCCCTTATATTCGATAAGGATCGGATAATTGACCAGATTCTTATCCTGCAAAAGCAGCTTAGCATCCGGCCGATTTCCACCTGCCCCACCGCTTTTAGAAGCATAGTCATTCAGAGCCTGATCTATTTCGATGTTTAAGGACTCCTGTTCTAATTTATAAGGGAGCTTATAAGATTTCAGCCATCCATTCGCCAAATCCGCAATGTTGGGCTCCACAGATTGTACTTTTGCCATTTATGTTTCCTCCGTTTACAGACGGAAGCAACATTTTCCTCCTAAGGAAATGTTGTCCGTTCGATTTAAGTCTGACTAATCGGCTATCTTTTCCTCGGAAAGCCGTTATTTTTCTTCCTCCGGCACGAATTCCATGATGTCGTCTATCGTGCAGTCGAGCGTCTCGCAGATCTTGCCCAAGACTTCGGTGGAGACGTCCTTGCTCTGAGTGAGTTTGCTCAGGGCATAGTGGGTTATCCCGGCTTTGCGCTCCAGATCGACCTTCTTTATATCCTTATCGATGAGCAGCTTCCAAAGTCTTTTATAGCTAACGGCCATTTTGCACCCTCCTTGTTCAAACGCCTGTAAAGATACAAATTGATTATAGCAAATCTGATCCGAAATTTCTACTGCTTTTGACGATTTTCGCACTGAAAACTTTTCGTTTTCACAAGGTTCTTACGGTCAAGCGACCAACTTAGTGCTTTATCCATACACAAATTTGGATATTTGCGGCGTTCGTGGCAAGCAAGGTGGCTTGGAGCCACTTTTCGCTTGTTGGGGCAACATCCCCAAACCCCTTTGAACGATTTTTGCAAAATCTGCTGCGCACCGTGCCGGCGCTTTTCTGAAAATGACACCATTCGTATCATACCCGCAAACACCAGTCAAGGCGTGGGCTTTGCCTCGCATTCTGCGACCTTGACAGATGTTCGCGGGTGTGTTCTCGTGCAGTCAAGAGGTGCAAGCACCTCTGTGAAATAGTTTTTTCCTTTGAATATCATAGCTCAATTGTTTTTAAGGATAGAACATTTATATTAATTAGCAATTGACTTTGCGCCGGGAACAATGTATAATCATGTTAGATTATGGAGAGGGAAGTGCTTTTGTGAAAATCATAGGCGACAGACTAAAGGAGCTTCGCATGAGTGTGCAGCTCTCCCAGGCTCGACTTGGAAAAACGTTCGGTGTCGGGCAAACCAGCATCTTTAAATATGAACAAGGCGAAGCAACTGTCCCTGCAGAGATCATGTTGAAGTACGCAGATATGTTCGATGTTTCTATGGATTATCTGTATGGCAGAACCGATAATCCGCACGGAATGTACTATTCCTGCAAGACGCCGGAGGTTGAAAAGTCCTACCCGGAAATGGACCGGTTTATCGAAATGTGCTTTGAGCCCGGAACTGCCATGAACGAAAGATTGAAGGAAACGCTCAAGGCGATGATGAAGGAGGCGAGAGAATGAAAGCCGTGATTTACGCCCGCTATTCCTCCGACAGCCAGCGAGAGGAAAGCATTGAGGGACAGCTTCGGGAATGTACCGCCTTTGCAGAAAAGAACGGTATTACGATTCTGCGCCACTACATAGACCGTGCCTTTTCCGCAAAGACGGATAACCGCCCGGAGTTCCAGAACATGATCAAGGACAGCGGCAAAAAGCTGTTCGATGTGATCATCGTCTGGAAGCTCGACCGCTTCGTCCGGAACCGCGCCGGAGTTGATGCGTCAGACATGGGAGGAAATGGCGGAACAACTACCGAAATCGGAGGACGGAACGATTATCCCGCCCACAAAAGAAGAAATGGCGGCATTGATTGCGGGAAGCATCGGCAAGACGGAAACGCTTGACGACAGCGGATTGCAAAAGCTGCAAGAGGTTGCTTTGCAAATGTTGGAAAGCTTGTGGAGAAAAGCGCCGCCGTACCCGTAGAAAAAAACTGTAACGGAGGGATGTGCTGTACATGAATGGGCAAGAACTGTTTGAACTCGCTATCAAACACATCTATGGCGACGGTGTGCCGGAGGATAATGATTTGGCTTTCAAATTACTGATGCAAGCGCATGATTTAGGGCATATCGAAGCTACATATAACCTGGGTATATGTTTTCACTATGGCTTTGGGACAAGCAGCGATTTGGGGAAAGCGTTTGCGCTTTATCTTGAATCTGCTAAAGCCGGTTACGGCAAGGGCATGGAACTTACGGGACGTTTCTATAACCGCGGCATTTATGTGGAACAGGACAGCAAGGCGGCTGAATACTGGCTCACGAAGGCTGTGGAAAGCTGCGATCCCGACGCGGTCGAGGAAGCAAAAAAAGAGCTGGCTTTCAAGGAAAAATGCGAGCAGCAGGAGAATTTGTTATGAAACAAGAACCGGTTTTTTATCACGGCAGTATTTTTAAGGGGCTAAATATCATTCTTGCAAACGCAAAATCTCATTTTGACGGGAGCAAGGTCGCGTACTTCACGACAGATCGAGTTTACGCTCTTGTGTGTTGTCGGAGCAGACAGGAAAACTTCGTTACTATGGGGCCGGATAAAGCCGGGGTCCAGCACTATTTTGAGAGATTTCCCGACCAGCTCAGGGTAATGTATGACGGAAAAGAGGGCTTTCTGTACCAACCGGTTTCTTGTATTTCCCTGAAGAACACCAAAGGACACACTTGGGAGTGCGCGACAGACGTCCCCGTAATCATGAAAGAGCATGTTCTGAACGTATTTGAAGAAATACTCCATGAAGAAAAGATGGGCAACGTGATCATCCACAGATATTCCGAGGAGGACCCTTTGGAGCTGAAAAGGTGCGCAAACAATATCCGTGACGAATTGGATGATCCGGTCTATGCGGGATGCCGCGACTTCCTGTATCGGCATTTTTCTCCGTTATGGGACTGATCGGCGCCTCTTTGAAAAAAACAGACGATGAGCATTAATAAAGGATGAGATCGAAATGGTTTGTAAAATAGAGCGAATACCTGCAATATCTGCTATATACTTTGCCCTTCTTCAATGCGGATACGACTACTATTCCTTCGAACGGGATGCTGCGCACATTGCCGCCGTCGAGCGTTTTATAGGGGCGGGAAAAATGCCCTCGATTTTTTCGGAAGCTCGTCGTGCATCCTGTGAGGTTTACCCGTTCTGGCCGCGGGCGGCCATCCTGGAAACGGCAACTTTCTTCCTGAACGCTTCCTCTGACCGATTTGTAGACTATGATTCTCTTGTAAAGCGGATTGAATCGGCGAAAAATATAACTCCGGAAGAAAAAGGAGCTTCCCTTTGGAAATGGCTTAACGGTTTCCCGACGGCAATGAAAGAACTCATGAACAGTAATGGGTTCAGGCGTTATCTTGAATGGGAAAAGGAATGGATAGCCGAACAAAACATGACCCATTGCGGCGAGTTGGATCTGCTGGAAGAAACGCTGCAGATTTGCAGAGAGCGGTATCGGGCTCCTTTCCGGGATCTGCGCATCGTTTTGAACCCGATAAAATGTGTTTATTCTTCCGACCACTATGCTTTGGATGACGCCTTTATATTTACGTCCGGAGCTATGAGGATCGATTCCGCAGTCCATGAATATCTCCATACCGTCGTTCACCCCGTGCTCGAACGTGAGGCGATCACGGTTCGGAAAGCCAAATACCCGGGAATAGATGAATCCTATTATCTTGACGGCGCTGAATCGGGATATCAAAATGCCTTTGAAGAATATGCCGTCCGTATGCTGACGCAGCTGGTATTGAGGCGGGAATATCCTCCCGACATCGTCTCTTATATGAGAGATCTTTCAGAGACGGTGAGCTGAGATACCGGGCAGTAAATTGGGCTGATGTACAGGAATGCTGCGTACCCGGGCTTAACCTTTTTTATATTGGTAAACCGTTTGTTCCCTTGCTTTATCATAAAAGAACTCAGCTTGAGAGGGGTCGTTTGCAATGCCGTCACTTGACAGTGTATTGGCTATGAACATCGAAGAATTCTTCCGCTATGTGAAATCCATACAATACGGATATAAGGATCGATCCGGTAACCTGCACATTTCAGATGACGAAGATTTTGCCGTGCAGGATTATTCCTTTTCATCACCGGAAGAGATCGTAAAAAACAACTGCTGCTGGTGCTGGGACTTGGCGGAGCTGATACGGCTTTACTGTAAAGAGCACGGTGTCCCGCACAGAGCGTATTTCATAGAATACCTTTCGGGCGAGCTTCATCAGACCCACACACAGGTGTTCCTGTGTTATCAAGGAAAGTGGAGCGCCGCCCCGGACAACTGCCTAGGGCTCGAATTCGGAACTCCTTCCTTTGATGATACGGAGACGTGCGTTGCATGGTTTGTATCCCTTTTTACAGATTATTTGCGGTCGGTCCTGAATGAGAAATACGATGCAGGGAAACTCGTTGTAAAGGAATATAGCTGCACGTTTGCCCCCGGCATTTCGGATGACGAATACCTTTCACGGATACGCCAGTAAGGAAAGGGCATGAATACAAGGCCGGGCGTGATCGAAGGCGGTATTTACAGGTTCTATATCTCGCATGAAGATGATAGGCAGATCGTTTTGGGAGGAATTCGTATGTCGATTACAGAAGATGCGCTTGCTGCCGAATGGTTGAATCGACTCAAGGAGTTGAATGTTCATGTTAAAAAGATGTTCGGCTGTTATTGCTTGTACTGCGACGGTCAGCCCGTCGGCTGGATACATGACGCCGTTCTTTCCCTTCGTGAAGTCGGATTGGATTACTTGCCCGAGGGAATCAAAAGGCCGGCTCCCGAAGACAAAATAAAGGAGCTGGTTATACCTTTTGACTATATAAATGCCGAATGGCTGCCGAAAGCGGTTCAGGATACCGCCGACATCCGAAAAAGAAGCCGATGACCACCCTTGGGGAGCTGTAAGATCAAAACGATATTTGGAGAATGCTTATGGTCACGCTAAGACATTTCGATTCAAAAGACGCAGAGGCAATTCGCAGCGTTCTGTATCCGGATATGACAGCAAATGAGGCCGCAGATATGATAGAGGAACGGAACGCTTGCGTTTACCGGGGTCACTACTTTGAGATGTTCGCTGTTCTGTGCAGCAATAAGCTTGTAGGGCATGCGTCCCTTTATGAGCTAAGTCGGAGCGTCATTTCTGTTGGAGTAGAGATATGCAGCGCTGAACGAGGCAAGGGATTTGCTTCGGAAGCCTTGTCGCGCTTGTTTGAATACGCAGCGGAGAGAGAATACAGGTTGGTGTTCGATCAGGTTAGAACGGATAACCCGGCGAGCATTAAGATGCATAACGACCTTGGTTTTGAAAGCGATGGATATGTCTATCGGAACCGGCGGGATCATGAGATCTTTATCTTTATAAAATTTCTCTGACAAATCCTTGCTTTGGAGGAGGAGAATGCTTATGGTCACGCTGTTAAGCACATAAGAATTTTTGAAAGTGGAGGATTCTATTGAAGAAAAATAACCAGACTGAAAACTGCTTTTTTCTAGGTGGTAACGGGCTTTCGTTAAATAAGCTGCTGGAAGAATTGTCGTTTCTTAGTGAAATTGAAGTTGCGGTGAAAAAGAGAATTTCCGAAAAAACCATTGCTGAGATCGCAGCTTCCGCATATTCTGGTGAGGATTTCAATTTTGCTTTATGCCGCCGAATGCCTATGACAAGGCTCACGGTTATCACTTTTCTTCTGCTGCAAAAATATGGTGAGTATAAAGCAAAAGGAGTTTCAGATCGAATTATTTTTGATACGTTCAAAGACGTATCTCTACGCGCACGCCTGTATTATATAAGGACAGGCAAAGTTGGGATAAGCAAAGAAGATGTGATATGGTTTCGGCATATAATGAATGTCAACATATTTAAGATCGGATCGCTGCAATTCCAGCCCTTTGAAATGGTTTATCTGGATGAGGAAACAATCGGAGAGCCATATATGACATTCGACACGGAGCAGAAAACCAAATTGCCAAGCGGAACGCCGGTCATTAACTGTCATATTCAACAAGGCGCAGACCTTACCCCTTGTATTGTTCAACAGTCAATGGATGGTGCCAAGATTTTTTTCCAAACTCATTTTCGTGAGAAGCATTTTCTGGCGTTTCTTTGTTATAGTTGGCTGCTCTATCCGCCGATGACAAAACAGCTATCAATGCAGTCTAATATCAGACTATTCGCCAAAAGGTTTTCAATTATAGGTTACTGTGATGATAGCACACAGGCAAAAAGCTATTTGTTTGAGGACAGACAAAGACCTGATGCAGATAAAATGACCTCACTCCAAAAAATGGCAGTGAATCATACTGAACGGTTTGGCTTTGCCTGTGGAATTATTAGTTTGTTGAAGAATCCCACTCCGCAGGGAGGAAGAAAGAAAAAGTAGAGGTTGCGATTGGGCAGGCCCAACATCAGGCCAATTTGGCCCGATGTTTATGCGGAGCGGAAAGGGGCAAGAAATGTTTGACGAAAACGAATACTGCGGTTATATCCTAAAAGGCGATCTCGTCGGAGCGCTTCACTATGTAAAGCAATTCCCGGAACAGATCGCGCTTTATCAGCGATACATGGCCATCTTTGATAAAGAACAATATCTTAACTATGCGATTGATGAACCGCTCAACGCCATGCTGCGCGCTTATAAGCAGTATTATAGAGACGTGTTTTATCTGCGTCTCGATAGGGCCGCGGCCGAAGATAGACTGCGGGCAAAGCTGGCGGCGCTTCTTCATATCACTGACGGGAATATCAGCCTTGACGATATAGAACAGGAGGCCGTTGCCGGAGAATTTCAGCGCAGAGGATTTCACTTCCTCGGCGGCAAAACAGGGGGCTACTATGGGCCTTATGTTTGGATAACAACGGAGAGCAGGACCTATGATGTCGAACTGCCGGACGGGGTGCAGTCGTATACCGTGAAGCTACTGGACGGATTTATTATGAAAAGCTGGCTGGACTATCTTTCTTTCGGCAAAGTCAGCACGGGCGGCTGGACAGACGCTGACGGAATCATCAACTGCGTAAAAACCTCCTATGACTTTGACAGCGAGAATTTCAGGGTGTCCCTGCTCAAACACGAAGCACAGCACGCCAGAGATTTAGCTCTTCAGCCTGACATGTCCTCTGCGCTGTTGGAGTACCGGGCCAAGCTGGTAGAGCTGATCTACTCCGTGGAGAGGAACCTTTTGGCGCAGTTTGTTCGTGAAGCTGATTCTTCCGATGACAGCAACGGTCATTCAGCTGCAGCCCACAGGATCGTTTCGGATTACTGCAACCTGCTTGATAAAACCTCCGACGAACTTGGTATGCTTCCAATCGAACGAGTGCAAGAGGTCGCAAAGAGCCTATTTGATAAAAGCTCTTGTACCAGTGATTCCCTGCCGGAATGATAGGAAAAGGAGAAAACTATGCTGTGCGTGATTGCAAAATTGGATTCTCATGCAACAGAAAAGCTGAGAATGCTTCAAAAGGCTGCGGCTTCTTACGGGGCAGTGCCCTCAGCATTATATGGGCATATTACGATAGCGGCATATACCTCGGATAATGACATGGATTTTGTTATAGGGTGTAAAGAACTGCTGCAAGGCGTTGGCCCCTTCTCCGTTCTTTTTGACAAGATTGAAGTTCTGTCAGAAACATCTATTATTGTGGCAACACCACAAAAAAGCGGTGTTCTGCTGACCCTGCACAACAGGATCGCGGCACAATACGATGCGTTTCTGGATCATTGGACATGTGATGACACCTGGTATCCTCACACGACCTTGCTGTATGATCCACATGCGGATTTGCCGCGCATTTGTCGCACCATTCAGGAGGCCTTTTCCCCGTTTGAGACAGTTGTAAAGAGCATCGAATTTTCGAGAGTTACCGAAACGGGATACGAGATCGTTGATAGAATCACCCTATAACAACTTAATGTGGAAGAGTTATTTCACTGACAAATACCCGAGGGAAGAGAGGAAAAACGATGATTGAATCAAAAGGTTGGGACTGGAAAGCTGTAAACGGCGAATCTAAGAATTACTGGTTGACCCCGAGTGTTGAGTCGTTTTACCTGTTGCATCGTTGGAAAGACAACGGTTATACAAGTTTTCTCGATCTTGGCTGCGGACTTGGAAGACACTCAATCCTTTTCGGACAAAATGGGTTTGACGTTTTCGCATTTGATATTAGCAAGGATGCTATCGATAAAACAAAAAATAGTGCCGAAGAGTTGAATTTAAACTTTAATTATAAAATTGGAGATATGCGCACTCTTCCGTATGCGAATGAGAGCATCGACTGTATCCTTTGCAAAAATGTCATTTCACATTCTGATACGAATGGAGTCAAGCAAGCGATTTCAGAATTACTACGAGTATTGAAGCCTGACGGTGAATGCTATCTGACACTTGGTTCAAAAGCCTCAGAGAACTTCAAGCGAAACTGGCCGTCGATTGATGAAAATACAACGCTCTTGATGAATGAAGGGCCAGAGTACAAAGTTCCACATTTTTACGCGGATTATGAATTGATAAAAAAACTGTTTTTTGCCTTCAAAATACTTTCTGTTTATCATGTAGAAGATATTTATGAAATAGACGGAATTGTTCATTCTTCATATCATTATCATGTGTTAGTGAGGAAAAGTATTCATTAGAACTTCAAGGATATAAACTGTAAAATAAAAGGTTTAGTTTATAGAGTAATCCTCTCAGCAACCGCTCCATTGTAGCTGCACTCGATCAGTTATTATATCTTCATTTTTTGTGGGTAATGTTTGCGGTTATTATGACAAATACGCTGCCATGTGCGGGATGATTTACCTGGGGCGGCAGTGGCAAAGTGGAGGAATCCTGCGATTGAAAGAGTTATTCTATCAGGGGTATCGTGGATTTGCTGCAAAGAGCGCGGGTATGGACAATAGCTTTGATCTGCAACCTTTATTCCATTAGAGGCCTAACTTCAGGACATTTTGGCCCAAAGTTATCCCGAGATTATGAAGAGTAGCCGAGCCCCCGGCTGCTCTTTTCCTTTGCCCGGAAATGACGTCATTTTTACCAATGGTATAAAAAATAAAATCTTTTTAGTATGAACAGTGTGTTCACTTCTTTCTCTGTTTCCTTTATAATGGATACATACAAAGGCGAAAGGAGGCGGGCGCATGGAAATGATGCTTGCCGAGAATATCCGCAGGTTCCGCAAACAAAGGTCGCTGACCATGGAGCAGCTTGCCGAGGCGCTCGGCGTGACGGCGGGTGCGGTATATAAATGGGAGGCGAAACTTTCCATACCGGAACTCGGCCTGATTTTGGAGATGGCGGACTTCTTTGACACGTCTGTGGACGTGCTGCTGGGATACAAAATGAAGGACAACCGATTGGCGGCGACTGTGCAACAGCTGAAAGAATATCGCCACGACAAGGACCGCGCTGGGCTTCTTGAGGCGGAAAAGGCATTGAAGAAATATCCACACGCCTTCGATGTCGTTCACGAGAGCGCCGTTCTGTATCGGGTGTTCGGTGTAGAGAGCCAGAAAAAAGACCTGCTTCGCCGCGCCTTGGAACTGCTGGAAGAATCTCTTGTGCTGCTCCCGCAAAATACAGACCCGGAGATCAGCGAGCAAACGATCTGCGGCGAGATGGCGGACGCTTACCTGATGCTGGACGAAGGAGAAAAGTCGGTAGAGCTTTTGAAACAACACAACGCAGGCGGGCTTTACAACGACATGATCGGTCTCACGCTGGCTACCAACCTCAAATGCCCGGAGGAGGCCGTGCCGTTCCTGTCGGGAGCCCTGCTGCAAAACGTCGCCGCCCTCATCCGCACAGTCATGGGCTATATGAACGTCTTTTGTGCGCGAGACGATTATTCCTCCGCGGAGGCAATCTTGCTTTGGGGGATTGAGCTTCTTTCGGGATTGAAAGAAGCGGACAGGCCCGGCTTTCTGGACAAGATGAACGGTGTATTCCACGTTTGTCTCGCCTATACGCAGATCAAGACCGGCAGTGCAGACGAGGCGCGCGCCTCCTTGGAGAAAGCCCTGACTCTTGCACGGTGCTTCGACGCCGCCCCCAGTTATGATGCAAGCACCGTCCGCTTTGTCGCCCATCTTGACCGGGCGAGTGCCCACGACAATCTCGGAACGACGGCGATGGAAAGCCTGGAAAACGCCGTCAAAGCCTTTGAGGACGGAGCTCTGTCCGCTCTCTGGAAGGAGGTGGACGAACATGAGAAATAAACCGCTGAAAAAACAACTCATCTCACAATTCTATTACAAGAACATTCCGGTTCTCTGTGTTGCTGTTTTCAGTTCGCTGGTATCCGGCACGCTCAATCTGATCCTGTCGTGGATTATCCGGCAGCTGATCGACGCCGCCTCGGGGGTGCAAGGCGCATTGCCTCTCGACGTTCTTGCAAAAACCTGCGGCGGTTTTCTGCTGCTGTGTATCGCAGTTTTTCTGCTGGACTATATCTCGGTACCATTTTATATCCGGCGGGCCATGCGGCAATACAAGGATTTTGCATTCCAAAAGCTCACGGAAAAAAGCATCGCATCCTTTCGGGATGAAAGCACAGCCTCCTATTTGTCGGCGATGACCAATGACGCGACAAGCATCGAGGCGAATTATCTCGATCAACAGCTCTCTCTGATTACAAAATCGGTTACCTTCCTCGGCGCTCTCGGACTGATGCTGTGGTATTCGCCGCTGATGACCGTGATCGCAGTCGGCGTTACCATCCTTCCCCTCATTGCGTCCTTGCTGACGGGGAGCAAACTGGAAGCTGCGGAGAAGAAGGTTTCCGAGCGAAACAAGGATTTTACCGCAGCCCTCAATGACTGCCTCAGCGGTTTTTCCGTCGTCAAGAGCTTCAAGGCGGAAAAGGAGATTTTCAAGCTGTTCGCCGCAAACAATCGAGCTCTGGAGGGCGAAAAGTTCGGCAAGCGGCGGATCAAGATCATCGTAGGGATGATCGGGGCTGTGGCCGGTATCTGCGCACAGCTCGGCGTGTTTTTGATAGGCGCCTGGCTTGTACTGTCAGGACGCGGACTGACGGCCGGCACCGTGATTATGTTCGTGAACCTGATGAATTTTATGATCCAGCCCATTGCGGAGCTGCCGGGTCTGCTGGCCAGCCGCAAGGCGGCCCGCGGCCTGATCGACAAGCTGGCCTCGGCATTGGAGAAGAATCCTACCTCCGCGGGGCGCACCGATATTTCCGGGCTGGAAAAAGGTGTCCGTTTGGAGCAAGTTTCCTTCGGCTATGAGGAAGAAAAAGATGTTCTGCACGATGTTTCCGCCGTCTTTGAGGCGGGAAAGGCGTATGCCATCGTAGGTGGCAGCGGCAGCGGAAAAACCACGCTGCTCTATCTGCTGATGGCGGGCAGTGCGGACTACAAGGGCGATATTCTCTTCGACGATACGGAGCTGCGGAGCATTTCTGCCGAATCGCTCTATGAGATGATCTCCGACATCCAGCAGAATGTGTTTGTGTTCAATGCCTCCATTCGGGATAACGTCACTATGTTCCGCGACTTTCCGCAGGAGGAGCTTGACATGGCCATTCGCCGCGCCCATTTGAACGAGTTTCTGGCGGAGCGCGGGGAGAACTATCTATGCGGGGAAAACGGCAAGGGACTGTCCGGCGGGGAAAAGCAGCGGATCTCCATTGCCCGAAGTCTGCTGAAGAAATCCGACCTGCTGCTGGCCGACGAGGTGACAGCATCCTTGGACGCGCAGACGGCGTATCAGGTGACGCGCGATCTGCTCGACCTGAACGGCATCACCCGCATTGTGGTGACGCATACGCTGGAGGAAGCCCTGCTGCGAAGATATGACGGGATCATCGTCCTGAAGGACGGGCACATTGAGGAAAGCGGAAGCTTTGACGAGCTCATGGCGGAAAAGGGCTACTTCCACGCACTGTTCACCGTGGCACAGTAGGCGGGAAACGCGCGGGAGCCGGAGCGCGTAAGGGACGGGAGCACGGTATACCTGCCCGACGCTTTTGAAATCGAACAGGGTTTTTGTTCGCCTCTCCCGCTCGCAAAAACCTGTCCGCTTTCCTGTCGCTCAAAATGAGTGTGTTCGGTAAGTCGACACCCTCATTTTTCCCGCCAGCCGCGCCGTCAGGTATAACACACTACACCTTTGTTCCAAAGGTTGTGTGCCAAAGGGGACTGCCTCCCCCCTTTGGAAACCCTGCCGGCTTTGTCGGAAATGGGTACCCACACAGGCGTTCCGTGTGGCCACATTTCCTCCAAATCCGCAAAACAAAAGCGGCGTGAGCTGTCACCGCACGACAGCCGCACCGCTTTGTTTTGTTCTCCGTCTGCCCCTCGCAGCCGGAAGGAATTGCCGCCGTTCCGCGTCAATTCCAAGCAAAAATAATTACGGATATTTTTGCTTTCCGGGTTGTCTCATCTCGTGATTTGAGTTATAATAAAGTCAACCCAAATTGGAGGTCGATACGATGAAAGAAGTGGGTAAACGATTGAAGGAGCTTCGGGAGAGCATCGGCCTGTCCCAGGCAAGGCTGGCCGAGGCCATCGGCTCCACACAATCGAGCATCAACCGCTATGAGAACGGACAATCCGGCGTGCCGATCCCGCTGCTTCGCCGCTATGCGGATTACTTCGACGTGTCGCTGGATTACATCTTTGGCCGGACGGATCAACCGCAGGGGACGACCTACGAATTTAAGCCAAAGTACACGCCAGAAAAAGAGGAAATGCGCCGTTTCATTGAGATGTGCTTTGATCCCCAATCTCCTATGAACGGAAAGCTGAAAGAAACACTGTTGAGAATGATGGAGGGTGAGGAATAACCGCCGCGAAAGGAGGCGAGAGAATGAAAGCTGTGATTTACGCCCGCTATTCCTCCGACAGCCAACGGGAGGAAAGCATAGAGGGACAGATCAGAGAGTGTACCGCCTTTGCCGAGAAGAACGGCATCACGGTGCTACGACATTACATTGACCGGGCCTTTTCCGCCAAGACGGACAATCGCCCGGAGTTCCAGAACATGATTAAGGACAGCGGCAAGAAGCTGTTTGATATGATTATCGTCTGGAAGTTGGACCGCTTCGCCCGGAACCGCTATGACAGCGCCCGGTATAAAGCGGCGCTGAAAAAGAACGGCGTCAAGGTGGTGTCCGCTACCGAGGTGATCTCCGAGGGCGCGGAGGGCATAATCCTCGAATCGGTTTTGGAGGGCTATGCCGAATACTATTCCGCTGATCTCTCTGAAAAAGTCATCCGGGGCATGACAGACAATGCGCTGAAATGCAAATACAACGGTGGGACGCTTCCTATCGGGTATCTCATTGACGACGAGCAATTTTTCCAGATTGACCCGCTGACTGCGCCCTTTGTGCTGGATGCTTTCAAGCGATATGATGAGGGTGCAACCATGACGCAAATCCGCGACCGGCTCAACGAACAGGGTATGAGGAATACGCGAGGGCAGCGCATGACCTACAACAGCGTCCAGCACCTTTTGAAGAACCGCCGCTATATGGGCGAATACGCCTACCGGGATATTGTCGTGCCGGACGGCATCCCCGCCATAGTTCCCAAAGACCTGTTTGAGCGGGTGCAGGAAAAGCTGGCGAAGAACAAAAAGGCCCCGGCACGCCACAAGGCCGAGGACGACTATCTGCTGACAACCAAGCTGTTTTGCGGATACTGCGGGGCCTATCTCTGCGGCGAGAGCGGCACCAGCCATACGGGAAATGTCCACCGCTACTACAAATGCGTGTCCGTCAAGAAAAAGCGGGCAGAATGCCGCAAGCGGCCTGTCAAAAAAGAATTGATCGAGGATCTGGTTGTCAGCGAAACCATGAAGATGGTATTGGACGATGCGGCCATAGAAGCCATTGTCTCCATGCTCATGGACTTACAGGATAGGGAGAATGTCAACCTCCCTCTGTACGAGCAGCAGTTGCGGGAAACCAACACAGCCATTCAAAACCTCCTGAACGCCATCCAACAAGGAATCCTCACCAAGTCCACGAAGGGACGGCTGGAGGAACTGGAGGCCAACAAGGAAGAATTGGAAACCCGTATTGCCTGCGAGAAGCTGGCAAAGCCCAAAGTCAGCGCCGAGTTTATGACCTTCTGGCTGCACCGCTTCCGCAAGCTGGACGTGCGGCAGAAATCCCACCGCAAGATGCTGATTGATACCTTCGTCAACGCCATCTTCCTCTACGACGACAAAACGGTGATTACCTTCAACTACAAGGACGGGACAAGCACCATTACGTTTGATAATCTCAACACCGCGCTTGCAGAACAGAATACGGGTTCGGATTTGGATTGCTCCGGTGCACCAAAAACCGGGTTTTTCCAACCCGGTTCTTTCTTTGCTCAAAATGCCAAAAACCCAGTATTTATAAGGCTTTTTTGAACATTCGCAAATTGCCTTGAGTAAGCTTAAAACAGCTTAAAATCGCCTGCGTTGCACACCGGTTGCACACCAGTTGCACAGGGCCTGTGTCCGGTCTTCTGAAAGGACACGATGTTTCGCTTTTCTGTGCAACCGCGTAGAAAACTGATGGGCAATTATCCACCTTATGATCCGATCCCGTTGCACACTTATAGGCAATTATCACCCGTTCAATCCAACCGCGTTGCACACTTTTGGGCCATTTTCGCCCTTTTAGGGCAAATTCCATCTGTTTCTCATGTGCTGTTTTCTATGCGTTAATCAAATTAGCGGCTTAATCCAAGTCATCTTTTTAATTGAAATGTCATCGCATCAGTGTATAATGTATAATGGTAGTGCTATTTGACGAAGAAATGCCTAATGAGGCAAGCCAGTAAATAAGTATGCATTATGAGTCATATTACGAAAAACGGACAGCAATAGGAAGGAGGATCTATAAAGACGCTGTCTTTGATACAAACAGAAAAAGCCTTCTCCGGAACATAAGTGCTGAAAAAGGCTTGAAATAAAGGGCTTTCGAGGTTCCGCTGTGTTTTACAGCAGAGCTTCGGAAGCCCTTTTTCTGTTTATTCGATTGTCGCTGGCCGGTTCTGTGGCCTGTGAAACTTACCCCTCAAAATCGACTGTCGGAGGAATAATTAAAAAGTGTGGAATAATTAATAGGTTCAACTTATTCTTCTTGTAACTGTTATAGGCAATCTGTAATCTGAAGCACGCCGCTCTCTTGAATTCTGCGTCCCATATCTTCTAATCCCCAGATGATCAGGTTGCGGAAATACGCACGCGGAGTTTCCGTATTGTACGATGGTCTGGTGTATCGGTTCGATAAGGCCAAGGCCAGACACACCGAGGTCACTGACCTGATTGCCGAGCGCATGGCACGAAAGCACCAGATCGAATCCTATCTGAATGAGCTGCGAGACCGGGAGCCGCTGACAGAGTTCCGGGAAACAGACTGGCTAGCGATGGTGGACTACATCACCGTTCACAACAAGGATGACATCCGAGTGACCTTCAAGGACGGCACCGAGATCAAGGCATAACCCGATAGACGCAGCAACGCCTCTGAACCACATCGGCTCGGAGGCGTTTCTACGTTATATTTCTTATTTATTTCGTTTTCCAGTATTATCCGACCCTCTGATCTCTTCGTGGTAGAAATAATCCACTATTACTGGATGCCCCTGCGGAACCCTGCCATATGGCATTTCATTATCCACGAACGGACAGTCACATGTCTTTGCCATTTCTTCCGCTTTTTTCTCCAATGCTTCAAAGTAGCTTCGATTATGCTTGTTGTATATCTCATCATAAAGTGGCAAAAGATCAGGACGCTTTTCGGCAATATAATCCATAATTGTCTTCT
>JAFXSG010000024.1 GCA_017525875.1 Clostridia bacterium | reverse complement strand
ACCACCACAGTCGAATACGGCACTGTCCCCATTCACGCGGATCCTTCCAAGGCGGCGACCGCTCAGTACACCTACACCTTCGCGGGCTGGGATCCCGAGATCGTTCCCGCGACCGCGGATGCGACCTATACCGCGACATACACTCAAACGGTCAACAGTTACACCATCACCTGGAAGGACGACGACGGTACCGTGATCGACACCACCACAGTCGAATACGGCACTGTCCCCATTCACGCGGATCCTTCCAAGGCGGCGACCGCTCAGTACACCTACACCTTCGCGGGCTGGGATCCCGAGATCGTTCCCGCGACCGCGGATGCGACCTACACCGCGACCTGGAACATGACGCTCAAGAGGTACACCATCACCTGGATCATCGGCGACATGGTGGAGCTTGAGGAATACGCGTACGGTGCAACTCCGAGCCATGCCGATCCCGTCAAAGAGGCGACGGCAGAGTTCACATATACGTTCTCCGGCTGGACGCCAGAGATCACCACTGTCACCGGTGATGCGTCTTACACAGCGAACTTCACCGCTACCAAGAGAAGCTACACCATCACCTGGAAGGACGACGACGGTACCGTGATCAACACCACCTCGGTCGAGTACGGCACAGTCCCCACTCACGCGGATCCTTCCAAGGCGGCGACCGCGCAGTACACCTACACCTTCGCAGGCTGGACGCCGACAGTCGTTGCAGTCACCGGCGAAGCGACCTATACCGCGACCTATACCGAGACCGTCAACAAGTACATGATCACGTTCGTGGATGAGGACGGCACCGAGCTGCAGAGCAGCGAGGTGGCATACGGCGCAACGCCCGAATACACCGGCGAGACCCCGACCAAGGCAGCGACTGCTGAATTCACCTACACCTTCAAGGGCTGGACTCCCGAGATTGCTGCAGTCACAGGCGAAGCGACCTACACCGCGACCTACACCGCGACCGTCAACAAGTACACGATCAAGTTCGTGAACTACGACGGCATCGAGCTGCAGAGCAGCGAAGTCGAGTATGGTGCAATGCCTGCCTACAACGGCGAGGCCCCGACCAAGCCCGCTGACGCGCAGTACACCTACACCTTCACAGGCTGGACTCCGGAGATCACAGCCGTCACCGGCGATGCAACCTACACCGCGACCTACGCCTCAACCTTAAACGAGTACACGATCAAGTTCGTGAACGAGGACGGCACCGAGTTGCAGAGCGGCGAAGTCGAGTACGGTCAGACTCCCGTCTACAACGGCGAGACCCCGACCAAGGAAGCGACCGCACAGTACACCTACACCTTCGCGGGCTGGACTCCCGAGATCACGGAGGTCACCGGCGAAACGACCTACACCGCGACCTACAGCTCCACCGTCAACAAGTACACGATCAAGTTCGTGAACGAGGACGGCACCGAGCTGCAGAGCAGTGAAGTAGCCTATGGCGCGACTCCCGCCTACACCGGCGAGACCCCGACCAAGGCAGCGACCGCCGAGTTTACCTACACCTTCTCCGGCTGGACTCCCGAGATCGCATCTGTCACCGGAGACGCGACCTATACCGCGACCTATACCGCGACAGTCAACACCTATACCGTTATTTGGAAGAACGAAGACGGCACGGTGCTTGAAACCGATGAGAACGTACCCTACGGCACTGTTCCCACCTATGACGGCGCAACTCCCGTAAAGCCCGGCGATGCGCAGTTCAGCTACATCTTCGATAAGTGGACCCCTGCTGTGGCAGAAGTGACCGACGACGCGACCTACACCGCAACCTTTACCACCGCAACGAACACCTACACCGTGACCTGGAACAACTACGACGGCACGGAGCTTGAAAAGGACGAGAACGTTGCATACGGCACCGTGCCCGAATACAACGGCGAGACTCCGACCAAGCCCGCTGACGCGCAGTACACCTACACCTTCGCGGGCTGGACTCCGGAAGTCGCCGCTGTTGAAGGCAACACAACCTACACCGCAACGTTCACCGCGACCGTCAACGAATACACGATCACGTTCGTGAACGAGGACGGCTCAGTGCTGCAGAGCAGCAAAGTGGCCTATGGCGAGATGCCCGAGTACAACGGTGTGACTCCGGCCAAGGAAGCAACCGCGCAGTACACCTACACCTTCGATTGCTGGACTCCCGCGATAGTGTCCGTAACCTGCGACGCGACTTACACAGCGACCTACACTGCGACCGTCAACAAGTACACGATCAAGTTCGTGAACTATGACGGCACCGTGCTGCAGAGTTCCGAGATTGCATACGGCGACACTCCCGCCTATGCAGGCGAGACCCCGACCAAGGCTCCGACCGTCGATCATACTTACACCTTTGCTGGCTGGGATCCCGAGATCGCGGCTGTTACAGGTGAAGCGACCTATACAGCGATTTACAATGAAGCTGTAAGGCTGTACACGATAAAGTTCGTGAACGAGGACGGCACAGAGCTGCAGGTCATCGATGTCGCATACGGCGACACTCCCGTCTACACCGGCGAGACTCCGACCAAGGCTTCGGATGGGCTGCATAGGTACATTTTCAAAGGCTGGGATCCCGAGATCGCAACGGTAACCGGCGACGCGACCTACACCGCGACTTACACAGAGTATCTGCTTGGCGACGTCGACCTGAGCGGAACAGTGACAGCAGTCGACGCACTGCTTGCAATGAGGCATGCGATGAGCATCATTACCCTCACAGGCCAGCAATTCATCAATGCCGATATTGACGGCGACGGCGAAGTCACTGCAAACGACGCGATATTGATCATGCGCAATCTGGTAAGGATAATTGGGAAATGGACTCTTCAGTGACATAACGGCCGAACAAGTACGGCTAAAACCGAATAACTGATCGAGACAAGCCGATCCCATGTTTGGAATCGGCTTGTTTGTTTAACGGCGTCCGGCAAAACTAATGAGCCTTTACAACTATTGTTTGTACTTTACTGCATGTTTGGCGAACGTTATTCGGTACATAGCTCTGAACCGATAATGCCATGCGATAAAAGGCTCATATTGGGCCTGTAACGGAAGAACAATTTTCTCTTATAGACCGGATTTACAACACATCAAAGGCCGATGGAAGGGGATAAACAACGGATAAGGCTTCAACTGCAAAACCAACGGTACAAACGGAATCTGAATGCATAATGCTTGAGTGGAGGTTAACCGTACAACCGGCGGATCCATCCGCAGGAAGACGCAGGTGTGCGCTGAAGGCAGCCCGGACAAATGCGGCACGGTACGATGAGCATAAAACAAGACCTATGCAGTCTTGCATAGGTCTTCATGATTGTATTTGTTTATCACTCGCCGACTCCGGGATCCTCGGGATCGGGATTATCGGTCGGGATTATCGGATCGATAGAATCATCGGGATTCTCTGGCGTAATCACCGGTTCAGTCGAATCATCGGGATCATCGGTGGGATCGACCGGATCAGTTGGATCCATAGGCTCGTCGGTCTCCTCAGTGACGGGATCTTCGGGCTCCGGAGTAGCCGTCGTAGCAGGCTGTGCTTTGGCGGTGTTGCCGGGCTCGCCGGTTTCGCCTGCAGCGATGGGAATGATGAATTCCTCGGGCTGAACTTTGTGCGGGATGTCGATCTGCTCAGAAGCGAGGGTGGAATCCACAGGAACGTACTTCAGTTCGTCAACAGTAAGCTTGACCTTTGCTTCTCCTGCGGGAGCAGTATCCTTAACATGGAACTTTAAGGAAACGATCTTGCCTTCAACGGAAAAGCTCTCGCTGGTGGAGATCGCCATGATGATTACCTCGTGTTGGGGGTTCTCCTTGATCTCGACCCAACCGCCGTTGCCGGTAATAGCGTTGAGCACGGACTCCTTTACGATATTGCTGAGATCAAGCTCCAGCTTATCCATATCATACGACAATCTGAGCTGCATCGAATGAGCCGCATACGTACCGGAAAGACTGATGTCAACGGTGATATCCTCACCGGCGGCTGCTGTTTCCACTTCCGGACCAACCGTAAAGATGACCAGATCGGAAGGGGGGAGTATCAAAGTCCCTTTAAAAGCCCGCTTATCGGAAACGTACTTGGCCGAAACTCCGATGGTGGCCGTCAAAAGAACGAGTGCAAGTATCAACAATCCGATTCGGAGAGAACGGCGCTTTGGAGAGAGGTCTTTGAACGTCTGCGTCATATTTGCTCCTCCTTAATCCACCTGGACGAACCGAACGTCGGTACTGAAAACGATCTCGGTAAGGCCGTTGATAAATGCATTGTTAACGATCAAGCTGAACACCGCATCCACATCTTTGCCGGCCTGTATTACGCCGATATCGTCAATGCAGATGATCTTGCCGCTGCTGTCGGGATGGAATTCCCTGTCGCCGACTTTTGCCGTGATGAGATCGGTGACGTCGTTCTCGAAGGTTATGATCAGAGAGTAGGAGACCGCAGTTTCGGAATGGTTGCTGATCTTCATGCTGTATTCAGCCGTATTCTGGTCGAGCGAAAGCGTGGCAGTAGTATCGCTGGCACTAACGCTGACGTCAAACTTTGCGGCACGTGCCTTATCAGCGCTATCCGTGCGTGAAACGAAACGCGCCATAATGCCGGACGATAGGCATGTTGTAATACATACGAGGCAAACAAGCAAAAGCGCAATGTCGATCAGAATGCCTCTTGACGCTTTCTTGTTCTTCATACGATCCCTCCTAACCTTTGAAACTGCCATCAGGCAGAAAAACCATCATCCATCTTAATTGTCTTTTGGCTGATCATCAAGCCCAAGCTTCGCACGAAGCCGCTTGATCTCTTCCTTCTTGCTGTCGATCTCCTGCTCTTCACGAGCAATCAGCGCTTTATAAGACCCATCATCGCAAATCGAAAGATCGTGACGGAGCTTCTCGATCTCATCCCTCATCTCGCCGGCCTTTTTTTCAGCAGCCGCATCCTGTTCCTTTGCCCGGACGGAAAGGTAGAACAGCGTGAAGACCAAAACGAGGATCATTATAATGCCCGGAACGGTCTTTATGAACCGGAACACGATCCCAACGAATGGGATGGAGAAAGCAAGCTTGCCTTTTAACCGTGAAGTCGTGAATGGTTCATCGGGCGCGTTGTTCGCATCGCCCTGTGTGACAACGATCCCGGAAGCTTCGTCAAGCTCGATTATCCGGTGGATAGTCGGCGTCCCTCCGGTCTGGTAAACGACGATATCGCCGACCTCATAATGCGAGGCTTTTGTGACAACGACAACCGAGTTCACGTGCAGCGTCGGCTCCATGCTGCCGGTCAGCACGGTTGCTGCGCCGAACCCGAGCGGCATCGGTATCGATTCGGACTTGACGAATCTTGCGATGAGGCTGAACACACAGCAGTAGACGACAAGCAACACGAAGATGATCAGAACGATCCTGCCAACGGTCGGCTTCTTCAATTGGCTGTTATCAACCTTTTCCGGCATCGGTTCCGGTTGCTCCTTTCGCACGATCAGCGGTTTGCTGTATCAGGCTTCTTCCTGCTCTTCTTTCTTCTTCTGCCTGCGATAGAAGATCAGTTCTGCAACAAAGATAATGCCCGCGACAGCAACGAGGCCGATGCCCCAGTAGATCATCGAGCCCTGGCCGGTGGGCGGGGTAGGAACAGGCGTCTCGCCTTCAACGATGATCGCAAAGCCGATCGTTGAGTCATCGGCGGTATCCCATGCCGCTTTGTTGCCGAGGTAGGTATCCGGGAAATCGGATTCATAGATGCCGGGCTCGACTTCGTCGCCGCGCTCGAAGATCCATTCCCAGCCGATATCAAAGTCCTGAATACCCTTTGCGCTGACAGTACCGGTGACGGCTCCAACGCCGAGAAGATCATCGGGAGTGACGTTGGGAGGCAGCAGGCCTTCGTAGTTATTGGTCGGGGTAGCACCCTCGGCCCGGAAATCGCCGGTGAGCTCAAGAATATCGCATTCCTTGATCGTCCATGCGATAGCGGTGTAGGTGATCTCGTCGTCGCTGTTGTTCTTAAGACGGATCAGCGTATCCTGCTCCGTGCCCGGCGCGAAAACATTATCGCCGTTCTCGGAGTTGACGTTCTGATAATAAGTGTTGAAGAAGGAGAGGTGCGCAACGCCGTTTTCACCGACCTCGGTGTTCTCGTCCCAGGTCAGCTTTTCGTTTTCGAAGGTGAGCAGATGGGTGGGGTCTTCGCTGCGCCAGGCATATGTCACCACAGCCATCAGCGAAAGCGTGATGACCGACAGAATGAACAGAATAAGCGTCGTCGGCAGAAGCCAATTTCTTCTTTTTTTGCTGTTTGCCATAAGCTGAACTCCCTTCTCAATGAGCGGTCAGCGCCGCTCTCCCGGCGCTCCGCCGGGCTGATGGATCGAGCATCTCGGTGCAGATCAATAGGCCCGTATCCGGGCACATTGATCCGTTCCGAACGGGGAACGGGGGACGTCCTCATCATGGGATCCGACCCGCCCGCCACGAGAGCGGGTCGGAATAGCATTTAATTGACGTCAGATGCTTAGCTGATCGAAATTAGTCGATCTGGGTCGCGGTAGCGGTGAATTTGAAGCCGATAGTGTAGGCTGCGCCATTCTGCTCAGCTGCGTCGAACTCTTCTGCGTAGTCCTCGCATTCGCCGAACTCTTTGTATGCAACGAAGTTGCCGAGCCAGGTGTCAGCTGCGTCGAACTCGTAGATGTCGGGATTCTCTTCGATCTTCTCACCCTGCTCGAAGGGCCACTTCCAGGCAAGGCTGAACTCGAAGTCGAGGGACCTGTTGGGATCGAAGTCGATGGAGAGGTCGATGGTGCCGTCATCCGCAACGGTGAACACTGCGTTGGATGCACCGGCTTCGCCCTGATCATTCAGCATGCTGAGAAGCAGGTTGGCAAGCTGCGTGCTATAGGTCTTAACGATGTTCGCGGCATTGGTCGCGGAAACGCCGTCCCTGGTCATGCCCATTGCCAGTGCGAGCTGCTCATTGAAAGCGAATGCGTATTCAACAAGGCCGATGGGGGTGCCGCCGTTCTTGGAGACCTTGATGTCCCACTTGACGGGAGCGTAGTCCTCGTCAAGGGTGAACGTGTCGTAATAGCCGTACTCGGGATCGTCTGCACTCTGCTCATTGCCCTTCTTCACGAGCTTGGTGAAGTCGGTGTACTCGCCGGCGGGCAGAACTACGTCGGACCAATCGGGATCGATGTGGAGGGTGTAGCGAACTGCAACTTCGGGCTTGCCGACGATGGTCGCCTTGAAGCCGTCGTTGGTGGTGCCGGGAGCTACGAGGTCGGTGATGTCGCCGTCATAGTCGGGATCCACGCGAACGCTCAGGATGGGATCGTCATTGTCATCGGAGCCGGTGAAGCTCTCGTCATCCGCTTCATACTCGGGAGCGAACATGTCGTCGCCTTCCATGCCGAGCAGGATGCCCCACTTTGCAACGCGGGCATTGTCTTCGCCTTCAGCACGGGTGACGTACTTTGCGAAGGTGCTGCCGACGAAGCAGCTGGTGATCATGGTGAGAGCGAGCAGTGCGACTGCAACTCTCGTGGTCCAATTCTTCTTCATAGAATTTTTCCTCCTATAATATTGTGTGTTGGGGCAACGATTTGCCCTGAGGGATAATCGGGACAAAGCGTTGTCCCAACGGTGAATTTAACCCTTGCGGAAGCGGCGCTGCCGTGGCGCGGCGTGCTCCCCTTAGGTTGGATCCACAATTATACTGCCGACTGCACGACCGTGGCGTCGTTCAGCCGGAAATATACCTTAATAAATAAATGCGAGGGTTTTGTCGGCTTATGCCGCCGGTCCGGAATTACGGGGGGGACGGGAAACGGTCAGGACTGTACCGGCGGATCGACCTTTTCGCTCTCGATGGGCTGAGCGGATACGTCGGAATTTGTTTTTTCGGCGTTGAGCCTTGCTTCCTGCTCCTTCGCAAGGGCACGCAGGCGCTCCAGCTCTTTTTCAAGCTCCTTTTTCTTGTCGTCGTCCTTCTTTCCGCTGCGGCTGCGGCGGATAATGTCGAAGATTATGAACGCAAGCACGGGAACACCGATGAAGATCGCCATTCCGAGGGGCTTCTGCAGGAAGTAAATGAAATCACCGAGCATCGGAACGCGGGCCTTGTAGACGCCTACCAGAGCGGATTCCGGCACGGGATCGCCAACGTCTTCTCCGTTGTTCGCGTCGCCCTTCGTAACGAAGGAACGGCTGCCGTTTTCGTCTTTGATGCCGATGACCCTATGCGTAACTACGGATTTGTTCTCCATAAAGGAGATCACGTCGCCGACCTTGACGTCGCCCGCGTCGGTCTTTTTTGAAAAGATCAGATCTCCGACCTCGATATGGTCCGCCGCGGGACGCTCGACAAGGTAGAATGACGACTCATCGTCATCCATATTGTTTACGCTGACGATGTGGTTTTCGAGCTTGTAGTCGCCGACCATTGAATAAACGACGTCGCCGACCTTGATCGCATCGAGCTGCTCATCGGTCATATCGATGATCTCGGTACGCATGAGCTTGTGCTGAACGTCGCTGCTCATAGATCCGGATTTGACGACCATGGGCGTAAGGCCGAAGACGGACGGGGGAACGTCGGGCTGGATAAGACCTTTGGCGATTATCAGCAGATTGAAGATGAGCATGAGGCCGAAAACGACACAAAGAATAAGACCGATCGCGGAAACGATTTTATTCAGAACACTGCTGTGATTATTCATACGATTTAATTCTCCATGATCCGGAAGCGGGCTTTGCAGCTCCTCCCGGAAGTAATTGAAACGATATGCAGAGCGGACGGACCGCACTGGGATATTTTTACTATTACAGTATATCACGCAACAAATTAATAGTCAATCTATTTTGAAAAAATTTATATCGAAAATCATATCGAAAAAGAGCGGAAAAGACAGCGTCGCCGACGGCTTTGATCTACTTCGTACCATAAACCGGCGGGTGCCGATGCATTTGCAGCCCGATGGGGCGCAAAACATTAGCTCCAACTTGCCGAACGCACATGGATTCCGGCTTTTTATGTTAAAAGGTTGAAATCGGGCGCTCGATATGATATAATCTATAGGAGCGGAGATCGATTCGCCTCTGCTCCAAATTTTAAGGAGGTTTCATTATGAACTCATTCAAAAAGTACATTGCCGAATTCATCGGCACCTTAGTGCTCGTTTTCATGGGCTGCGGCACCGCGATGCTCGTCGGCTGTGACGCTGCTTCCGGCTGCGGCTATCTCCTGACCGCTCTTGCATTCGGCCTCACCATCGTTGCAATGGCGTATTGCGTGGGCAATATCTCCGGCTGCCACATCAACCCCGCGGTCTCCCTCGGCGTTCTCGTCAGCGGCGGCATGAGCTTCGGCGAATTCATCGGCTACATCATTTCCCAGTGCCTCGGCGCATTTGCCGGCTCCGCGCTTCTCTCCCTCATCTTCCATCTCGGTGAAGTTAAAGATATGACCGGCGCCCTCGGCACCAATGGTCTTGCGGGCGTCAACGGCAATATCCTCGCCGGCCTCGGCGTAGAGATCGCGCTCACCGCAATCTTCGTATTCACCATTCTCGGCGTAACCTCCAAGAAGCATCCCCACGGCTCCTTCGGCGGCCTCATCATCGGCCTGACCCTCACCTTCGTGCACATCTTCGGCATCGGTCTCACCGGCACCTCCGTCAACCCCGCGAGGAGCTTCGGCCCCGCCCTTATGTGCCTCATCAACGGCAATGCAGAGCCCATGGGTGCCCTCTGGGTCTTCATCGTTGGTCCCTTCGTCGGCGCACTGATCGCTGCCCTCGTCTACAAGTTCCTCGAAGGCAAGAAGGAAGACTGATCATCCTGAAAAACACAGCCGGGTCCGTTAGGGCCTGGTTTTTGTATGCAATTAAATATATATTAGTTTTTGCTTGACTTCACTGAAAGAATATGCCAAAATAAACCTGCACAAAAAGGTATTGTTAATACCGGGTTTTTCTGCAATTTTATGCTCAGGAGGCAATTCATGCTGTTTGAAACCATTGAACAGGCCAAGGAATTCATCCTTGACAACGACATCGAAATGGTCGATTTCAAAATGACCGATATCGACGGGCGCTGGCGCCACATCACCATCCCCGCGGAGCGCTTCACCGAGGACACCATGAAGTACGGCATCGGCTTCGATGGCTCCAACTACGGTTACGCACCCGTTGAAAACAGCGACATGGTCTTCATCCCCGATCTTACCACTGCTGCGGTCGATCCGTTCTCCGACGTACCCACCCTCACCATGAGCGGCGACGCAATGATCATCGCCCGCCCCGAGAACCGTCCCTTTGACCAGTACCCGCGCAACGTCATCAAGCGCGCTGTGGAATTCATGAGGGAAAGCGGCATTGCCGATGAAATGATCATCGGGCCGGAGTTCGAGTTCAACGTGTTCGACGATGTCCGCTTTATCACAAGGCCCGACCGCGTCACCTGCGAGATCGACACCGAAGAGGCGGATTGGAGCACTGAGACCACCGGCGACGGCTTCTCCAATCGTCATCACGGCGGCTACCACATCGAAGTTCCTCAGGACAGGTATTACAATCTCCGCAGCCGCATGTGCCTGCTGATGGATGATTGGGGCGTCAAGGTCAAGTATCATCATCACGAAGTCGGCGGCCCCGGCCAGCTCGAGATCGAGGTCGAGCTCGACGACGTCGTTAAGATGGCGGACAATACCATGGTCACCAAGCATATCATCCATAATGCAGCTATCGAAGACGGCTGCACCGCCACCTTCATGCCCAAGCCTCTCTACGGCGAGGCGGGCAACGGCATGCACGTACATATGCTGCTCACCAAGGACGGCAAGCCCCTCTTCTACGACGAAAACGGCTATGCGCAGCTTTCCAAGCTCGCTCATAACTTTATGGGCGGTCTGCTCAAGCACGCAAAATCCCTCTGCGGCATCACCAACCCCTCCACCAACAGCTTCAAGCGTCTTGTTCCCGGCTTTGAAGCGCCCGTAACGATCGGTTACGCCACAGCGAACCGCTCCGCCGTCATCCGTATCCCCGCATATGCGAAGAGCCCGATGGCAAAGCGTTTCGAACTGCGCAACCCCGACGCGACCTGCAACCCGTACTACGCCTACGCGGCGATCCTGATGGCGGGTCTCGACGGCGTCATCAACGAGATCGATCCTTCCGTCTGCGGCTGGGGCCCCTACGACTTCAACCTCTTCGACCTCCCTGAGGAAGAAAAGAAAAAGATCGACAGCCTGCCCACCACGCTCGACGAAGCGCTCGACGCGCTCGAGGCGGATCATGAGTATCTGACCCGCGGTGGCGTATTCCCCGAAAGGCTCATCAAGATCTGGATCGACCGCAAGCGCAAGGAAGCATCCCGCATCAACAAGATCCCGCATCCCGCAGAATTCGAACAGTACTACGATCTGTAATCTACCGAATAACAAAACTGCCGTTCCAAGCGGAGCGGCAGTTCTTTTATTGCTTAGCTTTCTTGCGTTTCTTATGACAGATCCAGTACAGACAATATCCGATCGCGGCGCCTGAAAGGTTCAGCATAAGGTCGTCGATATCCGCGTAACCCCGAAGCGTGAAAAGCTGAAGGATCTCCACGAGCGTTATCACGGCAGCGGTCGCCAAAAGCGTTTTCCACGATCTGCGCAGCTTGGGGAAAACCCACGGCAGCAAAAACCCGAGCGGGATGAAAAGAATGATGTTCCCGAAAAAGTTGGAATAACCGTACCGCCTCAGCACCGCGCTTTCAGACGACAGGCAGCGCAGCTGCACCCGGATCGTCGCAAAAGGGATCAGATTGTGATTGCTCTTGATCTGTTCCCAATAGGGGATAGCCCGGTCGTACGGATCGCGGAAAAAGAGCAGCATCAGCATGACCGCGCAGTAGATGAAAAACACGATATGTACTGTCCGGATCCGTTTTGCCCGCATCGCTTGCTCCTCCCGTTTTTACCTGATCATTGTAGCATATTTCACCGCCATTCGCAAATATTCACACTCACGCGCCCCGAATTGACAACACCTCGGATCTTCTGTATAATTTAATTGTGGAAGTTTGCGAACAGCCGCAAGGCGGTTACGCTTTTCCGAACGACTCTACAGGAGAAAAGACAAATGCAGATCAGGTTGAAACGCATTTTTGCATTGCTTCTCGTGCTGCTGACCGTGCTCGCGCTTGGCGCGTGCAGGCCGAAGCAGCCGATAGATCAAGGCGATGATCCGGCCGAAACGCAGGGGCTCATCCTTTTGCCCACAGCGATCCCGGAGGACACCAAAGCCCCCTCGGAGGATACCTCAGCTCCGATCGAACTGCCGACGGCTGTCCCGACGGCAACACCTAAGCCGACGGCAACGCCCAAGCCCACTGCAACGCCCAAGCCCACTGCCGTTCCGCCGACGGAAGCGCCGGTAGCCGAGGACGGGATCTACGACTCAAAGGACGAGGTCGCCCTCTATATTCACCTTTACGGGCATCTCCCTTCCAACTACATTACCAAGAAAGAAGCCCAGGAGCTCGGTTGGACGGGCGGCAGCCTCGAGCCCTATGCCCCCGGCAAATGCATCGGAGGCGACTATTTCGGCAACTACGAGCGCCAGCTTCCGACCAAGAGCGGAAGGACCTATCATGAGTGCGACATCGGTACGCTCGGCCGTTCGAGCCGCGGCGCAAAGCGTATAGTTTACTCGAACGACGGGCTGATCTATTACACCGGAGACCACTACGAACACTTTACTCTGCTTTACGGAGGATAATGTAAAAAACAGGTTTTTCACAGGGCGCTTTTGTGCCTTTGCCGCAGGCTGCGCGGCAATTATGCAAGCAAAACCGGCAAAAACTGCCGAGAAAGGTTGCCTTTGCACAGCAAAGGCTTTGGTCGGAAAATGAAGATAGTATTGCTTGACGGCGAAAAGATAAAAAACAACAAGGAAATGCACGCCTGTTTCAAGAAGGCGCTGGATCTGCCCGAATGGTACGGCGGCAACCTCGACGCGCTGCACGACGTCCTCAGCGAGAGCACCGCTCCTCTCGGAGTCATCATAGCAAACGCAGATAAACTTGCGGAAACGCTCGGCTGGCGCTGGGAGATGCTGCTCCGCCTGCTCGTTGACGTCAAGCGTGAGCGGAAAAACTTCTACGTCACGCTCGATCCTTTCGGTATTGAAGACTATCAATGATCAAATACACCCTGATCAGAAGCAACAGAAAAACGCTCGGCATGCAGATAAAGGGCACGGAACTTATCGTCCGCGCCCCGCTTCGCGCACCGCAAAAGCAGATCGACGCCTTTGTGAGTGAAAACACTGCATGGATAGAGCGCAATATGAAAAAGGCCGAAAATCAGCAGGACAAAGCGGAGCAGCAGGGCGCCTTGACGGAAAAGGAACTCGGTGAGCTTGCCGAAAGGGCGAAAAAATACATCCCGCAGCGCGTCGCTTATTACGCCCCGAAGGTCGGCGTGACCTACGGCAGGATCACGATCCGAAACCAGCGCACGAAATGGGGCAGCTGCTCATCAAAAGGCAACCTCAATTTCAACTGCCTGCTGATGCTCACCCCGCCCGAAGTTATCGACAGCGTCGTCGTGCACGAGCTCTGCCACCGCAGGGAAATGAACCACTCAGAGCGCTTTTACACCCATGTGCTGAGCGTCTTTCCGGAGTATAAGAAATGGCACGGCTGGCTCAAAAAGAACGGGGGAGTGCTGCTGAAGCGCATGACCTCCGTCGGGCCCAACGAGGACGATGAAGACTGAATAAAGAAAACAAAAAAAGACCGGGCCCGGTCTTTTTTTATGCGTAATATAAAGTCGCTCCCGACTCAGGCTTCGACGGCGGCGGTCCTGCGCGCGCAGACGATAAAGCAGTTTACGGCAGTCATCGCCGCGAGCAGCACGAACCAGACCGGCGCATACGCCTTCTCGCCGCAAAAGAGCACGCCGGAGCCCCAAATAAGCGGCAGCGGAGTGAAGGGATAGAGCGCTTCCGCGCCCATGGCTACGATGCACGCCGGCGCCGCGAACACGGCGCAGTTCAGCACGAGCGCGGCGTTCACCCGGTCGGTAAGGCCGCTCAGCAGCCCCGCGGCGCTCCCGACGAGGAATATCACGATCAGCCGCATGATATAGAGCAGCACGGTCACTGTGCCGACAGAGAGCGGCAGCTTCGATCCGCGCAGCAGCTCAAGCCCCTGCATCGGATAATCGAAGTACGCGAAACCGCCGTAGATCTCGTTTTTTGCAAGGGCGGCGATCTCAGGCAGATACACCGCGGCGAAGGTCAATAGGCTGAAAACGAGCGTCAACAGCTCCTTTTTCAGAAACAGCTTCCGCCTGCCGCCCGGAAGAGCCCTCAAAAGCTTCGTCATGCCCGACTGCCGCTCATATGCGTACATCCCGGCGGTGAAAAGCGCGATGCAAAGCAGGGCTTTGAGCCCCTGACCGATCTCGAACGAACGCGAATCCTTCCCGAACACGGTCATATACGTGAACGGCGGCAGAAGCTTGATCTCGCGCGGGTATTCGCCGGAGGCGTTCATTTCGATGATATCGCACACTTCGTTTGCAAGACCTGCAAGGCCCCGAAGCGTGTTTTGAAGGCTTAATGCCGTGAAGCTGTCGGCAGTCGCCAGGCTCTCACGGATAAGCTCGGCGTCCTCGCTGATAAGCGCGAGCGTCTCATTCGAGACCGGACCCGCGTACTTTTTATAATAACCGAGCGCGGAGCGCTGCTCGTCGGTCACGGTCGGGCGCGGCAGAGCGCCGAACGAGATGCCTGTGATAACGAGCACGATCACGACGAATATGCCCCTTTGCGCGAAGAGCACCTTGCCCGTCTCCTGCAGGAATACGCATTTATAAGTCCGTTTCCTGACCGCGTCGATCAGCTTTTCGATGGGGCTCGTTTTGCCGAAGGGGCGTTTCAGAACGTGCACGAGAACGATCCCGACTGCGGCGAGAACGGAAACCGCGCTCATTGCGGCCGTGACCGCCGTGCGCGTATTCAGCGGACGCTCGAACACGTTGAGATTGAGGTAGTTCACAACAAATCCGCGCGGGATGATGAGCTGGAATACGTTCACGTATTTCAGCGGAACGAGTATGCTGCTGTCCCGCACCGCCGAGAAAAGCGCGTATTCGAGCACGAGCACGGCGCCCGTTACCGCTATGGCGATATTGATGTTTTTGACCGATGACAGCAGCAGGAACAGCAGAAGCCCGGCAAAGAAGGTGCAGACGACCTTTACGCCGCAGTAAAGCAGGATGAATGCGTTTACGCTCATCGGGACCGTGATCCCGCTGAAACCCTGCACGGACTGAATAAGACGATCCCCGTATTCAAGGCCGTCATAGGTGAGATATGAAATAACAAGCCTTGAGCCGAAAATGAACTGTGTCGCAAGCAACGCGCCGACGAAGAGGGTAAGTATCCTTGAAAGCGCAAGGTGCGCGCGGCCCTTTTCGGACGCACGGACGAGCTGCCAAAGCCCGCTGCGCCGCTCCCTGAGCATAAGTATCGAAACGGCCGCCATGAACAGCAGCATCAGGTGATCCGCCGTCGGATCGTCGAACACGCTCGTCACCGCACGGTCGTCGCCGAGAGTCCCGACCGCGCCGTCGATGGCGGCAAAGTCCCGGACTGTTTTTATCGTATTCCTGTATGCAAAGCTGTTCGGATCGCCGAAAATGCTCGTGTGCTGCAAGCGCTCGGCCTGCTTTTTGATCTCGGGGTAATAGCGGTTGAATCCGGAAAGATACGCGATCTGCCTTTTGAGCGTTTCATAAGCCTCCGCTTCGGCTTCGGCCAAAAGCGGCTCGTCGAGATACTCCCGCAATTCGCCGTTTTGAAGCTTTTCGGCGATCTCCGGGCGTTCCTGCAGCAGCTCGTAAAAGGTTTCGTCCTCGCCGAACACGCGAAGATGAAAAACGATATTGTTTATCACGTTCAGCTCTTTCGAGCTGCGGTCAAGCTCATCCGCCGTTATCTGCTGCGTGTCGAGATCCCTGTATTCCTCCAAAAGCGAGTGATACCGCGCGGTGAACACCTTAGGATAGCGCGCGTCCTTTTCACTCGCTCCCGTGTGCAGCCAGAACAGCGCCGCTCCGATCGCGGTCAGAAGCAGCAGCATGAACGCCGCGGCTCGGCTGAATATCACTCTGCGCAGCTCACGCATCCTTATCGTCCCCTCCGAGATAATGCATATAAACGTCCTCGAGGTCGTGCCCGCCGGCCGTCTCGATAAGCTCCTGCGGCCTGCCGTGCGCCACGAGCCTGCCGTGCTTCATGAGGATCACGTCGTCGGCGATCGTCTCGATATCGCTGACTATATGCGTCGTCCACAGCACGATGTTGTCCTTCGCAAGGTCGCGGACGTAGTTCCTTATGCGTATGCGCTCCTTGGGATCGAGGCCCGCAGTCGGCTCGTCGAGGATGATCACCTCGGGGTCGCCCAAAAGCGCCTGGCAAAGCAGGACCCTTTGGCGCATGCCGCCGGAGAACCCGGCAAGCTTCCTGTGCGCGGCGTCTCGAAGGTTCACAAGCTCAAGAAGCCTTGCGGCCTGCTTTTTGGCGTCCCGCGTGCGCATGCCCTTGAGCTTCGCAACATAGAGCAGGAACGAGTACGCGCTCATCTCGTCGTACATGCCCTGCTGCTGCGGCATGTATCCGAGCTTTTTGCGAAACTCCCTGCCGAGCTCGAGCACGTCCTTTCCGTCGAAAAGTATCTCTCCGGCATCGCGCGAGACGTTGTCCGTGATGAGGTTCATCATAGTCGATTTGCCCGCACCGTTCGCGCCGAGTATGCCGCAGATCCCGCGCGGAAAAACGTAGCTGAAATCATCCAGAGCGACCTTCTGCCCGTAGCGCTTGGTAAGGTTTTTAAGCGATAATTCCATTTATGCCTCCGACCTTTTGCAACTCATTCCGCATTCCTCATTCCTCACGGCTCCCACCGTCTCCACGTCAGCTCATCCGTTCCGATATCGCCGAGCTTAAAATACCATTCCGGGGTCTGCATCGTGCGGGCTGAGTAAAACAGGTTTTTCGTTGTGAACGTATAGCCGAATACGCAGTCTCCGATCATCGCGCGGACCATAATCGGTTTTTCGCCCTCGGGATGATCGAGCCTTGCGAAGAGGTTCCCGTCAAGGTCGTAGATAAGCGTTCCGGTCGGCTCGCGCTCGTCGTTAAGCTCGTCGGTGAATATCCATCCTCCGTGCTCAAGAAAGAACTGCGCATACGTCACTGTCGTTTCGCCGTATTCGACATAGAGATTGTTGACCGGTATAACCTTCTCCCGCACGGTGAACTCGCCCGTCGTCACGTTTACGTTGACAATCGTGCCGGTGTCTGCAAAGAACAGATGGAGCGTATCGCCGATCAGCTCGCCCACGGGGCCTGGCTCCATGGGCAGTATGCAGATCTCCTCCGTCGCGCCTATGTCCATATCGAGCCGCACGATCCGCGTTTCGTCGCTCTTTCCGTCAAGGCTGAAGCCGTAAAGAAGATTGCCGACGCCCGCGATGGGGTGCGTCTCTTCGATATCGACGGTCCTCTGCACGGGCTTGCTTTCGCGCAGATCAACCGCAATATGCCGACGATCCTGCGCTTCGCCCATGCTGTCAGCGTATTGCGTCTCATAATAACTGAAAACGGCATAGGTCCCGATGAATTTGGTTTCAAACCCGCCTGCGTTCAGGAATTCCAGGGATTCCGGTTTAAAAACAAGAACGAGCTCGTGCTCCGTTCCGTCCGGCCTCATGCGCCAAAGCTGCGGCAGCATGTCCTCGACCGCAGCCTGCTCGCCAACGGAGAAAACAGGGGTGATGATGTAATAGATGTATTCGCCGATCACGCACATCGAAGGCGATGAATTTCCCTCAAGATATGAATTGCAGCTCCTGTCGCGGTGTGCGCAGTCGGGACGGCCGCAGAGGGGCATCCAGTCACGGTATTCCTCGTCGGTGAACATTATCTTCGCCGTGCCGGATCCGGTCGGATTGGTGATGCAGTAGATCGTTCCGCCGACCTCGAAGAACTGCATGCCGGCGGCGTCGCTGTAGCTTCGGCTTTCGGGCCCGGCGGGCGCGGCCGTTTCGGTGACGTCGTCTGCGGGCGCGGACGCTTCCGGAGCGCCGGCAGGATCGGCGCCTCCAATGCCCGCTGCGCACGCCGCCAGTCCAAGCATCAAAACCAGTAAAACGGAAACAAAAACGATACTTTTCATGCCGCACCTCCTGATGACTTTATTATACATCGGGGCTCGGATCAAAACAATCAAGGCGGTGAAAAACACTCATAAAGCCTTGAAAAAGCCTTATTTGATACACCGTGATCGCGGATCCGCGGGTGCCGATCGTTCATTCCCGATTCCGCATTCCGCATTCCTCATTCCTCACGGCTCCCACCGTCTCCACGCCAGTTTATCCGTGCCGATATCGCAGATATCCAAATACCATAAGGGGAGGTCACCTGTGTTGAGGATCCCGTTTCTTGGTTCATAACCGAAAACGTAATCGCCGACCATCGTAACGATCCACAGGCTCTTGTCCTCATAATCCTCATGCGGAATATGGACTATCAATTCCCCATTGAGGTCATATATCTCAGTCTGCCATAAGCTTGGAACGGTACTTCCGTTTGAACCGAATATGTATTGTTTATATGGGTAATACCACTGCTTCGTCTGGGGCTCCGCACAGTTGACTGTTGTAAGCGTGCCTGTTTCTACATCTACCGAAGCGATCAGCCCTTCGTTAAAACCGTCACAAAGGATAAGATCGTTTCCGCTGATCGTACAATGCTTCCTGCTAAGGTAAAACGGCAGCTCGCAGAGATGCTTTATCGTTCCGCCTGCAAGGTCGACTATGTAAAGCTCTTTGTCCAAATGTGACAGGATAAGCATATCGTCCTTGCCCAGAACGGGGTTCAGGAAATACGGGTATGCTTCTCCCCGTTCATCCTGCAAAACAAGCTCTTTCAGCTCAGGCGGATCGACGCTCAGGTCTGCGATCCAGTGATACTGCTTCGTAACCTCCGCATCGGTACCCGTATACGAAAGAACTGCGTATCGATCGTGAAAGAAGCAATCGCTGCTCTCAGACGGCAAACGCCCCTCTTTTGGCGTCAGGTCGAATTTTAGAACCATTTGATGCTTCGATCCGTCAAGCTCCATGCGCCAAAGCTGAGGGTGAACAACGTCAGCCGTATCGGCAATGGTGTAATAGATATTTTGACCCCAAAGCCAAACGCCTCCGAGGAGCTGACCTTCAAAACGGGCGTTGCAGTCCTGTGTTCTGTGCGAGCAATTCGGCTTGCTGCAAAGAGGCATCCAGCACTTGTACTCCTTATCGCTGAAATACAGCACTTCTCCGCTTTGAGCATCGCCCGTTAAGCAATACACCGCTTCGTCGGTCTCGAACAAACGGCTGTCCGCCGTGAGATTCAGAGCGTTGACGTACTCTTTGGCTCCGTCATCGGCTCCGTCATTATCCGAAGGCTTGGCGCCTGAACAAGCACAGGCTGAGAAAATGATCGCTATGGCAAGGCAGAGGGCAATGATGGCATGTTTTTTATGAATAAGTCCCATATTACTCATTCCGCATTCTTTACGGCTCCCACCGTCTCCACATGAGCTCGTCCGTACCGATATCATGTTTATCGAGGAACCACGTCGGAACGGTATAGAAGGTATCGAATCCGCTCTCTTCTCCCTCTTCTCCGGACGGCACGTACTTCGGGCAGTTGAAGATATAGCTGTCTGTATGGAAATTCACCTGTCCGTCGAGGAAATCCTCGGGCATGCCTTCATAGGGGATATGCGCGATCTCCTCACCGACGAGGTCATAGGCAAAGAAGCCCTCGCAGCCCGGGACCTTGCTTGAACCGAAGAAAATACCGTTAGTCCAGTCGTAAATCAATGCGAGGAACTCCGTTCTTGGTTTGGACACGATGAGTCTGCATTCGCCGGTCACGACGTCCATCGCCCAAAGATTGTTCGTATCCGCCTCGATATCCCATCTCAAATACAGGAAATCGTTTCCGACCACGCCGCAGCTGCCGTTCCACGGATCAAAACGCCCGCGTCCCTCAAGGAAGCCGATGAATTCAAGCTCGTCGTTACGAAAATCATACACCAGCAGCGTCTTTTGACTGCCGGTCGCCAGGGTTTGCTCGCCGTCGTAGTCCGGATCCCCGACATCCTTGACGCCGATGCAGTAAACGAGGTCGCCGTCGCCCCACGCTATCGCCGAGACGTTGAGCTCGTGTTGCTTTGCGTTCTTTACCTCAAGCGTCTCCAGATCGATGATGTACAGCTCTGTCTCGGTCTTTGCGTCTTCGGCGAAGACGTATGCGTGGTCACACACCGTATGATTCGCATAGAGATACTTGTTCGAGCTGTAAAAAGTCCAGCTGTTCATCTTGACGATGAAATCGTGATCCTCCTCGTAAAACTTGAGCACGCGCTCGTGCTTCGTACCGTCGACGCGCATGCGGCAAAGCCAGAGCTGATCCCTGTTCGCGTCGTCGAATATCCCGCGTTCGCTGCTTACGTACCAGATATAGCTTCCGTAGAGCCAGATGCCGTTCTTCGTATCGAGCCTCGCGTCGCACTCGTCATCGTTGTGAAAGCAGTTCGGTTTTGAGCACAGCGGCATGAAATCCTTGTATTCCTTATCGCTGAAATACAGGTAGCCTCCGCAGATGAGAAAGATCGAGTCGTTCGTCTCGACGATGTCGTTATGGATCGCCAGCTCGTTCAGCGTCGTGAGGCGCAGATCGTAAACGTACTGTTTTCCCGCGGGAGGCTCGCTCACAGCGGGCGCGGCGCTCGTTTCGCCGTTCGCCGTTTCGGTCGGGGCGGGGGAAGGGTTTGCGGGAAGGCCGCTTTCACCGTGCGTGCATGCGAGCGGGAGCAGCAAAAGCGCGCATAAAACAAGAATGATCGTTTTTTTGGTATTCATAATAAACCTCGCGTCTTTTTCCCGAAGTCGAAAGGTGCCGATAATGCAGTTGTGCGTTTATCTGAGGATCGTCGTCCTTGCACCGGTATCGGAGGCGTGGACGGAGTCGGTGAATCTGTTGAATTTGTATTCCGCGACCGCTGTGTCCGCCTTGACGCTGAATGAGCTCGTGGCGGGGGAGAAGACCGCGCTGCGAATCGAGCACACGTTCCACGTGAGCCGCCCCAGGACGTCGACGCGAAGCGCGTTGCCGAGCGCCCCGGCTTCAAGATAGAGAGCGGTAGGCTTCTGCCGTATGGGATCGAACTCGATGAGCAGCGCCGTGTAATTTGCCCGAACGAGCTCGGTAAACTCCGCATCCGTCATGCCGAACACGGAGAAGCCCGTGATGAGCGGCGTTATCTCGTCGTGGTGGCTGCTCGGGTTCGGTTCGTCGCCGTACGTGTAGCCGCCCTTAGGAAGCGCGTAGCCGGAGAAGAACAGCTTGCCGCCGTATTCGGCCATATCCGTGATGACGAAGCAGCTGTCCTCAAGGTCGATCGAAAGCATCGCAGCGGGGCTGTCAGGGGACGCGCCTTCCGTATCGCGCGCTTCAAGCGCTTCCCTTGCGACCGTGTCGAGCGCCGCCGGCAGGGAATTCGTCACATTGCCGTCCGCATCCGTGAATTCAACGAGCTGTCGCACCATTTCGCCGTTCTGCTCGCTCCAATCCCAAAATGAAGCCTGCAGCAGCAGCGCATAGCCTTCGCCGTAGCGCACCGCGCGGACCGCGTAATAACCTTCGGGACAGAAGACCTCCGCCTCGGAAAGCGGCTCGAGCTCGTGCGAGTAACGGAGCATCCGGATCGAATACGCTTTCCCGTCGAACTCGCGGGTGAAAAGCGTGAAACTGCCGTCCCCGTTTTCCGCGATCGCGACGACTCTGCGGGAATCGAAGGAACTGCCGGTATGCTGGATCCGGAGCCCTTCGTCGTCATGCCTTGCGATAAAGCCGATGCCGCGGGCGGGATCTTTGCCGCGCATTCCGGCGATGACGACGCAGTCGTCGAATACCTCGAAGACGTCTATCGTCGAATAATCGAATCTGTCCTTCCAAACCTCTTCGCCGCGCTCGAACTTGGTGAGCGTCGCGCTGCCGACGCCGTCAACTCCGGCCTCTTCCGAGTATTCATGGCCGATTTCATAATGCACCCCGCCATCGTCGAGCGAGACCAGACCGCCGCAAAGGCTCGCGGCGTATACGTTCTCGCTCTCGCGCAGGCTGTCGAAGCTCTTGCCGGACCAGAGCACGGAATAATCGTCGGGCGACGCCGTGCCGAAATGGAATTCGACTCCGGACACGTGGTATTCGGCCTTCGATCCGCTGAAATCGTATTCTCCGTTCTCAAGCGCCGCGCGCATCTCCGAAAGCGGATAGAGGTAGATGGTGACGTCGCGATACACGCTCTTGACCTCGCTTCTCGTCAGCCCTTCTAAGGGCAGGTCATTTTCTTTGAAAAACTGCACGGCTTCGTTATACTCCTTCGCTTCTTTTGCATAGGCCGTCACGCCGAACGACACACCGAACACGATCAGAAGCACAGCAGCTGCGGCGATGAACCGCTTTGCCATCCCTGACAGGGGCCGTGCCCTGCCGGTTTTGCAAAGGCCGCTCTTTGCAAGCGCCGCCCGCTTTATCCGCCGGGACTGAAAAGCATCGGCCTGTGTTTTGATCCCGTCGAGCAGTTCGTCAAGCTCCGCGGGTTCCGCCGCGTCAAATGCGGCAATTATCCTATCCTCAGTTTTCATCGTTTCCTCCAAGCTTGTTTTTAAGCCTCAAAACAGCGCGGTGTGCCCGCGTGTCAACCGCCGACGGCTTCATCCCAAGCCGTTTGGCAATGGACTTCGTGCTCTCCGCCAGGTAATACTTGCGGATGATGATCTCGCGGTCGGGCTCGCCCAGCGCTTTCACTTCTTCAAGCAGCGTCCGCCTTTCCTCAGCTTGCTCCGCATTCTCGGCAGGGGATGGCGAGTCATCCGCCCTGTCATCCGCTTCCGAATACGAGCGGATCGCTTTTTCGCGTATGGTCTTGCGATAAAGATTGACCGCCCGCCGCCGCGCGATCGCCGCAAGCAGTGCACGAATGCTGCCGCGCTGCGCGTCAAATGAATCACTCATTCGATAGAACTCAGAAAAAGCTTCTGCGGCGCAATCCTCGATGTCGGCCTCCGGACATACACCCGCAAGCTTTCCGCGCACGACCGCGCAGACGAGCCCCGAATAGAGGCGCGTCAGCTCGCAGAAGCCGCGCTCCGGGTCGTGCCGGAGCAGTTCCATCAAAGATCGATCGTCCATTATTTCCTCCGCATCGGTTTACACTTATCAATTCAACGGAAGAGATGAAATCTTACAGTTATAAAACTAAAATAGGGAAAAAATTAAAAATCGATAACGCCGAACAGCTCGAGCGCGGTCTTGACGAACAGCAGGCCGAGTACGGCGAACATCACGAGCCGGATCTTGGGACTCCCGCCGCGGATTGCGAAGCGCGAACCGAGCCAGTTCCCGAGCATCGAGCAGGCGATGGCGGGAATACCGACGGAAAACATCACGTCCCCGTGGGAAAGATAGACGACGAGCGAAGCGATGTTGGAGGCAAGGTTCGCCATGCGTGCACAGCCGGAGGACTTGAGCAGCGTGAAATTGAGCACGAGAGCAAAGGCCATCGTAAGGAAAGTACCTGTACCGGGACCGATAAGCCCGTCGTAGCAGCCTATGCCGAAGCCGATGAGCGCGGAGTACAGAATGACCTTGTTTCTCGGCTTTTCGGGCTTGCCGCTCTCGGTCTTGCGAATGAAAAACAGGATCAGTGCGGCGATCGGCAGCGCTGCAAGGATGATGAACTTCAACACTTCATCGCGCAAATACACCGCAAGAGAGGTCCCAAGCGTCGAGCCTGCGAGCGAAAACACTGCTGCGGGAATGGCGCAGCTCCAGTCAACGTTGCCGCTCTTTGCGTATTTGAAAGCCGCAAGCGCCGTGCCGCAGCCGTTCGCCAGCTTGTTCGTGCCTGCGGCAAGCTTGACAGGTATTCCCGCAAGCAGATACGCGGGCAGCGAAATGATCCCGCCGCCGCCTGCAACGGAGTCAACGAACCCGGCAAGCAGAACGAGCGGGCAAACGATCAGATACGTCCATACCGTGGGTGTCATCCGCCTTGCTCCTTTGAAGAATGTTTTCCATATTATAACATCGTTTTTGCTCTGTGAACAGACGCAGCTATTGAATGCGATCCAACGCTGTGTTATGATATGGGCAAAAGAAGAAAGGATGATTGAAATGATCGACTACCGTGAACTGAATTCACAGCTCGAAGCACTGCTTTCGGGCGTTCCGCACATAACTGCGAGCCTTGCCAATGCTTCCGCGCTTATCTGGCAGAACATTGACAACCTGAACTGGGCAGGGTTTTACATGATCGAAGGCAAAGCGGGGGAGGAGAAGCTTGTCCTCGCGCCGTTCCAGGGCAAACCCGCATGCATTGAGATACCGCTTGGCAGGGGAGTCTGCGGCACTGCCGCGGCTGAAAACCGCACGCTTGTCGTTAAGGACGTCCACGAATTCCCGGGCCATATTGCCTGTGACTGCGACTCGAATTCCGAGATCGTCGTTCCTCTCCGCCGCACCGACGGGAGCGTATTCGGCGTGCTCGATATCGACAGCCCGGTTTTCGACCGCTTCACGGATGACGACAAAGCCGGCATAGAACTGCTTGCCGGGACCATTTCCTGTCAGCTCTCCCCGCTGCTGTGAAAACGCAGCGTCAATCGAAAACCTCGCTCCGGCGCTGCATTCTAAGTCAATAACCTGTCAACCCTTGCCGAAACCGGACAAAGGTTGATATATTTATGCCTTCCTTGATTTTGTCATTGACATTGCCGCAACAACTGGGTATAATACTTCTGTTGAGCGTTTGACTCAGCATACAAATACAAAATGCACTTGTAGCTCAGCAGGATAGAGCGTCCGCCTCCTATGGGGAATGTGCTTGTGTCAAATAAGGTCAAAGTGCGACCGCATTAGAAAATGAAATGCACTTGTAGCTCAGCAGGATAGAGCGTCCGCCTCCTAAGCGGAAGGTCTCGGGTTCGAATCCCGACAAGTGTGCCACGAAAAAGTCTTAAAAGCATTGGGTTTTTAAGACTTTTTCTTTTGCTCTTTTTGACCTTAAAACGACCGCATTAGAACCAATTCTCCTATCCTTCACTACTCATATCAACTTAAAGGCCCCCTTATGGCGACCGCATTAGAACGCATTTATCCGATTCCAATGCGGTCGGGCAAAACCTACTTTACTACAATTTTACTACAATCGCTTCATTTTGACCGTATTTGAAACCCGCATTATACGTTTTGGCTTCTCGGCCTGACTTTTCAGCTCCAAATCGTCGATTTGGAGCTTTTTTGTCGTTCGAGAACATTTCTCAGCTTGTTCAATTTTTATAGCATTCATAAGCATTTTTTGAGGTTAACCATTTCCTGCAAGAAATATATTATTTCGTCCATCCTGATTTTGGCTCATTTTTCAAGCTAGTTATTAGAGGGCAATGCTCAAGGCTCTCTGAGTTCTTTGACAACTGAATAGCCAACTCGGGCAACAGCATAATGATACTTCCGTTTTGAACGCTTCACAGCATTGGACGGCTCGGCACAGGCATGCGGGGATCTGAAACAGGATAGCTATTCCGAAAAGATTGGTTGGTAAATGCATGCGATATGCTTAGAGTGAAAATAGAAATGAAAGTAACGTCAGTTGTTGATAGAATTGCTCGAACATATTCAAATAAGTATCCCAAGAAGGACAATTGGGAGTGGCGGACAAACTTTTCCACGAAGAAGTTACGTTACTCCGACGAGACAACCGAGGAGGAAGTTCACAGAGTGTTGGATGAAATGTTCAATTAGACTAATGCGAAGGTCCAAATGATGATAAACGCTATTCAATACCATCGCTCTTCTCCAAAAAACGAAGTCCTTCCCACTGTACATGGGCGGGACTTCTTTTGTTCTGTTAGCAGCTCACGTAAAATATATTTTTTCATTTGTGCAACCCACGGGGGTTGCGAGTTTTTTATCACATTTTGACCCTAAGAATCAACATGTAGTGTTATGTACTCATTACTTATCTATATCTTGCGATCCTAACCTCAAATTCTCGCAACCCCGTGGGTTGCGGATTTTTTAATTAGAATCGTGTATGATAGCGCCATCGAAGCACCGCGGGAACCGCATCGACTGATCATCGATGGCTCAACGGCTTTCAGGGGAATAGGACATCCGAGGTTCAATCATTGAGCGGTTGACCCCTCGACCAAAGGCAATAGGCTTATAGAAAGTGTTTTATATGCAAGAGTATGATCTTCTAATGTTGGGAGCAGACAAGAAAAAATCAGGCAAGGTTCCGGACAGCAAGTTTTCCAACGAATCAGAACGTGAGAAAGGACGCATTGAAGCCGATGATGGTGCTCGCTGTGAGGGCTCCGCGAAGAAAGGCGGCTATCGTGCCAAACTGTACAGCGAGGAAGACCAGCGCATGTACGGGAAATATCTTAAAAAGGCTCCGTATGACGAGGCGCTCGACGAGATGTTTATCGAGGCAAATGTGAATGAAACCGAAAGTGCCGAGATTTGGGATGAACTGATTGCTTCATCAATAACTCTCGATATGCAGAGCGTGCTGCCGTCTTCTCCCTCTCCGGAGGATGGTATTATCGAGGATGAATGCATCCGATTGCTTTACAGGTTTATCAGAGAAGAAACTTCTAAAAAAGTCGCGCAGCGCATCAAGCTGTTCTTCTATGATGGAAAAAGCATTGACCAGATCGCAGAGAAAGAGGGCACTTCCAGCCAGACGGTTTCAGAATCCATTGCAAATGCAATAAAGAGGATCAGAAAGAGGTTCAGAGAGGCAGGCTACAATGTTGCAGACATATGAAGAAGTATTAAACGCTCTGCCTCTTCTGCTCAAGCCATCGGATGCGGCAGAAGCGCTCGGAATATCCATTGTTGCGTCAAGGAAGCTTTTCAACGCAAAGGTTATCCCCGGAATCAAAACTCTCGGCACTCGCAAGTGTGTCACGAGGACCAACTTTCTGAAATGGCTTGACTCGCTTGAGGAGGTGCAGAAATGATTCCTGAGAAAAAGATCGTATTAACGGTTTCAGAAGTTGCCGACATCCTCAACATCTGCAAGCCCTATGCTTATAATCTATTTGCAGAGCCCGATTTCCCGGGAATGAAGATCGGAAACCGGTATTTGGTCAGGAAGGACAAGTTCTTTTCCTGGATGGAAAATCATTTGAAGGAGGATGCAGATAATGAAACGGAGAAGGGTAAGTCCCAAGAGACTGCCTCTCGTGCTTGATGTTAGGGACATAATGTATGTGCTGAGGATAGGTGAAACAACGGCAAAGGGCTTGTTCGCTCGGGAGGATTTTCCGAGGTTGGAAGTTATGAAGCGCAACCTGGTCCTTAAGGACAGCTTTTTCAAATGGCTTGAGCAGGAGGATTCAAAGGATGGCGACTAAAGAACGCATTCGCGAAAAACGGGTCCCAAGAGAGTTCCTGAGCTATGATGAGCTCCCGGAGTTCATGACCGTCAATGACGTAGCGGACGTGCTGCGTATCTCTGTGGCTTCCGCATATACGCTCACGGAACAGGAGGGCTTCCCACTTCTGCTGTTAAACTGCCAGAGGCGGGTGAAGAAAGAGAGCTTTATCGAATGGCTGAAAGGAAGGGAGAGAAAGCCAAATGCCTAAAAAGAGACGCGACAACGGTCTGTATCAGAAACAGATCACGACAGGGAAGAAAGCGGACGGCACATACATCCGCAAGACCGTATACGCCAAAACCAAGAAGGAATTGGATGAGAAGGTCACTGAGGCCACCGAGGGTATTAAAATGGGCTTCGGCTTTAATGCCGGCAATACCACCTTTGCTGCCCTGACAGAGGTTTGGTTCACCAATCAGGGGGCGGGTATGACCGAAAAGTGGATGTACAAGATGCGGAAGCTCATTGAAAAGCATCTTCTTCCATCCTTCGGTTATATGAAGATCAAGGATCTGAAAACCATTCATCTTCAGACCCTGATCGGCGAAAAAGCGCGCGAAGGACTGGCAACTTCAACGATGAAGCAGATCAAGCAAACGGCGGTCCGAATCTTGAATGTTGCCGTCGATTCCGAAATGCTCCCAAGGAATGTGTTTGAGCGCGTAAAGGTGCCTAAAAAGGAGCCAAAGGAAAGGCAGGCGCTTGACGATGACCAGATCCGTATGGTAAACGAAACATGGGATACTCATTTCATGGGCTATCCCGCTCTGATCATGCTGTATTGCGGACTTCGCAGAGGCGAAATGCTTGCTCTGCAGTGGCGTGATATAGACCTTAAAAGGGATATTATCACGGTCAACAAGTCCGTCACGATCATAAAGAACCAGCCTGCGATCAAGAAACCGAAATCCAAATCGGGTACAAGAGAAGTACCGATTCCTCTGCTCCTTCATAATGCGCTTATGGAGGTCAAGGGCTCACCCAAGGATATTGTATGCCCGAACTCCTCCGGAGGGTATATGTCCTACGCAGCATATGACAGCGCTTGGCATTCCTATATGAACCACCTGAATATTTACTACGGGGGAAAGAATGCATCACGAAGCAAGCCCAAGGTACAGGTGATAAAGCCGTTCACCGCACATATGCTCCGTCATACGTATGCGACCATGCTTTATGACGCCGGCGTCGATATAAAGTCCGCGCAGAAGTTCCTCGGGCACGCGAGCGTTGAGATGACTCTTGCTGTCTATACTCACCTGACCAAGTTCAAGGTCGATGGAGCTATTGACAGCCTTAACACGCATATTGCAGAAATGGGATATGGCGGTGAGCTAATGAAGAAGACATTATGATGTGTTCTTTCGAAAACACAGCTCGCTTTCTTGTAATCTGTGTATGTGTAAATAGCTTGAAAAAGAGTTGAAGTCGTTTTGGGGCGTACAGGCTTCGTCAAGTCTGCTAAGGCAGCTTCGGAGCCCTGTACGCCGATTCTTTTTTATCTCCAACACGTGAAGATACTCTTCCTCGTCCAAACGTTACACGGTCCCGCATTCTTGACTTGAAAGCCAGAATTACCTTATAATGAAACTACAGTGAGTGACTTTCGGTGTTCTGCAATATCTCGTGAGGGGGGTAAGCATATATCACGATCACGCAGGTGCCGGAGGCTGCACCGCAAACACAAAACACACTCAATTATTCAGTAAGGAGGATAACAAAATGAACAATGAAAACATGAACCTTCATCCGGCGGATGGGCCGGGGATCAACGAAACACAAACTTTATCTCCCAACAATAATGATTCCACAGAAGCTCGGGATGATTCTGGATCATCTGGGATCGATTACAGGGACTACCGCGAATCCACTCATTCGATCACATCAAAGATAGCGTATCTTATCGGAGTCAAAAAGGGAATATTTGAAAAAGAGCATTCATCATTCGATTTAGACATATTCAATAAGCTTGACGCCGATAAAATCGCCCGAATAATACGGCACCTGTGCACGGTAAGGACATCAATATTCATTAACTTCAACAAGATCAATAATGCTTTTAAGTTTGAACACAGAGGTATCAGAACGGTCGGAGAATTCATCCCCGATGAAAGCGTCCGGCAGCTATCTGAAGACGGAATAGATTTTGTAAAAAAGACAAGCAGGTATTTGAGCAATCATGTAGTCGAGATAAACCGCCTTATCAATGACAGGATAAACAACTGCCGAAGCCTTTTCCCGATGTGGCTGAATTGGGAGTACGTAAAGGACCTGTTCATAATGAAGGACGGCCTCACGGACAGCGGCGTGATGGCTGCGCTCATGGTCTACCGCAGCAGCTATAACTTCCTGCCTTTCCATGCTTATCTGAATTGGGAAGGTCGGGACGAAGGGCTGATTATTTCCTCCGACTACAGGTTCTGCACATGGCTTTATCAGCTCCACAACGATGAGTTCAAGGCCCGCAACATGGTCACTAACGTCGGCAGTTACGTCACGGGGAATATCTATGACTTCATCTCATCGAGCGGGAGCACCGTGCTCGTGGTGGATTGCGAGAACTCCGATCCCTTCAACCTGAGCGCGGCGTTTCGGAACCTTGAAAGGAAGTACACGGAAAAGATCTCCCGAATCATACTCTTTGATGACATACACTCATCCACCGCGTGGAAGCTTCTTGCGGACAGCACCGGAAACATCCCTGTGGAGCATCTGACGGTAGAGCGTCTGATGGGGAACAAATCTCTTGTGGATCAAGCGCTGTATGCGCGTGTATTCCGCGAGTTCTATGAGAACAAGACCGATTCCTTCGTGCTCGTTTCGAGCGACTCGGACTATTGGCCTCTCGTTTCCAACCTGCCGCAGGCAAAGTTTCTTGTCATGATAGAACATGCCAAGTGCAGCCCGAACCTGAAGCAGGCGCTTGAGGATCAGCATATCTTCTATTGCTATCTCGATGATTTCTACGGAGGCGGTAGTGAGGACGTCAAGCACAAGGCCGTCCTTGCGGAGATGCGCGCTTATATCGAAAATACAGTGAGGCTGAACGTCAACGATATGTTTGAAGAGGCTCTTCGAAGCACCCGAGCCCCCTTCACGGAGGATGAGCGCAAACGCTTCTATCGCAAATTCATAAAGCCGATGAGCCTCGTGATAGACGATAACGGCGACGTGCAGATCGAATTCGGACGATGATATCAGAGCACATTAGGAGGTGTTTACCATGAAGGTCGAGCAATTCGTGATGGCATACCGCGTGGAGCAGGATCGCATTCGTGCGATGCTTTCACCCGGCTTCGTTTCGTTGAGACCGGTGCTTCGCATCAATGCAGAGATCATTGATGACAGCTCTGTTTATGTTGAGTTCAATACGCCCGTTAAGTATACCGACGTGTGCGGATGGGTGAATATCGCAAATTGGAGCAGTGAAAAGGACGGATTGTCCTTCACTCGTGATGGAAAAACCGTTCACATCACCGCGCCGTTCCTTTCTATAACATACACGGGCGTCGGCATCGAGGGAGGTTGTCCTGCGGAAGAGGCTCACAGAGGATGCTTCTATCCCTTTGAAGATGGGTACTTTTTGACCTCCGAAAAAATCACCGTAAAGAAGGAGTTTTGCGACTGCGAATTCTCATGGCACTTCCATGACGGCGACGCGCATGGAGTGAGCATCGGGAAGACAATACCTGCAGTCTCCGAGCCTGAAACTACATCTTATGCACAACAGGAGCTGACAGCTGAGAATGCTGCCTCAATCCCGTGCCTGCAGGTACTTGGAAGCTATATAGTAAGGTTTGAAAGGAAAGAAAACCAGAGGAGATTCGATACGAACGCAAATAGAAGGACTTTGCCGAAGGTCTATGGAAGCCCTCTCTGTCCTGACTGCCGGGAATGCAGAGCGAATTTCGATATAAACGGAGTCAAATACAAGTACATTGATATCACCGCATCCATGAAGGCGCTCAAGGAGTTCCTCGCTCTAAGGGACAAGCTTCCCGAGTTCATCCCTGCAAAGGAGGCGGGTGCGGTAGGAATCCCCGCGATACTTGAGGAGGACGGAGCCGTCACCCTGGATTGGGAGGGCTGGCTTGCCGAGCGTGGACTGCCCGTCGTTTATAAGGAAAGCGGACAAGTTTGCAGTATCGACGGAAAGGGCTGCTGATGGGCACGTGCAGAAACGGTGATTAAGGAGGAGACCGTGAAAATGATATTCTACCATAGATTGAACCGGGACAGGAGCAGATCAAGATGAAACGAAAGACCGCAAAAGAGCTGCTTGCCGATTCCTTCAGGGAACTTGCCGCAGACAAAAACATCGATAAGATCACTGTGCGGGACGTGGTGGAAAACTGTGGCTACTCCACGGCGACCTTCTATCGCCATTTCAAGGATAAATACGACCTGATCGCATGGGATTATACCAGGGATATCGAGAAGATCCTTGACCGGGTCGGTAAAGATCAGACGACGTGGCGTCAGGCGCTTTCGAATGCCGCAGCCTATTATGAATGCCATAAAAGTTACCTGCAGAACCTGCTCCTTCATACGACCGGCTACGATTCTTTCCTGAGATACATGAACGAGATCAATCACGACAGTCTGAAAGAAAGGATACTGCTTGCTTCAGGCCTTGATGAGCTGGACGAAAAAACCGAGATGTTTATTCGGGGCTACTGCCTTGGGACAGTAAACCTGACCTGTGAATGGATCCTGGGAAAATACGCTGTTCAAAAGGAAGATCTGATGGATATTTACGAAAAGTGCCTGCCGGAACCCCTGCATCAATATCTCTTTTGAAAATGAGAGAAATGCCTCTTGTTTTCTTATAATGAGAAACAGCAAAGGCATTCTGAATTGATAGCTCCTCCGTTTCGTGTAAAATAATAGTGGTTGTGCACAACAGAACAGCACACAATACCTATAATAACAACGGAGGTATCTACGATGACAAAGATTGAACTTTTAAAGGAATTCGCAAAGGGCTGGTTCGGCAATTCCCAGCAGCACTCCATTCACGCGCAGATGCTCAAGCAGCGCGGCTTCGGCAAGCTCGGCGATAAGATCATGGCTGAGTCCGACGAAGAGTGGGAAGAGGCCAAGAAGGTCAATGCCCGCCTGATCGAGCTCGGCGAGACTCCCGTCGTTGCCATTCAGGAATATCCCGTTATCACCGATATCAGGGAAATGCTCGAATACGACTGCAAGGACAGCTCCGAGGCTCTCCCCATGATGAGCAAGTCTCTTTCGATGTTCGATGACGACTATGTTTCCAAAAACATGATCCAGCAGTTCATCGTGGACGAGCAGGAGCATTACAACTGGGTACGTCAGCACCTCAACCTGATCAATGAAATCGGCTACGAGAACTATCTGATCGAGCAGCTCGGCGACTGATTTACGAAGGGGAGAAAGCTTAACATGAAAATTGTTGTTTTGAACGGAAGTCCCCGCGTTGGCAATACTTCAGCGACTGTCAATGCCTTTGCCGATGGTGCTAAGGAAGCCGGTCATGAGGTTGAAATACTGCACGTCGGAAAGAAGAAAATAAACGGATGCCTCGCCTGTGAGTATTGTCACATGAAGGGCGAAGGCAAGTGCGTACAGAAGGACGACATGGACAAGGTCTATCCCGCGTATGCGGAGGCGGAGATGCTCGTCTTTGCTTCGCCCATCTACTACGGCAGCATGACGGCTCAGCTTACCGCCGCCATTCAGAGAATGTACGCCGTCGGCAAGCCCGCTAAGGCGTCGAAAGCCGCGCTTCTTCTCAATTCGGGTCTTGGCAAGGAATACAAAGGCCCCATCGCTACATACCGTGATATGATCTCCGCCATGGGCATTGAGGATGCCGGCGTCTGCTCTGTGTCAGCCGCCGACTGTGCATCCGAAGAAAAGCTCGCGGAGATCCGGACCTTTGCGAAAGGACTGTAAACATATGAACGAAAAAGAAATCATCCTTGAAGCGATGAAAAAGGCCGGCGAGCCTTTGAACGCGGGCAAGGTCGCCGAGCTGACCGGGCTTGACCGCAAGATCGTTGACAAGGCATTTGCCGCAATGAAGAAAGAGGGCGCCATTGTTTCTCCTGTGAGATGCAAATGGGAACCTGCCGAGAAATAAAGTTCGCAGAGGCTGACGCTGCATACATGCGCTGCGTCGGCCTTTTTCACAAACAACAGGTGAATGAAAGGAAGGCAAATGAAAAAGATGCTGCAGACACAGACAAGTGAAGAAAGCCTGCGTCTTGAAAACCAGCTCTGTTTTCCTCTGTATGCCTGTGCCAAAGAGGTGGTGCGTCAGTACCGGGGGCCGCTGGAGGCGCTTAATCTGACGTATACTCAGTATATCGTCATGATGGTTCTCTGGGAGCATGGAGAAATGACGGAGGGTGAGCTTGGAAAGAAGGTGCATCTTGATTCCGGCACGCTGGCTCCGCTCCTGAAGCGTCTGGAGAAGGCGGGATATATCAACCGGGTAAGACCTGAGAGCAACGAGAACAAACTCTTTCTTTCCCTTACCGATGAAGGCGAAAATTTGAAAGAAAGGGCGCTTGATATCCCTCCTCAAATGCAAGGCTGTATTCCTCTTTCAGAGGATGACCTGATCCTGCTTCGGGATCTTTTAAACCGGGCCCTGACATGCATGAGCAGTAATCAAAGGAGGTAAGCAATATGCTGGATATCGGCACAAAGGCGCCGGAGTTTTCTCTTCCCGATCAAAATGGGACGATTCACAATCTATCGGATTATAAGGGTCGGAAGGTCATTCTGTACTTCTACCCGAAGGATATGACCGGAGGCTGCACAGCGCAGGCATGCAATTTCCGCGACCGTTATCCGCAGATACAGGAGAAGGGCGCAGTCGTACTCGGCGTGAGCAAGGACAGCGTTGGATCCCATAAAAAGTTTGAAGAAAAGCATGGGCTCCCCTTCCCGCTGCTGGCGGATGAAACATTGGAAGTCATTGCGGCCTATGATGTTCTGGAGCCCGGAAAGGACGGAAAACCCACTAAGAGCCTGATCCGGTCAACCTACCTGATCGATGAAGATGGAGTGATATTACAGGCGATCGGCGGTGTAAAGCCGAAGGATAACGCCGAACAGATGCTGGAACTGTTGGATTAAGGGAGACGCGGCATGACGATTTGTTATTTTACTGCAACGGGCAACTGCCTGTATGTTGCCGGAAGGATCGGCGGCACCCTGTTGTCCATTCCGCAGCTGATGCGGCAGGACCTGATCGAAATAAGCGACGATGCTGTTGGTATTGTCGCTCCGGTCTATGCCGGTGAGATGCCCATGATGGTGCGGGACTTTCTCGCAAAGGCCAACATCAAAACAGATTATTTCTTTTTCCTCTATACCTACGGAATGGCCTGCGGAGAAGCGTTTGCCCACGTGAAGCAGATATGTGATGAAAAGGGCTTGAAGCTTTCCTATATCAACTCCGTTCAGATGGTGGACAATTACCTTCCCGGTTTTGAGATGCAAAAGCAGATCGACACACTGCCGCAGAAGGACGTGGAGGGACAGATCGATCGGATCATCCGCGATATTGAAGCCCGGGCAGAAGTGCCTGTTAAGATTACACCGGCAGTCAAGGCGAAAATGGCTATGTTCCGGAAGATGCTGGCGAATCGGATACTCCGCGGAGATACGGCGCAGAGCTATATCGTGACCGATCAGTGCATTCGATGCGGGGTCTGTGCAAAGGTCTGCCCTGCGAATAACATCACTGTTACGGATAACGGAGTAACATTTTCGGATCACTGCGAGGTCTGCTACGCCTGCCTGCACAACTGCCCGCAAAATGCCATACACATGCGTGAAGAAAGGAGCACGGTGCGCTTCCGCAACGAGCATATCAGCTTGAGCGATATCATAGAAGCAAACGAATGACACGGAGGGAATGACCATGAGCAAAAGGATCATAGCCGTCAACGCAGGTCCGCGCAAGGGCTGGAATACGGACACGCTGATAGAGGAAGCCATCAAGGGCGCGGAATCTGCCGGAGCCGAGGTTCAGAAGTTTGACCTTTTCCGGCTGGATAAGTATACGGGATGTATTTCCTGCTTCGGGTGCAAAAGAGAAAAGAACAAAGGCCATTGCATTTGCAGGGATGGCCTTACACCGGTGCTCGACGCAATCCGGGAGGCAGATGGGCTGATCATCGGATCACCGAATTATCTCGGCGAGATGACGGCATCCTTTCGGGCACTGTATGAGCGGCTGATCTTTCAGAACCTGACTTATAACGCCGAGAACCCGTGCTGCAGCCAAAATGTGCTGCCCGTACTGCTGATCATGACAAGCAATGCTCCGGACTACGGGTACCGCGGGCTATTGAGGAATTATCAGCAGACGCTGAACAGATTTGTCGGGCCAACGGAGGTATTCGTCAGCGGAGACACCCTGCAGCTGAAGGACTTTTCCAAGCTGGATTGGGAATGGTCGATATTTGACCCGGAGGCAAAGCGGATACACCACGAGACGGTCTTCCCGCAGGAGTGTCAGAAGGTCTGCGAAATGGGAGCTGCGCTGACAAATAAGAACTAAACAGGTAAATGCCTGCATTAAATCATTACTTTAAGGAGGCGCTTTATGGAAATCAAAGCAGTCAAATTCAGAACAGAAGGATTCTATTCCCAGCCCTTCGTCTTTGGTGGAGAAGAAGGACAGGATAAGTTTGATCCCAAGGTCCGCTATCGCGGCAGCCTGCAGAATTACCTGATCGATACTGGCGATGAAGTGATCCTGGTAGATACCGGCCTTCCTGCAGGGACTCCGGAAGAAGTGGTGGATGAGAACAGCGTTCTCTATACAGGAAAAGACATCTGCAACTATATGGAAGCTTTTGCGGCTCTTGGGTATAAGCCGGAGCAGGTGACGAAGATCCTGCTAACACACAAGCACGGAGATCACTCTGGAGAGCTGAAATCATTCCCCAATGCCCAGATCTTCGTGAACGAGGATGAAATAGGTGTGCCTGAGCTGCAGGGAATCCCCAATCTCGTGCCTGTGAAATTCACGGATGGTGCGTATTATAACTTCCCTGCATGTCAGAAGATTCAGGATGGGATCTTCTTCATTAAGGCAAAAGGCCACACCAACGGGAACAGCATCGTTGTCGTGGAGAATGACGGCTTATTCTTCATGATCCATGGTGACATCACATATGTGGACGAAGCCCTGTACGAAAACAAGCTGTCCGTCGTGTTTGACGATCTGGCTGCGGATCGGGAGACCTTAGACCGTGTGCGTGAGTTTGTTCGGAATCACCCGACGGTTTACTGCGGCACCCACACCCCGCAGGGCTATGAGAATCTCGAAGCCAAGCGTGTTATGGATCTGGACAATCCCGTACCTACGATTTGGCCTGAACTGGATTTCTCCAAGAAGGAAGCAACCGGCAAATACGTCTGCTCCATCTGCGGCTATGTCTATGATCCCGCCGAGCATGACGGCGTCGCCTTTGAGGATCTGCCGGATGATTGGAAATGCCCTAGATGCAAACAGGGCAAGGGTAAGTTCAATAAGGCATAATCATTTTCAGTCGGTATCAGAGCAGCTTAAACCGGCTCCTCGAATACTCGAGGAGCCCTTCCTTTTGCATTTTGCCGAGCTCGGTGCTCATAGCGCTTCTGTCCACGGAGAGGAAATCCGCAAGCTGCTGGCGGTCGAACGGTATTGTGAAGGTCGGACCGCCCGCCTTCTTTGCCATGACGGAGAGGTAGTCCATCAGCTTCTCCCTCGTCGTGCGCTTCGACATATGTCCGAGCTTGGTGACGAGGCGAAGATTGTTTTCGGAAAGCGCGTGAAAAAGATTCTGCACGACCATGGTATGGAATCTGCACGCCGATGAGCAGGTGGTCAGCACACGGTTCGCGTCGAACGTGATCACAGCCGATGGTTCTACGGCTATGACGTCGTTCATTATCGTCTCGCCCGCAAGATAAGCCTGACCGAACATCTCGCCGGGAGATACGGCGGTTATGATGCTTCGGTTGCCCCAGTAATCGTCGCTCTGCACGTGCAGCCTGCCCTCGGCAAGCACCGAAATGCGGTCAACGCGATCGCCCTGCAGGTACAACGTTTCGCCTTTATCAAAATGCCTAAGGGATGCGTTCAAGCACCCGAGCATCGTCTCTATCTCGGCTTCGTCAACTCCCGCGAAGAGCTTTGTTCCCTTCAAAACGCTCAAATATTTTTTCATAAAAACCCCGTTTCGTTGGAAATACAACATACTTCCCGGTTGAATGATACTATAATACGCTCAGAAAGTCAAGAAAGGCGGCGGAATATGAGACCGAAGATCAGGATCACCCTCGTGGAGAGGCGCGGCGAATACGCCTGCCACCGCGGGCATAAGGTGGGCGACAGCTTTGATTTCGACACCGAGCGCGGAAAGCTCTGCCCCATGGCATGCCACGTAGCGTTCCCATACGTGGACATTCTGCGCTACGGCGGCGAGCCTCCCAGGGCAAAAAACGGAGAGGTTCGCTTCTGCTGCCCCGACAGCGATGTTATCAACGTTTTCAGAATCGAAAAAGAATAAAACCGAAAAGGAGAACGAAAAAATGGATACCAAGATGTTTTGCTACCAGTGCGAACAGACCGCGGGTGGGAAAGGCTGTATGGGTATGGCTGGCGTCTGCGGCAAGAAGGCGGACACCGCGAAGCTGCAGGATCGCCTCACCGGCGAGCTCATAGGCCTTGCCAAGGCGGCGTATGAGAACACCAATGTGAACGAGGCGACCGATGCGCTCGTCATCGAGGGGCTCTTTACCACCATCACCAACGTCAATTTCAACGACGAGACCATTATGGCGCTTATCGAGAGGGTCAGAAACGAGAAGAACCGTCTCGTCCCCAACTGTGCGCTCTGCGTTTCACACTGCGGCAGGACGGACGGCTATGATATGGAAAAACTCTGGACGGACAACGAGGATATCCGTTCATTGAAGTCCCTCATTCTCTTCGGCATTCGCGGCATGGCTGCCTACGCCTATCACGCGGCGGTGCTCGGCTATCATGATAACGAGGTCAATAAGTTCTTCTATAAGGCGCTCGGCGCGATCGGCTCCGACGGATGGACGGCCGAAACCCTTCTTCCTATCGTACTCGAGGTCGGCGAGGTGAACTTAAAGTGCATGGCTCTTTTAGACAAGGCGAACACCGTTTCCTTCGGCGATCCCGTTCCCACTGAGGTAAGCCTTACCGTCGAAAAGGGGCCGTTCATCGTCATCACCGGCCACGATCTTTACGACCTCAAGAAGCTCCTCGAGCAGACCGAGGGCAAGGGAATAAATATCTACACCCATGGCGAGATGCTTCCCGCGCACGGCTATCCGGAGCTTAAAAAGTACAAGCATTTGAAGGGCAATTTCGGCACGGCATGGCAGAATCAGCAGAAGGAGTTTGACGCGATACCCGCGCCGGTGCTCTTCACCACCAACTGCCTGATGCCGCCCAAGGCGAGCTATATGGACCGCGTGTTCACGACTGAGGTCGTCTCATTCCCGGGCCTCGTCCACATCGGTGAGGACAAGGATTTCACTCCCGTCATCGAAAAGGCGCTGGAGCTTGGCGGCTACGAAGAGGATAAGCATTTCACCGGCGTCAACGGCGGAGAAAAGGTCGTGACCGGCTTCGCGCACGGCACGGTGCTCGGCGTTGCGGATAAGGTGGTCGAGGCAGTCAAGAGCGGCGAGATCACGCACTTCTTCCTCGTCGGCGGCTGCGACGGCGCAAGGCCAGGCCGAAATTACTACACCGAGTTCGTGAAGAACACACCGAAGGACAGCGTCGTTTTGACCCTCGCCTGCGGTAAATACCGTTTCAACGATCTCGATCTTGGCACGGTCGCAGGGCTGCCCCGAATCATGGACATGGGCCAGTGTAACGACGCTTATAGCGCGATCCGTGTTGCCGTGGCGCTTTCCGAAGCGTTCAAATGCGGCGTGAACGATCTGCCCCTCTCCATCGTGCTCTCATGGTATGAGCAGAAGGCAGTATGCGTGCTGCTGACGCTCCTTCACCTCGGCATCAGGAACATCCTTTTGGGGCCGACGCTTCCTGCGTTCGTTTCTCCTAACGTACTTAAGATACTCGTTGACACATTCAGCATCGCTCCTACCGGTACTCCTGAGGAGGATCTGAAAAAGCTGCTTGATTGATCGGAGGAACCGGCTATGATCCGCAAGATAATCCATATCGACGAAGAAAAATGCAATGGCTGCGGCCTCTGCGCTGAGGCGTGCCACGAGGGCGCCATAGAGATGGAGGACGGCAAGGCGAAGCTCGTGCGCGAGAACTTCTGCGACGGCTTCGGCGACTGCCTGCCGAACTGCCCCACGGGAGCAATAACATTTGAGGAACGCGAGGCTCCTGAATATGACGAAGCCGCAGTGAAAGCGGCAAAGGAGGGAAAAAAGATGGAAGAGATGAAACACGCACACGGCGGCTGCCCCGGCTCGAGGCTGATGCAGTTTGAGCAGAATGCCGAAGAAGCGCCTGTCATGACCGGTAAACCCATTTCCCGCCTCGGTCAGTGGCCCTGCCAGATAAAACTGGTCCCGACGCAGGCTCCCTTCTTTGAAGGCGCGAAACTCTTGATTGCCGCCGACTGCACGGCGTACGCATACGCCAATTTGCACGAGGAGTTCATGAAGGGTAAGGTTACCTTGATTGGCTGCCCCAAGCTCGACGCGGTGGATTACAGCGAGAAGCTCACGGCGATCATCCGCGACAACGATATAAAGAGCGTCACCATCGTCCGCATGGAGGTCCCCTGCTGCGGAGGCCTGCAGAGGGCGGCGGAAGCCGCACTTAAAGCAAGCGGCAAGTTCATCCCCTGGCAGGTCGTTACGATCTCACGGGACGGCAGGATACTGGATTAAGAATGCCGGAAAAGAAAGACTGCACGGTAGGATAGTCATACGTTTCTTCTTTTCATAACATTGAAACGACCTCGCCGGTTCGCTAAAAAGCTATATGCAACATGGAAAATTCGACGTTGGTTCTAATTTTTCGTTCAAATACAGGCGGTTTTGACGGCATTGGAACGATGTATGTGTGCAAAAAATCGAGTACAGTATTAGCTTTTTAACCAACTCTGTCGACGGCATTGGAAAACATGGCATTCCGTTCACCAAGGGGAGATTACTACAATTTTACTACACAAATTTTTGGGAAATATTGATATGAACTTAACGTTTTCTCCTTCGATTGGAAACCGATCCCTAAAAAAGCAATACGTTTCTTAGGTTTTTTGAGACGATTTCATCTAATCCACATTGCATTGGAACGCATTTTTCAGTGCTCCTAAGCGGAAGGTCCCGGGTTCGAATCCCGGCAAGTGTGCCGCAACAAAAGCCCTGCGTCGCAGGGCTTTTGTTGCGGCCTGATAATTCAAAGGGATTCGAAGCCTTGGGCCGTCCGTCCTGTGGACGAACCAGACGGCGCAAGGCCGGCTTTTGTCAAAAGGCGCGAGTGCGCAATGGAGTGAGCACGAGACGCATCTTTTGCAAAAGGAATCCCGGCAAGTGTGCCAGAAATCCCCGAAAAACATTGAGTTTTTCGGGGTTCGTTTTGTCTGTTTTAGCGGATTATATATCACACACTCTTGTTCAAAAAACCGCGACATCCTCATAAAATCCGTTCTATTTTCGTCCATTTCAGCTCTTCAAAATCGTTGTCCGGAACCCGATTTCACACATTTTGATTATAACTCATTGAACCATTCTGCTTTCCAAATTCATATTTCTCGGAGGCATTCTTAATTATATAGTCATGACACAAAAAATTCCGAAAATATTTTTGATGTAACTATTGACATTACATCTTCGGCGTGCTATACTGTGGTCAAGATGAAACCACGGAGGTTACATCGAATAATTTTCGGAGGTATCCTACTATGACAAACAAAGAAAAAGCTCTGGCTCTGATCGGCACATTCGTATCCGGTGATCTGGATCTGGCGAAGTCTCTGCTCGCCCCCGAGTACAAGCAGCACAACCTCGCTTTCGGCACCGGTGCCGACGCATTCGTGGCGGCGGTCGCGGGGCTTCAGCAGGCGCCTGTAAAGACGACGGTCAACAACATCCGCGCTTTCGAGGACGGCGACAAGGTGTTCCTGCAGACCGTCTACAATTTCGCCGGAGCGGGCGAACAGGTAGCGTTTGACGTGTTCCATTT
>JAFXSG010000023.1 GCA_017525875.1 Clostridia bacterium | reverse complement strand
CCCGCACGTCGCCGGCGCGCAGGCGCTGCTCACCAATTACGTTTCGGCTACCTGGCCGAACCTCACCGGCCGCGATAAGATCGCGATGGTCAACCGCCTGCTGATGTGCACCGCGAACCCCGTTTCCGCGACCTCTCCTCGCACCCAGGGCGCAGGCATCATCGACCTTCAGAAGGCCATCACCACCAAGGCCTACATCACAGTGGACGGCTGCGAGCGACCGAAGCTCGAGATTGGCGACGACCCGAATAAGACCGGCGTCTACACGCTGAGCTTCAACATCGTCAACTTCGGCAGCACGGCCCTCTCCTACACGATGAACACCACCGTTCTCACCGAGAACACCGGTACCGCCACCGTCAACAGCCAGAGCGTCGTCACCCTCTCCGGCTCGAACAGGAACATCACCTCCTCCGCGACGATAAGCGGCGACACGTCCGTGACCGTTCCCGCGAACAGCACTAAGAACGTCACTCTGACCGTCACCCTGAACAGCAGCATCAAGAGCGATCTTGACAGCAAGTTCCCGAACGGCATCTATATCGACGGCTTCGTCGTCTGCGACGGCACCGTGGACCTCGTCGTCCCGTTCCTCGGCTTCTACGGCAACTGGAACCGGGCCTCCGTCTTCGACCGTTACACCTACATCGACGAGATCCAGGGCATAAACCACTACAATATCCACAGCTATCAGGCCGAGGTCGGCGCCGTCACAAGCGGCTCGAGCTACATGCTCTTCGGCGCAAACCCGTACGTGACCTCCAGCGACTGGCTTGCCGACCGCTGCACGCTCTCTCCGAACGGCGATACCTATTACGAGCAGATCGATAAGCTCACCTACGACCTGATCCGCAACGCGGGCGAGGGCGGCATCAGGATCTACAACGAGGACACCGGCGAGACCTACGTCGACGTCGACCTTTCCTACATGCCCAAGGCCTGGAACTACCCGAACGGCAACTCCTCCGCCACCTTCTATCACAGCTCCGACAATATCGGCGACCTCTTCACCAGCTGGGCGCCGACCGGCCTTGCCGAGGGCACGCACATCGTCTTCAAGCTCTATCACTACCTCGACAATCCCGGCTTCACTCCGGACCAGAACGAGTGCGCCGAGATCGTGCTCCCCATGACGGTCGACAATACCGCTCCGGAAGTGACCTACTGGAAGGTCGAGAACGGCACGCTGACCGTACGCGTACACGACGAGCATTACGCAGCGTGGATCGGCGTTTACTCTAACGCGGCCTGCACCACCAAGATCACGGAGCAGGCAATCTGCGAAACGAGCAGGGGAGCGGACAGCGACCTCACCCTCAGCATCGGCAATTACAGCACCGTCTACGTCAAGGTGGGCGACTACGGCCACAACACATCTTCCGTCTACACGCTCACCGGCGAGGGCGGATCGATCGATCCCGTCGATCTCGTCTCCATGACGCTGACTCCCGAGAACGCTGAGGTCGTCGTCGGCAATTCCGCAACGCTGACCGTCAACAAGGTCCCGCAGAACGCCAATAACTACGAGATTGCGTGGACCAGCAGCAACGCGAACGTCGCGACCGTTGCCGGCAGCAAGAACAGCGCGTCCGTGCTTGGCGTCGCCGCGGGCACTGCGGTCATCACCGCCACCGCGACCGATCCCGATACCGGCGCAGTCGTCGCGACCGCGACGGCAAACGTCACCGTGAGCGAGTTCGAGGGCTATATCCTCACGAGCGAGCTCGAGGTGGGCGGGCAGTACATCATCTGCTCCGGCAGCCAGGCCGTCGGCAACACGATCTATTCAAGCAACCACTATCTCACGGCTCACGGCGTGACCGTGAACAGCGACAATACCGTCACCGTTCCCGCCTCTCTGGACGCCAACACGATCCTTTGGGAGATCGAATCCGGCACCGCTTCCGCGGGTTACACCTTCAAGAACCTCGGCAACGGAAAGTACATGGGTCTCGACTCATCCGAGTATCTCTATCCCTCCGCAACGCCCGTTGCGTGGCTGTATCAGAACGGCGACCTCAACAACCAGATCGACTCCGAGGGCTATTATTACCTCGCCCTCAGCACCAACAGCAACTACTTCACCACCAGCAAGAGCACGAACGGCCTGATCAGGTTCTACAAGTGGGTCTCCGCTTCCGAACCCGAGCCGGTCTACTACACCGTCACCTTTGTCGACTGGGACGGCGCCGTGCTCAAGACCGAGAGCGTTCCCGAAGGCGGCGCCGCCACCGCTCCCTCGGATCCGAGCCGAGTGGGCTACACCTTCACCGGCTGGGACGTCGATTTCTCGAACGTCACGAGCGATTTGACCGTCACCGCTCAGTACACGATCAATACCTATACCGTCACCTTCCGCGACTGGGACGGCACCGTGCTCAAGGTGCAGACCGTCGAATACGGCGGGGACGCGACGCCTCCCGCCGATCCCATCCGCGAGGGCTACACCTTCACCGGCTGGTCCGGCGACTATACCAACGTGACCTTCGACAAGAACATCACGGCCATGTATGAAATCAACAGATACACCGTCACCTTCGTCGACTGGAACGGCGCCGTCCTCAAGACCGAGACGGTCGTCTACGGCGGCTTCGCCACCGCGCCGGACGATCCTTCCCGCGAGGGCTACACCTTCATCGGCTGGGACGTTGATTTCTCCGTCGTCACCTCCGATCTCACCGTCACCGCGCTCTACGAGGAGAACGGTCCTTCCGTGACCCTCCTCGGCGACGTCGATCTTGACGGCGAAGTCACCGCCGCGGACGCGCTGCTTGTTATGCGCCACGCGATGAGCATCACCACGATCACCGGTCAGGGCTTCGTGAACGGCGATATGGACGGCGACGGGCAGCTTACCGCCTCCGACGCCGTGCTGATCATGCGCCTGGTCATGAACATCGTTTCCTGATGCGTCAATGAACAAAACAGGCAAAGCCGAAAAGGCTTTGCCTGTTTTTATATGTTCGCCTGCTGTCAGTCGACTACGCCCGTGTTCATTTTGTTCTCCGAAGTAAGGCCGAGCTTTTCATAGAGCTCGCGGTTCTTTTCGCCGGACGCGCGCAGCTGCTTCAGCTTGCTGAGCGGGATATCGTTCTTTTTCATATCGCGCAGCGTCACAAAGCCCTGCCGGATCCAGGCAAACGGGCGGAGCAGCGCGTGCTTCTTCGCCGCGTCCCAGTGCCGCAAGCCGCTCTTTTGCAGGATGGAGATGAGCCTGAACGGATTCTTCGCGCGGGAATAAGCGGAAGAGATGCGGTCTCCACTGTCCGCCTTGGAGCCGAAATTGCCCATGCTCATAATGTATTCCATGAACTCGTCGGTAACGTCTTCCGCGATCCCGTCGGCCCAGGAAAAGTCTCCTTCAAGGCCGAGATACCTCCTGCAAAGCGCGGTCACCGAGGCGGCAAAACGGTCGAGCCCGAGCCGCGTAAGCAGGGGACGGAGCAGCTTGTCATAGCCGTCGCCGGTCAGCTCGCGGGAAGCGAACGTCATCCAGTCTATGATCTGCCTCAGGCCGAGACCGGCGCGCAGATGCTGGTTTATATGCAGAAGAAGCACCAGCCCGTTGAGATCAGCGGGCAGAACGGGGAAGCTGAATTTGTCGATCGAGGCGGTCTGCCTGTTTGTGATGCCTTCCTCGAAAAGCGCGATAAGGGACTCGTTCGTCTCCGTAACGCTGCCGGGCCTTCTGTGGATCTCGACCTCAATCCCGTTTTTAATGAAAGCGCAGTGATGCGTAACGTTCGGATCGGTATTGTTGAGGATATAGCCGTTTTCCTCCGCCAGACTGCACGCCGAATCATAGTCGCGGCGCCGCACGAGCAGGTCGATGTCTCCCATGGCTCTGAGGAACGGGGCGGGATAGTTCACAGCCGCCGCAGCGCCCTTCATGACGACGGCGTCGATCCCGTTTTCGGCGAGCAGAGCGCAAAGCTCAGCCTGCGCAGCCATGACCCGCAGGCAGTGGAACTGGACCTTGTAATCATCGTTTTTCCAGCGTGCCTTGAGCTCCTCGTCCGCAAGGGGCGCGCCGAGCAGCCATTTGTCGCACAGCGAAAACACCTTGTGGGCAAACAGCTCCTCATACAGCTCCTTCCATGCGGGGTCGTCCGCTGAAAGGGGCATAAAAGAAGAAGCGCTGCTTTCTTCATTCAGGCAGTGCGCTAGTAGCTTGATGGACGCTTGCTGTGTGCTGTTCATGTCCGGCTCCCATGAAAACGATTTGGCTTATTATAGCATACCGCGCCTGACGCGGTCAATCGTGTGCGAAGCCCTGCAAAGCAGAATATTAGGCGGAACGCTTGACTTTTTGCGGGACGATATATATACTGTATGCGAAGAAGTTTACGCATTCTGCGAATTGCTCTGAGTTCAAGAGGGACTTGCCCATGAACGGGGATCAAACTGTATTTACCGCCGAGATCGCCGGGATACCCGTCGAGATCCGCGCCCGATATCCGAAGAATAAAGACTATTTCCGCGATTACCTGACAGGGCGGGAGGCGGAGATCACTATCGAACCCTCCGAAGACGATATCGCGAGGGTCAAGGAGAGCTTCCGCAGGGCGGATATAGCTGAGGGCAGGGGCGACCGGAGCTACAGGCTTTGGTACCTCGAAAACGGCGCCATCCACACCCTGCTCGCAGAGGCGCTCGTCCAAAAGAACGTGCTGCTCATGCACGGCTCCGCCCTTGAAATGGACGGGGAGACCTATATCTTCACCGCCAAAAGCGGAACGGGGAAGAGCACGCACACAAGGCTCTGGCGCGAGGCATTCCCCGGCAGGTGCCGCATGATCAACGACGATAAGCCGATGCTCCGCGTCGAATCAAGCGGCGTCACCGTGTTCGGAACGCCGTGGTACGGCAAGCACGGCCTCGGCTGCAATGCTCGGTCGCCGCTGAAAGCGATCGTCTCGCTCGAAAGGGGCGAAACGAATTCCATCGTCCCGCTCGAAGCCCCGGAAAGGTTCCCGCTGCTGCTCCGTCAGGTGTTCTCATCCTGTTCTCCGGAGAACATGCGCACGATACTCGAGCTTGAAAGCAAGCTCGCCGCGTCGGTCCCGTTCTACCGCCTGCGCTGCAATATGCAGCCCGACGCCGCGCTCACCGCATGGCGCGGCATGAACCCGGGCAAACCCGATCCCGTATGACTCCTGCCTTGCTCAGGTGATCATAAGTCTCATGAAAGGAGCTCATTCATGAAGAAGTACGAAAAAGCCAGCATGGAGATCATCGAGATCTCCGGCGACGTCGTCACCGCGTCCGGTGACACTCCCTCCACCACCTACACCGGTGGCGGTTCCCCCTTCCTTCCGCCGCACGGTGGGGAGGGCGACCAGGACGCTTGCGGCAACTGAGCCAAAAGCAATGCGGCAGCAGCCCGGGCTCAGGCTCGGGCCGCTGTTATGTGTACCATGAAGACGATATTCGGACCGGATAAACTGATCGGGAAGATCCTGCCGCAGCAGTCCGCAAGCTCGGACGGGCTCTTCTTTGTTTCGCAGTTCGTCATCGGCTTTCAATACGGCAACAGGCATTTTGCCTTCAATACGCTCACGAAGCACTGCGTCGAGCTCAGCATCGCGCTCGAGAGCTTTGAGCCTGTTTCCGCAGGCGAGATCGCCGAAAAAAGTGAGCTTACCGAGCTGATGCGCATGCGCTTTCTTGTGCCGGAAGCCGCGAACGAGTGCGCCGTGTACGAGGGCGTCTCCGCGCTGAAACGCGCCTTCCTCAGGAAGAAGGGCTATTCTACCTTCACAATCATGCCGACGCTCGCCTGCAACGCGCGCTGCGTCTACTGCTATGAGGCGGGTCTTCAAAAGTCCGTTATGAACGAAAAGACCGCCGCCGCTGCGGCTGACTTCATAGCCCGCACGCGCCGCGAAGGGACCTTTACCAGGCTGATATGGTTCGGCGGCGAACCACTGCTCGGCGAAAAGCAGATCGACAGGATCTGCGATGAGCTTGAAAAGCGAGCCGTGGATTTTGACGCGCGCATCGTCACCAACGGCAGCCTGATCACCGACGCGCTCGCCGAAAAGATGGCTTCGAAATGGCGCGTGTGGTCCGCCCAGCTCTCCATGGACGGCGCCCGCGCGGACTACGAAAAACGCAAGCGCTATCCGTCGCCCGGCAATTATGAGCGCGTCCTTGAGAACATCAACACGCTGACCCGTCACGGCGTCTCAGTCAGCGTCCGCTGCAACGTGGATATGGACAATATCGCCGATATCCCGCAGGTGCTTTCGGATCTGTCCGCAGCCGTACGGGACAAAAGCATGGTCAGCTGCGCCTTCGTTCCGCTCGATCAGGCAAGGGCGGGGGAGCACGGCCCGGAGCTCTGGCGGTCGATCATAGCAGCCGGAGATCTTATAGAAGCCTCCGGTCTCCGCTATGACCGCATGGGCGGGCTGGACACGGCTTTCCGCGTGCATCACTGCATGATGGACGAGGCGGGCGGCGGCGTGCTCATCGCGCCGGACGGGAGGCTGTTCCCGTGCCTGCAGTGTCCCGAGGGCTCGTCCTACGGGAACGTGTTCGACGGCGTCACCGATGCTGCGGCGCTCCGTGAGTTCACCTCTCTCGGGAAGCTCCGCGCCGAATGCAAAACCTGCACTTTTCTTCCGGACTGCACCGCGTTCACGCATTGCCCGATCGTCGATCGGGACTGCGCGGCCGTGCGGCGCATGCGCGCTCTGCCGACGCTTTACGAGCTCGTGCGCCGGGCCGACGCGGGCGCGCCGCCTGGACCCGATAATGAGCCTCCGGTGGAATGAAAGCGAAAGGAACCGTTATGAAGCTGAGATCAAACTTTTTAACGCAGGAGATCGACGGCATGCAGTACCTTGTCCCGATCGGCGGCGAGGCCTTCGGCGGCGTAGCGCGCAGCAACGGCCCCGCGGCTTTCATCGTCGATATGCTTGCCTCCGGAACGACCGAAGAGGCGATAGTCGACGCCATGTGCCTTGAATACGACGCCCCGCGCGAGGTGCTCGCAGCGGACGTTTCCGATATTATTGCGAAACTGCGCTCGATAGGAGCGATAGATGAATGAACGAACTGACTTTTGAACAGGTCATAGAGCGCGAAGGGAAGCTCGTTTACACAACGCACGGCTTCAGCATGTGGCCGATGCTGGCTTCATCTGGCGACGTCGTCACCGTTGAAAAAGCCCCCGAGCGGCTCAAAAAATACGACGTCGCGCTCTACCGCACGCCCGATAACTACGTGCTTCACCGCGTGATCGGCAGGGACGAAAAAGGCTATATTTGCCGCGGGGACAACAATTTTTTCAAGGAGTTCGGCATCCGCGAAACGCAAGTCCTCGGCGTGCTCACCGAGTTCGTCCATAAAGGCAAAAGGCATAAGACCGCGGACCTTGGCTATCGCCTCTACGCCCGGCTCTGGAACTTCATCTACCCGCTGCGCTTTGCCGCGCATAAGATCAAAATGCCCCTGAAAAGGCTCAGAAACAGGCTTATATGGTCAAGAACGGCGAAAAAGTGAACAGCACTGTGAAATGGCTCCTGGCCGTCCCGGGCAGGAAAAAATGGTACGTTGTTCTTCTGATCCTGCTGAACGCCGTGAACGGCGCAACGGGCGTCTTTTACGCGCTCCTGCTGCGCAATATCGTGGACAGCGCCGTCTCGGGCAATACCCCGGCGTTCTGGCGCTGCTCCATCATGATCGCCGCTCTCGTGCTGTTCCAGCTCGGCGTCGCCGCGCTTTCGCGCTGGCTGAACGTGCTTTCAAAGTCCGAGATCGAAAACCTCTTCAAAAAACGGCTCACCGAAAACATCCTCAAAAAGGACTATGCTTCCGTCACCGGCGTGCATACCGCCGAATGGCTGAACCGCCTCACGAACGACACGGACGTCGTCGCTAAGGCCTACACGGAGATCCTGCCCGGCCTGATCGGGATGATCGTCCGCCTCGTGAGCGCGCTCGTAATGATCATCGCGCTCGATTACCGCTTCGCGTTCATCCTGATCCCCGGCGGCATCGCTTTGATCCTCGTTACTTACGCGTTCCGCGGAAAGCTCAAAAAGCTGCATAAGAACATCCAGGAAAAGGACGGCAGGCTGCGCGTTTTCCTGCAGGAGCATTTGGGCAGCCTGATGATCGTCAAGTCCTTCTCCGCGGAGGAGCGTACGCTTGCCGAAGCGGGCGAACACATGGAGGAGCACAAGCGGGCGAGGCTCAGGCGCAATCGCCTTTCCAACCTCGCCGCATTCGGCCTCGGCGTCGCCGTGCACGGAATGTATCTCATAGGGGTGGTCTACTGCGCGTACGGCATCCTGCACGGGCTCGTGACCTACGGCACGCTGACGGCGATCATGCAGCTGATCTCCCAGGTCCAGGCGCCGTTCACGAACATATCCGGGTATCTTCCGAGGTATTACGCCATGCTCGCGAGCGCGGAACGCCTGATGGAGGTCGAGCGTCTCGCGCCGGATATGCGGGGCAAAGCCGTCTCAAAGGAAGAAGCGCAGCGGTTCTACCGCGGCGAGCTTTCCTCCTTCGGGCTTAAAAACGCAAGCTTTACCTATCCCTTCCGCGATGATGAAAACGAAACCGGTCCGGCGCCCTCCGTGCTGTCGGATTTCAGCATCGGCATCGGCAGGGGAGAGTACGTCGCCTTCACCGGCCACAGCGGCTGCGGCAAGTCCACCGTGCTGAAGCTTTTGATGTGCATGTATAAGCCGGACGGCGGCAGCGGTTTTATCCGCACCGCAAGCGGCGCCGAGCTCCCGCTCACGCCGGAATGGCGAAGCCTCTTTGCCTACGTTCCGCAGGGCAACCAGCTCATGACCGGCACTCTGCGCGAAGTGGTCTCGATCGGCGATCCCTCCTCCGTCGGCGATGACGAAAAACTGACCCAAGCGCTCGATATCGCCTGCGCGGGAGATTTCCTCGCGGAGCTTTCCGCCGGGCTCGATACACCGCTCGGCGAACGCGGCAGCGGCCTCTCGGAGGGGCAGATGCAGCGCGTTGCGATAGCGAGGGCGCTGTTCTCCGGCGCGCCTGTGCTTCTTCTTGACGAGGCAACGAGCGCGCTCGATGAAAGCACCGAGAAGCGTCTGCTCATGAACCTTCGGAGCCTGACGGACAAAACGGTCATCATCGTGACCCACCGTCCGGCCGCGCTTTCGATATGCGACCGCGTGATCGCGTTCAGCGAGGGAGGAGCTGCCGAGCATACCGCAGCGGAACACTGCGATTGAGGCGTTCAACTGCCTTCTGCCGTCTTGACAGCACCGGCTTATTATACTATAATTATATAGTTGGATTTGATAAAACCTTGCGAATCGTTGCTTTTTCAGGTCGGCGGTTCGCTTCTTTTGTCCAAATTGCGGTGCGGGTCCGCCTGACCGCAGGGAGAGGCCGGATATGTATCCTTTCTTCAAAAGATTTTTCGATATCGTGCTTTCATCGCTCGGCATCATCGTGCTTGCGCTGCCGATGGCGATCATCGCGGTCATCATAAAGTTTGATTCCAAAGGTCCCGTCTTCTTCAGGCAGCGCAGGATCGGGATCAATAAAACGGAGTTCAACATCATCAAATTCCGCTCCATGCCCACGACCGTTCCGCACGACACGCCCACGCACCAGTTTCGTGCGGAGGATATGCTGAGCGGCTTTCAGAAGGCGATGCGCCGCATGAGCATCGACGAGATCCCGCAGCTTTTCAACATCTTCTCGGGCAGGATGAGCTTTGTCGGCCCGCGTCCCGCGCTGTGGAACCAGTACGACCTCACAGCCGAGCGCGATAAATACGGCGCGAACGCCGTTAAACCAGGGCTCACCGGCCTTGCTCAGATCAGCGGCAGGGACGAGCTTCCGATCCCCGTCAAGGCAAAGTTCGACGGTCAGTATGCGGAAGCCATCCGCAAGGGCGGCCTGACTGCTTTCGGGATGGATATTCGCTGCTTCTTCGGCACCTTCGCTTCGGTAGCGAAGCACGAAGGCGTCGTAGAGGGCGGAACGGGCAGGCTTGCCGCAAAAGACGATATCAAAAAGACGGGCACCGATCAGTGATCAATATGAAAAAAGTTCTTATAGTCGGCACAAATTCATACGTCGGGACCTTCGTCCGCGTCTATCTCGAGGCGGCGGGCGGCTTTGCCGTCACCGAGGTCGGCACCGAGCACGGCGAATGGGAGACCTTCGATTTTTCCCCGTATGACGTCGTTTATCACGTTGCCGGCATAGCTCATTCGGATTTCTGCAATCTCACCGAAAGCGAGACCCTGAACTATTTCCGAGTCAACACCGATCTCGCGATCGCCTGCGCCGAAAAGGCCAGGAACGCCGGCGTCCGCCAATTCATATTCATGTCCACCTCGCTCGTCTACGGCCGCGCCGCCGCGATCGGTTGCTCCAAGGTGATCACAAGGTCGAGCGAGCCCGCCCCCTTCAATATCTACGGCGAGAGCAAGTTCCGCGCGGAAAAGGGCGTCATGGCGCTTCGCGACGAAAGCTTCCGTCCGCTCATCCTCCGCTGCCCGATTATCTACGGCAAAAACTGCAAGGGCAATTTCCCGACGATGCTCAGATACGCAAAGCTCGCGCTTTTCTTCCCGAAGATCAAAAACGAGCGCTCCATGCTTTATGTCGGCAACCTCGCCGAATACTTGCGCGTCGCGATCGAGAACGGCGACGAGGGCATATTCTGGCCCTCCAACCGCGAGTATTCCAACACAAGCGAGCTCATCCGCCTGATCCGTGCGACAAGAGGCAAAAAGACCGTTCTCGTGCCGGGCTTCAACTGGCTTTTCAAGCTGCTCGGCCGCGGTTCGAACACGATCTCAAAGGCTTTCGGCAACCTTACCTTCGAAGAGGAGCTCAGCCGGCACGATCCGGATTATCGCGTCTACTCGCTTGAACAAAGCATTGAGGAATCCGTAAACTGATGGGAAAGACCGTTCTGTTTCTTGTAAATCACGACGTCGTTATCTATAACTTCCGCTTAGAGATCGTCGAACGCCTTATCGCGGACGGGCATGATGTGCATATCTCGTCGCCCTACGGTGAGCGCATAGACGATCTTGTTGCGCTCGGCGCCAAATTCCACGATATCTCGATGGAAAGGCATGGGATGAACCCCTTCAGGGAGTTCAAACTGATCGGCGAGTATAAAAAGCTTTTTCGGGAGATCGGGCCGGATATTTGCCTCGGCTTCACCATCAAGCCGAACATCTACGGCGCTATCGCCGCAAGAAAGCTCGGCATCCCGTTCGTTGCCAACATAACCGGCCTCGGGACCGCCGTCGAGAACCCCGGCCTTTCGCAAAGGATCATCGTCCTGCTCTACAAATACGCCTTCCGCGGCATCCGGCGCGTTTTCTTCCAGAATGAGGAGAACCGCAGGTTTTTCGCGGAGCGCAATATCGCTGTTCGGGCGCCCGCCATGCTGCCCGGCTCCGGCGTGAACCTTTCGCGCTATCCGTACATGCCCTATCCCTGCGGCAACAGGATCCGCTTTGCGTTCATCAGCCGCATCATGAAGGAGAAGGGGACCGACCAATACCTCGAAGCGGCGGAGATCATCAAAAGAACGCATCCCGAGGCGGAGTTCCACGTCTGCGGCTTTGCGGAGGACGAATACAGCGGCAGGCTCGGGGAGCTCCACACAAAGGGGATCGTGAACTACCACGGCATGATCCGCGACGTCGCCGGTTTCATGGCGGAAATGAACTGCATCGTCCACCCGACCTATTACCCGGAGGGGATAAGCAACGTTCTGCTCGAAGCCTGCGCCACCGGCAGGCCGATCATCACTACCGACCGCAGCGGCTGCCGCGAGGTGGTGGAGGACGGCGTAAACGGTTTCGTCGTGGAGGCCAAAAATACCCAAAGCCTCGTATCCGTGCTCGAAAAGTTCATCGCCCTTCCGGATGAAGAGAAAGAGCGGCTCGGCAAAAACGGCCGTGCAAAGGTCGAAAGGGAGTTCGACCGGAATATCGTGGTCGAAAAATACGTCCGCGAGGTCGAAAACGCTTAAATTGTAATAGAAAATTTTCCAAGCAGCCGCCAAAGCTGCTTTTTTGTTTAGCTTCGGATATTGACAAATCCTGTTCGGATGATAAAATAATATATAGATTTCGACGCGAATAAATCTCAGAACAGGAAGATTCGGAACATGAAACGGTATGAAAAGATCACAAAGTTCATTCCGGCGCTCGATAACGTGATCCCGGCCGACTGGAGCTTTGAAAGCCGCGCTGTTATCGAGAATACCGAAATGCCAACTGCGGAGTATTGGGACGTCGTTTACCGCCTGATGGACGCGGTTTTTGACGCGCCCGATCCGGAGAACGAGAACGCGGAGGCGGTTCTTTCCGGGCTGCGCCGCGCGTTTGAAGCGGAGGAGGAAACGCCCGGCCTTCTCTACGGCATGTTTGCAAACGGCACGATCACCGATATGCTTAAAAAACTAAGGGCGGAGGACGGAGAATGAAAGAGAAGATAAAGCTCGCAGAGTACGCGGGGAAGATCAATGAGGAGCTCAGGCGCGGCATCCTGCTCAACACGAACGGCGATAAGTTCAACTCGATGTCCATCGGCTGGGGCGCGCTCGGCATCCTTTGGAACACGCCTGTCTTCACAGTTTACGTGCGCGAGAGCCGCTACACGAAGTCACAGCTCGACAAGACAGGCGAGTTCACGCTGAGCATACCGCTGGGTGAACGCGATCCCGTTATCGACCGCGTCTGCGGTTCGCTTTCCGGCCGTGATATCGATAAAACAGCCGAGGCAAAGCTCGCTTTGGAGCCGCCGAACGCCAATTCCGTGCCCGGGATCGCTCAATATCCGCTCACGGTCGAATGCCGCGTGATCTACCGGGAGCAGCAGAAGCTCGGGCTGATCCCGCCTGCGATGCGCGCAAGGTTCTACCCGGAGGGCACTCCCGGATGCAGCGCGGAACAGGCCGATCCCCACACGATGTATATCGGCGAGGTACTCGACGCATACGTTATCCATCCAGACAGACCCGCCGTAAAGGAAGAGAGCATGAACGTGTTTTTCAGGAAAAACGATATAAATGCCGGTATTGTGGAGTTCAAAAACACCGAAGGCGCGGTCCTTATTGACGTGCGCGACGAGGACGAATTCGCCTCAGGTCATATCCCCGGCGCGGTCAATATCCCGCTTTCGCGCCTGCGCGAGGTCGAAGACTCGGTAGACGATTATGACACGCCGATCTTTACCTACTGCCTGAGCGGCGTGCGCAGCTCACGGAGCGTTCCCGCGCTCAACATGATCGGCTACACGAACGTTCGGAGCATCGGCGGCATAGAGGACTACAAAGGCCCCTTAGAGCGCTGATCCGGGCGATCATTTGGAAGCTAAGCATGAAACAGCCCTGTCGGAAGGTCGTCCGACAGGGCTGCTTTTACAGCGTTTATGAGGATTTTTATCAGATCAGCCCGATCAAAAGGCCGATCGTGTGGACGATGAGCGCCGCGACCCACGCGACAGCGCACTGCCAGGCTACAACGCCGAGCGCCCACTTGCGCCCCAGCTCGCGGCGGATAGCGGCGATCGAAGCGACGCAGGGCGTATACAGCAGCGAGAAGACCAGCAGGCAAAGCGCGGAGAGCGAGGAGATCGCCGTCTTCACGCTTTCGCCGAACAGAATCTCAAACGAGGAAACGACGCTTTCCTTCGCCATAAAGCCGCTTATCAGCGAGGTGCAGATGCGCCAGTCGCCGAGGCCGACGGGCTTCATGACGGGCACGAGCAGGCCGGAGAGCTTCGCAAGGATGCTTGAGCTCGAATCCGTAACGAGGTTGAAATGCAGATCGAGGCTCTGCAGCAGCCAGACGACGATAGTCGCGATCAGGATGACCGTGAACGCCCTCGAGAGGAAGTCCTTGGCCTTTTCCCAAAGCAGCTGAAGCACGTTTTTGGCGCTCGGCAGGCGGTAGTTCGGCAGCTCCATAACGAAGGGCGCAGCCTCGCCGCGGAACAGCGTCTTCTTGAATATGAGCGCGATCAGAATGCCGATAACGATCCCGAGCACGTATAGCCCGGTCATCATGAACGCGCGGTATTTGTGGAAGAAGGCCGCGATGAAGAACGCATAGATCGGCAGCTTCGCGGAGCAGCTCATGAACGGCGTCAGCAGGATCGTCATCTTCCTGTCGCGTTCGCTCGGGAGCGTGCGCGTCGCCATGACCGCGGGCACCGTGCAGCCGAAGCCGATCAGCATGGGCACGATACTGCGGCCCGAAAGACCGATTCGGCGCAGCAGCTTGTCCATCACGAAGGCGACGCGTGCGATATAGCCGCTGTCCTCAAGCAGCGAAAGGAAGAAGAACAGCACGACGATCAGCGGGAGGAAGCTCAGAACGCTTCCGACGCCCTGCAGGATGCCGTCAACGACGAGCCCGCGCACGACCTCGTTCACGTTCGCCGCGATAAGCCCGCGTTCCACAAGGCCGGTCAGCTTGTCGATGCCGAGCTCGAAGAGCTTTTGCAGCGCCGCGCCGAACACGTTGAAGGTGAGCACGAATACGAGCGCCATGATCAAAATGAACGCGGGGATAGCCGTGTATTTGCCGGTCAGGATGCGGTCGATCTTTTCGCTGCGGATCCGCTCACGGCTCTCGTGAGGCTTTTTGACGGTCGCCGCGCAGACCTTTTTGATGAAGGCGTAGCGCATGTCCGCGATAGCGGCCGCGCGGTCGAGCCCGCGCTCCTTTTCCATCTGAATAATGATGTGCTCCACCATCTCGAGCTCGTTCTGATCGAGCTTGAGCTGTTCGATGATGAGCTTGTCGCCTTCGATGACCTTGTTTGCCGCAAAACGGACCGGGAGGCCCGCCGCCGTCGCATGGTCCTCAACGAGGTGGCTGATCGCGTGGATGCAGCGGTGAACCGCGCCGCCGTTCTCACTGTCGTCGCAGAAATCCTGCCGCATGGGCTTTTCCTGGTATTTGGCGATGTGCAGCGCGTGGTCGACGAGCTCCGAAACGCCCTCGTTTTTGGAGGCGGAGATAGGGATGACCGGCACGCCGAGCATCGCCTCCATGCGGTTGATGTCGACCGTTCCGCCGTTGGACGTCATCTCATCCATCATATTGAGCGCGACGACGGTCGGAACGTTCATTTCGAGCAGCTGCATCGTCAGATACAGATTTCGTTCTATGTTCGTAGCGTCGACGATATCGATGATGCCCTTCGGTTTATCGTTGAGCACGAAATTGCGTGAAACTATCTCCTCGCTGGAGTACGGGCTCATCGAATAGATGCCGGGAAGATCCGTAACGAGCGTACCGTCGTGCCCGCGGATGGGTCCGTCCTTGCGGTCGACCGTAACACCGGGGAAGTTTCCCACGTGCTGGTTGGAACCCGTGAGCTGGTTGAACAGCGTGGTCTTTCCGCTGTTCTGATTGCCTACGAGCGCAAATGTCAGCACGGTGCCGTCCGGCAGGGGATCGGCAGCCTCGTCATCGTGGTATTTGCCGCCTTCACCGAGGCCGGGGTGGGGCGTTTTGGGCCTGTGCTCGCGGCGCTTTTTCTCGGGAGCTGCCGTCTTCTCCGGCTTCTTCTCTGGCTCAAGCGCCTCGATATCGATCTCGGCGGCCTCCGCAAGGCGGAGCGTCAGCTTGTAATCGTGGATGAGGTACTCGACGGGGTCGCCCATCGGCGCGAACTTGACCGTGGCGATCTCCGCGCCGGGTATGATGCCCATGTCCAAAAAATGCTGCCTTAGCGCACCGTCGCCGTGAACGGCGGTTATGACGGCTTTACAGCCGGTCTTCAGTTCTTTCAGAGTCATGTTTTCCTCCAAACTCAGTTATCCCTCGCCGCTTTCTGAACGCCCCATATACCCGCCAGGATAAGCACGCAGCAGATTATGCCGACCGCGCTGAATGGCTCGTGCAGGATCACCGCGCCCGCGAACACGGATACGGCGGTGGTCAGGTTCGCAAACACCGTCGTTCTTGCGACGCTCATATGCGTGATCGCGTAGGACGAGAGGAAGTACGCGGCCACGGAGCAGAACAGCGAAAGGAACAGCACGGAAAGCGTGTACGGCGCCTCTGAAAACGGCGAGAGATATGCGCCGATACTGCCCTTTGCACGTATGAGCGCCAGCGCCGTGAACACGGCGGCGCCGACGGCGATCATCATATAAGTCCTTTCAAACGGCGTGAACTCCTGCGAAAGGCCCCGGCTCAGAAGCGTGTATACAACGGCGGCGAGCACGCAGCCGATGAGCGCGAAAACGCCGATCGAGTCGATACTGCCGCTCGAGCGGTTCATGAGGCCGATGCCGACGACGCCCGCGATCGAGATGAGGCAGAATACAAGCTGCAGCACGGTCGGCTTTTCTCGAAGCACTACAGCCGCCGCAAGCGTTGCCGCTACGGGGATCATCGCGATCATAACGCCGGAAAAGATCGTGGTCGAATGCAGTATGCCGTACTGTTCGCCGAAAAAGTAGGCGACAGGCTCCGCAAGGCCGAGCAGAACGAGCAGCAGCGCTCTTCGTCCCTTTCCGCGCAGCGAGAGCTTTGTGACGCGGAAGAGCACGAGCAGGCTCATCACGATGAACGCGATAAGGAACCTGTGGCTGAGGAGCGTGAAAACGTGCGCGCGGTCCAGCGCGGTGCGGGACGCAATGAAGCTGAACCCCCAGAACACGTGGCCGATGATCGCTGCGAGGATGGTTTTTGCCCCTGCCGACCGGTTTTCGCTGCTTGTCATTTGTTTGACCTCTCGGGCATTCAGCCCACTCGAATTTGGTTTAAGTATAGCCCCGTTCGGCCTTATTTGCAATATTCCGGTGCAGTATATTTCACTTTCCGGGTGCATCAGTCGCCGTCGTCCTCATCATCGTCATCGTCAATATCGAAGCTGATGCCGCAGCTCTTGAGGTACTCCTTCGTGTAGTGCCGCTGGCTGTAGTTGAGCGCGCGGTTGACCGGCTTTTCACCGCCCGACGCCTGCCTGCGTTCCGCTGCCGGCGTATCTCCGTCCGCCCAGCGGTGATAGACGAACCAGTTCCCGCCCTGCTTGACGAAGCGGGGGAGCGTGCCCTCGCGCTCGATCCTGCGAAGATACGCTTCGAGCCCTTCTCTGACTCGCTGCGCCGTCTCACCGTGCCTTCTGGCGAAGATATACGCGCGCCTTGCCTCGCTCCGGCCCTGCTTCCTCGGGTAAAGCTTCCACAGCTCCTCGAACTCCGCTTCAAGCTCCGCCTGTTCACAGCTGCAGGCTCCCTTCGAAGGGACTCCTTTTGAAGAATGATCCTTACCGCCTTCGGTACTCTCACCGTCGCCCGCATGGGTGACGGCCTTTAACGGAGAAGGTAATACTTTGTTTTGATCTTTATTTGTTTCTTTATTTATGGGGTAAACCCGGTTCACAGGAGCCGCGAACCCGGTTGACCGGTCCGTTAAACTCCGTTCACGGTCGTTTTCGCTCTCTCTGCTTCGGAGCTTCGGGAGCTGCCCGTTCACCAATGCGAAGTAGGCAAAGAGAGCGGTGCCGTAGCGCTTGTGAAAGCCGATCTGCCGTCTCGTTATATGCCCGAGATCGGTCAGGCGGCCCAGGACCTTTATCACGCCCTGCTTTGTGAGGCAGGCGCGCTTTGCGAGAAACGCGAGCGAGCCCGTGTAGGAGCCGCAGCGCAGCGTGTAGCCGTAGATAACGGCATAGGTAATGAGTTCGGATGAGCGCAGCCCAAGCTCGCACATCCAGTACGGGATATAGGTAAATCCCCGGTTTTCGTTGTTTTCGGTTTCCATAGCTGATTTTCGTGCCGTGTCGGCAGGCGGAGCGCAGCGCCCGAAGAGAACGGAGCGTGACTTGCGGTCAGATCGGCTGCTCTGATGAATTGATTATGAGTATTCAGGGAGCGATACGTCCCTCTACTATTATTATATCATTAACGGGAGATTAGTTCAATAACATTCTCCCAATAAGAGAATGCATGCAAACAATTTTGTTGCGTATGCACGCGCGATATGGTAAAATCAATATATAAAAGCAAATGCCCGAAAGGCGGAACTGCTATGAAAAAATCTTTGATCATCCTCATCATAATTTTAACTGCGCTTCTTTTAGCGGGAGGTATCTTCATGTGTCTTAAGCTGTTCAGGAACGATCCGTATGACAAGGACGGAAAACTGAAAAAGGGCGTCACGCTCTCGGAGATCCAAAGGATCGACTCAAAGCACGGCGAGCTGATCGCCGCATCGTATCACTGCGGAGGCGGCATGAACGGCGACACCTTTAACGCGGATATCGAGCGGACCGACGACGGCCCCGTTCTGACCGTTCGCGAAAGCGGGATGTACTGCTTCCCGCTGATCGTGCGCAAATACACCGTGCCGGAAGAGGTCCTCACAAAGCTTCGCGCGTTTTCGGACGAATACAATCTCCCCGTCTGGGAAAAACTGCCATACAGCGATGAGCAGGCGCTCGACGCGCCGACGGCAAGCGTTTCCGTAGCGTTCAACGACAGAGAGCTGGGCGGCGGGCGATACGAGAGCTACAGAGTCAGCTTCGAGCAGATCGACCCTAAGGGCGGGGAGAAGGTGCTGGGCGAATTCCGCGATATCATCCTTTCCTGCGCGGTACCCGAGAGGCAGACCGACTGCTTCTTCGAGGATAACGGCTCCGAGATCCGCATCGGCGCGGATATCGAAAACACGGACGAGCAGGCGGCGCGGGTGATCAGCGGCTACTGGCGCGGCAGCTGCGCCTATATTCTCCGCGACGACGGCACAAGGCAGGACGAATACGTTTTCAGCGACGATGACGGCTGCCTCATCCTCGACGCGGAGCTCGGCGGCACGCTCGGCCTGCGCAGGTTCAAAAAGGGCAGCGACTCGGTCGACTTTTTCTTCACGCTCTCCGAGCCCGTTCACGAGCGCCTCGACCGGTTCGACTGCTCATGGCATGCCGTGCTGAAGCCGGATGAGGGTCCGTCGTTCGATATGAGCGAATTCGTCTGCACAGAATGCGTACCTGCCTCCGGCTTCTTCCTCGTTGTCGAGGGAGAAAAGCTGCTGATCGTTCAGCACGGAGAGCACGGAGGCGTTTGCTGCATAGAGCTTGGCAGGACCGCATGATATGAAAGCTGTTTTCGGCAAGCTCCCTTCGGGAGAGGAAGTCTATATCCACCGGCTTTCAAGCAGGCTGATGTCGGTCGGGGTGATCACCTACGGGGCGGCGATACAGAGCCTTTCCGTGAGGGATCGAAACGGCAAAATGACCGACGTCGTGCTCGGCTTCGACACGCTCGAAGAGTATGTAGCGGACGCTTCCTGCTTCGGCGCGGTCGTCGGCCGCTTCGCGAACCGGATCAGCGGAGCCGCCTTCGAGCTCAACGGAAAGAGATACGCGCTCGAGGCGAACGAAGGCGGGAACTGCCTCCACAGCGGCAAAAGCGGCTATCACAGGAGGAACTGGAGGATCGAGAGCGCGTCGCGCAGTATGATAACGCTTTCGCTCGAAAGCCCGGATGGCGACGGCGGATTTCCCGGCGCCGCGAAGGTCAGCGTGACTTACAGGATCATGGGCAGCGTGCTCTATATCCGGTATCGCGGCGCAAGCTCTTCCGACACGGTGATGAACCTTGTGAACCACAGCTATTTCAACCTTTCCGGGCACGGGTCCGGCAGCGTTCTCGATCAGCGGATCAGGATCGATGCGGACAGCTTTCTTCCGACGGACGAGGAGAACATCCCGCTGCCCGGCTCCGCGCCGGTCGATGCTACGCCGATGGACCTGCGCCGCGAAAAACGCATCGGTGACTTTACCGGGAGCGGCTTTCACCAGACCGAAAAGGCGAGGGGCTTCGACCACTGCTATATCCTGAACGGCAAAACAGACGACCGTTATTCGATGCGCAGCTTCGCGGAAGCGCGCTCGGACCGGACCGGGATACGAATGCGCTGCTTCACCTCCGCGCCCGCGGTGCAGTTCTACACCGGCGGATCCATACCCGACAGGCTTCCCGGAAAAGGCGGCGCCGCGTACGGACCTCACGGCGGATTTTGCCTCGAGACCGGCGGCTGCACGAACAGCCCCAACAGACCCGATCTGCCTTCCTCCGTGCTGAGAGCGGGGGAGAAATACGTTCAGAATACGATGCTCGTTTTCCTGAACGACCGATAATGCCATCATTTAAACACAGTAATGAACCATCCCGAGGCCGCTTAATGCGGTCCTTTTCTTGTAAAAGCGAAGACAGTGTGCTATAATATAGTTGGAATAATCTGAGCGCAGTGTTTCCGCGCCGGATCTCCGACTCATAAGACCGAAAGGATCATAAAATGGAAGATAAGAATAACTCAAGGAGAGGAGCGGGCGGCGCTTCCGGCGCAAGTTCCGATACGGGCGTCTACGTTCCCGCGAAATCGCGCGGCAGCGGCGCAAAGCCTTCGTCAAAGAACAAAAAGAGCGAGGAAAAGCCGGTCTTCGTCCAGCGCACAAGGCCGAGGAGCCTCGTGCTCACGATCCTGTTCTCCGTTATAAAAACGCTCGTGCTCGTCGGCGTCGTGCTCGCCTTCGTGGGGCTCGGGCTGGTGCTCGGCGTTGCAAAGGCCTACGTCGACACAACGCCCACGCTGGACCTCACGAAGCTCACCGTCAGCGACAGGACGAGCTATATCTACGACCGCAACGGCAATATGATAACGACCTTTGCCGGAATGGAATACCGTGACTGGGCCGATATCGACGAGATCCCGGACAGGCTCAAAAAAGCGCTCATCGCCATCGAGGACGTCCGCTTCTACAAGCACGGCGGTCTGGACTTCAAGCGCCTTTTCTCCGCGGTCGTCAACACGCTGCGCAACAGCAAAACGCACGGCGGTTCCACGATCACGCAGCAGCTGATCAAGAACAAGATCCTTACCAACGAGCAGAGCTACAAGCGCAAGATCCAGGAGGCTTATCTTGCTTACGAGCTCGAGAACACGATGAGCAAGGACAAGATACTCGAGGCCTACATGAACGACGTGTATCTCGGGGACTCCAACTACGGCTTCAAGACCGCCGCGAAGGATTATTTCGGCAAGGAGATGTATGAGCTTTCGCTCAGGGAGTGCGCCATGCTCGCAGGCATGGTCCAGAAGCCGAACGTCTACAACCCGAGGGCGAACACCTACCGCCGCTTCTACGAGGACGGCACCAACAAGATGGACGTTACCGACGACCGTACGGACGTGGTGCTCAAGGCGATGTACGACAATAAGCTGATCACAAAGCTCGAATACCAGGCCGCACTACGCGAAAAGGTCAGGGTCCTGCAGGTCAGCAAGCAAAAACAGCTTTACGATATGGCATATTTCGTTGAGTACGCCATATACGACGTTGAAACGCATCTGCTCAAGGAGCGCGGCCTTTCCAACACCATGGCCAACCGTTCCGCTGTGGAGAAGGAGCTTTCGACCGGCGGCTACCACATCTACCTGACCGTCGATCCGGATATCCAGAACAGCGTTCAGCAGATCATCACGAACTGGGACCGCTATCCCGGCCTCAGGAACTCCAGCGCAAACGAGATCACCGACCCGAGCTCCGGCATCATCGCGGCGCAGCCCCAGGCGGCAGCTGTCATCATCGACCAGCACACGGGCGAGATCATCGCGCTTATCGGAGGCAGGGAAGAGCCCATCCAGAAACGGCAGTGGAACAGGGCGTATCAGAGCGATATGCCCGTCGGCTCGTCCATCAAACCGCTCGCCGTGTACGGGCCCGCGCTCGAATGCGGCGTCATGCCCGGCACGAACATCCTCAATGCCGAAATACCCATCGACGGTTACGGCGGCGAGCGCGGCTATCCGAAGATCGGCTCGCGCCGCTACGAGGGCCTCTGCTCGATACGCACCGGCGTTACGCAATCGCTCAATATCGTTGCGGCAAGAACGCTGTTCGACTACGTCGTGCCCGAACGCGCAGCGAAATACCTCGAACAGCTCGGCGTCGACCGCTCGAGGATCAACGTTGACGGCCCCGGTCTTGCGCTCGGCACCTCCGGCATCACTCCGCTTGAAATGAGCGCGGCATACGCCTGCATCGCAAACGGCGGCACTTATCTCGAGCCGATGGCGTTCTCCTACGTCATCAGGGACGACGGCAGCGTGCTGCTCGACGCGAACAAGATCCGCGAGAGGCGCCGCGTCTTCTCGGAGCAGACGGCGTACATCCTCACCGACATGCTCAAGGACGTAGTCGATCACGGCACCGGTACCAACGCGCAGATCAGCGGAATGACCGTCGCCGGCAAGACCGGTACCAACGACGACTACACCTCCGTCTATTTCGCCGGCTACACCGGCTACTATACCGCGTCGCTCTGGATCGGTCACGACAAGTTCTCCGAAAAGCTTGCGACCGGCTCCACCGGCGGCAACTCCGCCGCGCCGCTCTGGCAGGCGTTCATGTCCAGCGTGCACAGGGGGCTTTCCGACAAGCCAATTATCGACGTTTCGCCGCAGGATATCGGCGTTGCGAAGGTCGCTATCTGCCCGGTCTCCGGCAAGCTCGCGACCGAAGACTGCATGCTTGATACCGATCATACTCCCGTCTACGACTGGGTCGCGCTCGACCGCATGCCGAACGAATACTGTGATATGCACTGCGTGGTCGACTACTGCATGGCGTCCAACGCGCTTGCGTGCGCCGAGTGCCCGGACAGCACGCGCTACCAGAAATGCATAGTGCTCATCCCGTCCGACTCGCTCTACGCAAGGCTTGAGGACGAAATGCTGCTTGAGTACATCCCGAACGCCGTCCGATCGGATCTTTCGCCCGCGGACTTTATCGCAAGCACCATCCACGGCGAGCAGTCCTGCGGCATCCACGGCAGCGGCGGCACGATCAATATCTCTGTCGAAGAGCTCAAGAACCAGGCCAACGAGCTTATAACGACCGTCAGAAGCTATCTCAACGCGGTCCAGACTCTCAGCCCCACCGACCGCGCGCTGCTTGAGGCGGGCATCATGCGCCTGCAGGAAGCGCTGATCACGGACGACGCGCAGCGCATCTATCGCTATCTGAGCGAGCTCAAGCGGAATTACGAGGTGCTGAGCGCCGCTTATCCGCCCGTAAACGGTCCTGATCCGACGCCGACGCCGACGAACGAACCGGGGCCGCCGCCCACGGAGCCGCCCTATTCCACGCCGGAGCCGAACATCACTCCGTCGCCGTTTGTGACCATCGCGCCGAGGCCGTAACGGACAAGGCCAAAACAGCATAGTATAGACAAACGGGAGTCTATCGGCATCCGCCCGGTATGCTCCCGAATAGTCTTTAATGAAAGGCGTTTCGCTTCCCGCGGAACGGTTTGAACTATGATCTATTTCGATAACAGCGCCACGACGCGCGTCAGCACCGAGGCCGCGGAAACGGCGCTCCGGTACATGACGGAGCAATTCTTCAACCCGGCAGCCGCATACACACCGGCGGTCCGCCTTGAAAAAGAGGTCAACGCGGCAAGAGCAAGGCTGGCCGCCGCGTTCCGCGCGGACCCCTCCGAGCTGATCTTCACAAGCGGCGGCACCGAGAGCAACAACGTCGCGCTCTCCGGAACGCTCGCCGCAAGGCGGGACAAGTGCCGCATCATCACCTCCGCGGTGGAGCATCCGTCGGTCTACGAACCGTTTACCGCAATGAAGTCGGAGGGCTACGACGTGGTCTTCATCGGCGTTCAGCCCGACGGAAGGCTCAATGAAAAGGAGTTTTCAGAGGCGCTGACAGCGAACACCGGCTTCATCAGCATCATGCACGTCAACAACGAGGTCGGCGCGATCAACGACATTTCCTCGCTATACCGCATCGCCAAGGAGAAGGCCCCGAACGCCGTGTTCCATTCGGACGGCGTGCAGGCATTTATCAAGCAGCCGGCTGTGAACTGCGATATGTACTCCTTCAGCGGGCACAAGCTGCACGCTCCGAAGGGCGTTGGCGGTCTGTTCGTGAAAAGAGGCGTCCGCTTCGCGGGCGGTCAGCTCGGAGGCGGGCAGGAGAGCGGCCTCAGATCCGGCACCACGAATGTGCCGGGCGTCATGGCGCTTAACGCCGCCGCGGCGGACTACGTTAAAAACCGTGAGGAGTACACCGAAAGGATGTTCGCCGTCAAAAAACGCCTATTTGAAAACCTTTCCCGCATTCGCGACGTGCGGCTGAACGGTCCTGCGGTCGAAGACGGCGCCGCCTACATCCTCAATATGAGCTTTCTCGGCGTGCGCGGCGAGGTGCTGCTCCATTCGCTGATGGACAAGGGCCTGCTCGTTTCGACCGGTTCCGCATGCGCGGCAAGGCACAGGGGCAAGAACCGCATCCTTAACGCGATGGGCGTCACGGGGGAACGGCAGGACGGCGCGATCCGTTTCAGCTTCTGCCCGGACAACACCGGGGAAGAGGCCGATACTGCTGCGCAGCTCATCGAGGACAGCCTCAATATCCTGCGCAGGTTCCGCCGGCGCTGAGCTCATGAAAGAATAACAAAACGATATCGATATACGGAATGGAAACACGATGGAAAGAGTTATACTTGTTCGCTACACCGAGATCCACCTCAAGGGCCTGAACCGCCCGTTTTTCGAGGCAAAGCTGATCGAAAACATTAAAGGCGCACTCAGGGGGATCCACTGCAAGGTGCACAGGGAGCAGGGGAGGATCTACGTGACCGAGATCTCGGAGGACCGCTTTGACGAGGCTATGGAAAGGCTGAAAAAGGTATTCGGCATCCATTCGATCAGCCCCGCGCTCGGCGTGGATAAGGATTGGAACTGCGTCGTCGAAACCGCGTTCAGCCTGATGGAGAAGCAGGTTGCGGCTAAGCCGGACCTCAGCTTCAAGGTGTTCGCCCGCAGGTCGGACAAGAACTATTTCATGAATTCGGACGAGATCAACCGCGAGCTCGGTCATCTCGTTCTGGAAAAGTTCCCGACCGTACACGTGGACATCCACAAGCCCGAGGTCGCGCTCTCGGTCGAGATCCGCGAAAAGGCGTATATCTACGCCGAGGAGATCCCATGCGCGAACGGTATGCCCGTCGGCTCCGCGGGAAGGGCCATGCTGCTTGTTTCCGGCGGTATCGACAGCCCCGTCGCTGGTTACATGATGGCAAAGCGCGGGCTCAACCTCAGCGCCGTGCATTTTTACAGTTATCCCTACACGAGCGAGCGCGCGAGGGACAAGGTGGTGGAGCTCACGAGGCTGCTTTCCGCATACGCCGGCCCGATTCGCCTGCATCTCGTGCCGTTCACCGATATCCAGATGACCATCTACGACAACTGCCCGGATAAAGAGACCACCGTTATCATGCGCAGGCTGATGATGGAAATCGCGGAGAAGATCGCGGTGAATGACGGTGCACGCGCGCTCATCACCGGCGAGGCGCTCGGCCAGGTCGCGAGCCAAACGCTCGAGAGCCTCTGCGTGACGGACGACGCTGTCTCAATGCCCGTTTTCCGCCCGCTGATCGGCTTTGACAAGGACGAGATCATGGACTATTCTCGCCGCATCGGCACCTACGACACGAGCATTCTGCCGTATGAGGACTGCTGCACGGTGTTCGTGCCGAAGCATCCCGTCACAAGGCCGGAGGTAGCGGATATCCGTGCCAGCGAGGAAGCGGTGGATTTCACCGAGCTCGTCGAAAAGGCGATGGAGGAGACCGAAACGCTGATCGTAAAGGCGTCCGACCCGAAGCTGATCTGATCAGAAACAAAAGCAAACAGGCGTGAACAAATGCGTTCACGCCTGTTTTTTGGACCCGTTCAGGTCAATCTCTTATTCTATGTCAAACGGTTCAGCGCTGTCTGCGGTCGCCGGTCTCTCTGTTTTCCTTGGGTTTGACCCACAGCCCGATGATCGTCAGCACGGAGGTGATGAGCGCGAGCACTGCAAGGACGCCGATAAGCCATTTGGACAGCTCGCTCGTCATGAACTCCATCGCGGTATTGAACCGGTCGATGATGAAGCAGATTATCACGATGATAGCGAGCATCGCGGTCAGATGCGATAAAAGCACGTGGACGAGCCTTCTTTTGTTGGGGATCGAATAATTCCTTTTTGCTTTGTTATTCATAATTAGCTCCTACTTTCAGCCGATTCAGGAGAGGGGCTCCGCAACGTAGACGATGTCGCAGTTCTTCCTTCCGCCGCCGCAGGGGTGGGAGATGAGGTCGCCCTTGTAGGCCATCATGGCCGTCATTCCGCCGTCAAGATTATATGCTTCGGTGCAGCCGAGTTCATACATCAGCTTGGAAAGCTCGCCCATCTCAAGGCCGAGCGAATATTCCGTATCCCTGCCGTCCACAAGCACGAAGCAGTAATGACCGGGCTCGTAGTAGCCGATCGCGCAGCGGGGATTCCAGGTCTCGACGCTCGTGTTGAACGAGGTCATCGGCAGCCCGTTTTCGAGCAGGCGCGGACCAAAGCTGAAAGCGTGATACGGATCGCGCGCGAGGATCGCGTTCACGTCCACCTGACCCTTGAGATAGGTCTCCATTGTGCCGTCCCTGTAGATCACACATACGTCCTGCTCGCTGTGGAGCTTATCGCGCAGGAGCACGCCGTTGCGGATCGCGAGGCCGCGGTTGTGGAACAGGAAGTAGTCTCCGGAGACCGCAACGATCGCATCCACTTTGTTGGCCATATCCTGCACCCATTCCTTGTTGTTGGAAGCGTCGGACACGGCGCAGCGCAGGCTCGTGATATCGCGAACGTAGATATCGGCAACGAAATAGTGCACCGGGCACCATTGGACCTTCATATCGTGCTCCGATATCTCGATCGCAACGTTCTTCGAGCGGTAGCATTCGTCGGTATAGATGACCTCACCGTCGGTGAACTTTTCGGTGAATTTGGCGCCGAGAAGGCCGGTGATGGGTTCGGGCGTGGGCTCCGGCGTGGGCTCGGGCGTGACGTCAGGCGGCAGCTCGGTCGCTGTGGGAGTCTCGCTCGGAGCAGGCGTTGCCGTCGGAACGGCGGTGGGGCGAAGGTCGATGACGTTCGTGCCGGGCAGCTTCTTGGGTTTTGCGTGGTGGAACCAGGCAAAGCCGAGAAGGAGCGCGGTGAAAACGACTGCATCTGCCAAAACAACTGCGATGATTTTTACGGTATTTCTCTTCATAATCTTAACAAAAACTCAGTCCCGTTCACGGAACACGATCTTGCGCTGAATGACGAAATTGAACGGGTAGATGATGACCTGCGCGATGAGCTGGGCAAGCCAGAGCTTCACGCCCGCTTCAGTCAGCAGCTTGATGATGAGGTAGTTCGCGCCAAGCAGGACTATCACGCTGATGACGTACAGTAGATAGCTGAGCTTGTTCGCAGAACGGAAAACGACTTTTTTATTGAGGAAATAGTTCACGGTGGAGCTTGCGGACCTTGCGAGCACGATCGAAGGCAGCTTCGGGTCGAGCGGTTTGCCGAAGAGCACCGGCGCGCCGTTTTTGAAAGCAGCCGTGAAGATAAGGTTGAACAGGAGCAGTAAAACGTAGTCTACGATCCAGCTCACGAAGCTCGCACCCATGAATTTGAATATCGTCTTATAGATGCGCCAGGAGTCCTTTACCGTGTTGAAATGCGAGGACTTGTTCTCATTGAGATACACGGTCTCAATCGGCACTTCGACGATGTCGATATGATGCTTCGTGCAGTAGAGCAGCTGGTTGATCTCGTATTCATATCTGTCGCCGCCGATTCCCAGCATCGTATCGATCAGGGAGACGGAGAACGCGCGAAGACCCGTCTGCGTATCGTAAACGCGCACGCCTGTCGTGATCGCGAAGACGAACCTCGTGATGCCGTTGCCCATGCGGGAACGAAGGGGGACGTTGCCGGTGAACCTTCTGCCGCCGAGCACGAGCGCGTCCCTGTGCTGCTCCCATTCGCGGGAGACGGCGATTATGTCCGCAAGCAGATGCTGCCCGTCGGCGTCGACCGTGACGATGCCCTCGTCCTCCGGGAATTCGCCGGAATCTCTGACGTATTCGAACGCGGTCTTCATCGCGCGGCCCTTGCCGTGATTGACGTCGTGATGTATGACCTTCGCAAGAGGCCCGATCTCATCAAAAACAGCGGAGCAGGCCGGGGAACTTCCGTCGTCGACCACGATGATGCTGTAATCCGTTTCGGCCTTCAGCTGACCGACAACGGCTTTCAGTTTTTCGTCCGGCTCGTACGCCGGGATAACAACTATCATTTTTCACAACCCGGCAAAAAGCCGGCCTTTCATATTTCGGTCTTAACTCTATAATACTATCTGTATTCAACCCTATTATTTTATCACATATTATGAATTTTGCAAGTATACATTGGAAGAAAGGTATGCGCAAATAATATCCGGAAAAAGAAAAAACCGGCGAGACCGTCGGTTCAAAAATGCTGCGCACCCACCCTTCGACACACGACTCCCGCACGATGCACGGAGGAATCGCTCGGATCAGGCATACCCGCGGCACACCGTCATATCCGCTTAATGCTGCTTCCGTCAGGACCTGACATGGTTCACGGCAGCCGATTGCACGGGACCCGGTCTTCAACGCGATTCCGGCCGAGCCGGCTGCGCAAGCGTGTGCCTCGGGGCGGGAATCCAACCCTGCTACAGCGGATTGCAGGTTCAGGGCACCGCTAACTCCCCGTCTGGCGCAACGCAAGCATTATACACTATCGCGCGGAATATTGCAAGCCCGATTTCGCTTACTGCCTGACAAAAGCAAAGAATATGAAAAGAACAGTTATCGCAGCGATGACGAAGGTGTAAAGCGCTCTAAGATATCTGCGGCTGAAGACCGAGGATTCCGCCGCCGGAAGCAGTGTAAACGAGAACACCGTGAACACTGTAAGCGAGACCGGCAGCACGGAAGGCGCGATGGCGAGCCAAATCAGTGAGAACACTGCGAAGCTTGAACGCATACGGCGGCAGGCGATGAACGCGAGAACCGCAAAAGCTATGATCGCAAGCGCCGGAAGCAGCAGTTTGCCGAAAGCGGACGCCTCCGTCAAGCTGTCGGCCAGTCGTCCGAGAGGCTCGAAAAAGTACCGTGGCTGCTCAAAAAACGCGGGAATACCTTTTCCGGTGCGTATGTGAAAGAACACTGCCGCACCGCCCGCGAGCAGGGGCAGTAAGGCGCCGATAACGGTCCCGGCAATTAACGAGGAAGTCTTTTCGCGGCCTTTATCGGCAGTCTTTGCGGAATAAATGACGCAGCCGCGCAGGCCTTCCATCAGGATCGGCACGAACAGCAATACCGCAAGCAGGTTCACGGCGCAGGCAAGCAGCGCGCACAGCCCCGCCGGCAGCGGGCGTTTTTTCCTGGCAAACAGCAGCGAGCCGAGCGAGAGCGCTAAAAAGAGCGAAACGCCGCTGAGCGGCTGCAGAAGCAGCAGCATCGTCGGCGAAGCGAGCAGGAGCGATACTGCGAACTTTGAGCTGCGTTTGTCATAATCGTGGAGCAAAAGCTCGTAAAGCAGCAGCGAATCGCCGCAGATCACGAGCATATTGATTATGAAGATCGGTATGAGATAGGCGGGACCCGATATGATCCGTTCAAGATGCTGCGGCAGCACGAACGAGAGCGCGCCGAGCGAACCGATGAGCGTGCGCGTGTTCTCGCCGAACTCAAGCCCGCCCGAAGCGATGAACAGGCGCGGATAGGCGGCGATGACCGTCCCGCTGACGCCGTTCATGACGCCGTCGGCAATGAACACCACGGCATAAGCAATGATCTGGGCGATGATCGCCCAAATGATTATCTGAAAGATCGGATGCAGGCGTTTGATACTGCGCTCGCCGAGCTTTTGAGAGGGGGAACGCATGCGCTCCGGTTTGAAAAAAGCAAGGAATTTGGGCAGCATCAGCAGCGTGAGCACTGCAAAAAATATGACGGACAGCGCAGCTAGCGCAAGCTCCATAAGGTTCGTCCGCCTTGAAAGCAGCGCGAAAAGCACGAAGCCGCCGAGCATAAGCGCCGGGATGATCACGGCAAGCATCGTGTGCGCGGTCTGCCGCGGCTGCTTTTCTTTGTACTGCTTTTCTTCGGTTTTTTCGATCGGTTCTTCCATACCGCGATTATAACATAGGTCTGCCTTTTTTTCAACGGTAAAGCTCACCGCGGGGCGCCTTGCCGCATAGCCTGCTTATGGGAGGTGCAGCCATGGAAGACATCGGTCGTATTGAACGCAGGCTGAAAAAGAAGAAGCTAAGGCGGGCGGCGGCAGCAGCTCTTGCGGGCTTACTTTTACTGCTCATTCTTGCAAACGCGCTGACCGCGAAGCCGCTTGAGATCGCAGCCGAGGAGAGTGCAAAGCGGATCTTTTCGAGGCTCCTCAACGATTCCTTCCTCGAAACGATGCGCGAACTCAGCTCGTCCGGGCTTACCGAGGGCCTGACCCGGGAGCAGACAGGCGCCGACGGCGTATCGTTCCTTTATATAGACTCCGCAAGGCTCTCCGTGATCGCGTCGAGCGTCGTAAGCCGTGCGCAGGAGAAGCTCCAAAACGTAGATGAGATAACCGTTTCGCTCACCGCCGGCACCATGAGCCGCATCGCCCTGCTTGCCGGGAGGGGAGCGGCCGTTCGGGCCGGGATCGAGCCTCTCGGCGCGGTAACGAGCAGGTTTTCATCAAGATTCGAAGCTGCGGGCGTCAATCAGACGCGCTACACGGCGGAGCTCGAACTCACCGCCGAGCTTCGCGTCATGGTCGGCTCGAGCGCGCATACCGTCACCGTCAGCTGTTCCTCGCCCGTATGCGAGGCGATAGTTATCGGCGGAGTGCCGAACGCCTATACGGACGTGAGCAATATGGAAGACGCGCTGAACCTCATACCGACCGAAGCTGACTGAGCGGCTTGCAACGAAGCTCGAATTATGCTAAAATAAATCAGTTGAAGAAAGGAGGGAACGGCATGCCGAATTTCACAAAGATCGCGATCAGGAACGCTTTTCTGAAGCTGCTTTCCGAAAAGCCCTTGAACAAGATCTCCGTCCGCGATATCGTCGAAGAATGCGGCATCAACCGCAATTCCTTCTACTATCATTTTCAGGACGTTCCGACCCTCCTCGAGGAGATCGTGATGGACGAGGCCGACAAGCTGATCGCCGACTACACTCCGAGCGATCCGGTCGAAAAATGCTTTATCGAAGCCATGAACTTCGCAGATAAGAACAGATCGACCGTACTGCACGTTTACCGCTGCATGGACCGTGAACTGCTCGAAGGCTATCTTTGGAACGTCTGCGAAAAGCTCGTCACTGCGTACACCGGCAATATTTTCGCCGGGAAGTCGGTCTCCGAAGAGGACCGGCTGCTCACGAACAAGCTCTGCAAATGCCAGCTTTTCGGCCTGGCTATGGACTGGGTCAACAGCGATATGGAGCGCATAAGCGACGAGCGGATCCACCGCTTCTGCGAACTGCTTGCCGCGTATGCGGAAGGTATGCGGCCCGAAGCAAAATAACATATATTTTTGTGCAATGCGTGCTGTTTGTCCGAATTTCGGTCATTTGGCGCGCATTGTCGTGTTTTTGGAAAAATTGACGGAACTGCCCGTTTTTCTATAACCGCGGCTATTCTATAATAAAATTGATATAAAGGAGTGAAAAGTTTGAAAAAACGTTTTCAAGCTTTATGGCTTTGCCTTTGAGCGAGCCATCGCATCAATTTTGCTTGCGCGAAACGGCAAATATCATTCAGAAAGGGTGTCTTTGCAGGGCAAAGGCAAAGGATCAACGAAATGAAAATGCGCTCCGTTGCTCCGATGAAGATAGCGAAGATCGGCTACATCGTTATGTCGATCGTTTTTTGCGTTATCGGGGCAGTTTTTATTATCCTTCCCGAGCTTTCGCTCCAGGCTGTCTGGAGCATCCTCGGCGTCGCCATGATCGTTTTCGGCGTCATCAAGCTCGTCGGCTACTTTTCCAAGGATCTCTACCGACTTGCGTTCCAGTACGATCTTCAGTTCGGCATCCTGATGATGATACTCGGTATCGCCGTGCTGCTCAAGCCCTCATACCTCGTTTCGGCGATGATGATCGCGCTCGGCATCGCGATAGTAGCCGACGCGCTGTTCCGCATCCGCATCGCTATCGACGCAAAGAACTTCGGCATCACCGCGTGGTGGCTGATCGTCGTTGTCGCCGTGCTCACCGCGGCGTTCGGTGTGATCATCGCGTTCCACCCGTGGGAAAGCGCCAAGGCGCTCATGACGATGCTCGGCATTGCGCTGATAACCCAGGGCATCCTTAACCTCGTAGTCGTGATCTACACCGTCAAGATCATCAAAAACCAGTATCCGGACGTTATCGATCCGAAGAACGGCTGATAGGAGCAAATCATGGAAGCAAGACTTAAAACCAATATCATCGACGGCGAGCTCTATGCGAGCATGATACGCTCCGGCGCGGTGAACCTTCAGGCGAACCGCCAGATCGTCAACGACCTGAACGTTTTCCCGATCCCGACGGCGATACGGGCGACAATATGTATATGACCATCGACTCCGGCGCGCAGGCGATCCATTCGGACGAGTACGCAGATCTCGGCGCCGTCGCTCAGGCCGTCGCGAAGGGCATGCTGCTCGGCGCGCGCGGCAATTCGGGCGTTATCCTTTCGAGGATATTCTCCGGCATCGCCCGCGGCCTTCAGGGCTCTCGTACCTGCGACCTCAAAACGCTCTGCCACGCGTTCGAGCTGGGCGTGGACGAAGCCTACCGTGCGGTCTCCGTTCCGGTCGAGGGCACTATCCTGACCGTTTACAAGGACGCGGTGCGCTACGCCGCCGAAAAGCTGTCCGGCTCAAGCTCCGCCCAGAGCTATTTTTACGACTTCACCCAGGAGCTCAAGCGTTCGCTCGACCGCACTCCGGAGCTGCTTGCCGTGCTAAAGGAATCCGGCGTGGTCGACAGCGGCGGCGCGGGCTTCATCTATATAGCCGAGGGAATGCGCCGAGCGGTCGAAGGCGAGGCGTTCGAAGGCGAAGAGGAGCCGCAAGCCGCCCAAAAGGCCGTCGACGTATCCCTGTTCACCGAGGACAGCGTGCTGGATTTCGGCTACTGCACGGAGTTCCTGCTCCGCCTGCAGCGCGCGAAGACCGATATAGATTCCTTCGATTTTCCCGCGTTCATCGACTACCTGAACTCCGTCGGCGAGTCCGTCGTCGCGTTCAGGGACGGTTCCATCGTCAAGGCGCACGTGCATACGATGCACCCGGGTCAGGTGCTCGAATATTGCCAGAACTACGGCGAGTTCCTCACCCTCAAGATCGAAAACATGACCCTTCAGCACAACGAATCCGAGGTCGAGAACCGCTTCTCCGCGCCCGCGCCGAAGCCGCATAAGCGTTACGGCATCGTCAGCGTAGCGGCGGGCGACGGAATCAAGACCACCTTCTATTCGCTCGGCGTCGACTGGGTCATCGAGGGAGGCCAGTCCATGAACCCCTCTGCGGAGGATTTCGTCCGCGCGTTCCGGGAGATCAACGCCGATACCATCCTCGTTTTCCCGAACAACGGCAACGTGATCCTGACAGCGAAGCAGGCGGCGGAGCTCTACGACAAGGCCGAGATCCGCATCATCCCCACTAAGACCGTCGGCGAGGGCTACGCCGCGATCTCGATGCTCGACACCTCCTCAGGCGATACGGAGCAGATCATCGCGGAGCAGCGGGAGATCATCGAAAGCGTCGTCACCGGCGCCGTGTCAAAGGCCTCGAGGAACGCGACTATGAACGGAGTGAACGTCGTCCTCGGGGATTACATCTCCTTCGTCGGGGACGACGTTTATGCGGACGAAAAGACCGCGAACGCTGCCGCCGTCGCCCTTGCGGACAAGCTCGGAGCGGGGGACTACGATATCATGCTCATCCTCTGCGGCAGAGATACCGCCGACGGGCAGAGGCAGGCGCTCGAAGCGGAGCTTAAACAGCGCTTCCGCAGGACAGAAGTGATCCTTATAGACGGCGGACAGCCGATCTACGATTATATCATCGTTTTTGAATAATTTTTTGGAGGGAATCATGCTCGTTTTATTCACAGACACCGATACCGACGTCACCCCGGAGATCGCCGCAAAATACGGTTACAGGCTCATCAGCATGCCTTACAGCATCGACGGAAAGACCGTCTACCCCTACGTCGATTTTGATAAGTTCGACAGCCACGCCTATTACGATATGCTGAGGAGCGGCGTTATTCCGAACACAAGCGCGCTCAACAAGGAAAATTACATCACTTACTTCGAGCCAGTGTTTGCCGAGGGGAACGACATCCTCTACGTCCATTTCTCAAGGGCCATGTCCGCCACGTTCGAGAGCATGGATCAGGCCGTCAGGGAACTGCAGGAGAAGTACCCGGAGCGCAAATTCTACGAGATAGATACAAAGGGCATATCGATCATCAGCCTCAATATGCTCCAGGAAATCGGCGATATGTATCTCGCAGGCAAAACAGCCGAGGAACTCGTGGAGTGGGGCAGGCGCGAGGCCGATCATTTCGCGGTGTATTTCTTCGCGGACGATCTGCGTTTCTTCAGGCACAGCGGCAGGGTCTCCGGCATCGCCGGCACGATGGGCACGCTGCTCGGCATCCGCCCGATCATATACATGAACGAGGAGGGCAAGATGGTCAGCATCGGCAAGGAGAAGGGCCGTCAGAAGGCGATGGACAGGCTTATAAACTACGTCGTGGAGCTTGGCGACAACGTGAAGGGTCATAGGGTCATCATCGCGAACTCCGACACGGACGAGATCGTGAACGAGCTCAAAAACATGCTCATCGAAAAGTTCGGCAAGGATCTCGATATCCAGATCGTGGACGTCAACCCGACCGCCGGCGCACACTGCGGCCCGAACGCGACAGGCATCTGCTTCCATTCTATCCACAGATAAAAGGTGATACGAATGATAGAAGTCAAAGAGGCGCTCACCAAAAAGCAGCAGAAGGAATTCCTTGAGTTCCCGCTGAAAATGTATAAAAACAATCCGTATTTCGTCCCGCCGCTCTACGGCGACGAAAAGAAGATCTTCCGTTCCGATTTCGTCTACAACGACACCTGCGAGGCCGTTTATTTCAATGCCTACGACGGCGAAAAGATGGTCGGCAGGATCAGCGGCATCCTCCAGAAGGCCGCGAACGCGAAGAACAGCGAGCGCCGCGTCCGTTTCACCCGATTCGATGCGATTGACGATCAGGCCGTTGCCGACGCGCTGTTCGCCGCAGTCGAGGATTGGGCCATATCAAAGGGCATGGACACCGTCTGCGGCCCGCTCGGGTTTTCCGACCTTGAGAGGGAAGGCCTGCTCGTCGAGGGCTTCGATCAGCTCTCCACGTTTGAGGAGCAGTACAACGCCGAATATTACGGCAAACTGATCGAGAACTGCGGCTATGAAAAGGAAGTGGACTGGCTCGAGAGCAAGATCTACCTTCCCGAGGACGACGACGGCCGCCTCGAAAAGACCGCGGACTACATCATGAAGCGGTACAACCTTCATTTCGGCGAGGCGAAGAACACTCGAAATTTCATCGACCGCTACGGCAACGCGTTCTTTGAGCTGCTCGACGTTGCCTATGAAAACATCTACGGCACCGTCCCGTTCACGCCCGGCATGAAAAAGATGATGATCGACAACTTTATGCTCATCATCGACCTCAAACACGTTGCTGTCATCCTCGATGAAAACAACAGGCTCGTCTGCCTCGGCATCTGCTTCCCGTCCATCGCAAAAGCGGTGCAGAAGTCGCAGGGGCGTCTCACTCCCGCCGCTCTCGTCCGGCTGCTCTCCGCGATCAAAAAGCCGAAGGTGATAGACCTCGGCCTGATCGCCGTAGACCCGCAGTACGCCAACCGCGGCATCGGTTCCTGCATCTCCGCAGGGCTCATGCGCATGCTCCGCGAGGACGGCATCGAATACGCCGAAACGAACCTCAACCTCGAGAACAATTACGCGATACTCAACCAGTGGAAGCGCTTCAGGCAGGTCGTTCACAAGCGCAGGCGCTCCTACGTGAAAAAGCTTGACGGGGAGATATGACCATGATAAAAATAGCAGTCGACTGTCTCGGCGGGGATCACAGCCCCGATGCAAACGCCCTCGGCGGCCTTGCCGCGATGCGCAGGCATGACGATCTTGCCGTCGTTTTTGTCGGCGACGAAAGCGCGATAACTCCGCTGCTTTCGGACGCGGGCGCATTGGCGAGCCGGATCGAGGTCATCCATGCCCCGGAGATGATAACGGGGGAGGACAAGCCCACCGACGCGATCCGCCACAAGAAGGACAGCTCCATGATCCGCGCGATCAACCTCCTTCGCGAAGACGAGACTGTTGACGCGCTCGTCTCCACAGGTGCAACAGGCGCGCTCGTAGCCGCGTCAACGCTGCGCATCGGCAGGATCCGCGGTATTCGCCGCCCGGCCTTCTGCCCGATACTGCCCACTATGAGCGGCGGTATAGTCGGCGTGTGCGACAGCGGCGCGAACGTAGACATCACTCCCGAGCAGCTCGTTCAGTTCGCCGTCATGGGCAGCCGCTACCTTGAAAGCGCGTTCGGGATAGACAGTCCCCGCGTAGCGATGCTGAATATCGGCACCGAGACCGAAAAGGGAGACAAGCTCCGCAAGGAGGCCTTCCCGCTGCTTTCAGGCGCGCCGGGCATTAATTTCGTGGGCAACATGGAAAGCCGCGATCTGCTGACAGGCAAATATGATCTCGTCGTCTGCGACGGGTTCGCGGGCAACGTGCTTATCAAGACCACCGAGGGCACCGCGCTTGAAATGCTGAAAAAACTGAAGTCCGAGATAAACAAGTCCGCTCGCTACAAGCTCGGCGCGCTGATGATGAAGGATATGCTTATGGGCTTCAAGGATTTCATGGATTATCAGAATTACGGCGGCAGCGTTCTGCTCGGCTGCGAGAAGACCGTCGTCAAAGGCCACGGCGCTTCAAGCCGCGAAGCAGTCGCCGTCTGCATGGATCAGGCATACAGGATGTGCCGAGCAAAGCTGAACGCCCGCATCGCTGAGTCCATCGCCGCGATAACGCCCGCCGAAAGCGCAGAACAAAAAATATAATCCCTGTTTTGTTAAATCCCGCTTGACAAAGCGTGCCGGATGCAGTACAATAACTTGGTGAGCCGCTCCGAAACGGTTTTAAAGCGATGCCCGGGGTTTTCCCGCATCCACCACAAGGGCGAGACTGGTAAGAGGAGGATAAACTTTAATGTACGCAATCATCGTAACCGGCGGTAAGCAGTACAAGGTCGAAGTCGGCAGCGAGATCATGGTCGAGAAGCTCGATAATGAGGTCGGTGCAAACGTCAATTTCGACGTACTGATGATGGCTGAAGGCGACAACGTTCAGATCGGCAAGCCCGTTCTCGAAGGCGTTTGCGCCAAGGCTGAGGTGCTGGAGCATGGCAAGGGCAAGAAGGTAGTCGTTTTCAAGTATAAGCCCAAAAAGGACTATCGTAAAAAGCAAGGCCATCGTCAGCCCTATACCAAGGTCAGGATCCTTTCAATCGGCTGAGAGGTAATTACATGACCGAGATCACCGTCTGGAGTAAGCGCGGCAGGCTCGTAGGGTTCGACGCGATCGGTCACACGGGCTATGCCGAAGCGGGCGAGGACATCGTCTGCGCGGCAGTCTCCGCGATCACGCAAACCGCTGTGATCGGCATTACGGAGGTAGTGAAAGCACCGTGCGCGCTTGATATTTCGGACGGAGAGCTTCACCTGATGCTCGAAAAAACCGTCCAAGGGAAACAATTCGAGCAGGCGGAGCTTATCTTAGGGACGATGCTCGCAGGGCTTCGTTCCATCGAAACTGATTATAGTGATTATCTCAAACTTGAGAAGAGGGAGGTTTAATATGTTCCGGATCAATCTGCAGCTTTTTGCTCATAAAAAGGGCGTCGGCAGTTCCCGCAACGGTCGTGACAGCGAATCCAAGCGTCTCGGGCCCAAGCGTGCGGACGGTCAGTTCGTTCTTGCGGGCAACATCCTCGTCAGGCAGCGCGGCACTCACTTCCATCCCGGCAACAACGTCGGTATCGGCAAGGATGACACTCTGTTTGCAAAGGTTGACGGCATTCTTCGTTTTGAGACGAAGCATGGCGGCAAGAGGTGCGTCAGCGTTTACCCCGAGGAAATCGCGGGCTAATATTTGAAACGACATACAAAAGCGCAGCTTCGGGCTGCGCTTTTTGTATCTTCTCAAAACGCGAATAATGTTGTAAAATAGCAGTATGAAATACGAAGTAAAAGACAAAACACTTTTCGTTTCGGAGCTTTCGGGCTTCGATCTTGCAAAGAGCGCCGACTGCGGTCAGGCGTTCCGCTGGAAACGCGTTCCTCAAAGAGCGGGGGAGCGCTGCGCATACGTATGCGTGCTGCGCGGCAGGCCGGTGCGTGCTGCTCAGATCGGGCAATACCTCACCGTCTTCCCGTGCGACAGCGGCGAGGAGCGCTTCTTCATCGACTATTTCGACCTTGAACGCGATTACAGCGAGATCGAAAACATCATCGCACAGGATCCCCGCCTTGCCGTGTGCCTGCCCGGAGCGACCGGCATCCGCGTATTCAACCAGGAGCCGTTCGAAGCGCTGATCTCGTTCATAATCTCCGCAAACAACAACATAAAGCGCATCAGCGGGATCATCGACAGGCTCTGCGCGCTCTGCGGCGACAAGCTCGATTTCGAAGGCATGGAAATGTATTCTTTCCCGACTCCGGAAGCCATCGCGTCCCTGCCGGAGGATCGGCTGACCGCGATAGGCGCGGGCTATCGCGCGCCGTATATCATCGAATCGGCAAAGAAGATCGCAGACGGCTACGACCTTGAAAAGCTTCGTTCTATGAGCCTCGAGGACGCGCGCAGAGAGCTGCTTTCTTTCAAAGGCGTCGGCCCCAAGGTCTGCGACTGCATACTGCTGTTTTCCCTCGGCCACACCGATGCTTTCCCGATCGACGTGTGGATCGACAGGGCGATGAACGAGCTGTTTTTCGGCAGCGTGCCGCCGAAAAAGGCGGAGATGCGCGAGGTCGTCAAGAGCATAGGCGAGTACTCGGGCATCATCCAGCAATACATCTTCTTCCACGCAAGAGCCGTTCAGTTGGGCAAAAAAACCGCGCACGAAGGCTGATCATTCATCATCCGTTATCAAAGCTCCGAAACGCTCCGAGATAGTCGTCCGGAGCTTTTCGCATTTTCCGAGGCTCATATCGACGATCCTGATCGATCTCGGCTCCATGCCGCGGATAAGGTCCGTCACGCTGTCGCCGCATTCGGGCGCGCAGTCGATGCGAAAGCCCTCGCCCTCGTCCCTTTGTTCGGTTATCGTACAGCTCCCGTCGTGGTGCAGCACGACCGTCAGCGCAGGCTCTTCCAATGGCCTGAACGCCGCAAAAAGCCCGATCAGCGCCGAAAGCTCCCGGAACTCATCCGCAAGTATCTGCTGCTCCGCCGCCGCGTCGACGCAGACGCTCCAGGTCTCGAGCACGTCCTGCATCCGAAACCTGAGAAAGCCTTCAAGTATCAAAGTACTGCTTGATGAAAGATAATCGAATACCCTCGCGGCGACGGCTGACAGGTCTATGAACCGGCATGCGTTTTCCAGCGCGGCGGTAAGGATCCGCCTTTTTTCACCCGGTGAGAACGGCAGCTTGGCGGCCATGTCCGCGATCGCAAAATACCTGATATCCTCCGTCAAGACCTCCGCAAGGGCCGCGGAGAGCGCAAGGCGTTCCTCGTCGCTGTCCGTTCCGACGGTCACGAAGCTTCCGCCGGTCCGCTTCTCGGCCGCGATCGGCAGGGTCAAAGGCTCCTGCCGTGAAAGCCGCCTTCTTATCAGTTTTTCAACGTCCGCTTCATACTCGTTCGTGCCGATGGAGTACAGCTTCATAATCTCTCCCCGTGCGCAGATTTTGCGGGCAAAGCCCCGCAATCCTTATTATGTGCCGTAGGGGCAAAAAGGTGAATGCCAAATTTCGCTAATAAAAAGCCCGGAAAAGCAGCTGCTCTCCGGGGCGATCGATCAAATGTCATTCAAAGAATCCGTTGAATTCGGGCGTAAAAGCGCTTTCGGCGGAAGTCATCTCCTGAGCTAAAACGTTTGTGAAGCCAAGCGAGATGCAGTAATCCAGCGCGCGCCTGTATTCGCGCCTGAGGAGCCTTCGCTCGAGCGGTCTCGGAAGGTTTTCACCCATGGGCGTGTACTGGCTCATCAGCGAGATATGCGTCTCAAGCGGCATATTGTCGTGAATGAAATCGAGCACTCCGCGCGCTTCGTCCACGGAGCCTGGCAAAACCAGGTGGCGAACGATCACGCCGCGCACTGCGATGCCGTTTTCGTCCTGTTCAAGCACGCCGCACTGTCGCTGCATCTCTAGCACGGCCTTGGACGCGATCTCGAAATAGTCGCTTCTGCCGCTGTATTTCTTTGCGGGGACGGGGGAGCGGTATTTGAGATCCGGCAGGTAAATATCGATCAGGCCTTCAAGGCGTTTGAGCGTTTCGACCTTTTCATAGGAATTCGTGTTATAAACTATCGGGACGGTCAGCCCGCGGCTCCGTGCGAGAGGGATCGCGCTGAGAAGCAGCTCCGTGTGCGGAGAAGGCGTGACGAGGTTGATATTGTGAGAACCGAGCTCCTCGAGCCTCAGCATGATATCCGCAAGCGACGAAGGATCAGTGAGCCTGCCCTTTGACGCCCGGCTGATGTCGTGATTTTGGCAGAAAATGCAGGCCATATTGCAGCCCGAAAAGAAGATCGCGCCGCTGCCCCGCGTGCCGGAGATCGGCGGCTCCTCATAGTAATGCCTGGCCGCTCTTGCAACCAGCGCCGCGGTGTACGGGTCGGGCGTTTCTTTGGGATCAAAGCAGCCCACGCCGCACGCGCCGCGCTCCGCGGCCCTGTCCGCGCCGCATCCGAGCGGGCAGAGGAAGCAGCGGTGTGCCGTATCGTTATTATGTTCATCAGGTCGGATTAAGTATTCCATGGTATTACAGTGCGGGGAGTACGGGCAGCTCCGGCTCGCCGCCTGCCGCGTCGCGCTTAACGGTGAAGCTGAATCTGATCATTCCGTTTTCACAGGTGACGCGTATCTTTTCGCCGAGCAGATTCAGCACCTCGGACACGATCGCGAGCCCGAGGCCGGTGCCTTCGCCGGTGTGCGCCTTGTCCGCCTTGTAGAAACGCTCGAAGATATGCTCAAGATCCTTTTCGTCGACCTCTGCGGGGTTCGATACGGTCAGGATATAGCTATCTCCGCCCTCGGAAATGCCCATATCGATCGTCACTTCGCAGCCGTCGTCGCCGTGCTTTATTGCGTTGTCGGTAAGCGCGATCAGCACCTGCTCGAACCTGTCCGCGTTGGTGAGGGCCATGTATTCGCCCTCTGGCACGTGCAGCACGACCGTCTTGCCGCGCGGCTGGGCGGATTCGTTCATCCTGTCCGCAACGTCGTAAAGGATCTCGTAGAGCTCCGTTTTGAGCTTTGAGAACGCAACGCCGCCGCTCTGCAGGCGCGAGAGCTCCAAAAGGTCGTCTATCAGCGATGAAAGCCGCATGGATTCGTGCAGGATATAGCCGTAATAGCGCTTCCTGTCGGCGGGCTCGGTGACCATGCCGTCGTCGAGCGCTTCGGCAAGGCCTCGGATAGACGCGATAGGCGTGCGCAGCTCGTGGCTGACGTTCGCAACGTAATCGCGCCGCGTCTGCTCAAGGCGTTCGCTCTCGGTCACGTCGCGCATCAGGGCAACGGCGCCGTATAAGCTCCCGCTGTCCTCGTATATGGGCTTTACCGCAACGCTGATGCGGCGGTCCGCAATGCCGAAGGTCGTTCCGGCGGGGGAGTCGGTGGCGATCGCTTTGTTGATAAGATCCGAAACGATGCTGTAATTCGGGTAATCGGAGGGCTTGCCGCCTTCGCCGCCGAGCAAATGCACTGAAGACGGATTGAAATGCGTGATCTCGCCCTGGCGGTCGACCGCGATTATGCCTTCGCCTATGCCGTTCAGGACGGCCGAAAGCCTGTTCCTCTCAACGATCAGGTCTTCGATATTGCTTTCGAGCGCGCCGGCGAGCACGTTGAAGGACTCTGCAAGGTGCTGCGCTTCAAAGCTGCCGCTGACTTCGGCGCGAACGGAGAGATCGCCCTTCGCCATCTTCAGCGCGGAATCGGAAATGTTCCTAATGGGCTTCGTCAGCGAGCGAACGACGAGGAAGGACGGGATCAGCGTCAGAAGCAGCACGCCGAGCAGCACGAGGCCGAAAGTGAGCGCGAGGGAGTTGACGTGCTCCTGGAGCGAGATATGGCGCTGCAGAAGCAGCACGGCGCCGATAATGCCGCCGCTCTTTTCATAGATCGGCACGCCGACGATAACGCCCAGCTTGGAGTTCGGGATCTTCACCGTCTCGCCGTCCATGATCTTTTCGGCGTAGGAAAGCAGTGTGGGCATGCATTCCATGCTGTCGTCTATCCCGTCGGTCGTTACGAAGCCTCCGAGCGTATCCACGACGTAGGTCGCGGTGTCCGTCACGGAATATTCGTTTGAATAGATCATCCTGGCGATCGTGCGCCGGTCCGCGCGCTCTTCACTGAGCTTTGACACCTGCTGCGAAATGATCTCGGCCTTCGGCACGAGCTCGTTTGCCCTGTATTCGGCATACATATCGTGACCGATGATCGAAAACAGCACGGCAACGACCGCCACCACGAGGATGAGCATGGCCGCAAATACAAATATTATTATTCGAAGTAAACTTGAACGCTGCATTTATTGATCACAGCGGCACCCGCTGTAAGGATGCCGCCCGTTTTGCTGTTCTGTTATTGGACCTCTTCTCGGAAATTCCTTTCATCCTTACCGGGACGCTCTTCCTTCGCAGGGTGAGAATCGTCAACGAGCTCGAACCTGTAGCCCACGCCGTACACCGTGCGAAGCTCCCAGCCCTTCTTTTCGTGCTGCGCGATCTTCTGGCGGATGCGCTTTATCTGCGTGTCGACCGCGCGGAGCTCTCTCGTGTCTCCGTAGTAGTCGTAGCCCCAGACGAGGGAGAGGATCTTTTCCCTTGAAAACACCTTCCCGGGGTGGGAGGCGAGGAGCTGGAAGATCTCCACTTCCTTAGGCGTGAACGGAAGGCGCTCGCCGTCGATGCGGATATCGTAGTTGTTGATGTTGATCTCCAGGTTGCCGTAGCGCAGGAGCTCCGCGGGTTCGCTCTCCTGCGTGTTGAAGCGGCGAAGCACGGCCTTGATGCGGGCAACGACCTCACGGGGGCTGAACGGCTTCACGATGTAGTCGTCGGCGCCGAGCTCGAGGCCGAGCACGCGGTCGATCTCCTCGGATTTCGCGGTCAGCATGATGATCGGCACGTTGCTCGTCTGCCTGATGATGCGGCAAACGTCCATGCCGTTCTTTTTCGGCATCATGAGGTCAAGGGTGATCAGGCTGGGCTTGACGCGGTTGAACTCCTCGATCGCCTGGTCTCCGTCGAAAGCTGAGATATAGTCGAAGCCTTCGTTCTTGAGGTAAACGCCGAGGGTCTCGTGGATTATACGCTGATCGTCACAGATCAGGATTTGCTGCTTAGTGGGCATTTTTAAGGATCCTTTCTACGGGTTTGATTAGATTATAGTGCTTTTTATTGTAAGTTTCAAGCATGTTTTTAACTTGTCACCGCGCTGTCCGCTTTTTGCCAAAATTCTGAAATCTGCCATATTTAGTACAAGTTTTGCCTTAAAATAGCCCCTATGAACAGTGTTGCGATGCCACATTCATTTGTTATAATGCTATTGTAAAAAGTTTTTACCGGCGAAAGGACGGCAGCAGGGCCCGCAGCCGAAGCATCAGCGTTTCCTTCCCGAACACATATTCATCCGCGGTACGGATGAAACTAACGGTAAAACGAAATGAAAGGAGTCAATACCATGGATACCGAACGAAACGAACTTGAACCCGAAAACAGTGAACTGTATCTTGAAAGCCGGGAGGCTTTTGAAAGCTATATCGAACCCGAGCGTGCCGATGACCCGGACCGGTCAGCCGCTCCCGATGCACCCGCGGCTTCCCTCACGGAGAAGCCGAACAAACAGCGGATAAGGATGCCGCTCGGCGCAGCGATCGCATGCTTTGTTGTCGTTGCGCTGATCGTCGGACTTGCGTTCGCCGGGTTCAAATACTTCTCCGGCTACGTAAAACAGATCGAAGCGCGTGTTGCGGAAAGAACAGTCACGCAAAGCCCTGACGCGACCGATGACGGCTCCGGCGCCGCCGCTCAGAGCACGAACGTTCCCTCAAGAGAGGGGCTGCCCAGTGAGACGCTGCAGTTCGCCGCCAACACCGTGAAGGAAACCGATAAATACGCAATGATCGACAGCTGCATGAACACCGTCGTCAGCATCGACGTCATGGTGCAGAGCGGCTATTCCACGGTCACCCAAAGCTCCGGCTCCGGCGTGCTCATCACCGCGGACGGCTATATCGTGACCTGTAATCACGTCGTCGAAGGCGCAAACAAGATCTACGTCTATCTGAACGACGGCACGAGCACCGAGGCGAGGCTCGTCGGCCGCGACGTCATCAACGACCTCGCGGTGATCAAGATCGAGGGCAGCGATTATCCCTACGCGGCGCTCGGAAACTCGGCTGATCTCCGCGTCGGCGAAGGCGTGTTCGCGATCGGCAACGCGCTCGGCGTGCTCTCCAACACCTATACCGAAGGCGTCGTCAGCGGCCTTGACCGCCAGATCAAGATCGACGGTCAGGAAATGACCCTGCTGCAGACCGATGCGGCCATCAACCACGGTAATTCCGGCGGCGGCCTGTTCCGCCAGTCCGACGGTGCGCTGATCGGCATCGTGAACGCTAAGAGTGCGGGCGAATCCATCGAAGGCCTCGGCTTTGCGATCCCCTCCGCGGTCGTCGGCAATATCGTGAGCGACCTTATGGATTACGGCTTCGTGACGGGCCGCGCATATCTCGGCGTTTCCACGGAGGACGTGACGCTCTCCGGCTACGGCTTCTTCACCAGCTACTATACCTACCCGAAGATCGTTACGGTCGAAGCCGGCAGCCCGGCAGAAGCCGCCGGGCTCCGTGAGAGCGACATCATCCTTTCGATTGACGGCATCAGCATCTCCGGCACGGACAGTTTGGTCAGAACGCTGAACTCCTATAAGATCGGCGACACAGTGACGCTCACCGTTCTGCGCGACAGGCAAAACGTCGACGTTTCTGTAACGCTCGGCGAGCGCGCACTCCCGAACGAATGACATTTTCCGCGGGCAGCGCTCCCGACCCCCAGGAGCGCCCCGCTATGGTTTTCTTCCTGATCAGAGGAGCGGCAGCGAATCCCGCTCCCGAGAAAGATTGCCGCAGTTCTGCCTCCAATGGACTGCGGCAATTCCATTTCTTAATATTGAAGGTTTTGAAATACTGTGATATAATAGTTTAGTGAGAGAAAGGAGGCGCGCATGAGCTTCAAACGAAAACTTGCTCTGTTCACGGCGTTCGCATTTGCGCTCGTTTCACTTTTTGCGCTTGCCTACGCGGAATCCGGCGGAGAAACCACGGCGTCCTCCGATCCCGTCAAGATCTGGCAGGAGAACGACGCGGGCGAAACGGTAGTCCGCATCCAGCTCCGTCTTCGCGAGCTCGGTTATCTCTGCTTCCGCCCGACCGGTGTTTTCCGCTCGATGACGGTCAAGGCTGCCGAGGCTTTCCAGAAGCGCTGCTCAAATCTCGGCAATGATATCGCTGTCGACGGCAGGGTAGGCCCCGCAACGCTCGAGCTCCTGTTCTCGCACGAGGCGCCGAAGGTCAAGATCCCCGATTCGGTGCACATGCCGCGCGGCCCCGTTTCCGATATCAAGGTCACCGGAACCGCTGCCGACTGGCTCTCGGTCAAGGAGGCGCTCGTTCCCGGAACGGTCTGCTACGTCTATGACTGCTACACGGGCGAAAGCATGCAGTTCGTGTTCACCGGCGGCGAAAACCATGCCGAAATGGAGCTCGCCTCCGCATCCGAAAAGGCGGCCTTCGATACGATCTGCGGCGGTGAATACAACTATCTCAAGCGCCCCGTCGTGGTCGTGGTGAACGGCAGCAACGTTGCCGCTTCTATGCAGTGCTGGCCCCATGGCTCCGACACGCGCGACGGCAACGGCATGGACGGCCACGTCTGCGTGTTCTTCAGCGGCAGCCTGTCCCACGTGGGCAAGCTTCCGGACGCGGAGCACAGCGTGAACGTTAACCTCGCCGCGGGAAGATGAATTAGGTTTATTTTTATTTGTTTTGACGCGCTTTTGTAAACGCGCCGAAAGGAATTATATGAAGCATATCCCCAATATTCTTTCGGTTTTCAGGCTGCTGCTCGTCGGCGTGTTCATCTGGCTTTTCACAAAGCAGCAGTACCTCTGGTGCCTGATCGTCTATCTTGCGGCGTTCGGAACGGACGTGCTCGACGGATGGCTTGCAAGGCGCAACAACTGGATCACGAACGCCGGCAAGGTGCTCGACCCGCTTGCGGATAAGCTTATGCTGATAGCAGTGCTGAGCTGCTTCTACGCCGTTCGCGAGATCCCGCTCTATATACTGATCATCGTTCTTGCGAAGGAAGTGCTGATGATCACTGTCGGCGCGGTGCTTTATACCAAAAAAGTCGTGGTGTATGCCGACTGGTTCGGCAAGATCGCGACCGGCCTTTTCGGCTGTGCGATCGTGCTTACCTTCATCCACCTCATCTGGGGCGTGCTGAATATCCACTTGTACGTCTACTGGCTTGCGATCGCCGTCGCAATCGCCTCTTTCTTCCACTACGGCATCAAGACCTTCATAAGAAAGAAGGGCAACGGCAGGATCGAGGAAAAATAGTATTACAGCTTTTTAAGGCCCGCTCCGGCGGGCTTTTTCTTTGGACATTTTAGCGCAGCCGGGCGCGAAAAAATGCCTTTTTAGTCGGCTCATCCTTGCGCGGATACGCCGATAGGCTTTTTGCACCAAAAATCTCTCCGCGAATATTATAGAGCAAGAACCAATAGGAGGTCATTGAATGAAAAAGGTCCTTGCTTTGATATTTGCTTCGCTTCTTCTTGTGCCGTGCTTTATCGGCTGCGCGGGCGATAACGGCGAACTCAGGCACGTCACGCTGAACGAAGTCACGCGTTCCGTCTTCTATGCGCCGCTTTACGCCGCGGCGGGGCTCGGTTACTTTGCCGATGAGGGGATCGAGCTTGAGATCGTCACCGGCGGCGGCAGCGACAAGAGCATGACCGCGCTGATCGCGGGAGAAGCAGAGTTTGCCCTGATGGGGCCGGAGACGGGCGTCTACGTTGTTAACGAGGGCTCAAGCGAGCACCCGGTCGTCATCGGGCAGCTCACGAAAAGAGACGGCTCGTTTTTGATCGGCCGCGAACCGACCGACCGTTTCTCCTGGGAGGATCTTCGCGGCAAGTCCGTCATCGGAGGCAGACCGGGCGGAATGCCCTTTATGACTCTCAACTACGTGCTCCGCAAAAACGGCCTTGTTCCCGGCGAGGACGTGGAGGTTATTTCAAACGTCCAATTCAACCTTATGGGCGGTGCGTTCGAGGGCGGTACCGGCGATTACGTGACGCTGTTCGAGCCCACGGCGACCCTTTTCGAGCGCGCCGGCAGTGGTTACATCGTGGCGAATATCGGGCTGGAGTCCGGCGAAGTGCCGTACACAGCGTTCATGACGATGCCCGATACCGTGAAAAAGGATCCCGGGCTCGTTGAAGCCTTCGTTCGTGCGGTGTACCGCGGGCAGCAGTTCGTGTGGAACGCGTCCGACAGCGAGATCGCGGAGGCGATGAGATCGTTTTTCCCCGACGCCGATACGGAAACGCTCGCGCTCGTGGCAAAGAACTACCGTGAGACCGATTCATGGATGAAAACGCCGGTCATGACCGAGGACGCGTTCACGCGGCTGCAGGACATTATGGAAACGAACGGCGAGCTTTCAAAGAGGGTCGGCTTTACAGAGCTTATCGACAACTCGTTTGCGGAGAAGGCCGTTCGTGAACTCGGCAAATGATCATTACCGCCTGTACGGGAGCGCACTGCGCTCCTTTTTTGCTCTTGCAAAAGTGTCGCGTTTGAAGCATAATACAAGTATCAGATAAAGGAGAAAGCAAATGATCCGCTTTGAATTTCTCGATAAGTCCCGCACGGATGAGTTTTTGCCCCTGCTGTTCGATCTTCTTTATAATAATATGAACGCGATCGCTCCCTCGGGCTTTACCCGCGAGGAGGACTGGGAGGAGTGGCGCGGCGCCGTCGGTCCCGCACTGCAAAAGGAGCCGAGAAAGATCATCCTGATCTATTCAGGGGACGAGCTGATCGGTTATTTCCAGTATTTCGTGAACGCCGAAACCTTCATGATGGAGGAGATCCAGCTGAAGCCTGAGTTTCACGGCACAGGCGTTTTTGAAAAGCTGTATGAGCATCTGTACGGTATCGTGCCGAAGGAAACGCCTTTTGTCGAGGCTTACGCGCACAAGCTGAACCTGAGATCGCAGGGCATCCTCTTGCATCTCGGCCTTGAACCCATCGGCGAAAACGGGAACGGCAGCTGCCTGCATTACCGCGGGAGCTGTGCGAAAATGTTCGATATCATATTGAAAAGGGGAGCGGAAGACTGATGCGCGTGCTCGATATCGATCTTGATTTTTTCCTCGCTGATTGCTGCGAGCTTGCTGATGAAGGCGAGCGCCCTCAGCTCATCGGGCACGAGCCCTGGGGCGAAGACCGCGTCAGGTCGTTCCTGGAGACCAACTGCGGCCTCAGCAAAGCCTCGCCGATACCCGGCAGGGTGTTCGAAACGCACGACTGCGCGCTGCTTTTGTGGGACGAGCTGCTAAAAGCCGGCAAACTGACCGCTCCGTTTTCCGTCACGCACGTCGACGCGCACAGCGATCTCGGCATCGGCAGGCCCGGGCCGGGGTTCGTGCTGAATTCGGTGATCACGCTTGCTCCCGATAAGCGGGCGGATATAGAAAGGTATTACCGCATGAAGCAGCTTGATGAGGCGAACTACCTTTTGTTCGCGCTCGCGTTCCGCTGGGTGGACGCGCTCGAGAACGTCCGCAATCCGAGGTCAAGGCCCGATATCCCTTCATTTGCCGAGAAAAACGGGGAAGGGGAGTATGATCATATCCGCCTCTCCTCGTTTGCCTCCGCTTTGTTTGAGGGCAAAAACGGCAGGGAACCCGAGATACCCTTCAGGGTTTTCAGCGACTATACCGCTTATCACACGGAAAGCAGGTTCGACCTCATCTCCCTTGCGATATCGCCGCGTTATTCTCCTCGCGAGGCGGATGCGCTGATCGAAGTTGTTTCAGATTATATAAAGCCGATATAAGATCAACGAAACCGCGACGGGAAAAAGTTGATATAGTAAGTGAAGGCCTTTATCAGCAAGGAAGGAGGAGCGGGGATTTGACAGACGGTGAGATCGTTGCCGCATTGCTCGCAAGGGACGAAAGCGCCCTCGATGAACTGCGCGAAAAATACGGCGGAAAGCTCTGCGCGATCGCTTTCGGCATTCTCGGCGACCGTGAAACGGCTGAAGAATGCGTGAACGACGCCTACTTTGCCGCGTGGAACGCCGTTCCGCCGCATGAGCCGACGGAATACCTGCCCGCTTTCCTTGCAAAGCTCGTTCGCTCTGCTGCGATCAACAGGATCAAAGCAGGGGCCGCTGCAAAGCGCAGCGCGGAATTCACGGAGCTTTCCAAAGAGCTTGAAAGCTGCCTGCCCGCACCGTATTCAACGGAGACAGAGGTCGAGAGCCGCGAGCTGATACGCACCGTAAGCTCGTTTCTGAGAGGCATTTCAACCGAAAAACGCGCTGTGTTCGTCCGCCGGTACTGGTACATGGAGCCCTTGAAGACGATCGCCTTAAACTGCGGCATGACGCAGAGCAAGGTCAAATCCATGCTCTTCCGCGTGCGAAACGAGCTGAGGCAATATCTTGAAAAGGAGGGTCATTTACTATGAACGGAAATGAATTCATGGAAGCTCTGACTGAACTTGACAGCGACGTTATCGATACCGAACTGCCTAAAAAATCACGAAAATCAAAGAGTGTTCTGCGCTGGATCGCCGCGGCCGCGTGCCTTTTGATAGTGCTCGGCAGCGTGACCGCCTATGCGGAGTCGAAAAAAATGGAAACCAAAAAGATCAAAACGGTCACCGAAAGCGGCTTCACGATCCGCGTAGATCTCGATAAGATCCGTCAGAAAGAGCTTTCGGGCCTCACTGACATCCCCGAAAAAATAGCCGAACAGATCAAAAACCATGTCCCGCAGCCTGTTCACAGCAGTGTTTTCATCGATCCCCGCACCGTAACGGAGATCTATCCGGGTATTGCGGAAGCGATCCAGCGCATAGGTTACGATAAGATCTGCGCTCCTCAGCTTCCTCCGTGCGGAGGGCATCCGTCCGACCTCGGGTTTTCCGATATCCACGGTATCACTCACTACGACGGTTCAGAGGTCTTGCTCACCGTGCGCGGCAGCGATGCGGGCAGGATACTGAGCGTTACGATATCCTATGATGATATAAGCTCTGAAACGGATCATATCAATATGCAGCCAAATATCATTGTGATCACAGATAGCTATAACGGAAAGGAGCTTGAGCTCAGCAGCTTCTGGCCAAATGAACGCGGCTGGGAGACGGATATCGAGCACCGAACGACGCAGAACGGTCTTGATTTTGAACTTTTAACCATCGACGGCGTCGATAACGGCCGCCGCGGAGGGCTTGACGGCTATGTATCAAACGGCAGCGTTCTCTATACGCTCCATCTTTCCTATGAACTTGAAAACTCCGAAAGAGCGATGGAGATCATGCTCGCCTGGGCGGACTCGATCAGATAACAGCATAAAAAAGAAGCGGGGCAGGCACCTTGCTCCGCTTTTCATTTTGGCTTTTATTCAACGCCTCTGAGCTCCGCGCCCGGGATCTTTTTTTGAACGATCTCAAGGTATTCGCGCATGGTATCGTCGGACGGGGCCTTGTGCCCGCCCTCGATGATGGCGCCTGAGTCGACGAACTTCTGCAGGAAGTATTTCTCCTCACCTTCGAGCCAGTCCGCGATCTTCACAAAATCATCCGCGGTGTGCATATCGCCCACGACCGTCGTTCTGAACTCGTGCGGCAGGCCGCATTCCTTGAGCAGGTTTACGCTCTCGAGGATGGGCTTGATATCGAGGTCCGCAACGCCCGTCAGCCTCGGGTAGTTCTCCGGAGCGGCCTTGATATCCATCGCGACGTAATCGACGATCCCGAGGTATAGTATTTCCGCGAGCTTGTCCGAAAGATAGCCGTTGGTATCGAGCTTCACAAGGTAGCCGAGCTGTTTGCATTTTTCAATGAACTGGATGAGATCCTCCTGCACGAGCGGCTCGCCTCCGGTGATGCATATCCCGTCGAGCATACCGCTGCGTTTGTTCAGATAATCGAAGATCTCCCGATCCGGTATCGTACGGTTGAGCGCGGGTGAGATGACGAGTTCGGAGTTCTGGCAGAACGGGCAGCGGAAATTGCACCAGCCTGTGAACACCGTGCAGGCGACCTTGCCGGGATAATCGAGAAGCGTCAGCTTTTGCAAACCTTTTATGATCATAGCCGTTCTCCTTGGTTTGATGCCTTGATTATAACGCATTTTACGATAAACTAAAATATATTATCTTAGGTCTGAGAATACTATTGACTAAAACCGAAAAGTGCGGTAAAATGTGTTAGCACTCGAAAGGGATGAGTGCTAACATCCGAACGAAAACAGTACCGGTGTAAGCCGGGCGGTTTTCATGAACACTGCGGCAGAGAAAGGAAGGATAGAATGACACAGCTTCTCGACGTTAGAAAAATGAATATCCTTCGCGCTATCATCGATGACTATATTCTCACCGCCGCGCCGGTCGGGTCTAGAACGCTCTCGAAGCGCGACGATATCGAGCTTTCGCCAGCGACGATCCGCAACGAAATGAGCGACCTTACGGAGCTCGGTTTTCTTGAACAGCCCCACACCAGCGCGGGCCGCGTCCCGAGCGAGAAAGCATACCGCCTGTACGTGAACAATATCATGGACAGAGCGCATATCACAGATGATGAAGCGGAATACATCCGGAGGCATCTCGAACAGCGTGTGAGCGAGGTGGGCGACGTCATCAAGGAAACGGCGCGAATGCTCTCCGGCATCACGAACTACACCTCCGTCGTTCAAAGCCCTCACTTGCGCAACGCAAGGCTCAAGCACATCAGCCTGATCCCCGTATCGGAAGGCTCGGCGCTAGCGGTAGTCGTTACCAATTCCGGCGCAACGAACTCCACGATGCTCAAGGTGCCGAAGGGCATCACCGCTCAGGACCTTGAAAAGATCTCAAAGCTCATGAACGAGCGCATGATCGGCTACCGCCTGACGGACGTGCACAAAACGCTTCTGCCGCTGCTCCGCGAGGAGATCGGCGAGCAGGCGGATACCGTCGCCGAGATGCTCGGAAGCCTCGACAAGGATCTTGGGAAGCAGAGCGTCGAAGTCGTCGGCGCTTCCAAAATGCTTGATTTCCCGGAGTATTCCGACGTAGCCAAGGCAAAGAGCTTCCTCTCGGAGATCGAGCGCGGCGAGATGCTTTCCGAGGTGCTCTCCGAGAACGAAGGCGTAGAGATCTCCGTCCGCATCGGCAACGAGAACGACAATCCGGAGCTCAAGGATTGCTCGGTCGTCACCGTCAGCTACCGCGTCGGAGGCGAGCAGGTCGGCTCGATGGGCGTCATCGGCCCCACGAGGATGGACTACGGCAAAGTCGTTGCCGTGCTGCGCTGCATGAGCGAAAGCCTCGGAAAAGTGCTCAGCTCCATGCTCGGGAGCGGCAGCGAAAACAATAACGATCAATAACAACTTCGCATCTATTGCGAATCATGGAGGCAGCAATGGCTAAGGATAGTAAGAAAGAAAAGACTCCCGAAACAGTGCCCGAGGAGCAGGGAACTCCCGAGACCGTGAACGAAACGGCGGAACCCGAACCCTCTTCCGGCGACGAAGGAGTCGTGCTCACCAAAGAAGAGTTTGAGCAGGCGCAGCAGAGGATCGCCGATATGCAGAAGCAGATTGAAGAATTGAAAGCAAACGTCGACAGTTCCATCCTCGACGCGCAGCGCATCCAGGCGGAGTTTGCAAACTTCCGCAAGCGCAACGCATCGATCCGTTCGGAAAGCATTGACGACGGCGCGAGGGAAGTCATCAAAGCCCTGCTTCCGGTGCTCGACAATTTCGAAAGAGCTTTTGCAAACGACGATGACTCGCCCTTCGCAAAGGGCATCGAGCAGATCTACAAGCAGCTCATCGCCTGCCTTGAAAAATGCGGTATGGAGGAGATCGAGGCCGACGGCCAGTTCGATCCCAACATCCACGAAGCCGTTATGCAGGACAATGAGTCCGAAGCGGAAAGCGGCACTATCACCGCGGTGCTCCAGAAGGGCTTCCGCGTAAAAGGCAAGATCATCCGCCATACGATGGTCAAAGTCAGGACTTGATCCGGAAATCCCGCCCGAAAGGGCATGAGATAAACTTTAAAATAAGCTTTAGGAGGCTACAATTATGTCTAAGATTATCGGTATTGACCTTGGTACCACCAATTCCTGCGTTGCCGTTCTTGAAGGCGGCGAACCCGTTATCATCCCCAATCCCGAAGGATCCCGCACCACTCCGTCCGTCGTTGCGTTCAAGGGCGGCGAGAGGCTCGTCGGCCAGGTCGCAAAGCGCCAGGCCATCACCAACCCGGATAACACCGTAAGCTCGATCAAGCGTGAGATGGGCACCGACCACCGCCGCAATATCGACGGCAAGAGCTACACGCCCCCGGAGATCTCCGGTATGATCCTTCGCAAGCTGAAGGAAGACGCGGAAGCGTATCTCGGCGAAACGATCACCGACGCCGTCATCACCGTTCCCGCATACTTCTCCGACTCCCAGCGCCAGGCCACCAAGGAGGCCGGCCGCATCGCGGGTCT
>JAFXSG010000022.1 GCA_017525875.1 Clostridia bacterium | reverse complement strand
CACCTCATCAGTCAGCCTTCGCTTAAACTCGGCTGACAGCGTGCGACCTGCGGATCGCGTCCCCTCAAGGGGAAGCCCGCCGGCAATGTGACCGTTCGTAGGGGCGGCAACCTGCCGCCCGCGGTAAAGACCAACCTCCGGAGCAAACCGTTTCGACAGCTTGAACACCTCATCAGTCAGCCTTCGCTTAAACTCGGCTGCCAGCGTGCGACCTGCGGATCGCGTCCCCTCAAGGGGAAGCCCGCCGGCAGTGTGATCATTCGTAGGGGCGGCAACCTGCCGCCCGCATACTCCTGCCGTGCGATGCCCCGGACGGATCGTTCATGCCGCCTTGCCGTTTTTCCATCGCGGAATTGTTTGTTTCGCGGGTCGGTTGCTCGAGCAACCGATCGGCTGAATTGCCGCCCCTACGGGTTGGAGAAGCATCAGGCCTTCCCCTTCAAGGGCAAGCCCGGGCGGATCACCGCCCTGAGAATACAATAACGGAAAGGAGAAAAAGAGGGAAGAGAACGGGGGACCACACGTCGGCGCACCGGCAGAGGGACATTTATCAGGCATTATTTTTTCGCATTTCCCTGCCCGGCACGCGGAAGGACGGACCCCGAACACAGCAGCAGAAGGATTTTCGGCGGCGCGGCGCGCGCTGCCTGCTTTACTGCGGCCATCCCTGAGAAAAAAATGACCATCACCGTCGTGTGCGACGTTCTCGGCAAGGAGAACAACGGAACGACCATCGCCGCAATGAACCTGATAAGGAGCCTTAAGGCCAAGGGACATACCGTCCGCGTCGTCTGCCCGGACGAGGAGCGGAAAGGGCAGGAGGGCTTCTTCGTCGTTCCCGTATACAACCTATATTTTCTCAACAGCTATATCAAAAAGAACGGCGTCGCGCTGGCGAAGCCCGTGAGGAGCATCCTCGAGGAGGCGATCCGCGGGGCGGACGTCGTCCACGTCATGATCCCGTTCGCGCTCGGAAGGGCGGCGCTGCGCGTCGCGCAGGAGCACGGCGTCCCCGTCACGGCGGGCTTCCACTGCCAGGCGGAGAACTTCCTCTCGCACGTCTTTCTGATGAATTCGCCCCTCGCCGCCAGGCTGCTCTACCGCAATTTTTATAACGGTCTGTACAAATACTGCGACGCGGTGCATTACCCCACGCAGTTCATCTGCGACGTTTTCGAGAGCGAGGTCGGCCCCACGCCGCACCGGGTCATCTCCAACGGCGTCGGCAGGAGCTTCCGCCCGAAGGCGGACAAGCGGTATGAAAAAGGGGAGAACGAGACCTTCACGATCGTCTTCACCGGCCGTTACAGCAAGGAAAAATCCCACAGGGTGCTGCTCGACGCGGTCAGCCGGAGCAGATACGCAAGCAGGATCCGCCTGATCCTCGCCGGCGCCGGCCCGCTCGAGAAAAAGCTCAGGGACTACGCGAAGAAGCTGCCCGTGCAGCCCGAGTTCCGCTTTTTTTCAAGGGACGAGCTGATAGAGGTGCTGCAGAACGCCGATCTGTACGTCCACCCGGCGGAGATAGAGATCGAAGCCATCGCCTGCCTCGAGGCCATCAGCTGCGGGCTCGTGCCCGTGATCGCGAACTCCCCGCGCAGCGCGACGAGATTTTTTGCCCTGGAGGACAGGAACCTTTTCGACTACAACGACCCGGACTCCCTTGCTCGGCGCATCGACTGGTGGCTCGCCCGCCCGGAGGAACGCAGGCGCTCGGCGGAGCTCTACGCGGGCATGACCTCGGTCTTCGATTTCGACAACTGCATGGACATGATGGAGCAGATGCTCGCCCAGACCGTTATGAAGGCAAGGCGCAGAGCGGCGCTCGCCGCGCAGTTCGAGGCGGCGGAGGAAGAGGAGGAGGAGACGGTCCGCGCCTCCGCGAGCGTATGAGCAGGAAAAAATATGAAACGGTGAACGGGAAGCGCGTGATCCGCTGGTCCGATCCGTGCAGCGACGATTTCGCGGATAACGGCATCACGCGGAGCCGGGTGGGCGAGGACTTCATCTTCGTGCACAAAAGCCCGCTCTGGCGCGCCGCGGAGTTCCTCGCGTACTACGCCGTCGCGCTGCCCGCGGTCTGGATCATGCTCAAGGCGGGCTGCGGCCTGCGCGTCAAAAACCGCAAAGCGATCCGCGGGGCGGGGAAGGGCGGCTACTTCCTCTACGGCAACCACACGAGCTTTTCGGACGCGTACCTCGCGCCGGTCGTGAGCTTCCCGAAAAAGGCGTTCATCATCGCCAACCCGGACGCGGTCTCGATCCCCGGCATACGCAGCCTCGTGCAGATGCTCGGCTGCATCCCGATCCCGACAGAGCGCCGCGCGATGCCCGGGTTCACCGAGGCGGTGTACGAGCGCATCCGCGAAGGGCACTGCGTGGCGATCTACCCCGAGGCGCATATCTGGCCCTGTTACACGGGGATCAGGCCCTTTAACGCCAACTCGTTCCACTACCAGGCAAAGCTCGGCGTGCCCGCGGTGCCGATGACCGTGACCTACCGCAACAGGAAGCTGTTCGGCCTCATCAAGCTGAACCGACCGGGCATGACGCTGCATATCGGCGAGCCCGTGTTCCCGGATATGGAGCTGCCCGAGCGCGAACGCCGGCAGAAGCTGCGGGACGAGGTCTACGCGCAGATGAAGGCGGTCTCGGACGGAACCGAGCAGTATGAGCATATCATCTATATCGAGCGCGAACGGGACGAAGAGAAAGCGTGAACTGTAAACGGCACGGATACGGCTTCCGGCCGTTTTTTTATATAAACAAAAGCGGTTGCCCACAGCCGCGCGATCAGTCACAGGGGCGGCAGGTTGCCCGGTGCCCGAGCATCCGACCCGATGGCAACGGGCACGGAATCCTGTTCAGGCCTTCCCCTTGAGGGAGTGCGTGTGCTTCAGGCCTTCCCCTTGAGGGGAAGGTGGCATTTTGCTTAGGCAAAATGACGGATGAGGTGTTGAGTGAAATCAACTCCGAAGTTTGGTTGGCAGCAGATTTGACACCTCATCAGTCAGCCTTCGCCTAAACTCGGCTGCCAGCTTCCCCTCAAGGGGAAGCCCGCCGGCAGTGTGATCATTCGTAGGGGCGGCAATCAGCCGATCGGTGCTCGAGCATCCGACCCGTAGGCAACGGCAACATAATGCGGCGGAGGTGCGGTTTCACGGGCATTTCTTCCTTTCGCGGGAACTTGTACTCGGCGGGCGGCAGATTGCCGCCCCTACGGGTTGAAGTAAGAGATTCACGCCGCTCCGGCCGTTTTTTATGCCGTTTTTCGCCCGAACCCGGCCAAAATCGGGAAATTTTCGGAAAAAGCTTGCAAAATCCGGAAATATATGATAGTATATAAAAACTTCACCGCGGAGGTAGAAAATTTGCTTTCCGATCATAATACGAAAAAACGCTCGAAAGGATGGCTGGCGCTGGCGCTCGCAGTGCTGCTTATCGTGCAGCTTATCTGCGTTCCGGCGCTTGCGGAGATCCCGGACGGGATCGATCACGCGGAGCTCGGCCGCGGAGGGATCGAAACGAACGAGGTCTCCGAGACCGAGGTCGCAGAGGCCGAGGACTACCGCAAATGGGCGCAGGCCGATCCCCGCTGGGGAAGCATCCGCCTGGGCTCGAACGGCAGGACCGTCGCGGAGGCGGGCTGCCTCGTGACGAGCGTGACCAAGCTCATCATCCAGAGCGGCTACCGCAGCGCGGACGAGTTCAACGTGGCAACGCTCGTGAACTGGCTCAACGCGAACGGCGGGCTTTCGAGCGAGGGGAACCTCTATTGGTTCAAGCCGGCGGAGATGATCGACGGCTTTGAATACGAGGGCATGGATTACGACGCGGGCTACACTTCCTCGAGCTATTTCCAGAACAAGGTGCTCAACTACGTCCGCGCGGGGAAGCATATCGTGCTGACCGTCAAAAACTACGGGCATTACGTGGCCGTCGACAACGCGAAGAGCCTTCAGGAGGGCGCGGTCTATATCATGGATTCGCTCAACAATACAAGCGGCAACGCGGACGTGCCCGTCACCTCGAGGTATTCCTACGTCAACCGCCTCGCGATCTATGCCGGCAACAACGACGGCGATTCCGACTACATCTCAAGATGCAGCTTCTCCATGACGCACCTTTCGGCGACGGTGCTGTCCGCATATGCAAGCATGTACACGCTGCCCTGCCTTGTGAACGCGGGCGAGGGCTCCGTGGAGGTCGCGCCGCTGCGGCTGGACCAGACCGTGGAGGTCACGGCGGATATCGTGAACACCTTCGGCCAGCGCTGGTACCAGATCCGCACCGAAGAGGGCGAGCACTACTACGTCTACGGCATCCAGCTGCGCTTCGTGAAGTTCCTCAACGATATCGTCGTTGAGGCGGACGAGCCCCCCGAGGGCACGCTGCCCTCCGGCATGTGGTACAGCCTCACGGAGAACGTCATCTCCCGCCACCGGATAACCAGGATCGTCGGCAGGATCACCGATGAGGACGCGAACGTGCTGTTCGAGGGCGAGGTCACGCCGAACGTCAACGGCGGCTTCGATATCTCCGGCACCGCGATCGACGCGGCGCTGCGCTTCGGCGCTCTTGAGGACGGGCACTATTCCTACGAGCTCATCGCGGACGTGCTCGCCGAGAGCAATATGACCGCCGAAACGGCCGTCTTCCGCCGCATCTTCACGAGCCCGTTCTCCACGGGGATCGATCCGCTCACCAATCACAGGGTCGTTTTCATGGATCCGGTGAACGGCGAAACGGTGGAGGAGGAAAATATCGCGCACGGCTTCTACGCGGTGATGCCGCTCGCGCCCGTTCATGACGGCGCCGAATTCCTCGGCTGGCCGATCGAGGGGCAGCGCATCTATCGGGACGTGACCGTGAACGCGAGCTTCGACGGGTTCGTCCCGCTCGGAGACGTCAACTGCGACGGCTCCGTCACCATGCTTGACGCGCTCTCCGTCATGCGCTGGTGCATGGGCATCAGCACCCCGGCCTTCGACCCGGCCTCCGCGGATATGGACGGCAACGGCGCCGTCAACCTGCAGGACGCGCTTGCGATAATGCGCATCGCCATGAACTGACCGCGCAGAGAATTATTGCAGAACACAGAGCTTCGCCGAAGCGAAGCTCTTTTTTTGCCGCTCGCCTCACTCGTCGTCATCCTCGCCGAAGTCGATCCCCATCGCCTTGAGGCTCTCCTTGGTATAGTGCCGCTGCTTGTAATTGAGCGCGCGGTTGTTCCCGCTGCCGCGGCGCGGCGGCTCCGCTTGTGTCCCGGCGGACTGCTCGAGGGCTTCCCGATCCTCCCAGCAGCGGCTCAGGAACCAGTTCCCGCCCTGCTTGACGAAGCGCCGGTCGACGCCTCGCGCCCCGATATACCGAACGTAGGCCTCGATCCCCTTCCGGACGGTCTCCTCGGTCACTCCCGATCGGCGGGCGGAGATATACGCCTTCCTCGCGTCCGAACGGCCCTGCTTGCGCGGGTACAGCTCCCACAGCCTTTCGAACTCCTCGTCGAATACCGGAGCATTCCCCCTCGGGGTCTTCGCACGCCCCGTCATCCCACCGGATGACGGAGTATTATTATACATACTGTCCTCTATATCTGTATCCTTTATTATGATGTGACTTTCTGTCACACCCTCAGCGACATTTTGGCACACCCCCTGCGACGTTTTGACACAGGCGGTCTCGGGCCTGACGGCGACGTACTCGGGGAACGACGGACGCTTCGAGCCGGGAAGGTGAGCGTCAACGCGCTTCACGAGGCCCTGACGGGTGAGCTCGTCGAGCGCACGCAGCACGGTGCGGCGTACCGAGCCGGTCAGCTGCGCCAGCGTTTCGCAGGAGCCGCGGAAGGTGCGTCCCCGGACGGTGAAGCCGTAGAGCACGGCGTAGACCGAGAGCGCGGCGCCGCGAAGGCCGAGCTCCGGCATCCAGGAACGGATGATGAAATAGCTTTCTTTCTTCATTTTAAGTACGGTGATAAAGCCCCCCTCGGGGCCGTGTTCAGGATATGCGTTTGGAATCCCTGCGGCCGCCGCCGCGTAAAGCGAATGATGCGGACCTGTGCCGCGCCCCGCGCGAAGCGGAGAGGTGAGAGGGGAATGTGACGTCCCTCTACTATTATTATATCATAAAACGGAGAGGAAATCAATTTTGGAGAGAATTGGAAGCACGATATTCTCTTGATGGGATATTTTGCCCGCACGGGGCAAGGGAGAACCCGCAAATCACACGATCATTCGTAGGGGCGGCAACCTGCCGCCCGCGGTAAAGACCTACCTCCGGAGCAAACCGTTTCGACAGTTTGAACACCTCATCAGTCAGCCTTCGCTTAAACTCGGCTGACAGCTTCCCCTCAAGGGGAAGCCCTCCGGCAAAGGGGAAGCCCGCCGGCAAGGGGAAGCAGTATGTTTCAGGCCTTCCCCTGGAGGGGAAGGTGGCCGAGGGCTTTAAAGCCCGAGGTCGGATGAGGTGTTGAGATAAACCAACTTCGGAGTTTGGTTGGGCAGCAGCTTTGACACCTCATCAGTCAGCCTTCGCTTAAACTCGGCTGCCAGCTTCCCCTCAAGGGGAAGCCCGCGGGCAAGGGGAAGCCCGCCGGCCTAGGAAAGCAGTATGCTTCAGGCCTTCCCCTGGAGGGGAAGGTGGCCGAGGGCTTTAAAGCCCGAGGTCGGATGAGGTGTTGAGTTAAATCAACTCATAAGTTTGACCGGTCCGAAGCACGCGGGCGGCAGATTGCCGCCCCTACGGGATGGAGAAGCATCAGGCATTCCCCTCAAGGAGAAGCCCTCCAAATCATGGGAAGCCCGCCGGCAAGGGGAGGCCCACAAATCGCACGATCTTTCGTAGGGGCGGCAACCTGCCGCCCGGTGCCCGAGCATCCGACCCGATGGCAACGGACACGGAATGCGGGGGAGGAACGTTTACACCGCTGTGTGATTTTTCCATCGCGGTATTGTTTGTTTCGCGGGCGGCAGGTTGCCGCCCCTACGGGTTGGAGAAGCATCAGGCCTTCCCCTTCAAGGCGAAGCGCGCTGCCGGGGCGGGGGAGTATTCCGGAGGAACGGGGGAATACCAAAATATATTTCGGAAATAAGCCTTTTTTGAGCTTGACAGGGTGGCGGACAACTGTTATAATACGGTAGCGTGATAATTTGGGTATTATGCGCTTTTTCTGTTTTTAGGGGAGGAAAAGCCCTCCTGGGGCGCATGAAAAAGCCCGAGCGCGTTATCTTGATTACTAATTTTCTGCGGCCAGCCCGCAGAGGTCAGGGGTGAAACAATGTTGCATGAAGCAAAGATGGGCAAGCAGACTCGAATGAGCTTCTCCAAGATCAACGAGATCCTCGATATGCCGGACCTCATCGAGGTACAGAAGGATTCATATCGCAAATTCGTTGAGCAGGGCTTTGGCGAAGCGCTTGCGGACATCTCTCCCATCAAGGACTTTTCCGAGCGCCTGGTGCTCGAGTTCGTCGACTACAAGATCGACGCGGAGCATCCGAAGTACAGCGTGGCGGAGTGCAAGGAGAGGGACGTTAACTATTCCGCTCCCCTTCGCGTTATGGTGCGCCTCGTCAACACTCAGTCCGGCGAAGTCAAACAGCAGGAAGTGTTCATGGGCGATTTCCCGCTCATGACGGATCAGGGCACCTTCATCATCAACGGCGCGGAGCGCGTCATCGTCAGCCAGCTCGTCCGTTCCCCGGGCGCGTACTACACCGAAACGATCGACAAGGTCGGCAGGAAGCTCTACAGCTCCCAGGTCATCCCGAACCGCGGCGCGTGGCTCGAGTATGAGACCGACAGCAACGAGATCCTCTACGCGAAGGTCGACCGCCAGCGCAAGATCCACATCACCTCGCTGATGCGCGCCATCGGCTACAGCTCCGACCAGCAGATCCTCGAGGTCCTCGGCGAGGAGGAGCGCCTGCTCCACACCCTCGAGAAGGATCCCACGAAGGACACCGTCGGCGGCCTTATCGAGATCTACAAGCGCCAGCGCCCCGGCGAGCCGGAGACCGAAGAGAGCGCGAGGAGCCTTTTCAACTCGCTCTTCTTCGACCGCCGCTACGACCTTGCGCGCGTCGGCCGCTATAAGTTCAACTACAAGCTCGGCCTCGCCCCGAGGCTCGAGGGCCGCGTCGCTGCCGAAGTCGTCTGCGATCCCGCGACCGGCGAGGTCGTCCTCGAAGAGGGCCAGCTCATCACCCGCGAGCTTGCCGCTAAGGTCGCCGATCTCGGCGTCGAGGGCGTGTACGTCCGCATCGGCGAGCGCCGCATCCGCATCGTCGGCAACCGCTTCGTGGACGCCGCGAAGTACCTCGACTTCGATCCCCTCGAGGTGGGCCTCAACGAAAAGGTCTACTATCCCACCCTCGTGAAGTTCCTCGAGGAGAGGGTGAACTCCGGCATGAACGACGAGGAGTGGAAGGACTTCCTCAAGGCGAACGTGTTCGAGCTCATCCCCAGGCATATCATCCCCGCCGATATCGTGGCCTCCGTCAGCTACCTGATGGGCCTGCCCTACGGCATCGGCTCCTGCGACGATATCGACCACCTCGGCAACCGCCGCATCCGTTCCGTGGGCGAGCTGCTCCAGAACCAGATCCGCGTCGGCCTCGCGAGGCTGGAGCGCGTCGTGCGCGAGCGCATGGGCATCCAGGATCTCGACATCGCCATGCCCTCAAACCTCATCAACATCCGCCCCGTGACCGCGGCGATCAAGGAGTTCTTCGGTTCCTCCCAGCTTTCGCAGTTCATGGATCAGACCAACCCCCTCGCGGAGCTGACCCACAAGCGCAGGCTCTCCGCTCTCGGCCCCGGCGGCCTGAACCGCGACCGCGCGACCTTCGAGGTGCGCGACGTTCACTATTCCCACTACGGCCGCATGTGCCCGATCGAGACCCCCGAAGGTCCGAACATCGGCCTTATCAACTCGCTCGCGACCTACGCGAGGATCAACGAATACGGCTTCATCGAGGCTCCGTACAGGAAGATCGACAAGGCCAATCACCGCATCCTCGACGAGATCGTTTACCTGACCGCGACCGAGGAGAACAACTGCATCATCGCCCAGGCCAACGAGCCCACCGTGCGCGATGAGAACGGCAACGTCTGGTTCGAGAAGGAGCGCATCATCGCCCGCCAGCTCGACAAGATCATCGAGGTCCACGACGTGGATATCGACTATATGGACGTTTCCGCCAAGCAGCTCGTTTCCGTTGCGACCGCAATGATCCCCTTCCTCGAGAACGACGACGCGAACCGCGCCCTCATGGGCTCCAACATGCAGCGTCAGGCCGTTCCGCTCCTCGTGACCCAGGCGCCCGTCGTCGGCACCGGCATGGAGTACAAGGCCGCGTACGACAGCGGCGTGCTCGTGCTCGCCGAGGAGGCAGGCACCGTCAAGTCCGTCGACGCGGACAAGGTCGTCGTCACCTCCGACGCCACCCATGAAGACCGCACCTACCGCCTGATCAAGTTCAAGCGCTCCAACCAGGGCACCTGCATCAACCAGCGCCCGGTCGTTTCCCACGGGGAGCACCTCAATAAGGGCGACATGATCGCGGACGGCGCGTCCACCAAGAACGGCGAGATCGCGCTCGGCAAGAACATCCTGATCGGCTTCATGACCTGGGAGGGCTACAACTACGAGGACGCGGTCCTCATCAGCGAGCAGCTCGTGCGCGACGACGTCTACACCTCCCTGCACATCGAGGAGCACGAGACCGAGGCGCGCGACACCAAGCTCGGCGAGGAGGAGATCACCCGCGATATCCCGAACGTGGGCGAGGACGCGCTCAAGGATCTGGACGAGCGCGGCATCATCCGCATCGGCGCCGAGGTCCATAGTGGCGATATCCTCGTGGGCAAGGTCACCCCGAAGGGCGAGACCGAGCTCACCCCCGAGGAGCGCCTGCTGCGCGCCATCTTCGGCGAAAAAGCGCGCGAAGTGCGCGATACCTCCCTCCGCGTTCCCCACGGCGAAGGCGGCGTCGTTGTAGACGTCAAGGTCTTCACCCGTGAAAACAAGGATGAACTCTCTCCCGGCGTCCATAAGCTCGTGCGCGTCTACATCGCTCAGAAGCGCAAGATCTCCGTGGGCGACAAGATGGCGGGCCGCCACGGCAACAAGGGCGTCGTTTCGAGGATCCTCCCCGAAGAGGATATGCCCTTCATGCCCGACGGCACTCCGCTGCAGATCGTTCTGAACCCCCTCGGCGTTCCCTCCCGAATGAACATCGGCCAGGTCCTCGAGCTCCATCTCGGCAAGGCCGCGAAGCTGCTCGGGCTGAACGTCGCCACCCCCGTTCTTGACGGCGCGGGCGAGGACGATATCAAGATGCTGCTCGCGATGGCCAATAAGGACAACGCCGAGATGCAGGACCTCATGAAGATGACCGCGGGCGACGTGCTCAAGCTCATCGAGCTGGCCGATAAGGACGAAGAGGTCGGCGAAAGGTTCCGCAACGCATACAAAAAAGAGGACGGCAAGACCATCCTTTACGACGGCCGCAGCGGCGAACCCTTCGAGAACCGCATCTCCGTCGGCTGCATGTACTACCTCAAGCTCCATCACCTCGTTGACGACAAGATCCACGCCCGTTCCATCGGCCCGTACTCGCTCGTCACGCAGCAGCCCCTCGGCGGCAAGGCCCAGTTCGGCGGCCAGCGCTTCGGCGAGATGGAGGTCTGGGCGCTCGAAGCCTACGGCGCGGCGAACACCCTTCAGGAGATCCTGACCGTCAAGAGCGACGACGTCGTGGGCCGCGTCAAGACCTACGAAGCCATCGTCAACGGCGACGACGTGCCGGAGCCCGGCGTGCCCGAGAGCTTCAAGGTGCTCGTCAAGGAGCTCCAGTCCCTCTGCCTCGATATCAAGGTCCTCAGCGAGAACCACGAGGAGATCACCATCGGCGAGACCATCGACGAGATCGAGGACGAGTCCGCGATCGACAGCTTCCTGGACGGCGCCGCGGGCGGCTCCGAGAAGCGCAGGACCGACGACAACGCCGAGTTCGAGGGCTTCGACGAGGACGACGACGGCTTCGAAGAGGATACGGCCGACGAGTTCGAAGGCTTCTCCTTCGAGGACGGCGACGGCGATTTCGATGAATAATGCCTGAAGGGAGATAAGATATGTTTGATCTTGCAAATTTTGATGCTATCCAGATAGGGCTCGCATCCCCCGAGAAGATCCGCGAATGGTCCCACGGCGAGGTCAAAAAGCCCGAGACCATCAACTACAGGACCCTTAAGCCCGAGCGCGACGGCCTGTTCTGCGAGCGCATTTTCGGGCCCACCAAGGACTGGGAGTGCCATTGCGGCCGCTATAAGCGCGTGAAGTACAAGGGCGTCGTCTGCGAAAAGTGCGGCGTCGAGGTCACGAGGGCAAAGGTCCGCCGCGAGCGCATGGGCCACATCGAGCTCGCAGCCCCCGTTTCCCACATCTGGCATTTCAAGGGCATCCCCTGCCGCATGAAGATGCTGCTCGACATGTCCCCGAGGAACCTCGAGAGGGTGCTCTACTTCGTTTCCTTCGTCGTGACCGACCCGGGCAATACGCCCCTTGAATACAAGCAGCTGCTCACCGATACCGAGTATCGCGAGGCGCAGAAGCTGTACGGCGCGAAGAGCTTCAAGGCCGGCATGGGCGCGGAAGCCATCAAGGAGCTGCTCATGCAGCTCGACCTCGACAAGACCGCGAAGGAGCTGCGCGAGGAGATCGAATCCTCCGGCGGCCAGAAGCGCGCCAACGCGATCAAGCGCCTTGAGGTCATCGAGAGCTTCATCAAGAGCGGCAACAGGCCCGAGTGGATCATCCTGGACGTTCTGCCGGTCATCCCGCCGGAGATCCGCCCCATGGTCCAGCTCGACGGCGGCCGCTTCGCCACGAGCGACCTCAACGACCTGTACCGCAGGGTCATCAACCGCAACAACCGCCTGCGCCGCCTGCTGGATCTGAACGCTCCGGACATCATCGTGCGCAACGAGAAGCGCATGCTTCAGGAAGCGGTCGACGCCCTGATCGACAACGGCAGGCGCGGCAGGCCCGTCACCGGCCCCGGCAACCGCCCGCTCAAATCCCTTTCCGATATGCTCCGCGGCAAGCAGGGCCGTTTCCGCCAGAACCTGCTGGGCAAGCGCGTAGACTATTCCGGCCGTTCCGTTATCGTCGTCGGTCCGGAGCTCAAAATGTATCAGTGCGGTCTGCCCAAGGAGATGGCGCTGGAGCTCTTCAAGCCCTTCGTCATGAAGAAGCTGAACGAGCACGGCTACGCCCACAACATCAAGTCCGCAAAGCGCATGGTCGAGCGCGTCAAGCCCGAGGTCTGGGACGTTCTCGAAGAGGTCATCAAGGATCATCCGGTCCTGCTGAACCGCGCTCCCACGCTGCACCGCCTCGGCATCCAGGCGTTCGAGCCCGTCCTCGTCGAGGGCAGGGCGATCAAGCTGCATCCGCTCGTCTGCACCGCGTACAACGCGGACTTCGACGGCGACCAGATGGCGGTCCACGTGCCGCTCTCCGTGGAGGCGCAGGCCGAAGCCCGCTTCCTGATGCTTGCGGCGAACAACATCCTCAAGCCCCAGAACGGCAAGCCGATCATCAACCCCTCGCAGGACATGGTCATGGGCTGCTACTACCTCACCATGCGCAGCGACGAGCTCTATAACCAGGAGATCCGCATGACGCTGCGCAACATGGTCAAGGACAACGACTTTGTGAAGGCGAACGCGACGGACGAGTTCATCCACGGCGTGTACTCCCTCAAAGACGAGGAGCTCGTGAAGAGCTTCATCGAGGGCGCGAAGGCCGTGAACCCCGAGCTGGACAGCGACGCGCTGAACGATTACCTGCACGACAGCCGCCTGCTCCGCATCTTCAACGGCGAGGGCAAGGCGTTCTCGAGCGAGGACGAAGCGCTCATGGCTTACCAGACCGGCAAGCTCTCCCTGCACGCAAAGGCCAGGATCCGCGTCGAGCGCGAGTTCGAGGGCAGGACCTACCGCAGGATCATCGAAAACTCCATCGGCAGGATCATCTTCAACAGGGGCATCCCGCAGGACCTCGGCTACGTCAAGCGCAGCACTCTGGACGATATGTTCCGCCTTGAGGTCGACAAACTCGCCGTCAAGAAGGACCTGACCGACATCATCGACCGCTGCTACCGCAAGCACGGCCCCACGATCACCAGCGAGGTCGCGGACAGCATCAAGGCGATGGGCTACAAATATTCCACCATCGGCGGCGTCACCGTCGGCTTCCAGGATATCACGATCCCGGAGGAGAAGTACGAGCTGCTCGCCAAGGCGGACGAACGCTCCCTCGAGATCGACAACCTCTACCGCATGGGTCTGCTCTCCAAGGAGGGCCGCCGCAGGAGCGTTATCGAGGTCTGGAAGGGCACCGTTGAGGACGTCACCAAGTCCCTTATGGACCGTTTGAGCCAGATCAACCCGGTCTCCATGATGCTCAACTCCGGCGCCCGCGGTTCCAAGGCGCAGATCAGCCAGCTGGCCGGTATGCGCGGCCTGATGGCGGACCCGAGGGGCCAGACCATCGAGGTCCCGATCCGTTCCAACTTCCGCGAAGGCCTGTCCGTTCTGGAGTTCTTCATCAGCTCCCACGGCGCGCGCAAGGGCCTTGCGGACACCGCTCTGCGTACCGCTGACTCCGGCTACCTCACCAGGCGCCTCGTCGACGTTTCCCACAACGTGATCGTTCGCGAGGACGACTGCTTCGCCCAGCGCGATATGGCGATCGACGGCATGCTGATCAAGGCGATCGGCGCGGACGACAAGCCCGTCAGCCCCGCCGACGAGCGCATCGTCGGCAAGGTCAGCGCCGAGAACGTCGTCGACCCGAGGACCGGCGAGGTCATCGTGTCGAAGAATCAGACCATCGACGCGGAGCTTCGGGAGAAGCTCGTCGAGGCCGAGATCCAGGGCGTCCGCTGCAAGGACGAGAAGCCCCTCGTTCCCCTCGGAGACCGCATCATCGGCCGCTACACCGCGGAGGACGTTTACGATCCCGAGACCGGCGAGCTGATCATCGGCAAGAATCAGTTCATCGATTATGATATCCGCGACCGCATCGTCGAGGCGGGCATCGAAGGCGTCCGCTGCAGGACGGTCTTCACCTGCCGCAGCGAGCACGGCGTCTGCGCCAAGTGCTACGGCATGAACTGCGCCACCGGCCAGCCCGTCACCATCGGCGAGGCCGTAGGCATCATCGCCGCTCAGGCTATCGGCGAGCCCGGCACGCAGCTGACGATGCGTACCTTCCACACCGGCGGCGTCGCTACCGCCGAGGACATCACCCAGGGTCTTCCCCGCGTTGAGGAGATCTTCGAGGCGCGCAAGCCCAAGGGCCTTGCCGTCATCACCGAGATCGCCGGCACCGTTCAGATCAGCAGCGACGGCAAGAAGACCGAGGCGATCGTCCGCAACGAGGACGGCGAGCAGGAGAAGTACCTGATCCCGTTCGGCGCGACGCTCAAGGTCAAGGACGGCGAACGCCTCGAGGCGGGCGACGTGCTGACCGCCGGCTCCATCAACCCCCACGACATCCTCAAGATCAAGGGCGTCAAGGGCGTTCAGGCCTATATGCTCAAGGAAGTCCAGGCCGTTTACCGCAACCAGGGCGTTGAGATCTCCGATAAGCATATCGAGGTCATCATCCGCCAGATGCTGCGCAAGGTCCGCGTAGAGCAGGCGGGCGACACCGATCTGCTCCCCGGCGAGCTCGTGGATATCTTCAAGTTCGAGCAGGCGAACGAGAGCATCATCGCAAACGGCGGCGTTCCCGCGGCGGCAAAGCGCACGCTGCTGGGCATCACCAAGGCCTCCCTCGCGACCGATTCCTTCCTCTCCGCGGCAAGCTTCCAGGAGACCACCCGCGTCCTCACCGAAGCCGCCATCAAGGGCAAGATCGATCCGCTCGTGGGCCTCAAGGAGAACGTCATCATCGGCAAGCTCATCCCCGCGGGCATCGGCATGAAGCGCTACCGCAACGTGGACGTGGAGATGAAGAACCCGCCCGCGGAAGACGCGGAATAATTCAGCAACTCATAACATAAAAAGAACAGGCTGAGAGATCGGCCTGTTCTTTTTCAGCTAAATTGCCGCTTGGGGCGGCAGCTGAATTCGCTTGCGCGTCAGCTAAATTGTTTTCCTTGCGTAAAACAGCTAAATTGATGCTGACGCATCAGTTAAATAAAATTCGCCTGCAAGCTCGGCAAAGCCGAATTTAGCTCGCGAAGCGAATTTAGCTTACCGAAGGAAAATTTAGCTCGCCGCAGGCGAATTTAGCTCTGGAGCGGCAGCTGAATTGCCGCTTGCGCGTCAGCTAAATTCGCTTGCGCGAGCTAAATTGCCGCTTGGGGCGGCAGCTAAATTGACCTTCGGTCAGCTAAATTAGCTCCGGAGCGGCAGCTGCCGGGGCGGTTTTTCCGTCTTGACGGAAGGGGCCGTTCATTGTAAAATATAATGTGACCCAACACGATAACCACTGAACGGAGGATCCTTTGATGGAGACCGGAAGCCCGATCAAAAACAACCCGAACTGCATGCTCTGCGGTCAGCCGCACTGCGCGTTCCTGAATGAAGAAAGCTGCGAAAAATGCCGCGTCGGAAGGCTCGCGCCCGAAAGGCAGGCGGAAGCCGCGGAGGACGTTTTCTATATCGCCGAGGCCCTGCCCGAGGACGGGCTGGAGAGCATCATGAAGGGGGAGAGCTGCGCGCTCTGCCGCGGCACGGAGCCCGCGCCGGCCACGAGGATCGCCGAGATCGACATGGCGCACGAGCACCCCACCCATTCCGCCGACGAAAAGGCGGACAGGCAGTACGACCGCAGCACCTCGATGGTCGTCCCCGTCCAGCTCCCCGTCTGCGACGAATGCCGCAAAAAGCTGAACATGTTCTACTATCTGCCCCTTGCGCTGGGCGTGTTCATCGCGCTCGCTGGCATCGTCGTGACCTCGCTCGAGCCGATCCGCATCCCCCTCGCAAGGCACGGCAGGGCGCTGCCCTTCCTCGTGTTCCTGATCTTCGTCTTCCTCGGCGTCATCGTGGAGAGCGTTGCGAAGAAGATCCTTCGGGACAGGATCGAGCACAGCATGAACACCAGGGCGAAGCGGATCCCGGCGCTCGCGGAGCTCAATAAAAACGGCTGGTTCGCCCTCGGCGCGGACGACAGGATGCTGAACTTCACCTTCCTCCCCGCAAGGCTCGAGAGCGGCGTCGCCACCGGCGACGGGCAAAAGGAGCTGCTCGCCGAGATCCGCGCGCTCGGCAGGGAGGGGATCAAGCTCATGGCGGAGCGCATGGCGCAAAAGCCCGAACAGCCCGAACAGCCGGAACAGCCCGAAGAACCGGAAAAAACCGAAGAGCCGGAGAAAACCGAAGAGCCCGAACAGCCCGGGGAAACCGGCGGCGAGGAATAAAACCTTTATAACGGCAGAGAAAAGGCGTGACCCATCGGGTCACGCCTTTGGCGTTGGCGGGAAATACGAAACAGGAGAGTTCCCCTCTGCCGGAGGGCTTCCATTCATGCCGGCGGGCTTCCATGCCGGGTTTACTCCAACCCGTAGGGGCGGCAACTCAGCCGATCGGTTGCTCGAGCAACCGACCCGCCGGGTACGCGTTTCCGCGCAAGGAAGAAATGACACGTGAAAACGATCCTCCGCCGCAGTATTCCGTGCCCTCCGCTGACGGGCGGCAGATTGCCGCCCCTACGAACAACTGTACCGGCGGGCCGCCCCTGCGGTAAGAATTGCCCGAATCAAGCCTTTTTCTGCAATTCCGCCATGCGGTCTTTGGCGGCGGTAACGCCGGAGTCGGTCTCCTCGCTGAGGCCCCACTCGTTCTCGAGCAGGTCGACGATCCTGCCGACGGTCTTCGCGGCGTTCGCATAGTCGCCCCGGATCTCATAGATATCGGCGATACCCATAAGTGCGTCCTGGAAACGGGGGCGACGCTCGTCGGCGGCAAAGGCGCGCTCATAGCAGTCGATCGCCTTGTCGTAATCGCATTTTGAGGCGTAGTACTGCGCGGCCTCGAACAGCACGGCGTCGTTTTCCGGCTGCTCCGCAAGCATTTTTTCGATGATCCCGTCCGCGGTCTTCTCGTCGAAACGGGCGAGGGCGATGTGCGCCCGGTAGACCTTCACCATCACCGGGTCCGCGCCTTCGAGCGCGGCGTAGCGGGAGAGCCACTGTTCGGCCTCGTCCGCACGGCGGTCGGCGATGAGGTTGTCGAGCAGATACATATGGGACAGCGCGGACTTCGGGTTCGCCCTGACTACCTCGCGGCAGAAATCGACGGCCTTCGAGTGATTGCTCATGTTCCAGTCCCAGCAGGCGTGGTTCCCGGCCTTGTAGAGCACCCAGCGGACGCCCTTCTCGTCGGGAGCGGCCGCAACGGCTTCCTTCGCGAACTTCGCCGCCTTCTGCGCCTCCGAGTTCATGCGGTGCCAGTGGAGATAGGCCATCAGCTCGGTTGCGCGGGCTTTGCTGCCGCCGGTGAGCTCCGATTTGAGGAAGTCCTCAAACTCCCTGAATACGTCCGCCGGGAGCTCGTCCTCGGCGTCCATGCGGTTCTCGATGCGGTTCAGGCGCTGTTCGGCGGTCAGGTCGAACAGGTCGTCGATGGTGACGCCGAAGATCTCCGCGAGCAGGGGTAAGCTGGTGATGTCGGGCATCGCGACGGCGTTCTCCCATTTGGATACGGACTGCGGGCCGATGCCGAGCCTTCCCGCGAGCTGTTCCTGGGTAAGCCCCGCCTTGAAGCGGAGCTGCTTTATCTTTTTTCCGAGTTCCATAGTTTTGTAACCTCCTGTCAGGTTTTTTGTTTACGGGCTCATTATACACGGCCGGATGGGAATAAACAATAACGCAGATTTCGAGTCGGGTAGCCGGTCAGGAGAGTTGACGGCAGAGATGTGCGGAGGGCTTCCCATGCCGGGTTTGCTCCAACCCGTAGGGGCGGCAATTTGCCGCCCGCGTGCTGCTGACCGACCAACACCGGAAGAACCGTCAAACCCGAGGGCTTCCCCTTGAGGGGAAGCTGTCTGAAAGGCCTGAAGGGGCTTGAAGACTGATGAGGTGTCAAAGCTGCTGACCGACCAAACACCGGAGTTGGTTTTACCCAACACCTCATCCGACCTCGGGCTTAAACCCTCGGCCACCTTCCCCTCAAGGGGAAGGCCTGATGCCTTATCCAACCGTAGGGGCGGCATTGCCGCCATGTTTATTCAATTATAAACAGCCGGGGTTTGCCGCGCAACAACAAATATAATTTAATTTTTTCCAAATACTCTTGACTTTTCCGTTACAAAATGTTACACTGCTTAAGTGCGCTTGTAAAATAGCTCACCGTGTGTTTTGTATGGAAAATACTCCTTCCAAGGGGTTGCAAGGGGTTTTCTTTATATAAAAAACGAATCTTTTTTAAGGAGAAACTTTCATGCCCACTATTAACCAGCTGGTCAGAAAGAGCAGGGAAAAGGTCGAGTACAAGTCCAATTCCCCTATTCTGAAGCAGTGCCCTCAGCGCCGCGGCGTCTGCACCGCAGTCCGTACGCTGACCCCCAAAAAGCCGAATTCCGCGCTCCGTAAGATCGCCCGTATCCGCCTGACCGACGGTCTCGAAGGTACCGCTTACATCCCCGGCATCGGCCACAATCTGCAGGAACACTCCGTCGTCCTCATCAGGGGCGGCAGGGTCAAGGATCTCCCCGGCGTCCGCTACCACATCATCCGCGGTGCTCTCGATACCGCAGGCGTTGCAAAGCGTATGCAGGCTCGCAGCCGTTACGGCGCGAAGCGTCCCAAGAAATAAGGAGGTAACCTATGCCCAGGAGAGGTAATGTCCCCAAGAGGGAAGTGCTTGACGATCCTATCTACGGCGGCAAGCTCGTAACCAAGCTCATCAACCAGGTAATGCTCGACGGCAAACGCGGCACGGCTCAGAAGGCCTGCTACGGCGCTTTCGACATCATCCGTGAAAAGACCGGCCGTGAACCTCTGGAAGTCTTCCAGGAGGCCATGAACAACATCATGCCCGTCCTCGAGGTCAAGGCCCGCCGCGTCGGTGGTTCGACCTATCAGGTCCCCATCGAGATCCGTGCTGACCGCCGTCAGACCCTCGGCCTCCGCTGGCTCGTTATGTACTCCCGCAACAGGAGCGAGCGCACCATGCAGGAGAGGCTCGCGGGCGAGATCATGGATGCCTGCAATCAGCAGGGCTCCGCTTTCAAGAAGAAAGAGGACGTCCACAAGATGGCAGAGGCAAACAAGGCGTTCGCACACTTCAGGTTCTGATCAAGACCGACGTCACGATCATTTCGAAAAACGGCTTAGAATGCCGCTTTTCGCATAAACTGAAGAACATGAATACTGCGGAAAGGAGGGAATGCTATGCCAAGGCAAACATCGCTTGAAAACACCCGGAACATCGGCATCATGGCACACATCGACGCCGGCAAGACCACCACGACCGAGCGCATCCTGTTCTACACGGGCAGGATCCACAAGATCGGCGAGGTCCACGAGGGCGCTGCGACCATGGACTACATGGAGCAGGAGCGCGAGCGCGGCATCACCATAACCTCCGCCGCTACCACCGCCTATTGGCGCGATCACCGCATCAACATTATCGACACCCCCGGTCACGTCGACTTCACCGTAGAGGTGGAGCGCTGCCTCAGGGTGCTCGACGGCGCGGTCGCGGTCTTCTGCGCGAAGGGCGGAGTTGAATCGCAGAGCGAAACCGTTTGGCATCAGGCGGAAAGATACCGGGTCCCCCGTATCGCGTACGTCAACAAGATGGATATCGTCGGCGCGGATTTCTTCAACGTCATGAAAATGATGGTGGAACGCCTCGGCGCCAATCCGGTCGCCGTTCAGCTCCCCATCGGTTCGGAAGCCGGTTTCCGCGGGATCGTCGACCTCGTCAAAATGTGCGCGGAGGTGTACTATGACGACATCGGCACCGATATCCGCATCGAGCCCATCCCCGAGGATATGCTCGACGACGCCAGGCAGTACCGCAGCGAGCTCATCGAGGCCGTTTCCGACGAGAGCGACGAGCTCATGGAGCTCTATCTCGGCGGCGAGGAGATCCCGGAGGAGCTTCTCAGGAGCTGCATCCGCTCTGCCTGTATAGCGGGCCGCGCCGTTCCCGTCTGCTGCGGTTCGTCCTACCGCAACAAGGGCGTTCAGCCTCTGCTCGACGCGATCGTCGACTATCTGCCTTCACCGCTCGACCTGCCTCCCGTGCAGGCGCCGAGCCGCGACGGCAGGAAGACGATCGAGGTGGAGGCGGACGACAAGGCTCCCTTTGCCGCGCTGGCGTTCAAGATCATCACCGATCCGTTCGTCGGCAAGCTCGCGTTCTGCCGCGTTTATTCCGGCACCCTCAGCGTGAACACGGTCGTGTTCAACTGCAACAAGGGCAAGCGCGAGCGCGTGACAAAGCTGCTGCTCATGCACGCAAACAGCCGCACCGAGGTCAACGAGGTCTACGCGGGCGACATCGCCGCCTTCGTGGGTCTTCGCGAGACCGTGACGGGCGACACGCTTTGCAGCGAGGGCAGGCAGCTGCTGATGGCGCCGATGGATTTCCCCGAGCCCGTCATCCGCATTGCGATCGAATCAAAGACCAAGGCGGGGCAGGAGAAGCTTGCGCAGTCGCTTGCCAAGCTCTCGGAGGAGGACCCGACCTTCCGCACCTATGCGGACGAGGAGACCGGCCAGACCATCATCGCCGGCATGGGCGAGCTCCATCTGGACATCATCGTCGACAGGCTCATTCGCGAGTTCAAGGTGGAATGCCGCGTGGGCAAGCCTCAGGTGGCTTACCGCGAGAGCATCACCGAGACCGTCCGCACGGTGGGCACCTACGCCCGCCAGAACAGCAACGGCAAGGGCGTTTTCGGCCACTGCGTTGTGGAATTCGCGCCCGGCGCCCCCGGCAGCGGCTTCGTTTTCGAGGACAGGTCGCCCGCGGGCCTTCTGCTCCCCGAGTACGTGGCGGCCATCCGGCAGGGCATCGTCGAAGCGTCGCGCAGCGGCGCCCTCGGCGGCTACGAGCTGGTGGATTTCAAGGCCACTCTCGTGGACGGCGCGGTGAACGAGCAGGATTCCTGCGAGCTTGGCTACAAGATCGCGGGCAGTCTGGCCCTCCGCGACGCGTGCGAAAAGGGCGGCAGCGTGCTGCTCGAGCCCTTCATGAAGTGCGAGATCGTGGTGCCGGATGAGTACCTGGGCGACGTTATGGGCAACATCACCGCCCGCCGAGGCCAGCTCGGCCTCGTGGAGGTGCGTTCGAGCGCCCAGCAGTGCATCAACGCGATGTGCCCTCTCAGCGAGATGTTCGGCTATGCCACCGACCTTCGCGGCAGGACACAGGGCAGGGGAAGCTTCACGATGCAGTTCGATCATTATGAAGAGGTCCCGAAGAACCTTGTGGACAAAATTCTTGGCATTATATATTAACGATCGCCGTTTTTTCCGCTGTATTAAGGAAAAAATCGTGGAATCAGCCCCTTTGCGGGATTGAAAAATCAAACCGTTTAGGGTATAATACCGAAGTAAAGCAAAATTACACCAATCCATTAGGAGGAATCAACAATGGCAAAGCAGAAGTTCGAAAGAACTAAACCCCATGTAAACATCGGCACCATTGGTCACGTCGACCATGGCAAGACCACCCTCACCGCTGCCATCACCATGGCTCTCTCCCAGCAGGGCCAGGCTGCGGCAATGCGTTACGACGAGATCGACAAGGCCCCCGAAGAGAAGGCCCGTGGTATAACGATCAACACCGCGCACGTTGAGTACGAGACCGACAAGCGTCACTATGCACACGTTGACT
>JAFXSG010000005.1 GCA_017525875.1 Clostridia bacterium | reverse complement strand
CCGCGCAGTACACCGAGAACGGCCTTGTAGTCACGCTCCTCGGCGACGTCGACCTTGACGGCGAAGTCACCGCGACGGACGCGCTGCTTGCGATGCGTCACGCGATGAGCATCACCGTGATAAGCGGTCAGGGCTTCGTGACCGGCGATATGGACGGAGACGGCCAGCTCACCTCCAGCGACGCGATCCTGATCATGCGCGCAGTCATGGGTCTGTAAAGTCTTAAATACGGAAAGAGCTCTCAAACGAGGGCTCTTTCTTTTGCTTGAAAAACGGAAAAGGCTTTGCTATAATCTTCCGGTAAACCGAAGGGGAAGACGAACTATGCCGAGAGAGAGCGAAAAAAAACGATTTTTTGACCTTGCGCTGCTTGCGCCCATCGCCGCGCTTGCGTGGCCTACGATGCTGGAGCAGCTCATGCAGACCGCCGTGCAGTATATCGACACGGCGATGGTCGGTGCGCTCGGCACCTCCGCAACGGCGGCGGTCGGCTCCACGACCACGGTGAACTGGCTCATCGGCAGCACGATCTCCGCGTTCGGCGTCGGCTTCCTTTCGTTCATATCGCAGGCGAGAGGCGCGGGCGAGCACGACAAGGCGCGCAGGGCTTCCGCGCAGAGCGTTTTCACGGTGCTCGTGCTCGGCGTCCTGTTCACCGCGCTGACGCTTTCGCTGAGCCGCTTCGTGCCGGCGTGGATGCAGGTGGATCCCGCGATCCGCTCCCTTGCGGGGACGTATTTCTTCGTGCTGTACCTGCCGATGCTGCCGAGGACCGCAACGATAATATTCGGCACGGTGCTGCGCGCCGCGGGCGACACGAAGACCCCGATGCGCGTGGGCGTGCTTGTGAATATCATAAACGTCGTGCTCAATTTCTTGCTGATCTACGGCCCGAGGACGCTCGATATCTTCGGCCTCAAGATCCCGATGTGGGGCGCGGGCTGGGGCGTCGTCGGCGCGGCGGCGGCAAGCGCGGTCAGCATCGCGATCGGCGGCGTGCTCGCCTCTGCGGCGCTCTTCCGCCACGCGGAGATCTCCCCAAAGGGCTATCCGATCAAGCCGGATAAGTCCATCCTCGCACCCTGCATGAAGGTGGCGTTCCCGAATATGCTGCAGCGCTTCGGCACGAGCCTCGGTTACGTCGCGTTCGCGGCGATGATCAACTCGCTCGGCGAGCTCTCGACGGCGGCGCACACGGTCGCGAACACGGTGGAATCCGCGTTCTACGTCCCCGGCTACGGCATGATGGCGGCGGCGGCAACGCTGACGGGCAACGCGATCGGCGCGCGCGATAAGGAAAAGCAGCGGGGGCTCGCAAGGGTCATGATCCTCTTCGAGGCCGTGCTGATGGCGGTCTCCGGCGCGCTGCTGTTCATCTTCGCGCCGCAGATGGCGGGCCTCTTCAGCCGGGACGAGGCGGTGATCCGGCTCGGCAGCACCGTTCTGCGCATGGTCGCGGTCTCGGAACCGGTCTTCGGCGTGAGCCTCGTGATCGAGGGCATGCTGCAGGGCGCGGGCAAAACGGGCGTGCCGTTCGTGATCAATATGGCGGGCATGTGGGGCGTGCGCATCCTCGGCACCTTCATCTGCGTCCGCCTGCTCGGCATGGGCCTCGTTTCCGCCTGGGCCTGCATGATCGGGCACAACCTGCTGCTGTTCGTCCTGTTCGGCCTCTACTATCTCCGCGGGAAATGGGACCCGCTGAATAGGATGGAAACAGCCGAAAACGTATAAAAAATAAGCCCACATTTGTGGGCTTTAATTTACCTTTCAGCCGATGTACTGGTAGACCTTCCTGAGGCTCCTTCCGGAGGTGTCGTGGATACTCGCGCTCATTTCCGAAAGCGTGAAGTGCATCCCGTCGCAGGCGTGATCGTAGTAATAGCCCCAGCCGAAGCCGGCGCGGTAGAACGCGAGCTCATAGAGCAGGTAGTTGATCACCGTCTGCGGCACGTTCCTGTAGGTTGCCGAGCAGCTGCCGTTATAGGTGAAATCGTAATAACTGACGCCGTTTGCGGTCTTGATGCCGTTGTAGGCGAGGTGGTTCCTGACCTCGCCCTGGATGAGCGCGCGATTGGAAAGGACGTTCCTGTTTGCCTCCATGGAGGCGTTGAGGTCTATCGCCGCGCCGAACGAATGATGGCTCACGAAGGTCCGGTCGGTCACGAAACGCGTGTTCAGGATGCCGTCGAAGGTCGAAACAAGGTCCCACAGGCGCACGACGCCGCTGTCATAAGCGCCGTGCACGCGCACGTAGCTCGTGCTCATGTAGTTTATAGCGCTCGAAAAGCCCGCCTGCGCTTTCTTATGGACGTACCAGGTCTTGCCCGCGGGCGAGGTGACGGAGGTGAAATGCGAGTTGAGCCAGGACTGCTCCACCGTGATATTGCGGCCGTCCGCCCATTTGTAGCGGAACATGAACTGGTCCCTGCTGCCGAAAAAACTCAGCGCGGCCGCGTAGTTGTTGCGCAGATTGTTGGAAATGAGCTGTATCCATTCGCTTCGGACTATCCTGAACTGGCGGCTTATAAGAAGCGCGCCCGTGCACGCGGTCGTGCTCGCGTAAAGCTTGAAGGTGTAGGTGCCGGCCGCAAGGTTCTCAAAGCGGAGCTTGGCCGTCAGCGACGCGTCGCCGCTTGTCGGGAAGGTGCGGTCGACGAGCTCCACGGAGGTGCGGTGCTCGCTTGCCGGGAAGCTGACCGTCGCGGAGACGGTGTTCCCGGAGCTCGGCACGACGGCCGCGGTGACGGCGACGATCGGATCGTTCGAGCGCACCACGCCGCCGAAGCAGAACGGCTGACCGTACGGGATATCCTCATTGAGGCTCGGCAGCGGCAGCGAAGCGGATTCCGAGAAGGTGATGCTGCCGTCCCCGCCGGGCTCCGGCGATCCGGTCGGCGCTTCGGTGGGCGTTTCGGTCGGTCTTTCGGAGGGGATATCGGAGGGCTGCACGGTCGGCTCGGCTGTGGGTGGAAGCGTCGGCGCGGCTGTGGGAGGAAGGGTCGGCGCGGCTGTGGGCGGAAGGGTCGGCGCGGCTGTGGGCGGAAGGGTCGGCAGGGTCGTCGGCGCGGGGGTCGGAGCCGCAGGCGCGGCAGTCACGGCCTCGGTCGGCGCGGAGGCAACGGCATCCGTGGGCGCTTCGGCGGGTTCCGCGGTCGGCTCTTCGGCCGGACCCTCGGTCAATTCCTCCGTCGGTCCGGCGGTGTACGGCACGGCCGCAGGACTCTGCGCCGGAGCTGCGGTGACCGCTTCGGCAGGAACGGGGGTGGATCCGTCCGCCTTCTCCGGGCGGATGGGTATGGGCATGGTCTGCGGGCTCCTGCAGCCGGCAAAGCTCATCAAAAAGCCTATTATTATAAAAACAACAATGAACCGTTTCAATTCGATACCTCCGGAAACATGAAAGAGGACCCGGCAATACCGGATCCCGCTTATTATAACATATAGATCCCTGCGTTATCAATACGGCATGCCTTCCCGGCAGGGAACGCGGAACGCATATTGAAATGCAAGGTTAAACCGTATAGAATAAAAGCATGATCTTGCGCGAAAACGGAGGCAAAACGATGGGATGCTGTCTCGCAAGCAGCCCGGTCATACTGAGAGCGTGAAAATGTAATGCAAAGCTTTCGGTTGCTTTTGCCGCTGTATTGCTTTATAATAACTGTAAAGGCATACGCCGAATAAAAGAAAGGGCAGAGATATCATGAAAAAACTCCTTGCATTGATCCTCGCAGCCTTTATTGCGCTGCTCCCTCTCTCCGCTGTCATGGCAAAGACCGAAACCGGCATGCGCGACTATAACGCGATCGGCATGGACATCTCCGGCTTCTCCACCACGGATTTTGACGGCAACACCGTCACCGGCGATATCCTCTCCGAAAACACCCTGACAGTAATCAATTTCTGGGCGACCTGGTGCGGGCCCTGCCGCGCGGAGATCCCGTATTTTCAGCAGCTCCACGAGCAATACAGCGCCACCCCGGAGAACGACGTCGCGATGCTCGGCGCGCTCCTGCTCGGCAACGGCTCGACGGTAGCCGCCGCAACGACGCTGCTTGCAAGCCTCGGCGCCGATTACCCTGAGGTCGTTCAGTGCAATACCTTCGTGCAGGTCCTGCTCGCGACCGACTCCAGCGGAAGCGGCTCCGTCAGCATCCCCCAGACCATCATCGTTGACAGGCACGGCGTCGTTCGCGATCATGTCATCGGCAGCTTCCCGAACTATACCCAGCTGAACAACTGGGTCTCGGGCTGGCTGGAGATCCTGAGCGAAGAGGAGCCCCCGGCTCCGACGCTCGTCGGCGATGCGGACGGCAACGGTGTGATCGACGTTTCCGATGCGCTGCTGATCCTGCGTATGGCGATGGGCCTCGCCCCCGTCGATGACCCCGCGCTCGTTGACGTCGACGAAAGCGGCGAGGTCGACGTTTCCGACGCGCTGCTCGTAATGCGCATGGCGATGGGCCTCAACTGAGAACAAACGACACGAAAAAACACGTTCCGAACACTCGGAACGTGTTTTATTATGCCGCGCGCCCGTCAGCAGAGCAGCGCTTCTTCAAGCTCCATAACGAGTCGGCATTTGTTCATCTCATCGATGAGCTCATCGCAGTTTTGCGGCCGGTCATAGACGCTTTCCGCGGTCATGTGATCGATCAGCTTGCGCAGCCGCGGATGGATATCCTCCGCTTTTATGCTCGGGAAAGGCTTCGGGTCGAGCCCGAACAGGCATACGGTGCGATCGTCTTCCGATCCGGTCGCCGTGGGGATATTCGTATCGGACAACCCGACAGGCGCTGTTTCGAACCGGAGCGGCTCCCCGAAGAGCGTGCCGCCGTTCATGGGAGTGTACGTGCGACGGCTCGGTTCCTTTGCGCTGAGACTGCTCAAAACGAATTCGAGGGTCTTGCCGAGACTGTAAAAATCCGTGCGGAAATCGTGCCCGCTCACGCGGCGTCGTGAGGCACGGCCCAGAACGCCGTGAGCGTGTTCGTGCTCTTCTTCGTTTCAAAGCCCATGGACTCATAAAGCCTTATCGCGGGGACGTTGTCGGTCTCCACAAAGAGCATCATGTCCTTCTGCCCGTTGCCCGCCAGCGCTGCCGCGAGCAGCTGACGCCCGTAGCCTCTGCGGCGGTATTCGCTCTTCACGAGCAGGTCGTAGGGCTCGTTCTCGTCAAAGCAGTGCGTAACGTCCAGATACCCGGTCACAGTCCCGCCCTCAATGGCGATGTAGGTCCTGAAACGCTCCGGCGCGGCCATGACCCTTTCAGCGGTCCAGTACATATCGGTATTGTGCATTCGGACGTACTGCACCGCATATTCCGGGGAAAGGAGCTGCACGTTCTCCGTCCCGCAGGCGGGCGCCGTGTGGGTGAAGACCATGCGCTGCATCTCCTTGTCGAACTCCGCATTGCGCACCGTGAGGGCGCGCCTGAGCAGATAGTTGTTCGGATCGAAGACGAAATCGCATTGATACCCCGCCAGCGTGCGCTCGATGTACGCAAGCATCTCCTCGATCGCGCCGGCGTCGCGCGTCAGGGCGGCGATCATCTCGGCATACTTCTCATCCGGCTCGATCAGAAGCACGAACACGCCGCGAGTCTCCCGGCCGTCCGCGGCAAGGAAACCGTGATGGTATTCGCTTCTGAGCAGCCTTGTGAGGTCCTCGCCCGCTTCCGCCATCATGGTGAGATGCGGGTCGGAGAAAGAGGGATCGCCCAAAAAGCTTTTCATAAAGGGTATGTATTCGGTGAGATCCGTGATCTTTCTGATCATTTTTTTCGCCTCCCGTATGCTGTTCAGCAGTTTTTCCCGTCGATCGAGCAAACGGGACCGTTCTCTTTATACACGACGGGCAGGCCGAGCGAGGCGAGATACCCCTCCCAGTCGAGCGTGACTGCGCCGTCCTCGCTGAAGATGGCGGGGATGCCGATCGCGCCCTGCGCTTTTGCCGGCGCGAACTCGCCGCGGGCGTCCCTTTGAGCGAGGAACTCGCGGAGGCTCCGCATCGACGCGGTGATATCTATATAGTCGTATGCGACGCCGTGCGCGTCGAGATTTGCCCTGCACTCGCGGCAGTCGGGGCAGAGGGGGCTTCCGTAAACTTTAAGCATGACCGTTCCTTTCACGCGGGGGACCGCGGCGCTTTCCTTCAGGATAAGTCTACCATATTTCGGCCCGGGATACAACAAAAAAACCGCGATTTGCATCGCGGTTATTAATCACATAAGGTGTTACCGTTTCGCTTTCTTTTTCTTTATGGCGATCAGAGCGGCGGCGACGGCTCCGGCGGCCAAAACCGCGGCCGCTGGGATGAGCCAAAGGGGGAACCTGCCGGACGGTGCGGGGCCTTCGCCGGTTCCGGCGTCCGTTGTCTCCGGGGCGGGGGTCGTTTCACCCGCGGGTTCGGGCAGGCCGTTCTTCGTCAGCACCTTAATGCACGCGGAAGAGGAGGGCTTTCCGGGGAGCTCAACGGTATCGTACCACTCGCCGGCCTCTTCGCCCTTGGCGATACGCAGATACGTCTCGCCCGGCTCGCCGCTCACCGCGTTCCGGTAATTATAGTAGAGCTCCTGCTCACCGTCCAGCGCGTACTGGATGGGGCCGGAAAAAGTTACTCTGACGTAGTATTCCCCGCCCTTATCAAGCCCAACGGCCCGGTCAAATGCGACCGTCTGATAATCGGGGCGGGCGATCGTGTACTGCTGCGTATAGATCGGCTCCGCGTCCTCCGTCGCCGCGGGGTCGAACGCGCCTTTGTAGACGCGGACAGTTGCATTCGTTTCTTCAAAAGCCCAGTTGCTGCAGAAGAAGTTATAATTCGTGACCTTGCCCGTCGGCTTGATGCGCACGGCGGTCATCGACTCATCCTCCGCCGCGGTAAAGCGTATCACGGCGTCCGTCACCTTGTCCGCAAACAGCAGGCCCGCGCCGCCGTCGTACTGGTAGATGCGGTCGTAAGTCCGCTCGTTTTTGACGGTGATCGAGGTCGCGCAGCCGATATTGTTGAAAGCCGCGTCGTAATACGACAGGTAGAACCAGCCGTTGTCGCCGACGGTCGTCACCGTATAGTTCCCGGTGTCGATCGGTTCGTCGTAGGCGGTGCCCCAGCTGTTTTTGACGATCCACGCGCCGTCGCCCGGGGGCGTGATATTGAAATTATCCCTGCTGTAATTATCGTCCCAGCCGACGATGGTGACGAAGTGATCGATGTGGTTATATTTATCCGTGAATTTCGGGAAATAGGCCGCGCCGGTATCCCAGTTGCAGTAATCCCCGCTTTCGTCGGTCCAGCTCAAAGCGCAGATATTCGTATAGAACGCTCCGTTTTCGAGGATCAGCTCCTTCAGGGCGTCCGTGTCATTATTCGGCACGGTATAGCAGGAATCCACGTACAGCGCGCCGTCCGCGGAAAAGCCGTCCTCGGGGAGCGGTCCGGGCATATCGGAATACGGGTATTCCTCTTCGGTGCGGATCGCGCAGCCCGCGAGAAGCGACGAGCTCATTATGGCTCCGTAGGGGCCGTCGAACCAGTTGCCGCTGCATTCGGGCCCTTCGCCTTCCACGGAAGAAATGCCGTCCGGCGCCGGGTGCATGCACATATAGGCCAGCTGGTATTCCGAAAGGTCGAATTTCCCATAGCCCGCGAGAAGCGCGTTGCTTTCGAGCACGCTCGCGATGGCGAACGCCCAGCAGGTGCCGTAGGCGCCCTGATCCTTGACCTCCGTGGCGAGCCCGAGCTCCCTCGGGTCGTAGCGCGGCGGGATGGCGGCAGCGCCGTCCTCCTCCGCCTTCGGCGCCGCTCCTGTGAAGGTCGTCAGAGTAAGCGCCAGCAGACAAAGTATCGCCAAAGCTCTCTTTTTCATAGTCTGTTTCCTCCGGTTTTCAGTCATTTATGGAGCCTGCGGAAATTCTCAAGGTCGCGGTTCAGCTTTTTCGCCTCGGCGGAGTCCTTGAGCCAGGTGAACAGGTTCGCAAGCACGAAGATGACGAGCACGCTCCCAGCGATAACGAGGACGACATCGGCGCGGCTCGTGTCTATGACGCTGCTTGTGAACGCGATGAACAGCATGACGCCTTCGAGCAGTATAAGCATGATGAGCTTGCGCACGAGCAGCGCGCGGGGCGGGAGCTCGCGCTTTGAATAGGTCACGAGCGTGGGCAGCAGGCAGAGCGCCGCGTACTCGATCGGCACCAGAAACGCGCCGTAGCCGAGCTTCCCGTCCGGGTCGAACGCCGAGCCGGTCAGCGATACCGCCACCGCGATCAGCGTGGACAGCATGAAGAACAGTATCAGCTTGTTGATGATAAAACGCTTGAACTCCATCGCCGTTATCCTTTCAGCGCTTCCTTGAGCGCCTTGACATAGTTTCTTGAAATGATGATCTTTTCGCCGGAAGTGAGCACCGCGGTGAACCTGCCGCTCATGGCGGGTTTGATCGACTCGATCTTCATCAGGTTGACGAGCATCGGCTTCGAGATCCTGAGGAAATGCTTTTGCCTGAGCAGTTCCTCAAGCTCGTAGATGCGGTACGCGGTCTCGTAGACCCGATCGCCCGTGTAGAGGAAGGTCTTGCCGTCGACCGATTCGATATAGCAGATATCCGTCACGGCGATCTCGTGCCGCCCTTCGTCCGAAGTGCCGGAAATACTGCCCTGCCTGGATTTGACAAAGGACTCGATCTCCCGCACCTCGTCCGTGACCTCGCGGCAGCGGATCAGGACGAGCTCCTCGCCCTCCTTGCCGACCTTTTCTATACGAACGTTCATGCCTGTACCCGGGCGCTCACAGGATGCTTTCCGCCGTGAAGACGCCCTCGCCTTTCAGATAGCAGTCGAAGAATTTGAGCACGAGCGAATTGACCAGGGTCAAGGTCTCCTTCGTGTCCCTCTCGCCGCTGCCGAGCATGTTCCCGAGGAAGGGGGAGAGCAGGGGCAGATCGGTGAAGTCCATGTGCTTCGTGCCGCGGACGTTGACGGAAAAGCCGGCGTCGGCATGCCCGATAAGTTGGACGTTAGGGTGCACATGGCCCTCGGCGAGGTATTCTTCGGTATCATTATACGATTCCCAGTTGTTGAATTCAAGCACCGGAACGGCATAGGCCTCATTGCGGACGGTCAGTTCGCCGTCCTCCACGCCGGTGTACTCGCCGAGCATGGTGCCGTCGAGGTCGATGACGGCGGCGATATCGTTCCTCGTGCGGCCGAGCTCGACCGAGGTCGCTCCGCCCATGGAATGCCCCATGAGGCCTATCTTCGCGGCGTCGGTCAGGCCAAGCGCGGTGAGCACGTCGTCCGCGTTTTTATCGGGGACGGACCAGCCGTAACCGACCGTGCCGGTCAATGCAGCGGCTTTGATCGCGTCCACCGCGAAGCCCATGTCCGCAGTGCGCAGCGCCATCCAGTCGGTGTAGAGCGCGTAAAGCTTCTCCGCGCCCATGTCGTTTGAAAGGTTCATAGCGGTGTTCATGAAGTCCATATCCACGATGACGGTCTTGCCGTCCGTGTCCCTGGTGAAGAACGCGTGATGCGGGTGATCGAGCGCGGCGACGACGTAGCCGTTCGACGCAAGCTCCATATAGGTGGACGTGTTGCTCTGGTAGTAGCCGAACGCGCCGTGGGAGAAGACGACGAGCGGGAAGCGTTCGCCGCTTTCGGCGGTCTCGGGATAGTAGAAGTGCACCGGCACCTCGCGGCTCGAGCCGTCGCTCTCGAAGGGATCGGTCCTCGAGCTGTCCACGAGGATCGCGGAGGTCTCGCGGACGGCGTATTTGCCGCTGACGGGCAGGCCCTTGTAGCCCGTGAAGATGAACGCCGGCACGAGCGCGAAGCCGATGAGGATGATGCTCATGACGCAGGAGCGGACGGTACGGCCGCGGCTCATGCCGCCCTCCTCCTTATTGCGCCGGAGCAGGATCACGAGCGCCGTGATGAACGCCAGCACCGCGAGCGTGACGAGAAGGCCCGTGAGCCTCCATTTCTGTCCGAAGGGGAGCAGGATCGCGCAGACCGCAATCGCGATCTCCGCGAGGCGGACGAACAGGCGGTTCCTGCGCCACGCCTTTTTGTCCGCGGCTTCTCGGCAGCTGACGACGGCAAGCGCGATCTCAAGCGCAGCCATGATGATGAAAAGAATAAGACCCATACTCATAAATATCACCTTCCTTCGTGAAGTTCGGCCATATGATACACGCCGGTCTCCGCTTTTTCAATACCCCGGAGGACAAGATGCATTTTCGGGCGATAAGATGCATCCGCAGCCGGACGATCGGGCTTATACATATCAACAGTAGAGAAAATAAAATCCTGATAGTATTAACAGTAGGTTCACTTTTCGGAAAGTGCGGGTTATAATAGGATCATAAAGCAAGGAGGGAACGGAAATGAAAACGATGCTGGCGGAGAACATCAAAAGATTCCGCAAGGAGCGGGCGCTGACGCAGGAGCAGCTCTCGGAGGTGCTGGGCGTGACGCCCGGCGCGGTATACAAATGGGAAGCGAAGCTTTCCGTGCCGGACCTGGACCTGATAATTGAGATGGCGGATTTTTTCGATACCTCCGTGGACGTGCTGCTCGGCTATCAGGTCAAGGACAACCGCCCGGAAGCGACGGTGAAGCGTTTACAGGAATACCGCCGCAGCAAGGATCGGGAAGGGCTTGCGGAGGCGGAAAAGGCGCTCAGGAAGTACCCGCACTCGTTCCGGATCGTTACCGAAAGCGCGGCGCTGTATCGTTTCTTCGGTTTTGAAAGCGGGGACAAGGCCCTGTTCCGCCGGGCGCTGGAGCTTCTGGAGCGATCCCGCCTGCTGCTTCCCCAGAACGAGGACCCGCAGATCAGCGAGCAGACGATCTACGGGAGGATAGCGCATACTTATCTGGGGCTGGGCGATACGGACAAGGCCATAGAGCTTTGGAAGACCCATAACGCGGACGGTGTGTACAGCGCCAAGATCGGCGATATCCTGGCTCAAAGCGATCATACTGAGGAGGCGGTGCCGTATCTGTCGGAGGCTCTGGCGAAGATTCTGGCCGATCTGGTCAGCACGATCGTCGGCTATTTGAACGTCTACCTGAAACGCGGTGATCATGCCTCCTGCCGGGCGATACTGAGCTGGGGGGTCGGGCTCCTTACCGGGCTGCGGAAAGCGGACAAACCGAACTATTTCGACAGAGTCGGCGCCGTTTTCCTCGCCGCGCTTGCCGGGGCGCAGTTCCTGTCAGGGCAGCGTGACGAGGCGAGGGATACTTTGATAAAAGCCAAACGGCTTGCCGCGTTCTTTGACGCCGCGCCGAGCTATGACGAGAGCGATATACGCTTTATGACACGCATAGAAGGAGCCAGCGCCCACGACGACATGGGAGCGACCGCGGCGGACGCAGTCGATCATGCGGTAAACCAATTCGACAATGAAGAACTCACCGCCCTTTGGAGATCGCTTGCAGAACAGGAGGATCATCATGAATAAGAAAGAGATCAGGGCGCTGCGCCGCCCCTTCGTCAGGGAACTGTTCCGAAAGAACAAGCTCAACCTTGCCATGACCGTGCTCGCGGCCCTGCTCGGAGCCGCGGCGGAGCTGGTGATCTCGTGGCTCATCAAGGAGGTCGCCGACCTGATCTCCGGAGAATGCCCCTACAGCTTCGGCACGCTGCTGATCGTTGCGGGAGGCGCGTTGGCGCTGTTTTTGCTTGGAGGGGCGATCGACCGGGTCTTCCTCTCCGAGTTCCGCGCAAAGGCCATGAAGCAGTATCGTGAATACGCCTTCGATCGATTGATGAAGAAGGGCATCCGGGCCTTCTCCGGAGAGAACAGCTCGCTGTATATCTCCGCCCTTTCGAACGACGTCAACACCATCGAAACGGATCTCATCGGGCGCCTGCAGAGCACGATCCAGGTCGGCATCGCGTTTGTCGGCGCGCTCGGCCTCATGATCTGGTGCAGCCCGCTGCTGACGGTGATCGCGATCGGTTTTTCACTGCTGCCGATCATCGTTTCGATCGCTCTCGGCAACAGCGCGGCGAAGGCGGAAAAGGACGTTTCCGATAAAAAGGAGCGCTATACCGGCATGCTTAAGGACACCCTGACCGGCTTCTCGGTGATCAAGAGCTTCAAGGCGGAGCGAAACATCTCCCGCATACACGACAACAGCAACGAGGGCGTGGCGAACGCTTCCAAAAAGCGCACGAAGGTCAACGTGCTGGTATCCTATTCCTCGGGCTTAGCGGGAGCGGTCCTGCAGTTCGGAGTGTTCTTTGTCGCCGCGGCGCTGGCGCTCTCCGGCAAGGGCATCACGGCAGGTACCGCGATCGTGTTCGTTCAGCTGTTAAACTACGTGCTGGGGCCCATCCAGGCGTTCCCGACGTTCTTCGCAGGCATGAAGGCCTCCTTCGGGCTGATCGACAAGCTGGCGCAGGCGCTCGATAAAAACGTTCCGGACGAGGGCGGCCCCATCGAGCCGGAGCTCACAAAGGGCATCGAGATCCGCGATCTCAATTTTGCTTATGAAGAGGGCAAGACCGTTCTCGATGACGTCGATATGGACATGAAGGCGGGCGGGTGCTACGCGCTGGTGGGCGGCTCCGGCAGCGGAAAATCGACGATACTGAACCTGCTGATGGCTTCCTCAGAGAACTACCGCGGCGAGATCCTTTACGATGGCAGGGAACTCAAAGGCATCTCCGCAAGCTCGCTCTACGACCTCGTTTCCATCATCCAGCAGAACGTATTCGTGTTCAACAGCACGATAAGGGACAATATCACCATGTTCTCCGAATTCCCGGAGGAGGAGATCGAGCGCGCGGTGCGCCTGTCCGGCCTGAAGAAACTCGTAGAGGAGAAGGGCGCGGACTATCTCTGCGGCGAAAACGGCGCGGGGCTCTCCGGCGGCGAACGCCAGAGGATCTCCATCGCGAGGGCGCTGCTTCGCAAGACCCCCGTACTGTTCGTGGACGAAGCGACGGCGTCGCTGGACGCGGAGACCTCGTTCGAGGTGCTGGACGCTATTTTAAAGCTGGACGGCTACACCCGCGTGATCGTCACCCACGATCTGGATGAGAACATCCTGCGCCGCTGCTCCCGCCTGTTCGCGCTGAAAAACGGAGCGGTGTCAGAGCAGGGGACCTTCGACGAGCTTATGGAACAGAAGGGCTACTTCTACTCGCTGTTCACCGTGTCCCAGGGATGACCGGCAGCCCAAAACTGACGATTAAACGAAAAAAACTCCCTCTGCGAACGGGCAGAGGGAGTTTTTTATGCGTTCAAACTCCGAGCAGGGGCGTGATCCACCCCATTATAAAGCCGAGCAGCGCGCCGAGATAAACGATCGCGTTCAGCTCCGTTTTCGCAAGGCCGAGGATCAGCTTCTCAAGCTCGCGGATCTCAAGACCGTTGATCTTGTCCTCCACGATCTTTTGGATATTGACGCCCGCGAGGATTCGGCCCGTGTTGGCGTCGACCGCGGAAACGTAGAGGCCGACGGCCTGCTCGATCCAGCCGGGGATCTTTTCGTCGTACTTTTTGATCAGCTCGGAGAGCTTAAGGTCAAGCAGCTTGCCGGTTTCATCATCCACCAGGTCTTCAACGATGGAATCGGCGTATTTGGCGACGGTCTTGTTCACCATGCTGCCGATGCTGCCGTAAAACGTGTCTATCACGCCGAGGCGGAAGCGGCTGCTGTGCCCTTCGGCGATGACCTTTTTCTTGACGCCGTTTGAGATCGCCTCGCCGAAATCGACGGAGCAAAGCCGCTCTGTGATGACGGCGGAGAGCTTTTCACAGGCGGAGGAGACGGAGCGTTCGGCGGCCTCCTCCGACGAGACGGACACGATGAGATCCCGCAGGGAGGACTCGTTTTCGCGGTTCTCCTCCACAAGGCCGATGAGCGCGCTGCGGACCTTGCCGGCGGTCTCCTCGCTCGTCAGCACCTGCCTGAGCGTTTCCTCGTTCAGCAGTTCGCGGCTTATGACCTCGCCGATGGAGCGCGCGATATTGCCCTGCTCCTTCGGGATCAGGCCGGGAGTCAGCGGTATGCGCCATTTGCCGACGTAGTGAGCCTTGTGCGGATGGAACAGCATCTTTATGGCGATATAATTCGTTAAGTAGCCGATCAGCCCGCCGACGGCGGGGGCAATCAACATTTTCCAATCCATCTTGGGTACCCTGCTTCCCGTGCGCGTTTTCGCGTCCTGCTGCCTGAATTTTAGCATGCCGCGATAAAAAAGGCAAGCCCCGGCGCATTTTGGCAGGCGGGGGAGACTGCGGCCGGTTACGAAAAAGGTCCCGCTCTGTTTTCAGAAGCCCCGCGGACGGTTGAAACCGGTGCGCTGCCGTGATATTATTTTTTTGAAAGAGCGATAGTAATGAGCCTTCCCGATCGTATTATAAGTAGAGGGCCCTCTGAGATAAAGGAAGGGAGCGTGTTATGAGCGCTGTTCGCAGAACAGAAGAAGAGATACTGACGGCCTATGAGCGCTGCGCGGACGCCGTCTACCGGGTCTGCCGCATGTTTTTGACAGCCGATCGTGCCGATATCATGGACGCCTTTCAGCAGACCTTTTTAAAGTACATGGTCTGCACGAAAAAGTTTGAGAACAGTGAACACGAAAAGGCGTGGCTGATAGTTACCGCATCGAACGTCTGCCGCGATATTCTGCGCTCCTCGTGGAGAAAGAAGGTAATGCTTACGGATGAGCTTCCGCAAAGGGCGGCGCCTTCCGATGAGGACGAGATCTTCCGGTGCGTGAAGGCGCTGCCGGAGAAATATAAAACGGCGGTGTACCTGCATTATTACGAGGGGTATTCCGCCTCGGAGATAGCAAAGCTCACCGGCAGAGCCGAGTCCACGGTGTATGCTGTTCTGAGCAAGGCCAGAAAACAACTTAAACAGATGCTGACGGAGGATGAAATATGAGCATAAAGGATTCTTTTGATAAGATTGTAATGCCGGAGGACATGAAAAACGGGCTTCGCACCCAAGTGGCGAAGGCTGCGGAGGAAGCCGCAGCCCGAAAGCTGCGCAGACGCCGCGCGCTGAGAATGGTGCTGCCCGCCGCCGCGGCGCTTGCGCTGGTCGTCGTGGCGGCAGCAGTCATAGGATCGCTCGTCAGAGAGCCGGGGACAGCCTCGGCGCAGAGCGGAACGCCTGTCACCGAAACCGCCAATGCCGCGACTCCCACGGTCCTGGCCCTCGAAACAACACCGGAGCCGCAGAAAAAGGTCGGCGTTCTCGTCACTCTGAGCATCAACCCCGAGGTTGAGTTCAATGTGGATGAGGATGGGATGATAATAGAGGTCACCGGCAAAAACGATGACGGAGCGGAGCTGATAAAGGACGTCGATTTTACCGGCATGAGCTTTGAAAACGCCGCGATCACCGTGGTGAACCTGCTGATCCGCAGCGGATACATCACGGCGGAGAGTGTCGACAGGAGCATATTCCTTTCCGTCGGCGGCGAAGGCGGCGAAGGCCTGCTCGAGGTGCTTGCGGATACGATCCGCTCTGCGGCGGCAGGATACGAGATGGATGTCGATACCGTGCAGACGGGCGAGGAGCAGCTTCAGCTCGTGATCAGGGAGCAGCCGCAGGAGGACGTAAACGCCTTGCAGAAGGCCGATCCGAACGATCTGCCCCTCTATATGCAGGTGGATATACAGCTGAGCGGCTTTGTCAACACCCCCGAGACCCGCTACTGGGACGCGGCGAACAGGATCTTCTATGCCGGCGTGACAGAGCTGGACAGCGTCGTATTCACTTTCGGTAACGGCGAGCAGAACAGCGGGGGCGTTCTTGCAAGCTGCGATTTTGGCGGAGGCAACAGCATCGCGGAAACGGTGATGACAACTCTCGCTGTGCTTGATGAAAACGGCTACATTACCCGGGATATGCCCGGCAAGCTCGTTATTGCCCTGCACGGAGGCACAGAGGAGCAGTTTCGGGCCTCGCTCGAAATGGCAAGGCTCGTAGTCGAGGATCTCGGCATCGGCCTTGAGGCAGTGCCCGGCAGCGAGAGCGGCACTGTGGTCATCTCCTCTTCGGCGGAGCCTTTCACCGCGCCGGAGCACGAATACACGCTTTCGCAGCTCCTTAACACGCTGATCAACAAGGATGCGGCAAAGGTCACAGAGCTGCAGATGCGCATACTCTCGCTCGCCACCGAAGAGCGTTACGTAAGGGATGAGCTCCTCCGCCCGCGGTTCTGGATAGTAATGCCCGACCTTATCGGTCTGACCGAGGAGGAAGCAGTGCGCCTCTGCGAGCAGAACGGTATCAATTACTGGATCGAACACATGGAGTTCACGGCGAGTGCCGATACTGCCTTCCTCGGCAGGGTGCAGTATCAGGACATGCCGGAAGGCAGCTCAGTATGCACCGATTGGCAGATACAGTTTGCAGTGCAGGACGCTGCCTGATGGGTAGAATGGTTCGCGGAGATACTCCGGAGCAGGCGGACGCCTAAAAGAATGACGGATAGAGCATCGGCTGATAACATAAAAGACCGCGTCAAAACGCATAAGGAGATGCAGGTTTTCAAAGGATAGTTAGTTTACAGTCAAAGCAAAAGCGTGAGGCGTTTTTTCACCCCACGCTTTTGATGTTGCAGTATCTCTGATTTGCACGCCCGCTTTTCGGCGGGACCTCTCTTCTGTCAGATCAATCTTCGTCCGGCCGGCCGTCCTGCGGTTTATCGCAAGGGCCGAACTCGCCGTGCGGACCGTGCGGACCGCGGCAGCCGCTGTGAGGACCGCGGGGACCGTGAGGACCGCCGCAGCCGCAGTCGCCGTGGGGACCGTGGGGACCGTGATGACCGTGCGGGCCGCGGCGGCCGGGATAGCGGGTCTCCCAATCGGCATGGATCTTCTCGAGCAGCGAAAGCAGCGCCAACTGCTCTTCGCCGGTCAGGCAGGCGAACATCTCTTCGCTGTGCCTGCCGCGCGTTTCAGCGGATTCTGCGGCGGCAGCGGCGCCTGCTTCGGTCAGGCTGACGTCGACCGTCCTGCGATCGGCCTCGTTCTGCGTGCGGGCGATCAGCCCCGCGTTCTCAAGCTTCGAAAGGATCTCGCTCGCGGAGCCGGGGCGGACGCCGAGCTGCTCCGTAAGCTCCCTCTGGGTGAGCGTGCCCTGCTCGTTCAGCAGGAAGAGGATCCGCTTCTGACCGGCCTTCTGCTCGAACTGGGAGCGCATCGTGCGGCTCACGTAGCGGAAATTGATCATCAGCTTGGCGCCGGTGCTCGCCTCGCGGTAAAACTCCATGAACCTTTCGCGCGGATCGCCCAAAGGCCCGCGCATCTCTCCGCCCTCGCAGCGGGTGCCGTTTTCGCCGAAATGCTTGCCGCAGTTGTGAAATCTTTTGTTGTCACACATATCAAATTACCTCCTTGTTTATTAGGTACCTAAATAATAGCACGCTCGAAACCATTTGTCAAGGTACCTAACAAATATTTTTTCGGAGGACGGGTGGACTTTGCCCAAACGGAATAAAAGGCCTGTCTCCCGCCTGCGGGAGCAAGCCTTCCGGATCCTTTGACCGGCCTTTAGGCCGGGATCGGAGCGGTCAGAGCGCTTTTTTCGGGCAGTTCTTTACGCATTCCATGCAGAGGATGCACTCGGTGCCGTTCTTTCTTTTGCGCGAATTATCGGTAACGTCCACGTCCATCGGGCAGACCAGTTTGCATTTCCCGCACGAAACGCAGCGGCTCTCGTCGCACCTGATCCGGAACAGCGAAAAATAACTCATCGGCTTCAAAAACACGGTGATGGGGCAGACGTACTTGCAGAAGGCGCGGTTGTCGCGCAGCAGCAGGGCGAGCGCGACGCCGACGGCGTAGTACGCGATATTGCCGATTATAAACGCCCAGAACATTATCCGCTCGATGTTCGCTGCCTTTGCAAGAAACAGCGCGGCGACGAAAACGAGCGAAAGACCGAAGGTCAGATACCTGATCCACGAGAGCTTTTTGCGCGGCTCGGCAGGGACCTTGTAGGGAAGGAAGTCCAGCACCATCGCCGTCCAGCAGGCGTAGCCGCACCAGCCCCTTCCGAAGATGAGCGGCCCGAAGATCTTGGCGACGGCGTAATGGATGGTCGCCGCCTCGAAAACGCCGGTGAAAAGGTAATACCAAAAACCCTCGATCTGCATGTTCTCACCGCAGATAAGGCCGAGATAAACCAGCATGTAAAGCCCGACGAGGAGCTGAACGACGCGCCTCGCGTGCCTGTACTTCCTGATGAAAAGGAACAGACCGAGCGCAATCGAAAAGCCGATGTAGCTGAAGTTGAACAGATAGAACAAATTGTCCTTCGTCAGCCAAAGCACTACGGCGACTGCTTCAAACAGCAGCAGCATCAATATCGGCAGCAGATATTTTTTCACGGCAGATCCCTCTTAACAACGAATGAAAATCAACGGCTCCGGCCGTCAGCCGTTTTCAAACCGGAGCACGGCGCTCATCCCGTCCCGACCGCAGACGGTGTTCGCGAAGAGCTCCTTCGCGTTTGCGAGGCAGTCCTCAGGCTCCCGGATCATCTGGGAATAGTGGGCGAGCCAAAGCTCTTTGACGCCGGCTTTCGCGGCGATCGCCGCCGCCTGAGCAAAGTTCATGTGACCGTGGTCCGAAGCAAGCAGCGCCTGGTCGTTCTCGCCGTAGGTCGCGTCCGAGATCAGAAGATCGGCTCCCTCACAGGCCGCGGCAAGGCTCTCGCAGGCCCTCGTATCGCCTGTGAATACGAATTTGAGGCCCTTCCTCGGCGCGCCGAGCACCTCGGAGGGAAGCACGGTCCTGCCTGCGGCGCGGACGCTTTGCCCCTTTTGCAGGAGGCCCCACAGCGTATTCGGAACGCCGAGCGCTTCGGCCTTCTCCGGCAAAAACCTGCCCGCGCGTTCAAGCGTGAAGCAGTAGCCCCGGCTCGGGACGGTGTGCTCCGTTTTGAAGGCGGTCAGCTTCGCCCCGCCGGGCCAATTCCCGTTGAGCGCCGCAAGCGCGAGCCCCTCATTCGGGAGTTCGATCAGGCGGATCTCATAGCCGATCCGGCCTGCGAGCTTCAGTATCGGCTCAAGCTCTTCGATCAGGCCCTCCGGCCCGGTTATAAAGAGCGGCTCGGTCCGTCCGAGCACGTTCATGGTCTGGATAAGCCCGGGCAGACCGAAGATATGGTCCCCGTGATAATGCGTCAGCGCGACCAGGTCCGTTTTCATCAGACTGACGCCGGCCCTGCGCGCCGCCGATTGCGTGCCTTCGCCGCAGTCGAACAGGACCGAACGCCCGTTTGCGGTCAGAAGCGCCGCGGTCAGCGCGCGGTCCGGCAGCGGCAGCAGGGCGGACGTGCCGATAAGCGTAACGGTTACCATCGTTATGCCTCCTGCCTGCGCGGGGCGTGTTTCTCAATAATCATCAAGGTCATCGTCGTCAAGGTCTCCGAGCATATCGCGCGCCGTGTCATAGCCCGCGTTTGCTGAACGCACCAGCCAGTTTCTTGCTTCTTTCAGGTTATTCTCCCGGTCCTTATGGAGCAGGATCTTTGCGACGTTGTACATCGCCTCGGGGACCTCCTGCTCTGCCGCGAGCAGGAACCACGTGAGCGCCTTGTCCTCGTCCTGCTCGGTCCCGCGGCCGGACCAGTGCATGAACCCGACGAGGAACTGTGAGATCGCGTCGCCGCTTTCCGCGGCGGTGGTCAGGTACCTTAACGCCCGGTCGAGATCCTGGCCGATATTCCAGCCGAAATAGAACTCCTTCCCGAGGAACGCGCAGGCCTCGGGGTCTCCGTCCTCACACAGCTCGATTATCGCTTGTACTTTTGCTTCCGTTTCGGGATCCATAGTCTTTGCTCCTTTCAGCCTGGGGTCGGGCCATTCAAAAACGTTTCCCGGCAAACGGGAGACCGCATATTGCCTTTTGACCCGATCGATCGTGATAAGTTTACCATACCCGCGACGGCTTTTCAACTCCGCCAAACGAAGACCGCCGCCCGACGGCGGAACGCGGCCGGTCTGGCGTGCGGCAAAAAAGAGCCGCACGGCGTATCCTTATGCGGATGCGCCGAACGGCTCTTGTGAAACAGCGGCGGCTGACCGGGCGAGGGAAGGGTCATTCCCAGAGATACACGCGGGCGATCGTCTTTTCGTCCTGCATCTCGATCACGAAGTTCCCGGGGATCACCTTGTCCTCACTGCCGTCATTATACATCAAAAAATAAGTGGAGGTCATAAAGCCGTTGCGGCACCTTGCGTTGTAGACGTTCAGTCCCTTGAGCTCGGCGGGACCTGTAAGTACGACCCTGCCGTTTTCGACGGCGGAGCGAACGATCGCGTCCGTTTCGGCATCGTATGCGTCAGCCGCGGCCGCTGCGCTGCGGGCGAGCTCCGTCCTGCCGGGAAAATCACCGTTTGAAGGGACGACGCCTGCGAGCGCGGAGAGCACGGCGGTGCGCACGGAGGGCTCGAAGCGGTACGTCCCCGCGGCAAGCAGCGCGTTTATCATAAGCGCGCCGGTAAAATAGCCGGAGATGCGGACGGGGAACAGGCGCTCGGGCGCTGTGAGCTGTGCGCGCATACGCGCCGCGAGCGCGTTTGCCTCGGCATCGTCCAGCTGCCTTAGGACCTGCCACTCGACGTAGTTGGCCGTGCCTTCGATCTCCTCCACTTTGCTTTCGTAAGCGTATTCATACGGAAAATCTATGCTCCTGCGCTTCCTGTGCGCGAGAAGCTCCGAAAAAGCATCGGCGTCAAACCCACCCATGAGAGTGAGCAGCAGCTCGTTTTCGCGCAGCTTGACGCAGAGGTTTTCGGCCTTGTATTCATACCGATACAGGGCTTCGAGCTCGTTCAGCCCGAGATCCCAGCCCGCGGCGCGCTGATAGCCGTGGAACATTTCATGGACGAGCTTCGAGGCCAGCACGGAGGGCTTGAGCTCCTCCTGGACCATCCATATCGCGATCTGCTCACCCTGATAAACGATGGAGGTGTTCGCGAGAAAGGCGCCGGTCTTTTCGACCCAGTGCCCGTCGAAGAAACAGCGTTTTTCATCGTACAGAGCAAACTTCAGCGGGCTGAAGCCCGGCCAGATCCTGCCGAGATCCAGCGCCGAAACGGATTCCTTTACCTGACGATATAAGACTTCAAGATCCATAAAATTACCTCCGGTCAACGGCTTTCAAGCCGGTCTTTCCAAATCTCCGCGGAACGAACGTGCTCGCTGCATACCCTCTCCGCGGGCGCAGCGCGGCCTTCATCTCGATCGTCGGTTATTATGCTGCTTTTCGGGATCCTTCGATGCGGCTCGGGATCCTGCCGGGGCTCAGAAACCGGTATAGTCGAAGTCCGTATAGACCTTTTCCCAGCCCTCCGTGTACTGCCAGCAGCGCAGTCTGTCCTCATCCGGGAAGAACTCATCGAAGCTGTAATCCCAGATCCCGGCAAACGTGTCGTCATCCGCGATGTAGTCCGGGTGCGGGTTTTCCTTCGAATAATTGGATGTGATAACGAATTCGTCTCTGCCGTAGCCGTAGACCTCGCGCTGAGCGTCGTTCATCATGAAATAGCTGAGCGGGGTACCGTCTTTATCGAGCACGAAGGTCGGGTCGATGTGGAAGTTGCGGCCGTTGATGCGGACGTAGCTCCATTCATGGTCGCTGCCCATCATTGTGGTCGCCTCCACGCCCGCCTGCATCAGCAGATAGGAGTACGCAGGCGAGATCTCGCTGCAGATGCCCGTACCCTCCTTGAAAAAGCGATAGGCGGACAGGTAGGGTACATATTCCTCATACATCTTTTCGAACGTGTCGTAATCGTAGGTGTAGTTTTGGGCAAAGTGATCGTACAGCGCAAGCGCGTTCTCAAGATCCGAATACCCGGGCGACATCACCTCGTTCATGATGCCCTCGATCTGTTCGGCAAATTCCCCGATCCGTTCGGCGGCTTCCTCCTTGGGGACGAGCCAGGTAAAGCTCGCGACGCCGTTGACAACGGGATTGTCGCGGTCGTAGCAAAAGTCGATCAGTTCGATGAGCACCGGGAAATACCTGATTGGGAACTGCCCCATGACCCAGTCGTAGGTATGCTTATCCGGGCATGCGAAGGTATCCTCGCCGGCCATGACCGCGTCCACGAGGTTGTACCAGGTATCGCACATGGTCTCCCCGAAGACCTCCTCCATGAAGACGGTGCGGACCTTGGGCCGGAATACGAAGCGCTCCGGCTCGGGTGTCGGCGCTTCGGTAGGCGCCGCGGTCGGGACTTCCCTGTTGAGATAATCGAACAGATCGAAAGTACCCGCTTCGGTCTCGGTATCGAGAACGGGAACGTACTCCACGATCCTCGTCAAGCCGGTCGCTTTGTCTACGAAGAATCTCATGCGGGAACCGGTGTAGCTGCGGTAGATGAGCTGATACTCGGTATCGCTCTCGTCGCCGATCATCATTTCACCGCTTTCCCGGCCGGAAGCGTCCGGCTGATAGCCGCATTCGAGCTGACAATAGATACTCACGCCCCTATACGCCATTTCCGCCGTTACCGCCTCCGGCGCTTCCGTCACGGGAGCTTCGGTGCTCGCTGGAGCTTCGGTGTTCACGGGTTCCGGCGGCTGAGTGACCTCGGGGCCGTCGTTTCCGGGTGCGCAGCCCCAAACCGCGGCGCAAAGCGCAAAAGCGGCGATGATCATGCAAAAAAGCTTTTTCATGTTTTTCTCCTTGATATCGAAATCCGGCTGATTATACCACTTTCACCCGGCCGGTTCAACCGCGGGAAAAAATATAAACCGGACTCTTTCGGGGGAAGAGCCCGGCTCGGCTGCAGGTTCAGTCCTTTTTGAGCGGCACCCAGATGCACACGGTCATATCCTTTCCGCCCTCCTTCGGCGGCAGGTAGACCTCTAAGTCGTATTCGCCCGCAAGGGAATACCCCCGGAGCGCGGGCAGCCATTCGGACCATATCCTTGTGTTCACAGTCTGCAGCGTTTCGATCGTGCAGGGGAATTCGGCCCAGAGGCCTTCCGGGATCATGCGGGTCCCGCAGCCCTCCGGGATATCCTCCCAGGGGAAATACAGATCCGCGATCCGGTAATCAAAGTCCTTCCCGTCCATATCGCAGCAGACGCCGAAGGTGCCCATAACGGGACGGTCCTCGCCCCCGGAGAGCCATTCGTCCCAGAACTTCGGTATCTCTATGCGGCAGCCCCGATGTGTTTGTCGGCGCGAACGGGCTGCGCCCGTCAGAAATCCGTGTCCATGTTGGCCCGGAGCGAATAGTCCGGGAACTCCTTCCGCACCCTTTCGCAGGCGCCTTCAAAGACCTTCCGGCGGTCCTTTGCGTCAAAGCCGACGACGACGTCGAAACGGAGGACCTTTTCGGCCTTGTCAAGGTAGAAGCCGTGCATCTGGAGGACGTTCGGATCCTCTAAAACGAGCTTGCGGACCTTCTCCCTCACTTCGGAGGCTTCGGGATCGGAGGTGTTGAAGGAATACACCCCGATCGCCGTGAGCGCCACGTCATGCTTCAGATACACGTCCGTGCTGATGTTCCTTATCAGCTTGTCGAGCCCGTCGGCGGAGAGCGTATCGGGGACCTCGATATGGACGGAGCCCTGATGGGTCTCCGGTCCGTAATCGTGGAGGATGAGGTCGTAAGCGCCGCTCACCTCCGGATAAGAATTGATCGTTTCCTTTATATCCTTAGCAAGCTGTGAGTCCGCCTTCTCGCCGAGTATCTTCGAGAGCGTTTCCCGAAGCATCTCTATGCCCGATTTGATAATGACGAGCGCGATCACCGCGCCGAGCCAGGCCTCGAGCGAAACGCCGAATATGAGGTAGACCGCGGCCGCTGCGAGCGTGGAGGCGGAGATAACGGAATCGAGGAGCGCATCCTTGCCGGAGTTTTTGAGCGAATCGGAATTGACCTTTTCGCCGGTCCTTTTGACGTATATCCCGAGAGCTATCTTGACGAGCACCGCCACTGCAACGATGATGAGAGCGGCGGGGGAATAATCCGGCTCTTCGGGCGTGATGATCTTCTTGACCGATTCGACGAGGGCGGTCACGCCAGCGTACAGAACCAGCAGGGAGATCACCATCGCGCTCAGATACTCCACCCTGCCGTAACCGAACGGGTGCTTTTTGTCGGGCTCCTTGCCCGCAAGCTTCGTTCCGATGATCGTGATAACGGAGCTGAATGCGTCGGTCAGATTGTTGACGGCGTCCATCACGATGGCGATGGAGTTTGCGGTCAGGCCGATGACGGCCTTGAAGCCCGCAAGGAATACGTTGGCGATGATGCCGACGATCCCCGTCCGTATTATCGTTTTGTCCCTTTGAATTTTTGTCTCCATAGGCTTATTTTGAAAGCTCCGCTTCGACGGCGGCGCGGACGTCCTTCATATCCGCAGTGGGCTCAAAGCGGGCGACGACCTCGCCGGACCTGTTCACGAGGAACTTGGTGAAGTTCCACTTGATATAGGCCTTTTCGCCGAAGGCCTTGTTGTTCATGTCGGCAAATTTCTTCAGCGCGGCGTTTTTAAGCCCCTTGCCGAAGCTCTCGAAGGGCTTCTCAGAAGCGAGGAACGCAAAGAGCGGATCGGCGTTCTCGCCGTTGACGTCGATCTTTTTGAACTGCGGGAACTCCGTTCCGAACTTCAGCGTGCAGAAGCTGTGGATCTCGTCCTCGGAGCCGGGCGCCTGATTAGCGAACTGGTTGCAGGGGAAATCGAGTATCTCGAAGCCCTTGTCCCGAAGGTCCTTATACATCGCCTCGAGCGGATCGTAATGCGGAGTAAAGCCGCAGCCCGTCGCCGTGTTGACGATGAGCAGTACCTTGCCGGCGTACTCGCCGAGCGAAACGTCGCCGCCCGCCCTGTCCTTGACCGTGAAATCATAAACCGTTTTCATAATTAAAACCCTCCTTGGTTATTAATGATCATCTGTTCTCCATATTGGCAAGCGCCTTATAACAGAGCGAGTAGAGCGCGGCGAATTCCTCGCCGGTAAGCCCCATCATCTCCGCGATCGCGGGAGGGATCGAAGCCGCCTTTTCTTTCAGCTCACGGCCCCGATCCGTCAGTGTGATAGTCAGAAGCCGCTCGTCCTCGCCGGAGCGCTCTTTTTTGAGATACCCCGCCTGATCCAGCCTTTTTAAAACGGGCGTCAGCGTGCCGTAATCGAGGTGCAGGCACCCGGAAAGCTCCTTCGAGCAGACGCGCTCCTTCTCCCACAGCACCATCATGGTTATGTACTGCGTATAGGTGAGGCCGAGCTCCGATAAAAAAGGCCCGTACTGCCGCACCAGCTCCTTCGAGCAGGCGTACAGCGGAAAGCAGACCTGATTGCAGAGCTTCAAAGCGTCATACCCTTTGTCCATACCGGGCGTCCTCCTTGACTGATAGCGCACAAATTACTTGTGCACAAGTATTATAATCGCTCCACAGCCTCTTGTCAAGTGGGGAAACGAAAAAAACTGCCGGCCGCACCGGAAAAGAGAGCCGCGCCAAAGCGGCGGGCAGGATACGCCCGGAGCGCTCTTTGACGCGGCTGTACGATTAAAAATAACGGATGATCTGCCGCAATATCATATTTCGGATACTGCCCGCCGGGCGTTTCCGCCCCGCGCAAGGGTCGCGGCGCCTTTACGGCGGAACGTGCGCTGCTTATATCATTTCCCGCAAGGCTCTGCCCGTTTTAGACTTATCGCAGCGGACGAGCTCCTCCGGCGTGCCCTCGAACACGATCTCGCCGCCGTCCGAGCCGCCGCCGGGGCCCATGTCGATGATCCAATCCGCCTGCGCGATCATTTCGGGCCGGTGCTCGATCATAACGACGGTATTGCCGCCCGCCACGAGCCTGCGAAGAAGCGCGAGCAGCAGCTCGGTATCCTTGCTGTGAAGGCCGATGCTGGGCTCGTCGAGAACGTAGACCTGTCCCTTCTTGTGCAGCTCGCTCGCCAGCTTCACGCGCTGGATCTCGCCGCCAGAAAGGGTGCTCGTCGGCTGACCGAGCGTGAGGTAGTCGAGGCCCACGCCGATCATGCTCTCAAGCAGCTTTTTTATCTTTGCGTTGTCGAAGAATTCATACGCCTGCCCGATGGTCAGCGCCATAACGTCTTCGATGTTCATGCCCTTATAGCGGTACGACAGCGCGGTGGGGTTGTACCTCCGCCCTCCGCATTCCTCGCAGGTGATCGTCACCGGCTCCGCAAACGCCATATCATAGCTGATCTGCCCCGTGCCGCGGCAGACCGGGCAGCCGCCCTCGGAATTGAACGAGAACCAGCCCGCGCCGACGCCGTTCTCCTTTGCGAAGACGCGCCTTATCTCATCCATAACGCCGGTGTAAGTGGCGGGCGTGGAGCGGATGGAGGTGCCGATCGGCTTTTGATCGATCACGATCGCGCCGGGATACATTTTGGGGAACTCATAGCGCATCAGCGAGCTTTTCCCGCTGCCCGCAACGCCGGTCACGGCGGTCAGCACGGCCTTCGGGATATCGACGTTCACGTGCCTGAGGTTGTGGCAGCACGCGCCGCGGATGGGATAGCTCTCCGAGAAGGGCAGGGGGGCGCGGTTCAGCGCGATCTTATGAGCCATCGCCTGCGCGGTGGGCGTATCGGCTTTTTGCAGCTCGGAAAGCGTTCCTGCGAAAACGACCTCTCCGCCCGCCGTACCCGCGCCGGGCCCAAGCTCTATCACGTGATCCGCAAGAGCGATCATCTGCCGGGAATGCTCCACGACGAGCACGTTGTTGTGCCTTTCGCGCAGCTCAAGCAGCATTCGGCCTATGCGCGCCGCGTCCGCCGGATGCAGGCCCGCGGTCGGTTCGTCGAAGATGAAGGTGACGTTGTTGAGACAGCCGCCCAGGTTCCGAACGATCTTGAGGCGCTGGGCTTCGCCGCCGGAGAGGGTCTCCGTCCTGCGTGAGAGGGAAAGATAGCCCACGCCCACGTCGATCATGCGCTCAAGGTATGCTGCGATCTGCCTCGCGAGCGCGCTTCCGCGCGGGTCGTCGATGGCGGCAAGGAAGGGCAGAAGGTCCGCGGCGGTCATATCCATACAGTCGACGATGTTCTTTCCGTTGATCTTCGACGCCAGCGCTTTGGGGTTAAGGCCGGAGCCGCCGCAGGTCCTGCAGAAGCCGCGGCGGACGTGCGTCAAGATCTCGTCCTGCAGTTTCTTCTTCAGCTTGGTGATGTCCCGCTTCATATAGACGCGTTCGAACCGCAGATACACGCCCTCGTAGGGCAGGTAGTCGATGCGCCCCGCGTTATTGCACTTGAACTCCACCATGAGCGGTTCGTCGGGGCCGTAAGTGAGCACCTTCCATTCCTCGGGGCTGAAATCGCGCAGCTTTTTATTGGGGTCGAGCAGGGGATTGTTCTGGTAATAGACCGTCTGCCAGCCCGATGAAAACTGGCTGAACAGGATCGCGCCCTCCGCAAGGCTCCTGTCCGGGTCGAACATGCTCTCCTTATCGAGCTCGATCTGCTCTCCGATGCCGGTGCAGTCCGGGCACGCCCCGGCGGGGTGGTTGAAGGAATACGCCATGGAGCCTCCTGCGCTCGGCTTTCCCACGCGGGAAAAGAGCAGGCGCATGAGCGGCGCAGCGTCCACAGCCGTGCCGACCGTGGAGCGGGAGGAGGCGCCGATGGGGCGCTGATCCACCACGATCGCGGGCGTAAGGTTCCGGATCTCGTCCACCTTCGGGCGGTCGTAATGCGGCATCCGGTTGCGGATGAACAGCGGATAGCTCTGCTGCCATTCGCGCTCCGATTCCACGGCGACGGTGTCGAACGCGAGCGAGGACTTGCCGGATCCGGACACGCCCGCGAAGACGACCAAACGGCCCTTCGGGATCGTCACGTCGATATGCTTCAGATTGTTCTCGGACGCACCGATGATCTCGATGCTGTCATGGTTTTTATTCATAGCTGTTGTTTATCTGTCCTTTCGGTACAAGTTTACCATATCCCGCTTCCCAGTTCAATGTTTTCGGCAAAAACCCGCTCCGGGTCGTAGGGGCGGATATCATCCGCCCGCGGGAAAAGGTGATCCTCCGGAGGTTTTCGCGTCCGCCGCAAACGGGCGGCAGATTGCCGCCCCTACGGTGTATCGCGTCCGCCGCGTGTCATACGAATAAAACAAAACCGCTCCGAATGGCGCATTCACTTAAGGAGACTCGGGTTTTCGGCCGATTTTGGGAAACGGTGAACGAAAAAGCCCGCGGATACGGGAGTATCCGCGGGCCTCTTTTTTCTCTGTGCACGGCCGAGAACCGGGCGCGGCTTTTATCCGCGCCGCGGACTTTGCGCCTGACGGCAGGGCTCGTTATCTGCCGCCGGCAAACGCGCCGATCTCCCGTTCGAGCAGCCTGAACACGTTCGCGACGAGATACCCGTCCGCGATCGCGTGATTGAGGCGGACGGTGACGGGCATCATCAGCCGGCCGTTCTCCTCGCGGTATCTGCCCCAGTTGACGATGGGCGGAAAGTACAGATACCCGTCCGGCAGCTCGAGGTTCAGCGAATCGTAGGAGATCCACGAAACGTAGGAAGCGTCGAACCAGTTGGGATATTTCCCGTCGTCAAACTCATATTCGCGCGTATTCTTTGCCGCATCAATGTCCCGCTGCGCGTTTTTGTAGAAGGTCCCGTAATCCTCCGAGTATTCGGAGTGAACGGTCGTGCAGGTCTCCGTGTCCTCGTGAAAGACGTAGTGACAGGGATTGATAACGTCCCACACTATCAGCTCGTCCGTCTTGTAAAGATAGTCCATCCTGTAGTCGTCGCGCGAGTTGAGCACCTTCGAGAGCAGATACAGAAAGTTGAGATAAAACTTCGTATCCGTCTTTTTTGAAAACTCGGCGAGCGCGGTCACGTCGATCCTTGCCGTCATCGAAGTCGAACACCTGCAGTCCTCGGTGAAATGACGGTAGACGGCTTTCCTGTAATATTGATCCTTATCTATAACTCTGTAGCCCATTGTTTTTATCGCTCCCGGCGCCTGCCGATCAATACTGCCCTTCAAACCTTTCCACGGCCGTTTCCAGCACGTAGACCGGTTTCAGCTCCTGGAGCCTTTTGAAATGCGGCGTGAGGGCGTGCTCCGCAAGAGCGTTTTGGCCGCTCCATTTTTCAATGAGCAGCAGCGCGTCGCCGTCGTTCTCCGGGAAGTAATAGTCGTATTTTATATTGCCCTGCTCGGCGCGGGAGGAAGCGTCGAGCCCCTCCGCGTGTATCCGGCTGAGGAATTCGCCGCGCATCCCGGGCCGGCACCTGTAAGTGACGTTCAGTACTATCATTGCGTTCTCCTCGTCATTCCTTTTTCTTTTTGCTCTTATTTTCCTGCTTGCGCACCGCTTCGTCCATCGCTTCGATCGCTTCCTCGTTCCAGAAGGTCCGCTCGGGGCCGAGCGTGCCGTACATCGTGTTCTCGAACGAATAGGCCATTTCACCGGTCTTGATCAGCCTCTCGTTGTCCACGTCGTCGGCGAACGTGCCGAGCCGGCCGTAGATCTCTTCGGTGATCTCGTAGTCGTACTGCTCGCGTCCCTCGCGGCTCGTGTACATGATCTCGGCAAAGTACCGCCCCGTTTCGGGGTCAAAGTACGCCGTCCAGTTGTTGCCCTTCTTAGTCGTTTTCATAGCGCTGCACCTCACTGTCTGCCGAAGGTCTCCCGCGATCGGGAGTTTATAGTATTCGTTTGCTTCCGGCGCGCAAACGGCGCTCGTCATCAATATAATGGCCGCACCGGATACGCCGATCCGTCCGGATCGCACTTCTTCGCCTCATAAACGCCGGTCTCTCGGGGTAATTTTACCACATACGCGGCTGCGATTCAATGAGAAAACCGCGGCCGGGCTGCCTGCAAAGCTCCGCCTGGAAAGGGGATTCACGCTTTATTCATATAAAACGCAGCAGGCGGATACCGTCCGCCCGCCGGAACAGCGATCCTCACGAGGCAGACCATGCTTACTGCTTTCTCCTTATGCGGATGCGCCGTTCGGCGCGGCTTTTATGCGGAAACCTGGAAACCAAAATAAGGAATCCAACCCCGCCGGGCGACTAAGAAACGAAAGCGTATCGCGGAGCCCGGTCGGGGAAGGGAGGCCGAGACCGCGGCGGCGGGGAATCGCTTCACGCCGAATCAACCGGCGCGGGCGATCATCCGTTATATAGGTACAAGGAGCGATGCTCCTTGATCCTTGACAGTGAAAGGAGAAAAAACAATGAAAAAGACTATCGCATTCATCGCGCTGCTTATGGCGCTTATAATGACCCTCGGGGCAATGGCATGCACTTCGCCGAACGCGAACAAACCCGGTTCAAAGGCGGACGAGCCGACCGTGAGCGAAGCGCCCGACGGCCTGACCACCGATAAACCCGTTTCGGACGACACGCCGGTCAACTTACTGCCCGATCCGGAGTGGAAGTTCGGCCGCACCGACTACAGCGAGACCGCGGCTGCCCGCAAGCCGCTCGTGATCACCACCGTGGAGGATTTCAGGCGGGATGTCCTGCCCCAGCTTCGCGAAGCGCTCCGTGCGGACGCCGAAGCCGCTTACAACGAGGAGTTCTTTGAGAGCAATCACCTCATCGCCTTCTGGGTCACATTCTCGAGCGGTTCCGTCCAGCCGGAGGTCACCTCGGTCGAAAAGACCGGCGATCAGATCGTGATCACCGTGAACGGCAGGATGGACGGCGACATCGGCACCTGCGATATGGCGACGCATCTCGGTCTCGTCGCGCTCGATAACCGCGCGTACCCCGTCGACTTGGAGATCAAGGTCGTCGGCACCGGCTGGGACCATACGAACGAAGCCGAAGGATGATCGCTCATTCCCTCCCCCGGGAGCCTAGGACCCCGGGGAAAGAGAACGGGCTTGCCGCAGAGCAGTTGCTCTGCGGCTTTAATATTTTTGGCGCAATCATAACGTAGGGGCGGATATCATCCGCCCGCCCAAGCCGGGGGCCTGTGATGCGGCGGAGGATCGTTTTGCCCGTGAGGATCCCCTCAAAGGGGAAGGCCAAGTTGTTGATTTTACCCAAGATAATTGATATAATATCGATATGGAAGAAAATCATGAAACAAGACCCGCGCCGGTCTATTCGGCGTACGGCATTTCAAGGCGGAACCCGCTCACATGGCTCGCGGTGCTGTTCGCCGTGCTTTCCTTTGCGGCAAGGATCGTCCACATCAGCGTTCCGGATACGGGAGCGGAGCGCATCGGCTCGGCCTTGTACGCGGTGATCGCGATGATCCTGTCGGGCCTCGCCTGCCTTTGGTTTGCTCTCGAGCTCATCGTTCACGGGAAGGAGCGCCTCTTTAAGACGGCAAAACCCGAGGGACTTTTCTGCGTGTTCCTGATAGTCCGCGCCTGCGTGTTCTTCGCAGCAGGAGCTTTCGCGCCGAAAAACGGCTGGCTTCTTGCCGCGGATATCGTCCTGCTTCTCGCCTTGATGATCGTCTACCGCATGACGGTCAGCACCGGCGGCCGCAGCAAGGCGAAGCCCGTTCCGCGCCGCATCGCCGCGCTCGTGCTTTTCGTCATCGCGCTCGGCCTGCATCTCGCCGTGAACAAGGCGCTTTTTACCGCGCCATCGCTCATCACAGCGCTTGAGGAGGGCTCCGTACTGCTCGCGATCCTCGCCGTGCTCTGCGTGCTCATCGGCGTAAAGAAGCGCGAGAGCGACCGCCCGCTGCCCCAGTGCGGTGACCGCAACGACGGCCGCAGGATCCGCTCGCTCGACCCGATGAACGGCGTGGCGGTCTATATCATGCCCGAACGCGTGCCCTCGAGCAACCTGTTCCGCGACTGCTTCGAGTGCTCGAACGCCGACGCGTACATCCGCGAAAAACGCGAGGAAGGATTAGCCCATTTCGGCATCACGCACCTCATGCTCGCGGCCTACGCGCGCACCGTCTCCCAGCGCCCCGCCGTCAACCGCTTCATCAGCGGGCAGAAGACCTACAGCCGCGACGACTCCATCGAGGTCTCCATGACCATCAAAAAGGATATGACGCTCGACGGCTCCGAAACGATCATCACCGTGTATCTCGACCCGAACGACACCGCCTACACGGTCTACGAAAAATTCAACAAAGAGGTGGAGGCGGTCAAATCGACGCAGGAGCTCGACAGCTCGTTCGACAGGATCGCGGGCCTGCTTGACCTCATCCCGGGCGTGTTCATGAAGTTCACGGTGTGGCTGCTCAAGACGATCGACTACTTCGGCCACCTGCCGCGCTTCCTCACGAAGCTCAGCCCGTTCCACGGCTCCATGTTCGTAACCAGCATGGGCTCGCTCGGCATCCCGCCCGTGTTCCACCACCTGTATAACTTCGGCAACATCCCCGTGTTCCTCGCCTTCGGCATGAAGCGCATGGAGAACGAGGTCCAGCCCGACGGCAGCGTCAAGAAAAAACGCTATATCGACTTCACCGTCAATACCGACGAACGCATCTGCGACGGCTTCTATTTCGCCTCCGCTTTCAAGTATTTCAAGCGCTGCATGGCCGACCCGCACAGGCTCGACACCCCGCCGGAGACAGTCATCCATGACGTGGAGTGAGGTAATACATGAAAGCAAACAAACAAAAACCCGTCACCCCCTCAAAGGGAGCGCAGGCCGCCGTCGCAGCGGCCTGTTTCCTCATCCTCGCGGCGTTCGCGCTCGTGCTGATCGTCCCCGCGAGCCGCGAAGTGTTCAAAAGCCTGAGCTCGAGTCATCCGTATATCATGGGCTTTATCAAGTTCGCTCTGCTCGCGACCGTCGGAGAGGTGCTCGCGCTGCGCATTAAGAAAAAAGCGTGGGCACTGCCCGTGTACGTCGTCGCCCGCATCGTTATATGGGGGCTTATCGGCGTCGCGATCACGTTCATGATGAAGCTCTACACGCAGGGAGTTCTCGGCATGCTGGAGAAAAAGCTCCTTCCGGCGCCGGAGGAGGGCTTCTGGCGCGAGCTCCTTCGCGCGTTCTATACCGCCGCGCTCATGAACCTCACCTTCGGGCCGGTGTTCATGGCGTTCCACAAATGCACCGATAAATATCTCGAGCTGCGCGCGGCGGGCGCGAAAAAGCCCGGCCTTCGCGGCGTGGTGACGGGCATCGACTTCTACGGCTTCATCTCGTTCACGGTTTTGAAGACCATCCCGTTCTTCTGGATCCCGGCGCACACGCTCACCTTCCTGCTCCCGGCGGAGTATCAGGTCATAATGGCGGCGGCTCTGTCCATCGCGCTCGGGATCATCCTGAGCTTCAAAAAATAATGACGAGGACCGCGATCGGCATACTCGCGCACGTGGACGCAGGCAAAACTACGCTCTGCGAGGGGCTTTTGTACCTCACGGGGCGCGTCAGGAGCCGCGGGCGCGTCGATCACGGCGACGCCCATCTCGACACGCACGCGCTCGAACGCAGGCGCGGTATCACGATCTTTTCAAAACAGGCGGATATCTCAACGGAAAAACTGAACGCCGTGCTCATCGACACGCCCGGGCACGTCGATTTTTCGGCGGAGGCGGAGCGCACGCTGCGCATCCTCGACTATGCCGTGCTCCTTTCAAGCGGGACGGACGGCGTGCAGGCGCACACGCTGACGCTTTGGCGGCTGCTGCGCAGGCTGCATATCCCCACCTTCATCTTCATCAACAAAATGGATATCGCGGAGCGTTCGAGGGCGGACCTGCTTTCGGAACTCTCCCGCGAGCTTTCGCCCGCCTGCGTGGATTTTTCCGTGCCGGACGGGGAGAGGAACGAGAACGCCGCCCTGACGTGCGACGCTCTTTTTGAACTGTTTTCAAACGGCAAACTCACGGACGCGGCGCTTTCGGATGCCATCCGCGATGAAAGGCTCTTCCCGTGCTTTTTCGGTTCCGCTCTGCGCCTGACCGGCGTTCCGGGGTTCATCGAGGGGCTTGAAAGGTTCACCGCCGCGCCCTCATTCCCGCAGGAGTTCGGCGCAAGGGTCTACAAGATCTCGCGGGACGCGCAGGGCGCAAGGCTCACGCATCTCCGCGTGACGGGCGGGAAGCTGACCGCACGCATGCCGATCGCTCTAAAGACCCTCGAGGGCGAGGAAAGGACCGAGAAGATAGCCCAGATCCGCCTGTATCTCGGGGAAAAATACACGCAGCTCAACGAGGCGGAAGCGGGCGAGGTCGTTGCCGTGACGGGTCTCAGCTCGACCTACCCGGGCGAAGGGCTGGGCCTTGAGGCGGAGAAAAAGACCTTCGCGGCAATGCTCTCGCCCGTGCTCCAATACCGCATCACGCTGCCCGCAGGCACGGACACGCAGGCCGCGTTCCGCAGGCTTTTAACGCTTTCGGAGGAGGACCCGACGCTGCAGATCGAGTGGGACGGCCGTTTGGGAGAGATCCGCGCGCGGCTGATGGGCGAGGTGCAGATCGAGATCCTGAAAAGCCTCATCAAGGAACGCTTCGACCTCGACGCCGGGATCGATCAGGGCCGCGTGCTGTATAAGGAAACTATCGCGGGGCCGGTGGAGGGCATAGGTCACTACGAGCCGCTGCGCCACTATGCGGAGGTACACCTGCTGCTCGAGCCGCTCGAACCGGGCAGCGGCATCGAGATGCGCTCGCTCGTGAGCCAAAACGACCTCGACGTCAACTGGCAGCGGCTGATTTTAACTCATATAGCCGAAAAAACGCATCTCGGCGTGCTGACGGGCTCGCCCGTTACCGATATCCGCATAAGCCTCGTCGCGGGGCGCGCGCACCTTGCCCACACCGAGGGCGGGGATTTCCGCCAGGCGACCTACCGCGCGATCCGCCAGGGGCTGATGAAGGCGGAGAGCATACTATTGGAACCCTTCTATTCCTTCCGCATCGAGCTGCCCAGGGAACAGCTCGGCCGTGCGATAGGCGATATCCGCATGATGGGCGGCAGCTTCTCCATGGAGGAGGACGGCGGGGACGGAACGGCGGTCATCACCGGCTTTGCGCCCGTCGCCCGCCTGCGCGGCTATGCGCGGGAGCTCGCCGCGTACACCGCCGGCAAGGGCAGGTTCTCATCGGAGGTCTCCCACTACGGCCGCTGCGAAAACGCGGAGGAAGTCATCGCGGAAACGGGCTACGACCCGGAGCGCGATTTGGAAAACACACCCGATTCGGTCTTCTGCGCCCACGGCGCAGGTTTTGCCGTCCGCTGGGACAGGGTGGAGAACTATATGCATATCGACACGGGCCTCTCCCGCACGCCGCGCGCCGGGACTGCGGAGCCAAAGCTCGTCCGCCGCAATCTGGACGTGGACGAAAAGGAGCTCCGGCGCATAATGGAGCGCGAGTTCGGCCCGGAAAAACCGACCGAGCTGCGCCGCCCGCCGAAACCGCAAGACCCGGAGCCGGAGCGCCCGCTCCCGCCGCAGCCGCCTAAGAAGGACTACCTGATCGTGGACGGCTACAATATCATCTTCGCGTGGGACGGTCTGCGCGAGCTTGCAAAGAGCGATATTGCCGCCGCCCGCAAAAGGCTGATGGATATCCTCGCCAACTACTGCGGTTACAAAAAGAACGAGGTCGTGCTGGTGTTCGACGGCTACCGCGTCAAGGGCAACGCCGGCGAGCGGTTCAATTACCACGGCGTGCGCGTCGCCTACACCCGCGAGAACGAGACCGCCGATATGCTGATCGAGCGTTTTATCGCCGAGGTCGGAAAAAACTACGCTGTGCGCGTCGCCTCGTCGGACGGGATGATCCAGCTTGCGAGCGTGCGGACCGGGGCGCTTCGCGTGACCGCGAAGGAGCTTGAAGCGGAGGTCGAAGGCGTGAACGAAAAGCTCGCCGAGATCATGAACGCCCTCAAAAAGAGCGCCGCCGCGGTTAAAATCGAACTGCCGGACGGCGGGGAGGATGCTGAAGACTGAATTAAGGCGGGTTTCCCTTTGCAAACGCAGCGGGCCGAAAGCCGGCAGGCTGACTTGGCCGGATCGACAAGACGATCGCAGAGCGCGAGGACCGCGCCGCGGCAGGCGCCCTGCCGAACATATGGTCAAAAGGACTCCCGCGGGAGTCATTTCCTTAATTATAAAGTATAATTATAATTTTCCATGCTTCGGTGCTGTTTTTACATCACACGGTGAGAGTACACGCATTTTGACTGCGGACATAAAAAAACTGCCGCATGCGGATATCATCTGCATGCGGCAGGCTGTGTGTTTGGCTTTACTGTTTGCCTGACCGATCATCCTTCGATCATAATGGTCTTGCGTTCGGGCAGTTTCTGCACATCTTTCTTCGGGATGCACAGATGCAGCACGCCGTCTTCGAACTTTGCTTTAACATCTTCCTCGGTGATTGCCTCGCCGACGTAGAAGCTGCGTTCCATCGCGCCCGCGTAGCGCTCCTGACGGATGATCTTGCCCTTCTCTGTCCTCTCGTCTTTGTCCAGCCCCTTGGCGGCCGATACGGTCAGACAACCGTTTTCAAGCCGCAGGCTCAGCTCGTCCTTTTTGAAGCCGGGCAGATCGATCTCCAATTCGTAGCCGTCGTCGTTTTCATGAACGTCCGTCTTCATCACATGCGCTGCATGCCTGCCGTAGAGCTTCTTTTCTACGTCATCCAGATCGTGGAACGTCGGAAAACGCATCCAATCATCAAACAATCCCTCACCGAATAAACCGTTTCTTAACATAGGTCATAACCTCCTTTACTTTATTGTACCTACTGTTAAGAGCATCGGGACGGAGGGTTCGGATCCTTTCGGGTCTTCTCTGTTCCTTTGTTCTGTGCACATTATAACGCAGCGGATTAGCACTGTCAAGGGGAGAGTGCTAATTTGCTGTGTACATATTGTGAACTTTTTATGACATCGCGTTTTTTGCTGCCTGATCACGGCCGAAGACCGGATCAGGGCGGGGTTCCCTTTGCAAACGCAGCAGGCCGAAAGCCGGCAGGTCGACTTGGCCGGATCGGCATGACGATCGCAGACCGCGAGGACCGCGCCGCGGCAGGCCCCCTGCCGCACATATATCAAAAGGACTCCCGCGGGAGTCCTTCCCTTAATTATTAATCATTAATTTTTCAGCTTTCGGCCTTCAATACCGTTTACAGCACTATCAGCCTGTCGCCGACCTTGCAGTCGAGGTGCTGGTGCGACGACAAATACTCATCCAGTATCTCGCAGCAGGAGGTCGCGATCACGCGGGGCTTGCGGTTGCGGGAAAGCTCTTCGATCGTGAGGCCGAAGCTGTCCTCCATGTTGTGGAAATGGTACGCCTGCAGGCCGACGGAGTAAAGGCGGTCGTCTTCAAGGGGCTTGCCGCAGATATTGAACTGCAAAAACTCGTGCCGCTCGCGGGCGTAGATGATGCGCGTACCGTTCGAGAACTGGTAGAACTCCGTGTGCGCGCCTTCGGCAAACGCCTCGTCGCGGAGCACGTGAGCCACCATGTGCCTGAGCTGTTTGCCCTGCACCATCACGAGGTACGCCTCATCGTCGTAGGGGAAGGCTTCCATCATGTCCTGATAGAGCACGATCGGCCCCATCTCCTTGCTGCGGATGCTGCCGGAGCCGAGCAGGAACAGATCCACGCCGAGGCTCTCGCTGAATGCGTCCGCAAACACGTCGCCGAGCTCTGTCTCCGCATAGCGCGTGGGGTGGGTGAGGCAGCGGTTGAAGCGGGTCACGACGCGGCCGTACTTGGAGTCCGTACTGCTCTTATAGCGGGCGAGCAGCTCCTCGAGCTTAACGTCGCGCGGGCAGGTGTCGGAGCTGATCGGAATGCACTGCCATTCGTAGCTGTCCAGGCAGTTCGCTTCGGTGTCGATCATGATGTCGAACCGGCCTATCTGGTCCGTGCCCGTGCCGGCCTGGACGATCAGTATGCCGTTCACCTTCGCGGGCTCGTCGATGACCGTGTGGGAATGCCCGCCGATGATCACGTCAACGCCGAGCGAAGGATCGAGCATCGCGGCAAGCTTTTTGTCCTCCTCAAAGCCGATGTGGGTCAAAAGCACGGTGAAATCGATATCGATCGCATGATAGGCGTTGCAGATCTTCGTGACCTCGCGCGCGGCCTCTTCAACGTTGACGATCGTGCCAACGAGTCCGTCGTTGCGGGTCTGCGCAAGCACCTCCTCGGTCAGAACGCCGATGAACAGGATCTTCATACCGCCAATGTGCAGCACGATGAACGGGCGGAACAGGCGCGCGTTGTTCGTTTTGATGTGCATGTTCGCGTTTACGATCGGGAAACGGGCGCATTTTTCGAGGAAGAGCAGGTGCGCAAGGCCGTAGTCCGTTTCGTGGTTGCCAATGCACACCACGTCCGGCGACAGCATGTTCATGATCTCGATCGTGGAGATGCCGAGGAATTCGGAGTCGATCACGGAGCCGCGGAACATATCGCCGGCGACGCAGTAGATCGTGTTCGGCTCCTCCGCGCGCACCTTGTTGAGGTAGCCAGAGAGCAGCGAAACGCCGCCGATCAGGTTTTGATCGACTTCCTCGGCAAAGAAATCACCGTGCATGTCGTTGGAATGCAGCAGGGTCAGTTTTTTCAGCGTCTTCAAAGCGGTTTCCCCCTGATTTGAGTTTACGGGAACATTATGACACAGTTTTTAAGTTAATGCAAGGAGCTTGCGAAGACGCCGCAAAAAAAGGGCGGTGCTTCGGCGCATCCGCATAAGGAGATACGCCGTTCCGCCCTTTATTCCTGCAGCTTAAATGCGGTAAAACGTAAAAAATGGATGAGCGAGGGATAAGCGAAACATATCATACCTCTGATTATAACAGAACGGGATATAATGCGTTCCCCCTGCGGCGGTGGGAATTTCAGCTTTTGTCCGCACCGCAGCTCTCGAGCGGCGCAAAACCGTTCCCGATGAGCAGCGCGTTCACCTTTTCGATATCGTGCATCTCGTTGTATGCGGCGACCATCAGCACGGCGTCCCTCGGGATGCGTGGATAGAGGGGCGAAAGCCCCAGCAGCTTCAGCCCGCGCTGCATCTCCTCGGTCGTGAGGCCTGCGGCGAAGAAGATACGCAGCATCACGTCCCTGCGGCGCGTGCGCTTTTCACAAGTCAAAAGCTTGTAGCCGTAGCCCTCCGGGATATCGGCGGCAAGAAAAACGTCCTGCCGGCGGATGTTCTTCTCCGCAAGCAGCCCGCGCATGTAGTCCGCAAACGGATTTTCGCCGTAAAAGAACATACTTTCGTACTTCTCCAGCATGGCGGGGATGTCGTCCGGCTTTATCTTTTTCAGGATCTTCGTCAGCTCATCCGTGGTCTTCATTGTCTTCATGGCCCAAACCTCGAAAAATATTATAAAATAGAATAATAAACTGTTGCCTGAGCGTGGGTCGGCGGGAAAAACCCGGTGCGGCAGCGTTCTGCGCCCGGGAATAATGCAAAGTTTCATACAAACCAGCCCCGACGAAGAGGCTCGCGGGGAAATCGAAGGGGATGACTGCGTTGTTTTTTGGCGATTCACAGCCCTGTCATCAGGCTATGTGCTTTACTGCGGTTCGATTATACCATAAATAAAAAGAAAAAATCAAGCAGAATACTGAAAGATCCGTCAATTATCGCCCTGCTGTCGCTTTCTTCTGACGCTTGACGGCGTATTTTTATAAATTAACGGAAAACGAAAAAACGGACCGCCGGAGCAGTCCGTTTGAATTGTGTTTGGTTTTACTGTTTATTGAAGATCATCATGCTCTCGGGGTCGATCGGCGCGCCGTTCACGAGCAGCTCGAAATGCAGGTGGCTGCGCTCCGCGCATTCGCTGATGGCGGTGTCGCCGATATAGCCTATGATCTGCCGTGCGGCGACCGCGTCGCCTTCTTTGACGGGCGGCGCGTCCTTCAGGCTGGCGTAGACACTTTTGAGCCCGTTCTCATGCCCGACGGTCACGACCGTGCCGAGCATATCGTCCGAGCGGACGCTCTCGACCGTTCCGGGCAGCACGCAGTAGACCGGATCGCCCTTGTTCGCGGTCACGTCCACGCCCGGGTGGGTCATCCACTGCTGCAGCGTTTCGGACCAGATAAGGGAATTCACCGCGAAAACGCGGATCACCTTGCCGTCAACGGGCGGCTGGAGTTTGGAAAGCGTGGGATCGGCAGTGAGCTCAGGCGCGAAGGTGAGGTCAGGGATCGGCGTGCGCGAGGGGTCGGGCGTGATCGGCACGAAGGTCGCTCCCGCGGTGGGCGCGGCAGTCGGCGCGGCGGTGGGGATGAGGCCGCCCGGCTTCGGCGAAGCGGAGACGACGTCACCGAGGCGCTCGTCGTCGGAACGGCTCACGGGGGCGGGGACGTCCTCGGGCCTTGAAAACAGCAGCGCGGCGGCGACGCCGAGCACCGCAAGGCAGGCAATGCCCATCAGATACAGTCCGTTTTTGCGGAGAAACAGCGCGGAGCGCAGCCTGAACTGGCGCATCCGCCATTTGCGTTCGGTTTTGTTATCCATGGTTTTCATCCTTTCGTTTACAGCGACCGCGAAATCGCATCGTTCAGGCGTAGTTTGCCCGAAGGATGATATGGCTATACCGAAATATGAGCTTTTGCAAACGAAAATAAAAAAGGAAAACGGCACGGGACCGTTTTCCGAATGATATTTATTGACTTTTACGCACACCAACAAAGCCGGGTATGACGCCCGGGAACGGCGCGGACTCTCTTACGCCTGAAGGATAGGCGAATTGAGGGAGAGGACCTTGGTCTGCTCGAGGTGGGTGCGCAGGATCGCCGTCGCAAACTCGACGTCGCCGTTGCGGCAGGCCTCGAGGAGCTTATAGTGTTCGCCGCGGGACTTGCTGCTGACTTCGCTCGCGGAATAGTACGGGCGAATATAGCGGTCGACGTTGGCGTGCAGCTGCTCGATGAGCTGGAGCAGGAAGGTGTTGCCGGTCACGGAATAGAGCGCGAAGTGGAACTGGAGGTTGAGGTCCTCAAGCTTGTTCGCGTCGGTCTCGACTTCGCACTGGGCGAGGATCTCGGCCGCTTTATCAAGGCTCTCTTCGTTCATCAGCGGGATCGCTGCGCGCATTGCGCCGAGCTCGAGGATGATGCGGGTGTCCATAGCGTTCGCAAGCTCTTCACGGGTGAGCTTGGTGACGACGGCGCCGCGGTTGGGATAGATGCGCACGAGGCCCTGCGCGTCCAGCTGGCGGAAGGCTTCGCGGACGGGAATGTGGCTGACGCTCAGCTGAGCGGAGATCTCGTCCTGACGAAGGGGCATGCCTCCGGGCAGAACGCCGCGAATGATGGCGGTGCGGAGCACCTGGAATACCCAGTCACGGGCGGCCATGGATCTTTGCTGCATTTCCTCTGCAATGTCTTTAAGCTGCATGATCGTATCTCTCTTTCGTAGATTCGGAAAAGCTGATAATTGACAACGCTTTTTCATCATATAATATTATAAACGAATTTTATATATATGTCAACACGTTGAATTGAAAAAAAGAGCAAAAACTACGCGATTATTAAAAAAATAGAACGGATTTTTGAAAAAAATAGCCTGAATTGAGGAACGGCTCATCTATTCGAGCGCCATCAGCTCCTCATAGAGCGAGCGGATGATGCGTTTTTCAAGGCGTGAGATGTAGCTTTGGGAGATGCCGAGTATATCCGCGACCTGCTTCTGGGTGTACTCTGCGTGCCCGTTCAGGCCGAAACGCAGTTCCACGATCCTCCTTTCGCGCGCGCCGAGTCGGGCGAGCGCCGCGTGTAGCAGCTCGCGGTCGACCTCGTCCTCGAGCCGGCGGTCGACCTCGTCCCCGTCTGAACCGAGCACGTCCGAAAGCAGCAGCTCGTTGCCATCCCAGTCCACGTTCAGCGGCTCGTCGAGGCTCACCTCGAGCTTCAGCCGGCTCGTTTTTCGCAGGTGCATCAGGATCTCGTTCTCGATGCAGCGGCTCGCGTAGGTCGCCAGCTTGATGTTCCTGTCCGAACGGAAGGTGTTGACGGCCTTGATGAGCCCGATCGTGCCGATGGAGATCAGGTCCTCGATGGAAACGCCGGTATTGTCGAATTTCTTCGCGATGTAGACCACAAGGCGGAGATTGTGCTCGATCAGCTTGTGCTTCGCCGTTTCGTCGCCGGCCTCAAGCAGCCCGGAGAGCTCAAACTCCTCCTCACGGGAGAGGGGCGGCGGCAGGGATTCGCCGGTGCCGATATAGCCCAGCCCGCCTTCGACGCCGAGCTTTTTATAGAGCGCGGTGAGCACGCGCCGGATGATACTTAGCATAACAGCCTCCAAACAGCCGCCCGGGCCGCCCTCGGGGGAACGGCTTCATTATTATAATAGGAAACGGTCCCGATCACGCGCTCTTGCGTTCAGTCGAAGCCAAACAGGCGGGCACGAGCGCGGTCCGCGATGCGGAAAAGGCGACGAGCGCCGAAACGCTTTCACCGTTCACGAGCACGCGCCGGGGCCGTATGGCAAACAGCAGCCCGCTGCCGGAGGCGGTCCGGATCGGTATCGGGATGCCGGCCTTTTCCGCAAGGGCGGGGGAGAGCCTTTTCGGCAGCACGATGACCGGCAGCGCGGAGACGGGCTCCGTCAAAAGGTTCCCGGTGTCTACCAGCGCGGCGCATTCTATCAGCACGGGCGGGTCGCCGGAGAACTCGGCCTCAAACCGCACAGTCGAGCCCTCGGGCAGGCGGCGGGAGAGGATCCTTCTTATTATATGAGGAAGGAACGCGGTAAAGACCGCTCCGATGAGCAGGGCTCCGGACCCGGTCGACGGGAAACTCCCGGCGCGGCCCGCGAGCAGCTGAACGAGCAGTACGGCCCCGCCTGCCGTGAACGCGGAGAAGAGCAGGGCGAGAAAAGCGAGCGCCCGGGCACGCAGGCCGCGGCCCGGCAGGGCGAAGCTCATCACGAGCGTTAAGGCCAGCTTGGCGGGGGCGGTGAAGAGGAAGCTTGCCCCGCCCGCGCCGAGCGCGGCGCATGCGGCTCCGAGGGCGGCGAACGGGACTGTGCGCTTTCCCGCGCTTTTCACGGAGAGCATGGCCGACGCAAGGCGCAGCACAAGGAGGTTCATAAGGAGGTTGTCGAGCAAAAAAACTTCGATATACATTGCCTTTACGCCTCCTGTCCTGCCGGCGGATCCGCCCGCGCCCGCAAGGACGACTGCGGGCCATACTGCCGACGGCTGCACCGGCAGGGTCATAGTAACACATCCGCGCGGGGGAGATGGTCGAACCGGGGGAGAGAAATAAGGAAAATCAATTACCGCAGGGGCGGTGATCTGCCCCCGCTTGGCCGGGTCATAAAACCGGGGAGGAAAGCCGATCCGGCGGGCGGGCTTCCCCTTGGGGAACGCGCCGGCTTTGACCGGCCTTGAAAACGCACGGATGCGGGTGCACGGGGCCCGTTTTGGGCAAATATATTAAAAAACTCATAAAATATATGGGAAAACGGGCTTTTTGACCAAAAATAAGGCTTGACAAATATTTAAATTATGATAGAATAGCAATGTTCGCGCGTTGGGGCATATTGCGCCTGCGCAGGTGCAATCTCCGCCCGTCATGCTGACAAAAAGCGCGTTCACTCCCTGCGGGAGGTTGCCGGTCGCCAATCCGGGTAATTCACGCAGGTGGCCTGACCAGATCGGGCAAACCTGATCCCAAAGCTCAAAACCGAAGCCCAAGTTACTCAAGGCAATGGGGAAGAGCAGGGGGGTCATGGTGGGGCAGAAGCCCCGCCGTGCATTTTATTCATGAGAACGCACGGCCGGGTGTGCTCCGACAACAATCGAGTGCGGCGATAACCGCACACAAAATCGAGAGGAGATAAAAATGGCAAACACCAGGATCCGCATCAAGCTCAAGGCGTATGAGCATAACCTCATCGACCAGAGCGCAGAGAAAATCGTCGAAGCGGCAAGAAGGAACGGCGCACGCGTCTCCGGTCCCATCCCCCTTCCGACAGAGAAGGAAATCGTTACGATCCTTCGCGCACCCCATAAGTACAAAGACAGCCGTGAACAGTTCGAAATCAGGACCCACAAGCGTCTGATCGACATCATCCAGCCCTCGGCAAAGACCGTTGACGCACTGATGAAGCTCGATCTCCCCGCCGGCGTCGATATCGAGATCAAGCTGTGAGGTTGGAGGTAGAGAAATGAAACAGGCAATTCTGGGTAAGAAAGTCGGCATGACTCAGCTCTTCCTCGAAGATGGCACCATGATCCCCGTGACGGTCGTTCTGGCAGGTCCCTGCCCCGTCACCCAGGTCAAGACGGTTGAGCACGATGGCTACGAAGCAGTCCAGATGGCGTTCCAGCCCGTCCGCGAAAAGCTCATCACCAAGCCCCAGCTCGGTCATCTCAGGAAGGCGGGCGTCGAAGCCCACCGTTACGTCAAGGAATTCAAACTTGACAATGCAGCAAGCTACGAAGTCGGCACCGTCATCAAGGCGGACACCTTCGCAAAGGGCGATCACGTTGACGTGACCGGCACCAGCAAGGGTAAGGGCTTCGAAGGCAACATCAAGCGCTGGAATCAGGCCCGCGGCCGCAAGACCCACGGTTCACATTCCTACCGCGTAGCGGGCTCCATGGGCGCCTGCACCTACCCCGGCGAGGTTTTCAAGACCAAGCATCTCCCCGGCCACATGGGCCGCGAGCGCATCACCGTCCAGAACCTCGAAGTCGTCCGCGCGGATGCAGAGCGCAATCTGCTCCTCATCAAGGGCGCTATCCCCGGTGCGAAGGGCGGCCTCGTTCTCGTCCGCAGCACGGTCAAGTAAGGAGGGTACAACATGCCTAACGTAGCTATTTACAATATGTCCGGCAGCAAGGTCGGCGAAATGGAACTCTCCGACGCGATCTTCGGCCAGGAAGTCAACGTCCCCGCGATGCACGCCTATGTAAAGGCTTACCTCGCAAATCAGCGCCAGGGCACTCAGAGCGCGAAGACCCGCGCCGAAGTCTCCGGCGGCGGCAAGAAGCCCTGGAGGCAGAAGGGCACCGGCCGTGCCCGTCAGGGTTCCACCAGGTCTCCCCAGTGGACTCACGGCGGCGTCGTGTTCGCACCCAAGCCCCGCGACTATCGTCTGAGCCTCAACAAGAAGCTCAAGAGGGTCGCCCTCAAGTCCGCTCTTTCCGCGAAGGTCGCAGGCGAGAAGTTCATCGTTCTCGACAGCCTTGAGCTCCCCGAAGCGAAGACCCGCGAGATGGTCAAGGTCCTCGGCAATCTGAAGACCGAAAGCGCCCTCATCGTCACCGACGAAGTCAACGAGACCGTCGTCCGTGCGGCGAACAACATCCAGGGCGTTGCGACCACCACCGTCGGCATGCTGAACACCTACGACGTTCTCAAGTACGACACCGTCATCGCGACCCGCGACGCGGTCGCCAAGGTCGAGGAGGTATACGCATAATGAACGCTCACGACATCATCATCAAGCCCGTGCTCACCGAAAAGAGCTACGAAGTCATCGGCAACAAGACCTATGTCTTCATCGTGAACAAGAAGGCGGGCAAGACCGAGATCAAGCAGGCGATCGAGACCATCTTCGACGGCGTTAAGGTCGAAAAGGTCAACACCGTCAATCACCTCGGCAAGATCAAGAGGCAGGGCCGCTTCGAAGGCCGCCGCCCCTCCACCAAGAAGGCTTACATCACCCTTAAAAAGGATTCCAAGACCATCGAAGCCTTCGACAGCATGGCTCAGTAAGGAGGCAACATCATGGCAATCAGAAAGATAAAGCCCAACACTCCGGGTCAGCGCTTCATGACCGTCTCCGCTTATGAGGAGATCACCTGCAACACTCCCGAGCGTTCCCTGATGGAGAGCCTCAAGAGCAACGCCGGCCGTAACCACCACGGCAGGATCACCGTCCGCCATCGCGGCGGCGGCGCAAAGCGCCAGTACCGCATCGTCGACTTCAAGCGCAACAAGGACAACGTCCCTGCGAAGGTCGCAACGATCGAATACGATCCCAACCGCAGCGCGAACATCGCCCTTCTCAACTATGCGGACGGCGAAAAGCGCTACATCATCGCTCCCTTCGGCCTTAAGGTCGGCGAGACCATCGTCTCCGGCGAGACCGCCGATATCAAAGTCGGCAACGCTCTTCCCCTGAAGAACATCCCCGTCGGCACCATGATCCACTGCATCGAGATGCTCCCCGGCAAGGGCGCGCAGCTCGTCCGCAGCGCCGGCAACGCAGCGCAGCTCCTCGCTAAAGAGGGCAAGTACGCGCAGGTCCGTCTTCCCAGCGGCGAAGTCCGCATGATCCCCATGGACTGCAAAGCCACCATCGGCCAGGTCGGCAACATCGACTTTGCGAACATCAAGCTCGGCAAAGCCGGCCGCAAGCGTCACATGGGCTTCCGTCCCACCGTCCGCGGTTCCGTCATGAACCCCAACGACCATCCTCATGGCGGCGGCGAAGGCAAGTCCCCGATCGGCCGTCCCGGCCCGGTCACCCCGTGGGGCAAGCCCGCACTCGGCTACAAGACCAGGAAGACGAAGAACATCAACGATAAGTACATCATCCGCCGCAGGGACGGCAAGTGATCCGAGAAGGGAGAATAGATAATGAGCAGATCAATCAAAAAGGGACCCTTTGTGAGCGAAAGGCTGCTTGACCGCGTTATCGCGATGAACGAATCCGGCAAGAAGTCCGTTCTCAAGACCTGGTCCAGGGCGTCCACCATCTTCCCCGAAATGATCGGTCACACCATCGCCGTGCACGACGGCAGGAAGCACGTTCCGGTCTACATCACCGAGGATATGGTCGGGCACAAGCTCGGCGAATTCGCACCCACCCGCACCTTCCGCGGCCACCGCGGTTCGGAAAAGACCACCCGCGGCAAATAAGGAGGCGTTCAAATGGCACTCAGATCTAAAGAAAAGGCAGCACAGCGCAGGGAAAACGCCGAAAAGCGCCCCCACGCCACCGCAAAATACATCCGCATTTCTTCCCGCAAGGTCAAGGTCGTCATCGATCTTATCCGCGGCAAGAGCGTAGACGAGGCAGAGGCTATCCTGATGTACACCCCCAAGGCGGCGTCAGAGCCCACCCTCAAAGTCCTCCGCAGCGCGATCGCCAACGCCGAGAACAACCTCGACATGGACCGCGAGACCCTCTACGTTGCCGAAGTCTTCGCCAACCAGGGTCCCACCCTCCGCCGTTACAGGCCCCGTTCCCGCGGCAGCGCATCGAGGATCCGCAAGCGCACCAGCCACATCACCATCATCCTGGACGAGAAGAAATAAGGAGGACATACCATGGGACAGAAAGTTAACCCGAACGGCTTCCGTGTTGGCGTCATCAGGGATTGGAATACCCGCTGGTATGCCGATAAGAAGGACTTCGCTAACTACCTCATCGAGGACAAGAAGATCAGGGATTTCCTGAAGAACAAGTACTACGAAGCGGGCGTCGCCAAGATCGACATCGCCCGTGCAGCCGGTAAGGTCACGGTCGGCATCCACACCGCCCGCCCCGGCATGCTGATCGGTAAGGGCGGCGTCGGCGTCGACGCTATCCGCGCCGAGGTCGCGGGCCTCGTCAACAGGTCCGTCAGCGTCAACATCATCGAAGTGCGCAATGCCGATGCAAACGCTCAGCTCGTTGCAGAGAGCATCGCAGCAGCACTCGAGAAGAGAACTTCCTTCCGCCGCGCCATGAAGCAGGCTATCACCCGCGCCATGAAGGCCGGTGCGAAGGGCATCAAGGTCAAGTGCAGCGGTCGTCTCGGCGGTGCGGAGATCGCACGCGACGAGGGCTACAACGAAGGCTCCACCCCCCTGCAGACCATCCGTGCGGACATCGAGTACGGCTTTGCCGAAGCAAAGACCACCTACGGCCGCATCGGCATCAAGGTCTGGATCTACAAGGGCGAGGTCCTTAACCGCAGCAAGGCCAGGAAAGCGTAAGGAGGATATGACCTATGTTAATGCCTAAGAGAGTTAAACGCCGCAGGGTACATCGTGGCCGCATGAAGGGCAAAGCCATGCGCGGCAACAGGATCGCATACGGCGAATACGGTCTCGTAGCACTGGAGCCCTCCTGGGTCACCAGCAACCAGATCGAGGCAGCCCGTGTAGCAATGACCCGTTACATGAAGCGTGTAGGTAAGGTTTGGGTAGATATCTTCCCCGACAAGCCCGTCACCGAGAAGCCCGCCGAGACCCGCATGGGTTCCGGTAAAGGTTCCCCCGAGTATTGGGTAGCCGTAGTCAAGCCCGGCCGCGTCCTCTTCGAGATCGCCGAGGTCGAAGAGCCCGTTGCGCGTGAGGCGCTCCGCCTCGCGATGCACAAGCTCCCCCTCAAGTGCAAGTTCGTGAGGAAGGAACAGCTGGAGACCCCGGCAGCAGCCGAGAACACCGTGGAGGAGTAAGCCATGAATAAGAAAGAATGGGAAAAGCTGCAGCAGCTCAGCGTTGAAGAGCTCATCGCCAAGGAAAACGAACTGAAGGCCGAGCTGTTCAACCTCAGATTCCGCCACGCGACCGGTCAGCTCGCAAACCCCATGCTCATGAAGGAATGCAAGCGCGATATCGCAAGGGTCAAGACTCTTATCAACGAGCGTGCGTAATTTAGGGAGGATATAAAATGGAAATGAACAATGCTCCCGTCAGGGGCTTCCGCAAGACCCGCGTTGGTGTCGTCACCAGCGATAAGATGGATAAAACGATCGTCGTTGAAGTCAAGACCAAGGTCCGCCATCCCCTTTACGGCAAGATGGTCAACCACACTCTGAAGGTCAAGGCACACGACGAGAACAACGAGTGCGGTATCGGCGATACCGTCAGGATCATGGAGACCCGTCCGCTTTCCAAGGATAAGCGCTGGCGTCTCGTCAAGATCATCGAGAAGGCTAAGTAAGCCGTTAGGAGGACAGCATGATTCAACCGCAAACCAGGTTAAAGGTTGCCGATAACAGCGGCGCTAAAGAAATTATGTGCATCCGTGTTCTTGGCGGCTCCAAGAGGAAGTTCGCAAGCATTGGCGACGTCATCGTTGCCTCTGTCAAGAGCGCATCCCCCGGCGGCGCAGTCAAGAAAAAGGATGTTGTGAAGGCAGTCGTGGTCCGCACCGTGACCGGTGTCCATCGCGAGGATGGCAGCCACATCAGGTTCGACGACAACGCAGCCGTCATCATCAACGATCAGAAGCAGCCCCGCGGCACCCGTATCTTCGGGCCCGTCGCAAGGGAACTCCGCGAGAAGGACTACATGAAGATCGTCTCCCTCGCGCCCGAAGTGCTGTAAGGAGGTAAATTATGAGCAGTAAGATGAATATTCGTACCGGCGACACCGTCATGGTCATCACCGGCGACAATATGAAGGACGTCGGCAAGACCGGCAAGGTCCTCAAGGTCTACCCCTCCGCTCAGCGCATCGTCGTTCAGGGCAGGAACATGACCATCCGCCACACCAAGCCCCGCAAGCAGGGCGAGGCCGGCGGCAGGATCGAGCAGGAAGGCACCATCCACGTTTCCAACGTGATGCTCGTTTGCCCCAGCTGCAAGAAGCCCACTCGCGTAGGTCATACCTTCATCGAGAAGGGCGACAAGACCATCAAGGTCCGTACCTGCAAGAAGTGCGGCAAGAACATCGACTGAGGAGGTAAATAATCGTGGCTAAGAAAGAAACAGCACAGGCTCCCGCAAAGAAAAAGAACAAGGGCGAGGAAGCCAAACCGTTCACCGAGCCCGCCCGTCTCCGCGTTCGCTACAAGGAGATCGTACCTCAGCTCGTTGAGAAGTTCGGTTACGAGAACCCCATGCAGGTCCCGAAGCTCGAGAAGATCGTGCTCAACATGGGCCTCGGTTCCGATAAGGATAACCCCAAGGGTATCGACGCTGCAGTCGAAGAGCTCGGCATCATCGCCGGCCAGAAGCCCGTCATCACCAAGGCGAAGAAGTCCGTCGCAAACTTCAAGGTCCGTCAGGGCATGAACGTCGGCGCAAAGGTAACCCTCCGCGGCGACCGCATGTACTACTTCGCAGACAAGCTGATGAACATCGTCCTTCCCCGCGTCCGCGACTTCCGCGGCGTTTCGGACACCAGCTTTGACGGCCGCGGTAACTACGCAATGGGCCTCAAAGAGCAGCTGATCTTCCCCGAGATCAACTATGACGACGTCGACAAGGTCCGCGGTATGGACGTTATCTTCGTCACCACCGCCAAGACCGACGAAGAAGCCCGCGAGCTGCTCAAGCTCCTCGGCATGCCCTTCGGAACCAACGAATAAGGGAGGATACAGTAATGGCAAAGACTTCACTCAAGAACAAGCAGCAGGCAACTCCCAAGTTCTCCACCAGGGCTTACACCCGCTGCCGTATCTGCGGCAGGCCCCACTCCGTGCTTCGCAAGTACGGCATCTGCCGCGTTTGCTTCCGCGAGCTCGCTTACAAGGGCGAGATCCCCGGAGTTCGTAAGGCAAGCTGGTAATTAAGGAGGATAATACAATGCTCGTAACAGATCCCATTGCCGATATGCTCACCAGGATCCGCAACGCTCTGATCGTCAAGCACGACACCGTTGAAGTCCCCGTCTCCGTCATGAAGCTCGCTATCGCGGACATCCTCGTGAACGAGGGCTACATCAAGGGCTACACCGTCAACGAAGAGGGCGTCGAGAAGATGATGACCATCACCCTGAAGTACGGTCCGAACCGCACCAGGGTCATCACCGGCCTCAAGCGTATCTCCAAGCCCGGCCTTCGCGTTTATGCCCGCAAGGATAACATCCCCAAGGTCCTCAACGGACTCGGCATCGCGATCATCTCCACCTCGAAGGGCATCATGACCGACCGCGAGGCAAGGAAGCAGGGCGTAGGCGGCGAAGTTCTCGCTTACATCTGGTAAATCACCCGCCTAAGGCTCAAAAAGAGCCGGAGGCTAAAACACAGCGATCACCGCTTCTGCCGGGGCCTCTTTCATGGCTTCGGCCTCCCCGGTGGAAAGCGGAAAGCAATAATTTTTTCAAAATAATTTGGAGGTGCAAAATGTCTCGAATCGGAAAACTTCCGATCACCATTCCTGCCGGAGTGACAATCACGGTTTCTGACGATAACACCGTCACCGTCAAGGGACCCAAGGGCGAACTCAGCCAGAAGATCAATCCCCGCATCAAGATGAGCGAGGAGAACGGCATCATCAAGGTCGAGCGCCCCAGCGACGAAAAAGAGGATCGTTCCCTGCACGGACTTTCCCGTACTCTCATCAACAACATGGTCGTCGGCACGACCAAGGGCTTTGAAAAGAAGCTCGAGATCAACGGCACGGGCTACAGGGCCCAGAAGAACGGCAACAAGCTCGTTCTGAACGTCGGCTACTCCCATCCGGTCGAATTCACCGAGGGCGACGGCATCACCTTTGACGTCCCCGCTCCCAACAGGATCACCGTCATGGGCATCGACAAGCAGCGCGTTGGTCAGATCGCGGCTGAGATCCGCGAGGTCCGTCCGCCCGAACCTTACAAGGGCAAGGGTATCAAGTACGACTACGAGACCATCATCCGCAAGGAAGGCAAGACCGGTAAGTAACAGGAGGAGTACAGCATCATGATTAGCAAGCTTGATAAAAATGCAAAGCGCAAGGCACGCCACTACCGTACCCGCAGGCATCTGATCGGCACTCCCGTGCGTCCCCGCCTGAACGTTTACCGCAGCCTTAACCACATCTACGCCCAGGTCATCGACGACTCCGTTGGCAACACCATTGCGGCGGCTTCCACCGTTGAAGCATCCATCAAGGCGCAGCTCGAAGGCAAGAACAAGAAGGAAGCAGCCTTCATCGTCGGCGAGACCGTTGCAAAGCGCGCCATCGAAAAGGGCGTCACCAAGGTCGTTTACGACCGCGGCGGTTATCTCTACACCGGTCGTGTTGCCGAGCTCGCAGCCGGCGCCCGCAAAGGCGGACTCGAATTCTAAGGAGGCACAAGATGCAGCAGAATAGGCGTAATTTCACTCCGGAAGTTCCGGAATTCAAAGAGAAGCTCGTCTCCGTCAACCGCGTTGCAAAGGTTGTTAAGGGCGGTAAGATCTTCCGTTTCTCCGCTCTGATCGTCGTCGGCGATGAGAAGGGCCGCGTTGGCGTCGGCATGGGTAAGGCCGCTGAGATCCCCGAAGCAGTCCGCAAGGGCGTTGAGGACGCGAAGCGCCACCTCATCACCGTCCCCATCGTCGGGACCACCATCCCCCACGCAGTCGAAGGCAAGTTCTCCAAGGGCCATGTCCGCATGCTCCCCGCAGAACCCGGTACCGGCGTTATCGCCGGCGGCCCCGTCCGCAGCGTGCTCGAATCCGTCGGCATCAAGGACATCCGTACCAAGAGCTACGGTTCCAACAACCCCGCAAACTGCGTTAAGGCCACCATCGACGGTCTTTCCCAGCTCCGCACCGCAGAGCAGATCGCTCGCCTGCGCGGCAAGACCGTGGACGAGATCCTTAACTGAGGGAGGACACAATAATGGCACAGCTTAAAGTAACGCTCGTCAAGAGCACCATCGGCGCTCTCAAGGACCAGCAGGCCACCGTCAAGGCCCTCGGCCTTCACAAGACCGGCAGCACCGTCCTTAAGCCCGATAACGCATGCACCCGCGGCATGATTTTCAAAGTGAAACACCTTGTCAAGGTGGAAGAAGTGGAAGAATAAGGAGGTCCCGCATGAATCTACATGAGTTAAGGCCCGCTGAGGGTTCGACTACTGCAAAGAAGCGTGTAGGCCGCGGCTCCGGTTCCGGTATCGGCAAGACCGCCGGTTACGGTCACAAGGGCCAGAAGGCGCGCAGCGGAAGCAAGAAGAACGGCTTTGAAGGCGGTCAGATGCCTCTGCCCCGTCGTCTCCCCAAGAGAGGCTTCCACAACAACTTCATGAAGGTCTACAGCGTTGTCAACGTCTCGGATCTCAACCGTTTCGAGAACGGCACCGTAGTCACCGCCGAACTCCTCAAGGAGACCGGCGTCATCAGCAAAATCGAGAAGGACGGCCTCAAGGTTCTGGGCCGCGGCGAGCTCACACAGTCCCTGACTGTTAAGGCGGCAAAGGTATCCGAATCAGCCCGTGAAGCTATCGCTAAGGCGGGCGGAACTGTCGAGGTGGCTGAATGATCAAGACTTTCATCAACGCATGGAAGGTGAAGGACATCCGCTCCAAGATGATCTACACGCTCATCCTGATCGTGGTCTACCGTCTCGGTTCCTTCATCCCCGTGCCCAGTGTCGACGGCACAAAGCTCGGCACTATGATCCAGCAGTATGACTTCCTGAGCTTTCTGAACCTCTTCTCCGGCGGTTCGCTCAACCAGTTCTCGCTCTTCGCAATGGGTATCTCGCCCTACATCACCGCGTCCATTATCATGCAGCTTCTCGCGATCGCGATCCCCTCGCTCGAGAAGCTCAGCAAGGAAGAGGACGGTCAGAAGAAGATCGAGAAGATCACCCGTATCGTTGGCGTCGTCCTCGCTCTTGTGCAGTCCATCAGCATCGTTGTCGGTCTGCAGAGCGCAGGCGCAAACCTGATGAAGAGCTTCACCCTCTTCGGCACCAGCGGCTTCGGCACGTTCATGAACAACCTCATGCCCTACATCATCACCGGCATTTGCTGCACCGCAGGCACCGCGTTCCTGATGTGGATGGGCGAGAGGATCACCGAAAAGGGTATCGGCAACGGCGTTTCGATGCTGATCTTCGCATCCATCGTTTCCTCCGTGCCCCAGGTCGTCATCAACCTCATCAACGGTACCTTCCGTATCGCTCCCCCCACCACCGGTGAGGCAGCATACAAGTGGTGGTACGCACCCGTCGTTATCCTTGTCGTGCTTGTTATGATTATCGGCATCGTCATGGTCGAGAAAGCCTACCGCAAGGTCCCCGTCCAGTACGCAAAGCGTGTCGTGGGCAGGAAGCTCTACGGCGGTCAGTCCACGCATATCCCCCTCAAGGCAAACGCAAACGGCGTTATGCCGCTCATCTTCGCAATGACCATCCTTCAGGTCCCCGCGATGATCGGTCAGTTCTGGCCCAACAGCGGCTTCTACAAGTTCGTTTCCACCTATCTGAGCGCGGGTTCAAGCAACCCCGTCGGTCTCGTTATCTACTACGTGATCTACGCACTGCTCATCGTGGGATTTGCGTACTTCTACACCTCCATCACCTTCAATCCTGTTGAGATCTCCAAGAATCTCCAGCAGAACGGCGGCTTCATCCCGGGTATCCGTCCCGGCAGGCCGACCTCCGACTACCTCAAGACCAAGTCCAGCCGCCTGACCCTGTTCGGCGCTATCTTCCTCATGGCAGTCGCGATCATCCCCACCGTCCTGCTCAAGGTGCTGAACATCCGTGCCCTCAGCGCCTTCGGTCCCACCAGCATCCTGATCATGATCAGCGTCTCCCTCGAGGTCGCCGATCAGCTCGATTCGCTCATGCTCGCCAGGACCTACAAGGGATTCCTCAGCTGATTTGAACCTTAAGACCTCGCACTCCGGTTTTCGGGCGGTTTCCGCTCGAAGATCGGTTGCGGGGTTTTGGCGACTTTTGAAACGGAGACAATTTAATATGAAACTGATACTTTTAGGGCCGCCCGCCGCCGGAAAAGGCACCCAGGCGGAGCTTATAGCCGAAAAATACTCGCTCGCGCATATTTCCACGGGGGACATGCTGCGGGCTGAAATTGCCTCAGGGACAGAGCTCGGCCTTGCCGCGAAGACCATCATCGACAGGGGCGATCTCGTTCCGGACGACATCATCAACGCCATGGTCGCAACGCGGATCCTTGCGGACGACTGCGCGAACGGCTTCCTGCTCGACGGCTATCCGAGGACCATCCCCCAGGCGGAAGCGCTCATGGAGGCCGCGGATATCGAGGCCGTGATCGACATCGAGGTCGACCCGGAGAGCATCATCGCCCGCGTATCAAAGCGCCGCGTCTGCCCCGTCTGCGGGCATACCCAGAGCGTGGAGAAGGGCGAAGCGGAGATCTGCGAAAAATGCGGCGCGGAGCTCATCCAGCGCGCCGACGATACCGAAGAGCGCATGCGCCACCGCCTCGAGGTCTATGCCGCGAGCACCGCACCGCTCATCGATTTCTATCAGGAGCGCGATCTGATCGTCCCGATCGACGGCGGAAAGACCATCCCGGAGGTCTCCGAACAGATCTTCGACTTTATCGACGGCAAATTTTTCCCGGAAGACAGCGAAAATGAGTGAACGCATAACCATCAAGTCCGCGCATCAGCACGAAGCCATGAAGAGGGCGGGGGAGCTGACCGGACGGACCCTCAACTATATCGGCACCCTCGTTCGCGCGGGGGTAACCACCAAGGAGCTAGACGAGGCTGCGGAGGAGTTCATCCGCAGCCACGGCGGCGTGCCTTCGTTCCTCAACTACGAGGGCTATCCCGCCTCGATCTGTACCTCCGTCAACGAGCAGATCGTTCACGGCATCCCGTCGAAGAAGGTCGTTCTCAGGGAGGGCGACATTATCAGCGTGGATTGCGGCGCGATCATCGACGGTTTTCACGGCGACGCCGCGAGGACCTTCTTCGTGGGCGAGGTTTCGGAAGAGGTCAGGAGGCTCGTTCGCGTCACGGAGGAGTGCTTCTTCCTCGGCTTTGAACAGGCGCAGCCCGGCAACCACATCGCGGATATCTCCCGAGTGATCCAGCAGCACGCCGAGGAGAACGGCTACGGCGTCGTGCGGGAGCTCGTCGGTCACGGCATAGGTTCCAATATGCACGAAGCGCCCGAGGTGCCGAACTACCTCAACCGCCGTTTCGGCAGGGGAACCAAGCTCGTCCCCGGCATGGCGATCGCGGTCGAGCCGATGATCACCCTCGGCGAACGCTACATCAGCGTTTGGGACGACGGGTGGACCTGCGTCACTGCGGACGGGAAGCCCGCGGCGCACTACGAGAACACCATCTTCATCACCGAGAACGGCCCCGAACTGCTCACCCTCGTGAAGGACGAGCCCGCTGACGACGAGGACCGGGCGTATGCCGAGCAGCATTCGGGCGAGGAATGACGGCGAAGGGGCCGCGTTTGGCGAAAAAAACGGAAAAGCCCCGAAAATGCCGCAATACAAGAAAATATAACCATGATTTCAAAAAAATATGGATTTTAGGTATTGACATTCATGAAAATCCATGTTATTATTGAAAAGTTGCGACCTGCAATCTGAAAGAAGGCAGCAAAAATGCGCAAAGAACCCCAAAAATCCCGTATTTCCGCTGATGAAAGCGCCGCTAAAACGGCGTGCGGAGCCGGCAGACCCACCGGCTGCGCGGGGGCGGGATACGGCAGCGAGGCGCTCGGGCGGCTTGTCCTCTCAAGGGCCGGGCACGACAAGGGGACTTACCTTGTCATCGTCGGCGCTGCGGACGAGGAGCACGTGCTCCTTGCGGACGGGAAGCTGCGCACGATCGAGAAGCCGAAGCGCAAGAAGCTCCGCCACGTGACAGTTCTTGCTCACGCGTCGGAGGAGATCGCGAAGAAGCTTCAGGAGGGCCGTTCGGTTCAGAATGCCGAGCTCCGCAAATTTATCGCCGCCTGCACGGCGGACGGTGAAAAATAACACAGGCAAAGGAGGAATAGCGTGTCTAAACAGGATGTTATCGAAGTCCAGGGCGTTGTTACGGATTCGTATCCCAATGCGATGTTCGAAGTAACGCTTGAAAACGGTCACAAGGTTCTCGCCACCATCTCGGGTAAGCTCCGAATGAACTTCATCCGTGTTCTGACGGGCGACAAGGTCACCGTCGAGCTGTCACCCTATGACCTGACGAGGGGCCGCATCACCTGGCGAGCCAAGAGTTAACAGGCACCGGCGCTCCGGCGCCGCCTTGAAGCTCCCGGCAAACGGGCGATAAACAGCAAAGTCGCAAGCAAAATCTTACAGGAGGAACCCACAAATGAAAGTAAGACCTTCAGTAAAGCCGATGTGCGAGAAGTGCAAGATCATCAAGCGCAAGGGTCGCGTCATGATCATCTGCGATAATCCTCGCCACAAGCAGAAGCAGGGCTGAGCCGCTGAGCGGGCGACCGCAGGGCTTGACCCGAATCACCGCCGGGCACTCCCGGAAGACGAAACTCGCCGGGCGAGTATAAAACCCGAAACGGGGGTTTGAGTTACCCCGCAGGCAAAGGGAGACCTTTGCCGGGAAGTCATGGAAAAGACGGGACCAACCCACCCGCTTTATCCGGGCACCACAGCAGATAGTGCTTGCCTTATCACCTCAAGGCAAACCGTCACAGCTTCCTGTCGGTGCGGCTGCCCAATCTCAATTGTTCAGCCAGATGCTGTTGGCTGCAGTTGAGATTGGGGACCGGCAGTTACCACCACAACTCGAACAAAAAAATTTGGAGGTAATCATTCTTTATGGCGCGTATTAGCGGCGTAGACCTGCCCAGGGAAAAAAGAGTTGAGATCGGCCTGACCTACATCTACGGTATCGGCCGTAAGACCGCTCAGAACATCCTCGCGGCGACCGGCGTTGATCCCGACATCAGGGTCAAGGACCTGTCCGAAGCGGATGTCAACAAACTCAGAGAGTACATCGACCACAACTGCAAGGTAGAGGGCGACCTCAGGCGTGAAGTCTCCATGAACATCAAGAGACTGATCGAAGTCGGCTGCTACCGCGGCGTTCGTCACCGCAAGGGACTGCCCGTTCGTGGTCAGAGCACAAAGCAGAACGCACGTACCCGCAAGGGCCCGAAGCGTTCCGTCGGCAAAGCAAAGAAGTAAGGAGGAAATGAACTATGGCAAAGTCAACTAAGACTACCAAGAAGCTTGCGTCCCGCAAGCGCCGTGAGCGCAAGAACATCGAACGCGGCCAGGTCCACATTCGTTCTTCCTTCAATAACACCCTCGTTACCGTTACCGATATGAACGGCAACGCGATCTCCTGGGCGTCCGCAGGCGGCCTCGGCTTCCGCGGTTCCAGGAAGAGCACCCCGTTCGCTGCGCAGGTCGCGGCGGAGACTGCGGCGAAGGCATCCATGGAGCATGGCATGCACTACGTCGAGGTCTATGTCAAGGGCCCCGGTGCAGGCCGTGAGTCTGCGATCCGCGCGCTTCAGGCAGCGGGTCTCGAAGTTAACATGATCAAGGACGTCACCCCTCTTCCTCATAATGGCTGCCGTCCTCCCAAACGCAGAAGAGTATAAGGAGAGCAAACGATTATGGCTAGATATACAGATTCCGTTTGCAGGCAGTGCCGCAGGGAAGGCACGAAACTGTTTCTCAAGGGCGACCGTTGCTACAACGAGGCAAAGTGCGCTGTTATGAAGCGTCACACCCCTCCGGGACAGCACGGTCAGGCAAGGGCCCGCAAGATGTCCGAATACGGCACTCAGCTTCGCGAGAAGCAGAAATGCCGCAGGGCGTACGGCGTGTCCGAATCCCAGTTCCGCAAGTATTACGACATGGCGACCGAGATGCGCGGCGGTCTGACCGGTGAACATATGCTGGTCCTGCTCGAGCGCCGTCTGGACAACGTCGTCTATCGTCTCTGCCTCGGTGCAAGCCGCGCGCAGGCTCGTCAGTGGGTCACCCACGGTCATATCCTTGTTGACGGCAAGAAGGTCGACATTCCTTCCTACCTGGTAAAACCCGGTCAGAAGATCAGCGTCCGCACCGGCAGCTTCGATATCGACTACTTCAAGGCTCTTCGCGAGCAGGGTGCAGACAGGCCCATCCCCAAGTGGCTGGAGCTGGATGCAGCGAACCTCAGCGGTAATGTGGCAGCGATGCCGCAGCGCGATGATATCGACCTCACCATTGAGGAGCACCTCATTGTTGAGTTCTACTCCAGGTAATCACCGCGTTCGCCCTGATCTACCGATTTACCTATTATTAAGAGAGGGGAGAAACAGATGTTTGAAATTGAAAGACCGAAAATCGAGTGCAGAGAATTGACCGACAATTACGGCGCTTTCGTCGTTGAGCCGCTCGAGAGGGGCTTTGGCACGACCCTTGGCAACTGCCTCCGCCGTGTTCTTCTCAGCTCCATGCCCGGCGCTGCCGCGTCCTCCGTCAAGATCGACGGCGTGCTGCACGAGTTTTCGACCGTTCCCGGCGTCAAAGAGGATGTCACCGAGATCATCCTTAACCTTAAGGAGCTCCGCATCAAGCTGTATTCCGACGAGGTCGTGACCGTTCACGTCCACGCTGCCGGCGAATGCGAGGTCACCGCTGCTGATATTATCCACGACGCTGATGTTGAGATTGTCAACCCCGATCTTCACATCGCAACGCTCGCCGAGGGCGCAGAGCTGAACATGGAGATCACCCTTGAAAAGGGTAAAGGCTATGTTTCGGCCGACAAGAACAAAAAGCCCGGCACTCCGATCGGCGTCATCGCCATCGATTCCATCTTCACGCCTATCACCAAGGTCAACTTCCGCGTTGAGGACACCCGCGTCGGTCAGACCACCGACTACGACAAGCTCACCCTCGAAGTTTGGACCAGCGGCGCCATCCGCCCCGAAGAGGCGGTCGGTATCGCCGCCCGCATCATGTTCGACCATCTTTCCCTGTTCACCAACCTCACGGACGGTGTGCAGTCGGTCGAGCTGAACGGCGAAAACGAAGGCGAAGCCAAGGATAAGATCCTCGATATGCTCATCGAGGAGCTCGACCTCTCCGTCCGTTCCTACAACTGCCTCAAGCGTGCCGGCATCAACACGATCGCCGAGCTGATCGAGCGCGATGAGGACGAGATGATGAAGGTCCGCAACCTTGGCAAGAAGTCCCTGGAGGAAGTGCAGCAGAAGCTGGCAGTTCTTGGGCTCTCCCTGCGTTCGAGTGATGCGTAACTCGCTATCTGATAGTTTCAGCGACTAATTTAGGAGGAAAAACTAATGCCTAACCGCAAGCTTAACAAAGCCACCGATCAGCGTGATACTATGCTGCGCAATATGGTGACCGCATTCCTTTGGAACGGCAAGCTCGTGACCACCGAAGCCCGCGCCAAGGAAGTTCGCCCCATTGCCGAGAAGCTCATCACCCTGGCAGTGTCCGAATATAAAAATACCGAAACCGTTAAGAAGACCGTCATCAACGACAAGGAGCAGTCCGTCGAAGTTGAGAAGGTCATCGACAAGCCCTCGAAGCTGCACGCACGCAGGCAGATCATGGCTTACCTTTACGACCTCCCCCTCGTTCGCGAGCCCAAGGAGAGCGCGAAGGATTTCCGTGCCCGCTGCAAGGAAACGCCCCATCCCGTTGTTGAGAAGCTCTTCCGTGAGCTCGCTCCCAAGTATGACGGCGCGACCGGCGGCTGCGTCCGCATCTACAAGCTCGGGCCCCGCCGCGGCGACGGCGCAGAGGTCTGCATGCTGGAGCTGAAATAATCACATTTCCGCTTTGAAGTAACCTTTCGAGCGCGGGCGATCAAGCGCCTGCGCTCGTTTTGTACCGCTCCGGAAAACCCGGAGAGAACCGGAGGTAAAGCCTGTGGAATGGCTCTTTATAACGCTCGGCGCCCTCGCCGCTTTGTTTGTTCTCGTGCTTGCCGCGCTGTATTTCCTGGCGCTGCACGTGAAGCCGAAGCGCCTGCGCATCCCGCTCGCGCTGCCCAATGAGAGCCTGCAGAAGCGCATGAAGGATGCGGACATGGCTTATACCATGGAGCTCACGCGACAGATCCTCGAAATGCCGCACGAAAAGATCGAGCTCCGCTCGTTCGACGGGCTGCGCCTGGCTGCAAGGCTCATGATGCAGGATGAGGCCGCACCGCTTTGCATCCTCTGCCACGGCTACCGCGGGCACGCCGCCGCCGATTTCCGCGGTATTTTCCAGCAGGTCTGGGGCCTCGGGTACAATATCCTGCTCATCAACGAGCGCGCGCACTGGGAGAGCGACGGCGGGACGATCTCCCTGGGCCTCCGCGAAAAGCGGGACGTGCAGTGCTGGGCAAACTACGCCGCGGAGCGCTTCCCCGGCAAGCCCATCGCACTGTACGGCGTCTCCATGGGCGCTGCGACCGTGCTCTCGACCACCGCGATGGAGCTGCCCGCAAGCGTGCGCTGCGTCGTGGCGGACTGCGGCTTCTCCACCCCTCGCGGGATCGTCAAATTCGTGCTTGGTCAGCTTCATTTGGGCTTTCTCTATCCGCTCGTTTTCCTTGCGATGCGCATCTTCGGCAGAGTGGATCTCAATGACCCCGGCGCGCTGGCCGCAGTGAAAAACTGCAAGCTGCCCATCCTGTTCATCCACGGCGAAAAGGATACCTTCGTGCCCTGCGAGATGAGCCGCGAGATGTATGAGGCCGCGAACTGCGAAAAGCAGCTCGTCACTTTCCCGAACGCGACCCACCTGCACAGCTGCCTGATGAACGAGCAGGAATACCTCGCCGTCATCGAACCCTTCCTCGAAAAGCATCTGCGCGGGACCGGCGCGGAACTGTAAGAAGGAGCGCGGAGAACGCTTACCGCGCCCGAAAGAAGACGCCCGCGTACGGGCTTATGAAAAAACAAAGACGCTTCGCTGATGAAGAGACCACTCTTCTCCGCGGGCGTCTTTGCTGGTTTCCGAGGTTTTAGTTCATTCCCGTGCGGTGTATCGCATCCGTCACACATAAAAAGAAGGGGCGGATACCATCCGCCCGCCCGAAACAGTCCCCCGCCGTAGGGGCGGATACCATCCGCCCGCCAAAGCTGCGGCACGGTTTTCCACCGGAGTACCCCGCGTCCGACACAAACGGGCGGCAGATTGCCGCCCCTACAAAATATCTTTACACGAGAATACAATACCGCATATTCGCCCATTGATTGATTTCTTCCCCGTTTTATGATATAATGATAGTAGAGGGACGCCACATTCCCCTCTCACTTCTCCGCTTCGCGCGGGGCGCGGCAAAGCCCGCAGCTTCACTTTTCTCGCGGCGGCGGCCGCAGGGATCCCAAACGCATATCCTGAACACAGCCCCGATGGGGTGCCATTACTGTACCTTAAATGAAAAAAGGAAGCTATTTCATCATCCATTCCTGGATGCCGGAGCTCGGCCTCCGCGGCGCCGCGCTCTCGGTCTATGCCGTCATCTACGGCTTCACCGTCCGCGGGCGCACCTTCCGCGGCTCCTGCGAAACGCTGGCAGAACAGACAGGCTCGGTACGCCGCACAGTATTGCGCGCACTCGACGAGCTTACCCGGCAGGGCTTCGCGAAACGCATCGACGGGAACCGCGGCGGCAGAACGTCATTCCCCGAATACGTTGCCGTCAGACCCGAAAACACCTGTTCGAAAATGTCACAGGTGGTGTGTCAAAATGTCACAGAGGGTGTGACAGAACGTCACATCATAATAAAGAATACAGATATAGAAGACAGTATGCATAATAATACTCCGTCATCCGGGGGGATGACGAAGCGTGTGAACACCCCGAAGGGGAATAAAAACTCGGTTTTCGAAAAGGAGTTCGAAGGGCTGTGGGAGCTCTACCCGCGCAAGCAGGGCCGTTCGGATGCAAGGAAGGCCTATATCTCCGCCCGCCGTTCGGGGCTGAGCGAAGAGACCGTCCGCCGGGGCGTGGAGGCTTATGTCCGCTACATAGATAGCCGGGGCACGGACCGCCGCTTCGTCAAGCAGGGCGGGAACTGGTTCTTGAGCCGCTGCTGGGAGGACGCCGAGGCCCTCGAAAAGGCCGCTGAAGCCCGCCCGTAGCAGAGCGCCCCGCCGCGCCGCGGCACGCAGAACAACCGAGCGCTCAATTACAAACAGCGGCATTATACCATGGACAGCCTCAAAGCGATGGGGATAAGCTTCGACATAGACGATGACGATGACGACGGCGAGTGAGCCCGGAGCGGTTTATTGCGTCAGCTTTTCAAGCTCGTCCTCGGTGATGTAGCGCCATTCGCCGGGCTTGATGTCCCCGAGCTCCAGCTTGCCGATCGCCGTGCGCTGCAGGCGCAGCGTGTCGTGTCCGGTGGCGGCGAGCATGCGGCGCACCTGGCGGTTTTTCCCCTCATGGATGGTCAGAAGCAGCTCCGTCCGCCCGTCCTGCCTCTCGCGCAGGATCCGAAGCTCCGCGGGCGAGGTCATGCCGTCCTCGAGCTCCACGCCGTTGCGGAGCCTGCGCTTGTCCTCCGGCGTGAGCCAGCCCGTGCAGAGCACGCGGTAGGTCTTGCTCGTGCCGTAGCGCGGGTGCATTAAGCGGTTAGCGGTGTCGCCGTCGTTCGTGACGAGGATCAGTCCCTCGGAATCATAGTCCAGCCTGCCCACCGTGTAAAGCCGATAGGGGAGCTGAGTGAAGAAATCCGAAACGCGGACGCGGTCCTCGCCCTCGTCGTTCGTGCAGATGACGTTCTTCGGCTTGTTGAAGAGGATGATCACCTTCTCCCGCTGCGGCGCGACGGGCCTGCCGTCCAGCAGGACTTCGTCGCCCTCCTCGAAGGTGGCGCCGAGCCGGGCGACAGTGCCGTTGACGCTCACGCGCCCGGCGGCGATCAGCTCTTCACATTTGCGGCGCGAGGCGATCCCCGCGTCGGCAAGGTATTTTTGCAGGCGCATAATGGCTCCTTCCGGTTCAGTGAAAGCCGAACGACCTTATCAGTCGGTCAAAATAGTAGCGGAAATCCGGCGACGCGGCGGCTTCCCGGGAGACGAGGCCGACCCGCCCGAGCAGGCTCCCGCCGGCGTACAGCCCCGCGGTGCCGAGCTTTTCGCCCTTTGCGACCGGGGCGGACGCGTTTTCATCGAGCGAAACGCGCACTTCGGTGTTCAGCACCTGGCCTCTTTTCATCAGGATGAACAGGCTGCGGTCCGATACGAGGCCGATCTCATCCTCCGTGCCGGTGATCCGCGCCGAGGCGAGCTCGTGTCCGTCCGGAACGGCACAGATCTTTTCATAGTTCTCAAAGCCGTAGTCGAGCATCTGCGGCGCGACGTAGAACATCGGCGTGCAGCGGAGCACGCAGCCGACCAGCGTCAGCCCGTTCCTTTCGGCGGCGAACAGCAGGCAGCGCCCCGCTTGGGAGGTGTAGCCGGTCTTGACGCCGATACAGTCGCCGTAATCCCACAGCATCGTGTTCTTGTTTTTGATGGAGATATCGCGGACGTTCGATCTGATCGTGTAGTATTTCGTGCTCACGATCTCTCGAAAGACCGGGTTTTTGAGCGCTTCCGCGCCGATGAGAGCAAGCTCGAACGCGGTCGTGTAGTGCTCCTCGTCGTGAAGGCCGTTCGGCGTCACGAAATGCGTGTTTTGAAGGCCGAGCCGTGCGGCGCGTTCGTTCATCATGTCCGCAAAGCCCTCGACCGAGCCGCCGACGTGGATCGCGAGAGCGACGGCGCAGTCGTTACCGCTCCTCAGCATCAGCCCGTAGAGCAGATCGCGCACGGTCAGCCTTTCTCCGTAGGCGAGGTAGAGGCTGGAGCCCTCCACGCCGACCGCCTCGTCCGGCACTGTCAGCACCTCGTCCGGCGCGCAGTTCTCGAGCACGACGAGCGCGGTCATGGTCTTGGTGGTGCTCGCCATCGGCAGGCGTTCGTCCGGATTCCTGGAAAGCAGCTTCTGCCCGCTCTCCGCCTCGATCAGCACGGCGGAACGCGCATCCTCCATGAACGGGAGGTCCTCCGGGACGATATCCGCCCTCTGCAAGGGCAGGGCGCAGTCATCGGAAGGCGCGTCAAGGTGATAAACGGGGCCGACAGCGGCCTCCGCAGCGTCCTTCTGCTGCGCCTTACGGAGACCATCTGCGGGCGTAAAAGCGCAGAGCGTCGCAAGCACCGCCAAAATGAGGGCGAGCGCAGTGATCCTGTTAGGTTTTCTAAAGGCGTTTTTCAATCCGTATTACCCGCCGTTCCGGAGTTCTGTCCGTCGCTGCAGTCATCCTGCTCCCCGCACGCGCCGCATCGGCGCCATTCCTCGATAACCGCCTCGCAGGCGGAGCGGTTTGCGGACCTTGCGCAGTTTTCATCCCTGTTATTTTCGCATTTTTTCGTCATGTTGTCAACCACCGCCGTGGCAAGGCGGTCAAGGCTTTTCAGCACCTGCGGCACGAGATCCGCCAGGCGGTCGGCAAAGCAGTCCGGCTGCGCGGGCAGCACGCGGATATTGCCCTGCTCCATAGTCACGAACGCCATGGGTTTGAGGCACATGCCGACGGCGGAGACGCCCGCGAACGGGAAACTGCCGCTTTCGCCGCCGGGATCGCGGCTCTTCGTGCCGTTCTTGCTGCCGTATTCGCCTCCGCCCACGGTGAAACCGAGGCTGACCTTTGAAACGGGCAGCAGCACGGTGCCCATGCCTGTGTCGATCGGCTCGCCGATGACGGTGTTGACGTCCACGAGCTGATTGATCTGCTCCATGGAATTCTGCATAATGTTTTCGATCGGGTGCATATCTGTTCCTATGCCTTTGCAGCGCAAAGGCAACCTTTCTCGGCGGTTTCGCCGGTTTTATCTGCATGATTGCCGCTTTGTACGGCGGCAAAATACGCCTGCGCCAAAACCCTGTTCATGCCAATCCTCTATTTCTTAAGATATGCCTCGGCAAGGCTTTTGATTAGTTTGTGAAGATCCGTTTCAAGTATTCCTTCGGCGCGGAGCGAAAACGTGTTTTTCGCAAAATCGGGCATGATGCGGATGCTGCGCTGCCCGGGCATGGAGCCGCCGAAAAAGACGGCGAAGGCAATGCGTTCCGCGGAGTCCACGATCCCGCCGAGTGAGCCTGCGATGAGCGCGCAGGCGGCGGCGTCGCTCTCTATGCCAACGCTTCCCGAAACATCGAGCCGGAGCACATTGAGCGCGCGAAGGATCGAACAGATGACCGGCAGCTTGTTTTTCGTTTTCCTTTTACGCCGCACGGGCTTTACCTTGCCCTTTTTTACCGAATACAGGCGGAGGCCCATGCCCGGTTCAAACAGACACCGCACGGCGCGGTCCATTTTGACCGGTCCGCGAAACATCCGCACGCCGAAGCGCAGCTCCGCGCCGAAAGTCAATGTGGAAAGCTGCAGCCTTGCGCGAACGGGGCAGATGAGCAGCACAAAGACGCCGGCGAGCACCACCGCGGCGATCAAAGCGATATGCATGGCGTTCCCTCCCTTCCTTTGCGGCCGAAACGCTTCGGCAGTCAATAGTTTTTGAACAGTACTTGTGATTTATGTAAAAAGGTGGTATTATTAAATGGTATGGTGAGATGATGGGGCGGTGTTCCGCGCTTTTCGGAAACGCTCCGCGCTAAGCGCGCCTGATCACCGGACGGAGAAAAACATGATCGTGCTTGGGATCGACCCCGGCTACGCGATCCTCGGCTACGGGGTGCTGGAGGTCAACGGACTGAAACTGAAAGCGATCGACTGCGGCGTTGTGGAGACCACCCCGCAGCTGACCTTCCCGGAACGGCTCGAAAGGCTGTATGAGGGCACCCGGGCGCTTATAGAGCGCTTTCGCCCCGACCATATCGCCTTTGAGGAGCTGTTCTTCTATCGCAATACCACCACGGCTCTGCAGGTCGCAGCGGCGCGCGGCGTCGCGATCCTCGCCTCACAGCAGGCGGGGCTCCCGCTCTATGAATACACGCCGATGCAGATCAAGCTGAGCGTCACCGGCGACGGGCACGCGGACAAGCTGCAGATGCAGAACATGGTCAAGCTCCTGCTGCACCTCCCCAGGATCCCGAAGCCCGACGACGCGGCGGACGCGCTCGGCGTCGCGATCTGCCACGCGAACGCGCTCGGTCCCGCAAGCAGCGAATTTCTTATCAAATAAAGGGAAAACGAATGTATTCACATATCAGAGGAAAAGTAGAGGAGATCGGCGCCGACCGCGCCGTGATCGAGGCCGCGGGCGTCGGGTACGAGCTGTTCTGCAGCCGCGCGACGCTTTCGAGGCTCCTCGAAGGGAAAGAGGCCCGACTCTTCACCCACTTCAATATCTCGCAGGACGCGGTGGCGCTGTACGGCTTTTATACGGACGAGGAGCGCACCATGTTCCGCAGGCTCATCGGCGTTTCGCGCATCGGGCCCAAGCTCGCGCTCGCCGCGCTCTCCGTGCTCTCCCCGCAGGACATTTCGCTCGCGGTGCTGACTGACAATGCCGCCGCGTTCGACGGCGTTCCGGGCATGGGGCGAAAGACCGCCGCGCGCGTGATATTGGAGCTCAAGGAAAAGGTGGAGACCGCCCCGACCGCCGGCAGTAAGACGAAGGAACAAACGGCTCAGCAGGACGGCGACGCCGCCATGAGGCACGAGGCCATCGAAGCGCTCGTCGCCCTCGGCTACGACGGAGCCAGCGCCGGCCGCGCCGTTGCGAAGGTCGAAAACTGTTCCCGCGTTGAGGACATGATAATGCAGGCGCTGCGTGCGCTCGGCAAGAAATAACCGGAAATAACGAATGGACGACGAAAGACTGATCTCATCCTCCCTGCTTTCGGAGGACGAACCAAGCGAATACAGCCTGCGCCCGCGCTTCCTCTCCGAGTACATCGGCCAGAAGAACGTGAAGGAGCATATGCAGGTCTATATCAACGCCGCGAAGCTGCGCGGCGAGGCGCTCGACCACGCGCTTTTATACGGCCCGCCCGGCCTCGGCAAGACCACGCTCGCCGCGATCATCGCCAACGAGATGGGAGGCAACCTGCGCATCACGAGCGGCCCCGCGATCACGCACGCGGGGGATCTTGCAGCGCTGCTCTCGAACCTCAATGAGGGCGACGTGCTGTTTATCGACGAGATCCACAGGCTCAACGCGAACGTGGAGGAGATCCTCTACCCCGCGATGGAGGACTTTGCCTACGATATCATCATCGGCAAGGGGCCTTCCGCGCGCTCGCTGAGGCTGGAGCTGCCCAAGTTCACTCTCGTCGGCGCGACGACGCGCATGGGCCTGCTGACAGGGCCCCTTCGCGACCGCTTCGGCATCAAGGAACAGCTTGAATTATACACGCCGGAGGACCTTAAGGAGATCGTCGTCCGCAGCGCCGGCATCCTCGGGATCGATATCACCGTTGACGGCGCGTACGAGATCGCCTCGCGTTCGAGGGGCACGCCCCGCATCGCGAACCGCCTGCTGCGCCGCGTGCGCGATTTTGCGCAGGTCCGTGCGGATGGCAGGATAGACACCGATACCGCCATGGCGGGGCTCGACATGCTCGGCATCGACGAGCTCGGCCTCGACGCCGTTGACAGGCGCATGATCGAGGCGATGATCACCCGCTTCCGCGGCAGGCCGGTCGGATTGGACACGATCGCCGCCGCCACGGGCGAGGACGCTTCCACGATCGAGGACGTGTACGAGCCGTATCTGCTCCGCCTCGGGTTCATCGCAAGAACGCCGCGCGGGCGCGTGCTGATGCCGCCGGCGTACGAGCACCTCGGCTACCGCCCGCCGGACGACGGCAGCGGCCAGACCTCGTTCATTTAAACAAATTCATTCCAATACCAAACCAATAAAGAATACGGAGGGATCTATGGTGATGGGAAGAAAAGCCAAACAAATGGAGCAGCAGATCCAGCAGCTGCTCAAGGATATCGAAGCGATGAAAGCCGCCGCTTCCGAAAAGGAGCTCGAGCTCAAGATCTGCAGGGACGAGCTTGCGAGCACAAAGACCGCGCTCGACGGCGCACGCGGCGAACTGACCGCGGCCAATAAGAGCCTCGAGGACTTCCGCTCCCGCCAGGCGGCGATCGTGAGCGCGATGGAGGAGGCCACCAACACCAAGGAAAGGATCCTGAATGAAGCCAGGGCGAGCGCCGCGAAGCAGGAGGCCGAGGGCAAGGCCCGCCGTGAGCAGCTGATCTCCGAGGGCCAGTCCATGCGCGACCGCGCGAGGAACGAGGCGAACGCCACGACGAGGAAGGCGAACGAGGAAGCGGAGAACAAGGTGAAGGAAGCGGCTGCGGCTGCCGAAAAGACCGTTGGAGACGCGGAAAAGCTGGCAAACGAGATGATTGCCGACGCAAAATCAAAGGCAAAGGACATCGTTCAGGAAGCGGAGGATTCCGTGATCCGCCTCACCGCCAAGAGTGACGAGCTGGCCATATTCCTGCGCGAAAAGGCGCGCATCGCCCTCGAGGAGACGAAGCTCTACACCGAGATACTCGATTCCGTTGCGGACTGCAAGGAGCTTTCCGACCTGCCGCACGAATGCGATTTCGACTGCGCGAACTGCGAGAACAAGTGCGACGATTACATTCCCGCGGACGAGCCCGAGGACGAGAGCTGCGGCGAGAACTGCGCCGACTGCCAGACCCCCTGCGGCAGGCAGGAGCCCTGCTGCGCAAAGCCGGAGGAAAAACGCGAGGAACAGCCCGAGGAGAAGCCTGAGGAAAAACCCGAAGAGAAGCCGGAAGAAAAACCCGAAGAGAAGCCGGAAGAACAGCCCGGGGAACAGCCCGAGGAGCAGCCCGAGGAAAAACCCGAGGAACAGCCCGAGGAGCAGCCCGAGGAGGGCGGAAACGGCGGTGAAGCCCCTTTAGAGGAAGCCGCGGAGGAAAACACCGAAGCGGAAGAAAACGCCGCGGCAGAAGAAGAAAACGCGGAGGAAACCGGGGATGAGTTCCCGAGCGACTATACCAGCGCGGCGTCGCTGATGCGCTCCATCTATTCGATCGAAGGCAGGGAGCTGCCGGACGAGAACGCGGAGGATGAGCCGGAATACGACGTGGGCGAGGGCACGCCCCTCACCGCGGACAGCGACGAGAACTTCGCGATGCCCGTCGATCCCGATTTTGCGGATATCCTGGGCGACCTGCTCGGGCCCGACGACGGGGACAAGCGCTGAAAGATAAGCAAACGAAGACCCGGGCCGGACCCGACGCATCCGCTTAAGGAGAAGCAGGTTTTCGGCAGAAAACAGGCCTTAGAATCAAACAGATCCCCGGATACCGAAATCATCCTCGGATCTGTTTTGCTTCTGATGCGGAAAACCCCGGAGGATCGTTGCTTCGGGGACGTTATTTCTCTATCGCGGCAGGCACAGCTATATATTTTCAAAAATCAGTAATTTTATGCTTGACAAGGCGCATAATATGTGATATCCTAACACTTGCCGTTTGAAAGAACGGCTCCCAAAACGTCGCGGGGTGGAGCAGCTGGTAGCTCGTCGGGCTCATAATCCGAAGGTTGGGGGTTCGAGTCCCCCCCCCGCAACCAATGGCGGCTTAGCTCAGCTGGCTAGAGCATTCGGTTCATACCCGGAGTGTCATCTGTTCGAATCAGATAGCCGCTACCAAAGAAAACAGGGCGTCTTGTACGCCCTGTTTTCTTTGGTCTCGAACCATGAATGAGAACAGCTGAATTCGCAGGCGAATTTACAGCGCTGCGCCGAATCGAGCCGGGGACAACGCAAGCCGGGCACAGCGTCTGTGCGGATCGGACAGCGTTTATTTTTTATCTTCCGGAGTGTCGCTCGGCTTATCCGCCTCCTCAAGCGGCTTAACCTCAAACCGGCGAATGCCCATAACACCGTCAACGGGCACGGAAAAACAGATTCCCATCCCTTCGCTGGCAAGCCCGGTATCGCGGCAGATTGCAGTCATTATATCGTTACGCCTTTCCTTTTCGGTGAGGATTAGAACGAGTTCCTTTTCCGGCTGGATCACGGTGCCGAAAAACTTTTGCATTTCGTTCGTGCTGGTGCCCCTTGCATGCAGGACCGTGCCGCCGTACGCGCCGGCATTGCGGGCTGCGGTCATGGCTTCATCGGAGAACCCCCTGTTAACAACTGCCAGTATCAGATCGTGTTTTATCATTTGCCGCTCCTTTCCGTGGGCACTTTGGACAGATTGCCCGCAAGCAGATCATAGACTATCGACTGGTTCGCAACGGCGGAGAGGGGGATGGAAAAGCCGATGCCGCCGCCGATGCGTTTGAGCTCCATTTTATCGCCAAGCTTCCTGAAAACGTATTCAGAACGCTCTTCGTCGACCGTAAGCAGCATGATATCCTTATCAACGTCGCCGATGCCGAGAAGGGTAAGAATGTCGGAGGCCGCCGTACCCTTTCCGTGAAGCACGAGGCGGAACGCAACGCCTTCGTCAGCCGCAAGTGAGGAAAGCTCCTCGCCCTTGCCCCTCGGCAGAATATAAACAAGCATTTTAATTCTGTTCATCGAGCAACTCCTCCAAATCAAACTCGATCACCGTAACGCTGTCGTCGATCTCGATCCTGCCGGAATTCAGCTTCCTTGTCTTGAACAGATAGGAAAGCCCAAGCAGCTGGATGGTGATCAGCGGCGTCATCGCAACGAGAGCCACAAGCCCGAATGCGTCCGTAACAATGCTCTCCGCGGAATGCGTAAGCTCCATGCATGCGCCTTTTGCAAACGGGAGCAGGAAGGTCGCCGTCATCGCGCCGGAGGCGACGCCGCCGGAATCGAACGCGATCGCGGTAAACATCTTCGGAACGATGAAAGAAAGCCCGAGCGAGATCGCATAACCTCCGAGCAGAAAATACCAGAGCTGAACTCCCGTAACGACGCGCAGCATCGCAATGCCGATCGAAACGGCAACGCCTGCGGAGAGCATCGTCATCATTGCCTTTTTTGTGACGATACCGACCGTCAGCTCCTCGACCTGCGTATTGAGGACCTTGACTGCGGGTTCAGCCTTAACAACGTAATAGCCCATGATCATTCCGATGGGGATCAGCACAAGATGTCTTGCTCCGGGGAGGGCAGCAATCGCAGAACCCAGGAAAGAGCCCGCCGGAAGGAAGCCGACGTTGACGCCGGTCAGAAAGATCGTCAGCCCAATAAAGGTGTAGATAAGGCCAACGCCGATGCGGGCGAGCGATTTGGCACGCAGATGAAGGAAGAGAAGCTGAAACACCGTGAAAAACACGATTATCGGAAGCAGCGCGATCGCCACATCTTTGATGTAAGTGGGCAGAGCGCGGAAAAAATCAAGTATAACCGCCGACCCCTCCGCGTTATATGCTTCCGCCACCTCGATCGAGACGCCGTCCATATCGGTGAACAGGCCGAGCAGCAGCATTGCGATTATCGGCCCTATCGAACAGACAGCAACCGTTCCGAAACTGTCGTCCTTGGAGGTCTTGCTGCTCCGCACGGCTGCAAGACCCATGCCGATGGCCATGATGAACGGGACCGTGATCGGCCCGGTCGTCACGCCTCCGGAATCGAATGCGACGGCGAGAAACTTGGGCGGGGCGAACAATGCAACAATGAGAACGATCGCATAGAATACGGTCAGCGTCAACGGGAGCGAAAGGTTGCGGATGATCCTCAGAACGCCGATGGCGAGGAAAATGCCCACACCGACCGCAACTATCAGGATGATGTTCCTGTCCGGAACGCCGGGGAACTGCGTCGCAAGCACGGCAAGATCGGGCTCAGCTATGGTGACAAGCGTGCCGATCAGGAAACAACAGACGATGAGAAGGACGTATTTGCGCGTCTTCGCAAGATATGCGCCGACGTGATCTCCCATCGGGATCATGGACACATCCGCTCCGATGGAGAAGAAGGTCATGCCGATCATCAGCAGAACGCCGCCGATCAGGAACTGGAAAAACATTCCCCACGGCATGCCGCTGCCGGAGAAGATGAGCATGATGAAGTTGAGGCCGATGACGAGAAGCATCAGCGGCAGCACCGAGGATGATGATTCTTTGAACTTGTCAAGCAGTTTTTTCTTCAAAGCTTTCCTTCTTGGTTTCCGGCGGCGTGCGGCTTATGAAAGAACATGATCATGCGAAGTGCTCCTTCGCGTCGAAGGTTTTGCAGATAGCGGCATAGTCGCCGAAGACGGTCAGCTTTTCGCCGCTTACAAATACAGTGTCCTTATGCGGGGCTTCGATCTTCCCGGTGTGATCCTCGACGAGCATCACGAGGATGCCCTTCTCCTCCTTGAGGCCGGAGCGAAAGAGCGGCACGCCGTCGAGCTCCGCGGGAACGTTTACGAGCGCCACCTGCGCGATGCAGCCATGACCGATATGGTCGATCAGCATGACCGTATTCACGGTCTTATCCTTAGAGAGATTGCCGGCCGCCTTGCGCAGCGAGGACTCTATCCACGCCTTCACTGCAGGGATGCGGGCAAGGATGATAAGCGTTGCCACCGTGCCGAGCGGGATCAGTATGCCCGCGATATAGCCACCGACCTGCGAGACCTTGAGCGAGAGGAAGACGTTGACGAAAGCGGAAACGACCGTGATGTTGAATACGTAGCCGAACAGCATCGTGATGCGGGCAAGCCTGCGGCGGCGCTTGGTGGAAAGGATCATCTCGCTCTCGTGCGTGGTGAAGCCGCAGCCCGTGAGCAGCGAGGTCACCTGGAACCGCGCCTTGTCCTCCGGCAGGCCGATGAAACGAAAGATCATCGTAAATACCTCGGATATGATCCAATACAGAAGTATGAGGAGCGCGAAGAGCGTTGCGGCAACGTAGATATTCATGATCACGCCTCCAAAAAAGGTATTTTGAGAAGCTTTCGCCCCGCATTTACTTTACCACATCCGCCGTTTTTTTTCAACGCCCGAAAGCATTTGTTTTGGCGGGGGAACGGGGCATCATATATTTCGAAACGGGGCCGAAAACGGCTTATGCCATATTGATTTTGGCGAAAAAACACATTATAATGTGGGCTGTGTTTGGTTTTACCGAACGAATACATTTGGAGGAAAACAAAATGAAAAGATTCATCGCAGTCGTTCTCGCGGCACTGATGGCTCTCGCAGCGGTCACGCTGACCGCCTGCACCAAGCCCGGCAACGAGGGTGAAAGCAACGCGCCGAAGACCGATATCAAGGTCGGCGCCATCCTGATCGGTGATGAAAACGAGGGCTATACCTATGCTCATATCGAGGGCATCGAGCAGGCTAAGAAGGCTTGCGGCCTTTCCGATGATCAGGTCATCTATAAATACAGCGTACTCGAGGATGAATCCTGCTACGCCGCCGCTATCGACCTCGTCGAGCAGGGCTGCAAGGTCATCTTCGCAAACTCCTTCGGCCATGAGAGCTACATGATCCAGGCCGCTAAGGAGCATCCGGAAGTCCTCTTCTGCCACGCGACCGGCCAGACCGCCGCCAAGCAGGAGGGCATGGAGAACATCTTCAACTACTTCACCGGCATCTACCAGGCCCGCTACGTCTCCGGCATCGTCGCAGGTCTCAAGCTCAAGGAGCTCATGGACGCGGGCAAGGTCTCCGATCCCTACATCGGCTACGTCGGCGCGTTCCCCTACGCTGAGGTCGTCTCCGGCTACACCGCCTTCTTCCTCGGCATCCAGTCCATCGTTCCCGAAGCTCATATGGACGTTCAGTACACCGGCTCCTGGTTCTCCATCACCGATGAGGCCGAGGCGGCGAACACCCTGATGGCACGCGGCTGCGTCATCATCGGCCAGCATGCGGACTCCACCGGCGCACCCAGCGCCGTTCAGGCCAAGCTCGAGGCGGGCGAGACCGTCTACAGCGTCGGCTACAACGTGGACATGCTCAAGGTCGCTCCCGATGCGGCGCTCACCTCTCCTCAGAACAACTGGGGCGCCTACTACACCTACGCGATCAAGACCGTCATCGACGGCGGCAAGCTGCAGCAGGATTGGTGCGGCGGCTACAGCGAGGATGCAGTCCAGATCTCCGAGCTCGGCAAGAGCTGCGCTGAGGGCACCAAGGCGGCTGTCGACGAAGCCATCGCCAAGATCAAGAGCGGCGAGCTCCACGTCTTCGACTGCAGCACCTTCACCGTGAATGGCGAGCACCTCACCAGCTATGACAAGAGCTGGGGCTTCGAGGGCCTCGAGCTGATCTGGGACGGCTACTTCCATGAGAGCGAAAAGATCTCCGCGCCTCTGTTCGATATCCGCATCGACGGTATCACCGAGCTCAACGCGGACAGCATCGGCTGATAAATTAACAGCAAAATAGACTGATCGAGACCCGGGCTTCGGCCCGGGTCTTTTTGCTGTTAATGAATGAATTGACGGCTTTGCCGTCATGAATTGAACGCAGTGCGTTCATGAATTCTCACACCGGAGGGCGCTCCGTGAATTGACAGCTCCGCTGTCATTATCCTAATGCGCCGTTTGCGCTTTTTTCATGCGCGGCGCAATTCATGCACGCAGTGCAATTCATGTCCGAAGGACAATTCACGCGCTTTGGCGCAATTCATCCGGGCTTGCCCCTTTCCCGGTTTGGTGGTAAAATAATACCATTATCAACCACCGAAAGGCAGACCCATGCGCATCATCGAAGATCTTCACACCCACACCTATTACAGCCACGGCAAGAGCAGCCCGCGGGAGAACGTGCTGCGGGCGATCGAGCTCGGGCTCGAGTCCGTCGCGGTCAGCGAGCACGCGGGCGGCAATATCTGGATCGGCGTGCGCGGCAAAAAGCTCGAAAGGCTGAACGCGGAGCTCCGCGCGCTCAAAAAGGAGTTCGCGGGTAAGATCCTCGTCAAAAACGGGCTCGAATGCAACGTGACCGATTTCGGCAAGAGCGATATCCCCAAGGACCGCAGCGGGTACGACGTGATCATCCTCGGCTACCACAAGGGCGTCGCGCCGGTCAACAGGTTCGCTTGGCATATCCTGATGGAGAGCTTCGGCGGCAAAAGCACGCCCCGCCGCAACGCGGAGAGCATACTGGCCGCGGCGGAGGCCGGGCACGCGGACATCATCTCGCACCCGAACCTCTACCTCAAGGTGGATATCCCATACATGGCGGAGTGCGCCCGTCAGCTCGGTATAATGCTCGAGATCAATTCAGCCCGCGTGACGATGAGCGCGGAGGAGCTTCGCATCTGCCGCGATAAGGGCGTGAAGCTCATCATCGGCAGCGACGCGCATATCGCCTCCCGCGTGGGCGATTTTGAAAAGGCCCTCGCCGCCGCAAGGGAGGCCGGCGTGCTGGACAGCGTAGTGAATATAGAGCAGTAGGACACTAAGGCCGCATATCGCGGCTTTTTTCATAGATCCTTCAAATACGGTGAGAGTTTTTTGGGAGTCGTTCGTCCAACAGATGAAAGCAAATGAAAGGAGTGGTTCGATGGACACTGCGGCGGTAAATTATCGGCGCTACCTCGAGGGCGACGATGAAGGCATGGTCGAAGTGATACGCGATCACAAGGACGGGCTGACCCTGTATCTTGCGGGCATAGTCGGCAATATCTTCACGGCGGAAGAGCTTACGGAGGAGACCTTCTTCAAGCTCGTGGTCAAAAAGCCGCGCTTCGCCGGCAAAAGCAGCTTCAAGACCTGGCTCTATGCGATCGGCAGGAATATGGCGATCGACCATCTGCGGCGATCGAAGCGCGTGGCGCCGATCCCGGAAAACGCCTCCGACGCGCTTGCGGAAGAGGAAGCGGTCGAGAGCGCGTATATAGTCGGTGAGAGGCGTATCGCCATCCACAGGGCGCTCAAACAGCTCAGCCCCGATTACCGTCAGGTGCTGTACCTGCTGTATTTTGAAGAGCTCACAGGCGACGAGACGGCAAAGGCGATGAACAGGACCCGCCGGCAGGTCGAAAACCTCGCGTACCGCGCACGGCTCGCGCTCCGCTCCGTGCTTGAAAAGGAGGGTATTTCAAATGAAGACATATAGAGAAATGGCGAATGACGTTTTCACGCGAAGGGATGAATACTTACGGAAAAAGGCGCAGCAGCGCAGGAGCGCGCTGACGGCTGCAGCAGTGCTTGCGGCAGTGGTGCTCACGGCGGGACTGATCTTCGCGGGGAGGGAGCTTTTCAAAACACCGAAAAACGTGGACGCTCAAAACAGCACTCCTCTGCCCGTGACCACGGACCCCAACGCTCCGCCCGCTTCGGAAACCCCGGAAGCAGGCAGCACCCCGGCCGTGACCGATCCGGCCGAGACGCCTGCGCTCACCGAGGTCGCCGCTCCCACGCCCGGGATCGAGACGTCGACCTTCGAGAGCGAGCGCAGCCGCTACGTTGCCTGCGCGAACGCGGTAATTGCAGGCGACCGGGCGGACGAGGCGTTCACCCTTGACGGAGGAGGCGTGTTCTTTGCCCTTACGGAGAATGAATTCGCCGCATACGGGGCGGCGGTACACAGCTTCGGGCCGGGATATGAAGATTATCGGCTATTCGATCAGCTCGCTTCATGGCCGAGAGCGGTCGGCGAAATGGCTGAGAAGGCGCTCGCCGAAAAGGCCGGTGCGGAGACGGTGGACGAGCTCGGTCAGCTCTTCGGGTACTATGGAGACAACTACGTCGTGCTGACGGACGCACCGTTCCACGATACGCAGTCCATCGTGATTTTTTACACGGAGGACGGCGAGAACTGGCTTGAAATGCCGGCCCCCGAGGATCAGCGAAGCCGCGTCACCGGCGCTTGCGTCCTGCCCGGAGGCGTCGCGTATGTCTGCTACTGCGACCGAAGCACGGCTTACTACACCCCGTACGTCCTGACCGTCTACGAGACCCGGGACGGCGGCGGCAGTTGGCATGATATCGGCCTTGCATTCCCGGAGGAATATGCCGATATCGTCGCGCCGCCCTGCACAGCGCTTTCGCCCGTAATGAACGGAACGCACGGCGTGATCCTCGTTACCTATACCGTGTTCGACCCGGGGACTCAGGAATTCGTGACCCGCACCGCGTGCTTCGAGACCTTCGACGGAGGCGGCAGCTGGGTATTCGCTCCGGAACGTTCGGAGATCTGACCATGGGATAAGGTTCGGCAGGACCCGCTCAGCAGGGCGGGGCCTGCGTTTTCTATTGCCTTGCGAAAACATATATGATATAATCAAGTTTGGGGCAGGGCCGACCGGCAACGGCGGCCGGGCCGGAGGCTAACGCAAAACGGCTCCCGGACCGGAGCAGTGGGAGGTAAATAAATGAAAAGAAAACTGATCGGGATCTGGCTGGTATTATGCCTGATCGTGTCCGTCATCCTGCCGGGCATACCCGTCACGGCGGAAACACACGAGACCTACGCGCAGCAGACCGTGCAGGGCGCGGTGATACTGCACTGCTTCAACTGGTCGTACAGCAGCATCCGTGCGGCGCTGCCGGATATCGCCGCGGCGGGGTATACCGCCGTGCAGACATCGCCGGTGCAGCAGCCTAAGGACTATGACGCGGCCTGGACGAACTCGGACGGGCAGTGGTGGAAGCTCTATCAGCCTCTCGGCCTTTCGATCGCGGACGGCGGCACCTGGCTCGGCACGCGTGCGGAGCTTTGTGACCTGTGCGATGAGGCGGAGGAATACGGCATCAAGGTCATCGTCGATATCGTGGCGAACCATCTGGCGAACGATACCGAAGGCGGCACCTTCGCCCACCTGAACGAAAACGTCGACTCCGCGCTGCAAAACGCCGACTATTACCACACCGATCCGGATTTTGTGAGCGACGACAGCCGCTACACGATGACGCAGCGTCATCTCGGCATGCCCGACCTGAACACCGGGAATGACGATATTCAACAGTACGTGCTCGACCTGCTCTGCGACTGCGTGGACTGCGGCGTGGACGGCTTCCGCTTTGATGCGGCGAAGCATATCGAGCTGCCCACGGACGGGGACTGCGCGAGCGATTTTTGGCCGACCGTGATAAACGGCGCGCGCGATCACGCGGATCACGAGCTGTTCTTCTACGGCGAGATCCTCGGCGGCGCGGGCACGGATATCGGCAATTACACGAACTATATCGCCGTGACCGACAACTACACCGGCGACCGTGCGCTCGACAAGGCGTATTGGTGCGCGGCGGCGGAGCTGGCGGACAGCACCTATTATAAATACGCGGAGCCCGGCAAGAGCGTGCTGTGGGTGGAATCGCACGACACGTACATGGGCAATTCCGGCACGGCCTGGACGGGCAATACCTCGGGCGTTTCCGACGAGGTGCTCCAAAAGGCCTGGGCGATCGTCGGCGGGAGAGCGTATTCCACCGCGCTGTACCTTGCAAGGCCCAATGAAGTCATGGGGGCGGCAAGCACCGACACCGCGTGGAAGTCGAAGACCGTTTCGGAGATCAATAAGTTCAAAAACTTTTTCGACGGCACGAACGAATACCTCGCCTCCTACGGCAACACGGCCTACAACGAGCGCGGCACGAGGGGCGTTGTGATCTCCAAGCTGGACGGCGGCGGCGAGGTCAGCCTGCCCGCGCACAGGATCAAGGACGGTACCTACACCGACCAGATCACCGGCAACACCTTCACGGTGCAGAACGGCACGATCTCCGGCACCGTGGGCGACAGCGGCATCGCGGCGGTCTACGATCCCGAGCGGCCCGCCGCGGATTACATCACGGCCTCGCCGATCTATCTTGAGCCCTGCTCCAACTGGTTTAACGACGGTGCGCGCTTCGCGATGTATCTCTACAATGCCGGCACGAACGCGAGCGTGTGGGCGGATATGACAGACCCGGACGGCGACGGCGTCTATTCGGCGGACCTGCCCGAGGGGCTGTGGAGCTTTGTGATATTCTGCCGCATGAACGGGCAAGCGGCCGAGAACAACTGGACAAACCGCTGGAACCAGACCGACGACCTTTTCCCGCCCGAGGGAACGAACTGCTTCTCGGTGGCGGAGGGGACCTGGGATCAAGGCGGCGGCACGTGGAGCTGGTACGGCCCGCAGCCCGGGCTCCCCGGCGATACGGATCTTGACGGGAGCCTTTCGGCGGCCGACGCGCTGCTCACGATGCGCTGCGCGATGGGGATCATCGTGCTCGATGGGCAGGGCCTCCTCAACGCCGATATGGACGGCGACGGCAGCGTGACCGCGACCGACGCGATACTGATCATGAGGGCCGTGATAGGGTGATAGTGAAGAACCGAACGAAAAAACAGGACCCGCTCTGTGAGCGGGTCCTGCGCGTTTCGGTGAAAATTATTTGTTGTCCGGGATCAGTCCCTTGCGGGTGAGATCGATCTTGCCGTCGGGCTTGATCTCGATGACGCGAACGAGGATCTCGTCGCCGATGGAGACTTCGTCCTCCACCTTCTCGACGCGGTGGTTGGCGAGCTTTGAGATATGCACGAGGCCCTTCTTGCCGGGCTTGAGCTCGACCTGCGCGCCGATGGGCAGGATGTTGACGACCTTGCCGAGGATGACGTCGCCAACCTCGATATCGCGAACGATGTTGTCGATGATCTTCCTGGCCTTCTCGGCCGCCGCCGCGTCGGTGCTGGCGATGAACACGCGGCCGTCGTCCTCGATGTCGATCTTGACGCCGGTCTCGGCGATGATGCCGTTGATGGTCTTGCCGCCGCTGCCGATGACCTCGCGGATCTTATCCGGATTGATCGTGAACTGCATGATACGGGGCGCGAAGGGCGAGAGCTCAGCGCGGGGCTCGGAGATCGTCTCCATCATCCGATCGAGGATGAAGAGCCTGCCCTGGCGGGCCTGCTCGAGCGCACGGGTGAGGATCTGCTCGTCGATGCCCTTGATCTTGATGTCCATCTGGATCGCGGTGATGCCTTCGCGGGTACCTGCGACCTTGAAGTCCATATCGCCCATGAAGTCCTCAAGACCCTGGATATCGGTGAGGATGGCGATGTTGCCGGTGGTATCGTCCTTGATGAGGCCCATTGCGCAGCCGGCGACGGGCGCCTTGATCGGAACGCCCGCGTCCATGAGGGCGAGGGTGCTGCCGCAGATGGAGGCCTGGGAGGTGGAGCCGTTTGAAGACACGACCTCGGAAACGAGGCGGATCGCGTAGGGGAAGTCCTCTTCGGAGGGGATCACGGGCAGCAGAGCGCGCTCCGCGAGTGCGCCGTGGCCGATCTCACGCCTGCCGGGGCTGCCGAGGCGCTTGACTTCGCCGGTGGAGTACGGGGGCATATTATAGTGGTGGATATAGCGCTTGAACTCCTCCTCGCCGATGCCGTCGATGGTCTGGCCGTCGCCAAGGGTGCCAAGGGCGGCGATGGTCATGACCTGGGTCTGACCGCGGGTGAAGACTGCGGAACCGTGGGTGCGGGGCAGGATGCCGACCTCGCTCCAGATGGGACGGATCTCGGTCTGCTTGCGGCCGTCGGGACGGATGCCGCGGTTGATGATCTTGTCACGAAGGATCTCCTTCATGAGGTTGTAGAGGATCGCGTCGATATCGGCGGCGGAATCGGGATACTCCTCCGCGAAGTGAGCGATGGTCTCGGCCTTGACCTCCGCGGTGCGGGCTTCGCGCTCGTAGCGGTCGAAGGTGTCGAGCTGCCACTCTACCTTGTCGCGGGCGAATTCCACGACCTTAGCTTTGAGCTCCTCGTCCGGCGTGTGGATCACGGGAACGAGCTTTTCCTTGCCGATCTCGGCCTGGATCTCGCTGATCCACGCGACGATCTTCTTGATGTATTCATGGCCGAGGAGGATCGCGTCGAGCATCTCCTTTTCGGTCACTTCGTTTGCGCCCGCTTCGACCATCATCACGGCGTCCTTGGTGCCGGCAACGGTGAGGTGCAGGCGGCTCGCGGCGCGCTGAGCGGAGTCGGGGTTGATGACGTACTGCCCGTCGACCATGCCGACGGAGACCGCGCCGATGGGGCCGGCGAACGGCGCTTCGCTGATGGAGAGGGCGATCGACGCGCCGTTCATCGCGAGGATGTCGGGCTGGACGTCGTTTTCAACGCTCATCGCGGTCGCAACGACCTGTACGTCGTTATAAAATCCCTTGGGGAAGAGCGGACGGATGGGGCGGTCGATAAGGCGGCTCGTGAGGATCGCCTTTTCGGAGGGACGGCCTTCGCGCTTGATGAAGCCGCCTGGGATCTTGCCCGCCGCGTACATTTTTTCTTCGTAATCGCAGCTGAGGGGGAGGAAGTCCGCGCCGTCGCGAGGCTGTTTTGCGACCGTTGCGCAGACGAGCAGCGCCGTGTAGCCGCAGCGGATCAGGATCGCGCCGCCGGCCTGCTCGGCATACTTACCGGTCTCGACCGTGATGGTGCGGCCGGCAAGCTCCAGTGAGAACGTCTTTTGCATTTTATCTTTATCCTTTCAATAACTATCAGCTTAAATGTGTGTTGTTTGCGGCGCTTTCATGAGCCGCGCCGCCTTCGGGGAACAGATTCAGCCGTTCAGCCTTAATGCGTTGATGACGTAAAAGCGTAAACGGGGAAATCCGTTCCCCGGCGTCTCAAAAGAAAGGCGGGTACTCAGGACCCGCCTTTCATCTTTGGGTGAATTACTTCCTGATGCCGAGAGAAGCGATGATCGCGCGGTAACGCTCGATATCGACCTCTTTGAGGTAGTTCAGAAGACCACGGCGCTTACCGACCATCTTCAGAAGACCACGGCGGGAGTGATTGTCCTTCTGGTGGGTCTTGAGGTGCTCGGTGAGGTGAGCGATGCGCTCAGAGAGGAGTGCGATCTGCACTTCGGGGGAACCGGTGTCGCCCTCATGAAGCGCGTACTTGGTGATGATCTCGTTCTTGCGTTCTTTTTCCATTGTTTTAAACCTCCAAAGTTTTATTTCCCGGATTCTGCGTGGCGCGCTTGGAGCGGCGCGGGACGAAGAAAGCGGATATCGCTCAGCCGTAGCCGGGCGGCGGGGCAGAACAGACCCCTTTCCGGAGCGGGCGCTTTTGGCGGCGAGTCCGGAAGCCGATCAGGCGGAACAACAGTCCCGCATAATAAAGCACTTTATTTTAGCATAACGCATTTCACTTGTAAAGTGGTTTTTGCACAGAAATCCCGGAAAAACGCGGGGATTTCTGTATATTTTGGCGTTCTGCTTCAGCGGGGGAGCATTTCGAGCACGGCCGCGGCGGTCCCGCGGAGCGCGTCTTCATGCGAATACTTGATGATCATCCGAAGCTCGTGCTTCACGCCGCTCTCGTCGGGCAGGCTTTCCCCGCGTCTCAGGTGCGCCGCCATGCAGCGGAGAAGGCGCAGGACGTGCTCCGTCTCCTCGTCCGAAAGCGCGTCCGTGAGCAGGTCGCCGTCCGATACGATCTCCTCCTCGAGCAGGCCGAACGGGGCGGAAAATTCGTCGATCGCCTCCGCCTTTTCTATATCGCCGCTGTAAAACAGCAGGTGGGAGAGCGAGATCCCCTCCTCGCGAACGCCGTATTCGTGCTCGCAGTAGTCGGCGGAGTCGTGGCTCGCGATCCCCTCGAAGATCCTGCCGCCCTTTTCCGTCAGGCGGATGCGCTTGCCGTCGAACGCGGAAAGGCGCAGCAGCGACGGATGGCAGGGAGGGAGTTCTTCGCCGCGCAGGCGGAGCAGCGCCCGGCGGTGGCTCTCCGATTCCTTAAAGAAGCCCTGCATCATTTCACAGGGAAAAGCTTCGCACTCGCCGCAGTCGTTGGCGCCCCTTTTCAGGCAGCATTCGGCGATCGGGCAGGTATCGTCCTCCCGCCACTCGGTGTTACGGCAGCCGGGGCAGACGCATTTTTCATAGTCGATGCATTCATGGCAGTCCACGCCGCAGTATGCGATATTATCGGTAAACATGATGGGTCCTCCGTTCTTTCATCGGCCAAAAGCGCCGGGTTCAGCGATACATCGCCAGCTCCGCGGAATCCATGAACTGGCACATGGAGAGGTTGAACTCCCTGTAGTCGGCCTCGGCGAACTCCTCCGTGGCGCAGGCGACGTACAGCCTCACCATATCGCTCTGATTGAAAAACACGAGCATCAGCGGAACATTGACGATCGTGGAAAACCCGCGGATCGTGAGCGTGCCCGATTCATCGAGCTTTTTAACTTCCTCCGCGCGGTCGACCGGAACCTGCTTTTCGCCGCCCGCATCGCCGAGCAGGAGTTCGGGCTCCTTCATGTACTGCCAGCACAGCGCGACCGCGTTCAGAATGCTTTCCCAGCCGACCGGGTAGGTCAGCCTCCACTCGGAATAGAGCCATGCGCCCCGCTTTTCAACTCCCAAAAGCTTCACGTACAGGCACCTCCTCAAATACAATTCCAGTATTATCATACCACCCCCGCGCGCGCAAATCAACCGCGGCGGTTATTTCTTGACCAATGGGGCAAACTATGGTATAGTTTAGAAGAAATAAGCCGCATGGAGCGGCGAAAAACGGAGGAAAAACAAATGGCAAATCCCTATGCCGGCACCAAGACCGAAAAGAACCTTTGGGAGGCGTTCGCGGGCGAATCCCAGGCGCGCAACAAATACACCTATTACGCATCCGTCGCGAAGAAGGCGGGCTATGAGCAGATCGCCGCTCTTTTCCTGAAGACGGCTGAGAACGAGAAGGAGCACGCGAAGCTCTGGTTCAAGGCGCTCGGCGCGCTCGGCACCACCGAGGAGAACCTTGCGGCGGCGGCCGACGGCGAGAACTTCGAATGGACCGATATGTACGACCGCATGGCGCGCGAGGCGGAGGAGGAAGGCTTTTTCGACCTTGCAAAGCAGTTCCGCGGCGTCGCCGCTATCGAGAAGCAACACGAGGAGCGCTACCGCAAGCTGCTCGCCAATATCGAGACCAGGCAGGTATTCGAGAAAGCCGGAGTGATGGTCTGGGAATGCCGCAACTGCGGTCATATCGTGGTCGGCACCAAGGCGCCGGAGGTCTGCCCCGTCTGCAATCATCCGCAGGCCTACTTCGAGGTCAGGGAAGAGAATTATTGATTACCGAAAACGGAGCTGACGGATATGAAACGGTATCAAAAGCTTGGCATAGCCAGCACGGTCATTGCTATTTTCGTTAGTGTTGTGCAGTTTTTCAACACGGCGGGGATGATAGATTTACCTCGAAACATTCGTTTATACGTGATGTATCCGCTGCTCCTTGTTCTGCTGCTCGTTTCTTTGGCGCTTTGGATCATTTCCAACCGGATGCGCAAGAACTCAGGCGACTGACAGGCGCGCGGGCAGCGGGCGCGAAACGCCATAGGCAAATACAGTATGGGCGGCGATTCAGCCGCCCGTTTTGTTTTGAAAATGACCGCGGCGGAGCGACCGGGCCGGCGGGCTTCCCATTTACAAGGGGACGCGACCGGCATCAGGCCTTCCCCTTATGAGGGGACGCGACTAGTTTCAGGCCTTCCCCTCCGAGGGGAGAGGTGGATGCGTAGGGCTTTGCCCTACGCAGTCGGATGAGGTGTTATCAATCAGATTTTCCCAAAGGAAAATCTACCTTTTTCGCCGTAGGGGCGGCAATCTGCCGCCCGCTCGGCAACAGGACTACGATACTCCGAAGCATCCCGTGTTAGCGGCCTTACACCTCATCAGTCTTCAAGCCCCTGCGGGCCTTTCAGACAGCGTGCGACCTGCGGATCGCGTCCCCTCAAGGGGAAGCCCGCCGGCTTGGTCGCTTCGCCGCCGGTTTTCGTGCCCGAGGCAGGCGGGCGGATGGTCTCCGCTTCTGCTGCGGGGAACGATGCTGAAACGAATCAAAACCACCCGTTGAACGGGTGGTTTGAACAGGCCCTATAAGGGCCTATCTCCTGCAGACACCCCCAAATGGGGGCACTGATTAGCCTAGAAACAGCGCTTTATCTCTGGCAGCCCCCTATTCGGGGGCTCCTTTTTTAGCCTTTTATCACCGGCTCACCCGTAAACGGGTCTACAAATTCCTTCATGCTTATCTGATCTGTCGCTATGTCCTCCTGCAGTTGGTTCCGTATGTACTCTTTTATTGCGCCTTCATACTTTCCTACTGTATCCACATAGTATCCACGGCACCAGAAATGTCTGTTCCCGTACTTGTACTTCAGGTTCGCATGTCTGTCAAATATCATCAGACTGCTTTTGCTCTTCAAGTACCCCATAAATTGCGCAACGCTCAAGTGTGGTGGTATGCTCACCAGCATATGGATATGATCGGGGCAGCACTCCGCCTCGATTATTTCCACTCCCTTCCTTTCACACAATTCCCTTAGTATTTTTCCGACATCTGCCTTTATCTTACCGTAGATTACTTGTCTACGGTATTTGGGTGCAAACACTATATGGTACTTGCACCTCCACTTGCTATGTGATAAACTTCTTACGTCATCTTGCATGACAAAACCTCCTGTGTTTTTGTTGTGGTTCCTAGGCCACTCTTACTTTAACACAGGAGGTTTTCTCTGTCATTATCTAAAGATTTCTTTTATTGACCACCAGTTAAACTGGTGGTTTATTTAACGCCTGTTCGGCTGCCAATAACGAAAAAACCCGGAGCGATCCGGGTTTTTCCTATATTTGCGCCGCAGTGCGGCTCATTTCCAGAGCATTATCTTATCCACAGCTTCCTCAAGGTGCATCCCGCGGGAGGCCTTGACGAGCAGCGCGTCGCCCTCGCGCACGAAGGCTTTGAGATCGTCCGCGGCGGTCTCGCGCGTGGTACGGAAAACGTTTTTCATGCCGGCTTTTTCGGCGCCCTGCGCGATCGACTCTCCGAGCTCGCCCACGGTGAACAGCGCTTCGAGGTTTTCGGCGCAGTATTCACCGAGGCTTTCATGAAGCTCGCGGGTCTGCTCGCCGAGCTCCAGCATATCGCCGAGCAGCGCGACGCGGCGCGTGCCGCGAAGGGCCGCTATCGAGGCGCGCATTGAATCGGGGCCCGCGTTGTAGCAGTCGTCCACGAGCGTGATCCCGGCAAGCTTTTCCACCCTGCCCCTGTGGCCGACGGGGGTGTAGCTCTCGACGCCCGCCTTGACCTGCTCCGCGGTGAGGCCGAGCTCCTTTGCGACGGTCGCCGCCGCGATCGCGTTCAGCACCATGTGCTCGCCGACCGCGGGCATGCTGACGGGCAGCGTCTTGTCGCCGTAAACGAGCGTGAACTCCGTCCGCTCGAGGCCGATCTGCCGTACGTCCTCCGCGTGCACGCTGTAGCACTCGTCCGTGCCGAAATAGACTGTGGGGAGGTTGGAATGGAACGAACGCAGCTTGTCGTCCGCACCGTTCATGAAGAGCATGCCGCCCTCGCGAACGTAGGGCACCAGCTCCGTCTTCGCGCGGAGCACGCCGTCCCGGTCGATGAGGTTCTCAAGGTGCATATTGCCGATGTTCGTGTAGACCGCGTAGTCCGGCCGCACGAAGCGGGCCAGCCGCTCCATCTCGCCGAAATGGCTGATGCCCAGCTCCAGCACCGCGAGCTCGTGATGCTTTTCAAGGCGGAACAGCATCTGCGGCACGCCGAATTCGTTGTTGAAATTGCCCTCCGTGCTCAAAATATCGAACTTTTTGCCGAGCACGCAGGAGAGCATCTGCCTTGTGCTCGTTTTGCCCACGCTTCCCACGACCGCAACGACCGGGATGCCGGATTTTTCGCGCAGGTACCCGGCGATCGCCTGCATCGCGGCAAGGCTGGAGCTGACGCGGATATGCGGGAATGCGGTCTCCTTTTCGCTTATGGCAAGCGCCGCGCCGCGCTCCATGGCGGCTTTGATGTAGTCGTGCCCGTCCACCCTCTCGCCTTTGACGGCGACGAACAGAGCGCCGGGTCCCGCCTTGCGGCTGTCCAGCGTGATCGCGGGGATGAGCGTATCGGGAGCGAGCGTTTCGCAGTTTTTAAGCTCACCGCCGCAGGCGCGTACGGCCTCGGAAACAGTAAGTTCGATCATATTTCCTCTTTACCTTTTGATCTTCAGGCTTTCCGAGATGATCTCTTCAAGCAGTTCGGGGAAGCTCATGCCGGCGGCCGCCGCTTCCTGGGGCAGCAGGCTCGTGGGGGTCATGCCGGGCGCGGTGTTCGCTTCGAGCACGTAGGCGCCGGTCTCGTCCACCATGAAATCCACGCGGGCGTAGGCGGCAAGGTCGAGCGCTTTGAAAACAGCCATCGCGCTCCTTGCCATCTCTTGCTCGAGCCTTTCCGGGATGTCCGCCGGGCAGATCTCCACGGTGCAGCCGGGCTGATACTTGTTTTTGTAGTCGTAGAAGCCCTCTTTCGGGATGATCTCGATCGCGGGGAGCACCCTGCCGCCCACGATGCCGACAGAGAACTCGCGCCCCTTGATGTATTTTTCAACGATGACCACGTCCTCAAAAGCTTCGGCTTCGAGGAGCGCGGCGCGAAACTCTTTTTCGTCGTGCGCGATGGAAACGCCAACGCTGGAGCCGAGGCTCGCGGGCTTCACAACGCAGGGGAAACCGAGCCACGCGCATTTTTTCACGGCCTCGTCCACGCTCTCGCCGTGAAGGATGGCCTCCTCGGGCGTGGGGATGTCGTGCTGATGGAACACCATCTTGGAGAGGCTCTTGTTCATGCCGAGCAGGCAGCCCTGCGCGCCGGAGCCGGTGTATTTGACGTTCATCATGTCGAACGCGGCCTGCCGCTTGCCGTTCTCGCCTTCGTCGCCGTGCAGCGCGTTGAAGACCACTTCCGCCGCCTTGCAGATCTCGATCACGTTTTTGCCGAAAAAGCCTTCTTTCCGCTCAAAAAACGGGCGAACGTCCGGTGCGGTCTCCGCGACGGAGTGCACGGGGATGGGCAGGTTTTTCTCAAACGCCTCCTCGGGAGTGCAGTCGAGTTCCAGCCCTTCGCACGCGTCGATATAGACCACGGAGTGCCCGGCTTTACGCAGCTCCGTTGCGACCTTTGCGCCGGTCGAGAGGGAAACGTCGCGTTCGTTGCTCCTGCCGCCGCAGATAACAGCTATCTTCATAAAAAATCCTTTGCCTTTCTTTTTCATCGGGCGGCAGAGCACGCCGCCCAGCGGCCGAACAGGGGCCGCGCTTTATGTTATGCTCAACTTTATAATTATAACATAAATGGGGATTTTTGCAACAAATATAAGAAATTTCACAAACCCCGCCGTGTTTGTATCGATCCGCCCTCCGCCGGGCAAACTTAAAAAGGGGAATGCCCAAATAATAAAAAGGAGAATCATTATGGAAAAGACCAAGATCGGCTGCCAGACCATCGGCTGCCACGTCACGAGCTGCCGCTACAACGACAGCGGGAACTACTGCGAGCTCACCCGTATCCAGGTCGAGCCCTGCACCGGCAGGCCCGATACCGGCTGCGCGGAGGACGAGAGCCTCTGCGGAAGCTACGCGAAAAGGTAAAGCCCGAAATGGAAGGGACGCTTCGAACGGCGCATCCGCATAAGGAGATACAGGTTTTCAGCAGAAAATAAGCCTTAGAACAAACGAGATCCGGGGATACAAAAATCATCCCCGGATCTATTTCATTTACATTGCTGAAAACCGCGCAGCGTCTCAAAAGAGCAGATTTTTGTGGCCGGCAAGGCAAAAAGCGCAGGAATACTCGGAGCGTCTTCCGAGCATTTTTAACGCGGCCGGACGCGAAAAGATGCCTTTTGAGGCTGTTTATCCTTATGCGGATGCGCCGAAACGAGGCGTCTCTTTTTTGTGAAAAAAATTTTCGACCCCCTGTTGACAAACGCAATACTTCGTGATATGATGTATTCCATGAAGGGAGGCATGGCATGGATACTCAGTTGAAACGCGGGCTGCTGGACGTTTGCGTCCTGGCCGCGATAAGGGACGAGGAGTCCTACGGCTACAAGATCATCAAGGATATGAAGCCGTATATAGAGCTTTCCGAATCGACCCTTTACACCATCCTCAAACGGCTCGAAGCGGCCAGGCTGCTCACCGTCAGGAGCGCGGAGCACGACGGAAGGCTCCGCAAATACTACCGCATCACGCCTGCGGGGGTGCAGCGCATCGAGGATTTCAAGGAAGAATGGAAGCAGGTCGTTTCGATCTGGCAATTTGTTGCAAGAGGAGAGAAAACCGATGAATAAACAGGAATTTATCTCGCAGCTTGAAAAGGCCCTTGCGGGTCTGCCGCAGGACGACGTCCTGGAACGCCTGAGCTTTTACGGCGAGCTGATCGACGACAGGGTCGAGGACGGCCTTTCGGAGGAGGACGCGGTCGCCGAGGCGGGGCCCGTGGACGAGCTGGCAAAGCAGATCCTTGCCGATATCCCGCTCCAAAAGCTCGTGCGCGAGCGGATAACGGGCAGGCGGCGCATGGGCGCGTGGGAGATCATACTGCTCGTGCTCGGCTTCCCGCTCTGGTTTCCGCTGCTGATCGCGGCGCTGGTGCTCGTGCTCTGCGCCTACGTCGTGATCTGGGCGCTTATCGTCGGCCTGTGGGCGGTGTTCGTGTCGTTCATCGCAGGAGCGGTCGGCGGCGTCGCCGCGGGCGTGCTGCAGTTCATCAAGGGTTATCGCAGGGAGGGCGTTATGCTGATCGGCGCCGGCGTCCTGCTCGCGGGGCTCTCCGTATTTATGTTCTTCGCCTGCAGGGCCGCCACGAAAGGCGCGGCCGAGCTCACCAAAAAGATCGCGCTCGGAATCAAATCATTGTTCGTCAGGAAGGAGAAATAATATGACAAGATCAACTAAAACATGGCTCATCATCGCCGTCGTGCTGGTGCTCCTCGGAGCATTCGCCGTTTTCGGAGTGCTGGCCGCAAACGATTGGCAGCTCCCCTCGTCCGCGGTCGCGAAATACGAGACCCGTTCATTCGACATCACGGAGGCGTTCACCGATATCTCGGTCGAGTCCGATACCGAGAACATCCGTCTCGTGCCCGCCCCTGACGGTAAATGCAGGGTGGAGTTCCATAACGAATCCAAGAAGGAGGTCTCCGCCGCGGTGCAGAACGGTACGCTCACCGTGAGATCGCTCGACCCGAGGGAGTGGCACGACAGATTTACGCTCTTCTCGTTCGGCAGCCCGGGCCCCGGGATCACGGTCTATCTGCCAAATACCGAATACGGCGCGGTGAAGATCAGCGAGCACACCGGCGACGTCGATATCCCTTCGGACTTCACCTTCGCCTCGGTCGATATCGCCGTCACCACCGGGGACGTGCAGTGCAATGCCTCCGCCGCGGGCCCGATCTCGATCAAAACCGACACGGGCAGCATCCGCATGAACAGCGCCAAAGCGCAGGCGCTCACGCTCTCCGTCACCACCGGCCACATTATGGTGAGCAGCGGCGAGTTCACCGATATCGGCGTGAGCGTGAGCACGGGCAGGGCGACGATCAGCGATACCTCCTGCGAGAGTCTCACCTCGACCGGCAGCACGGGCGATCTGAACCTCACGGGCGTGATCGCCTCCGGCAAGCTTCTCGTAAAACGCAGCACGGGGCACGTCCGCTTCGACATGTGCGACGCGGCGGAGCTCGAGGTCGAGACCGACACGGGCGATATCACCGGCAGCCTGCTCACCGAAAAGGTGTTCATCGCGAAGACCGATACGGGCAGGATCGAGGTGCCGGAGACCACGGCCGGCGGCAAGTGCAAGCTCACCACGGATACCGGCGATATAAAGATCGAGATCCCGTAAATCAAACCGAATCGAAGACCGGCGCGGAGTATTCCTCCGCGTCGGTTTCTTGTTGCCATTTCGCGCGGAAAATGGTATCATTCTGTCGAAAGGAGCTTCGGCGGAGCGCAGTATTCTTTTTTATTTATCAGGCATCATCGTGCTTCGCCAAAAGTGAAAAATGAAAAAGCATTGCTTGCTGCGATCATCGGCCTTTCGGTGCTCGCCTGTCCCGTCATGTATTTCCTCGTCGGCCCCGCGCTCGATGGAGTGCAGCTCGGCACGCTGCGCGTCCTGCTGATCGTCTGCGGCTGCTCAACGCTGTACTGCTTCGCCGTGGGCGAGCTTACGCGCAACAACAGCCAGATGGACAAGCTCTGGAGCCTGCTTCCGGAGGCGTATATGTGGATCTGCGCCGTCCGCGGCGGGATGTCCCCGCGCCTTGTAGTGATGGCAGCGCTCGCGACGCTCTGGGGAGCAAGGCTGACCTTCAACTTTGCCCGGAAAGGCGCGTACAGCCTCAAATTCTGGAGCGGGGAGGAGGACTACCGCTGGAAGGTCCTGCGCGAAAAGAAGGAGTTCCGACCCCGCTGGAAATGGCTGCTCTTCGACCTGCTCTTCATCTCGGTCTACCAGAACCTGCTCGTGCTCGCGACCACGCTGCCCGCGCTCATTTCCATGCGCTCGGAGAAGCCGCTCGGCGCGCTCGACTGGGTCGCCGCCGTGCTGACGCTTGGCTTTATTGCGCTCGAAACGGTCGCGGACGAGCAGCAGTGGGCGTTCCAAACGAAGAAAAAACAGCTGCTCGCGTCGGGAAAGCAGCTTAACGAGTTGCCCCTGCCGTATATGCGCGGGTTCAACACGACCGGACTTTGGGCGCACAGCCGCCATCCGAATTATTTTTCGGAGCAGTGCATCTGGGTTTCGATGTACGTTTTCAGCATCGCCGCGGGGAGCGGCGTGTTCAACTGGAGCTTCATCGGCGCGCTGCTTCTCATCGTGCTGTTCATCGGCAGCTCCTCTTTCGGCGAGGAGATAAGCTCCGGGAAATACCCGCTCTACGCGGAGTACAAAAAGAAGGTCTCAAGATTCGTGCCGTGGCTTAGTACGATGGAAAAATAACGGAAGGACTGAGGCCTGAGCTGCCGCCCCTACGGTTCATACTCCCGGTCGCTTCCTCTTGATTTTCACGCGGTTTCCGATTATAATTTATACGTTATCCGGATACTCTTATCGGAGGGAATATGGCAAAAACTAAGATCAACGAACAGAAGATCGAGGTCGAGCAGAAGCTCGGCGAGCTCAGCAAGCTGACCGAGCGGGAGGTGCTCGAAAGGTTCGGCATCGACGAAGAGGGCCTCAACCAGGTCGAGGCCGCGGAAAGGCTCGAGGAGTACGGGCGCAATATCATCGACGCCGGGAACGAAAACAGCCTGATGAAGCGCATACGCGAGGCGATAATCAACCCGTTCAACATAGTTCTGATCATCGTCGCGCTCGTGACGCTCGGCACGGACGTCATCTTTTCCGACAGCCCCAACTGGGCGACCTTCATTATGCTGGTGATCGTGATCGTCATCTCCGGCGTCATTTCGTTCGTCCAGTCCGAAAAATCGAACAGCGCCGCGCAGAAGCTCAAGATGATGATCAGCAACAGGATCGACGTCATCCGCAACGGCAGCCAGATGGAGATCGACATCGAGGAGGCCGTTCCCGGAGACATCGTGAAGCTCGCTTCCGGCGATATGATCCCCGGCGACGTCCGCTTCATCGAGACCAAGGACCTGTTCATCGACCAGTCGCAGCTGACCGGCGAGAGCAACCCGGTCGAAAAGTTCAGCGGGCCGGACGACACGAGCGATTCGATGGCCGAGATGGACAATCTCGGCTTCATGGGCAGCAATATCGTCTCAGGCAGCGCGAAGGCCGTCGTGCTCACGACCGGCAACGGGACCTACTTCGGCTCCATGGCGAAGAGCCTCAACACCTATCAGGAAAAAACAAGCTACGAAAAGAACGTCGATTCGATCAGCAAGCTTTTGATCGGCTTCATGATCGTGCTCGTGCCGGTCATATTCATCGCGAACTTCATCACCAAGGGCAACTGGCTCGAATCACTGATGTTCGGCATCACGATCGCCGTGGGCATCATGCCCGAGATGCTGCCCGTCATAATGACGTCCTCGCTCGCGAAAGGCGCCGTCAACATGTCCAAGAAGCAAACGATCGTCAAGCGCCTCGGCGCGATACAGACCTTCGGCGAGATGGACGTTTTCTGTACCGACAAGACCGGCACCCTCACGCAGGATGAGATCGTGCTCGAAAAATACATGGACGTGCTCGGCCGCGAGGATAAGCGCATCCTTCGCCACGCGTTCCTCAACAGCTACTTCCAGACCGGCCTCAAGAACCTGATGGACGTCGCCATCATCAACCGGGCCGAAAAAGAGGAGCTCTCCATGCTCAAGGAAGCGTACGTGCGCGAGGATGAGATCCCGTTCGATTTCTCCCGCCGCCGCATGAGCGTCGTTCTCCGTGACAAAAACGGCAAGCGCCAGCTCATCACCAAGGGTGCTGTCGAGGAGATCCTCTCGATCTGCGGCTATATCGAGATCGACGGCGAGGTCAAGCCCATCACGGACGAGCTGATCGCGAACGCGCAGCGGATAGCGACCGAGAACAACCTCGAGGGCATCCGCGTGATCGGCGTTGCGCAGAAGAACAACGTGCACGACGTCGAGCATTTCGGCGTGGATGACGAGAACGACATGGTGCTGATCGGCTTCGTGGGCTTCCTCGATCCGCCGAAGCCCTCCGCGGGCGCGGCCATCAAGGCGCTCACGAACAACGGCATCCGCACCGTCGTCCTGACCGGCGACACGGAAAGCGTCGCGATCAATATCTGCGGCAGGCTCGGCATCCCGACCGACTACACCCTCACCGGCAGCCAGGTCGAGGCGATGAATGACGAGGAGCTCAAAGCGGCCTGCGAAAAGTGCTCCATCTTCTCCAAGCTTTCGCCCTACCAGAAGCAGCGCGTCGTGAAGGCGATACAGTCAAACGGCCATACCGTCGGCTACATGGGCGACGGCATCAACGACAGTCTGCCCCTCAAGCAGGCGGACGTCGGCATCTCGGTAGATACCGCGGTGGATATCGCGAAGGAGGTCGCGGATATCATCCTGCTCGAAAAGGATCTCAAGGTGCTGGACGAGGGCGTTATCGAGGGCCGCAGGACCTTCGCCAACATGTCCAAATACCTCAAAATGTCCGTCAGCGGCAACTTCGGCAATATGTTCTCCGTGCTGATCGCGTCGATCTTCCTGCCGTTCCTGCCGCTGCTGCCGCTGCATATCCTCGTGCAGAACATCCTGAACGATCTTGCGCAGCTCGGCATGCCCTTCGACCACGTGGAGGATGAATACATCCGCCTGCCGAAGAAGTGGGATATTCCCGGCATCAAGAAATTCATGGTGTATTTCGGCCTGCTGAGCACCGTGCTCGACGTGCTCTGCTTCCTCGTGATGTGGCATATCTTCAAGTTCAACACGGTCGACAAGGCGGGCTTCTTCCAGTGCGGCTGGTTCATGTTCGGCGTGATCTCCCAGACCTTCGTCATCCACACGATCCGCACGCCGAAGATCCCGTTCATACAGGACCGCGCCTCCAAGCAGCTCACGCTCTCCACCGTGCTCGTGGTCCTCGCCACGGTGCTGATCGGCTTCACCGCGATCGCGAAGCTGTTCGATCTGCCGGTCATGGTGCCGCAGTTCGCGATCTGGCTCGTGATACTGATGACGGTCTATACGCTGCTTGCCCAGCTTCTCAAGCGGATCTACATCAAGATCAACAAGGAATGGGTGTGAGGCGGGGATGCTCCGCAGCGGCGGATATCATCCGCCCGCTTGCCGCGGTCACAGGATGAGGCGGCGGAGAGACCAAGCCGGCGGGCTTCCCCTTGAGGGGATGCGATCCGCAGGTCGCACGCTGCCGACCAAACTTAGGCGAGGCCGACTGATGAGGTGCAAAAGCGCAAGCTAACTGAAAACTGAAGACTGAATAATGAATGATTAAGGTAAGCAGTCCTTCGGGACTGCTTACCTTATGACATCCGGTTGGCATAAAAAACCCGGCCCCATTTCGGAGCCGGGTCATTGTTTATTTACTCAATTTACAGGAATTACTCCATATCGTTGAGCTTCTTGTAGTAGTCGTACTTGTCCTTGGCTTCCTGCTCGGCGCGTACGAACAGCTCGCTTGCGACTTCGGGGAACTGCTGCTTCAGAGCGGCGTAGCGGTTCTCACCCATGATGAACTCGCTGTAGCTTGCGGTCGCGGGCTTGCTGTCAAGGTGGAACGGGTTCTTGCCCTGTGCTGCGAGGTCCGGATTGTACCTGTACAGCGGCCAGTAACCGGCCTCGACTGCCTTCTTCGCCTCGGCCTGGGACTTGCCCATACCGGACTTGATGCCGTGGTTGATGCAGGGTGCGTAAGCGATGATGAGGGAGGGTCCCTTGTAGGCCTCGGCCTCGGTGATCGCCTTGACGAGCTGGTTCTTGTCGGCGCCCATGCAGACCTTCGCAACGTAGACGTAGCCGTAGCTCATCGCCATCATGCCGAGGTCCTTCTTCTTGGTGCGCTTGCCGGCCGCCGCGAACTTCGCAACGGAACCGGTCGGGGTGGCCTTACTGGACTGTCCGCCGGTGTTACTATAGACCTCGGTGTCCATAACGAGCACGTTGACGTCCTCATCCATAGCGAGAACGTGATCGAGTCCGCCGTAGCCGATGTCGTATGCCCAGCCGTCGCCGCCGAAGATCCACTGGCTCTTCTTGGTGAACATATCGCGGAGCTCGTAGATCTGCTTTGCAACTTCGTCGCACTCGCAGCCGCAGTTCATGCACTTCTCGACCATCTCGATGACGGCCTTGCCGGTCTTCCTGCTGCCTTCGGCGTCGTCCATGTTCTCGAGCCATGCGTTGCAGAGCGCCTTGCCCTCTTCATCGCAGCCGTCTGCGAACTGGCGGACGAGGTCAGCCAGCCTTGCGCGGCGGTGGGAGGTGGCGAGGTTCATACCGAAACCGAACTCGGCGTTGTCCTCAAAGAGGGAGTTTGCCCAAGCGGGGCCGTGGCCTTCCTTGTTGACGGTGTAGGGGCAGGTAGGTGCGCTGCCGCCGTAGATGGAGGAGCAGCCGGTGGCGTTCGCAACGATCATGCGGTCGCCGAAGAGCTGGGTAACGAGCTTGACGTAAGGAGTCTCGCCGCAGCCTGCGCATGCGCCGGAGAACTCGAACAGGGGCTGCTCGAACTGGCTGCCCTTGACGGTCGCCTTGTTGACGGGCAGATCCAGGGTGGGAAGCTCAAGCGCAAAGTTCCAGTTGTCGTTTTCGACCTTCTCGACCTCTGCAAGGGGCTTCATAACGAGCGCCTTGACCTTTGCGGGGCAGACGTCCACGCAGTTGCCGCAGCCGGTGCAGTCGTAGGGGCTGATCTGGATGCGGAACTGTTTGCCGTCGCCGACGCCGATGGCCTTCTTGGTGACGAACGCCTCGGGAGCCTCGGTGCCGTCCTCCATCACGAAGGGACGGATGCAGGCGTGCGGGCAGACCATTGCGCACTGGTTGCACTGGATGCAGTTTTCGGTGACCCATACGGGGACCTCAACGGCGATGCCGCGCTTCTCGTACTTGGTGGTGCCGGTGGGAACGAAGCCGTCCGCCGCGAGCTTGCTGACGGGGAGCTTATCGCCCTGCTGCGCAAGGATGGGCTTGATGAAATCGACGAAGTAAGGATCGTCGCTGACGTGCATTGCGGTCGCGCCTTCGGTGGCGGCAGCCCAGCTCTCGGGGACCTTGATCTCCTCGATGCCGGTGACGCCGATATCGATCGCGGCGTAGTTCTTCTGAACGACGTCCTCGCCCTTCTTGGAGTAGCTCTTCTTGGCGGCTGCCTTCATGTAGCCGATAGCTTCGTCAACGGGGATGACCTCTGCGAGCTTGAAGAACGCGCTCTGCATGATGGTGTTGATGCGGCCGCCCATGCCGACCTCGCGGGCGAGCTTGACGGCGTCGATATTGTAGAAGCGGATGTGCTTCTTCGCGATGGTCTGCTTCATGGATGCGGGAAGTTCCTTATCCATCTCTTCAACGGTCCAGGGGCTGTTGAGGAGGAAGACGCCGCCTTCCTTGAGGCCCTCGAGCACGTCGTAGCGGGTCACGTAGCTTGCGTTGTGGCAGGCGACGAAATCGGCGCTGTCGATGAGGTAGGGGCTCTGGATGGGGGTCTTGCCGAAGCGGAGGTGGCTGATGGTCAGACCGCCGGACTTCTTGGAGTCGTATGCGAAGTAGCCCTGAGCATACATGTTGGTGTGGTCGCCGATGATCTTGATGCTGTTCTTGTTGGCGCCGACGGTACCGTCGCTGCCGAGACCGAAGAACTTGCAGCAGATCGTTCCCTCGGGCGCCGCGTTGACGAATTCGCCCATCGGGAGGGAGGTGTTCATCACGTCGTCGACGATGCCGACGGTGAAGTGGTTCTTGGGCTCCGCAAGGAGGAGGTTATCGAACACGGCCTTGACCATGGTCGGGGTGAATTCCTTGCTGCCGAGGCCGTAACGGCCGCCGACGACCTTGATGTCGCGGCCCGCCTCTGCGAGCGCGTCGACAACGTCCAGATAGAGGGGCTCGCCGAGGGAGCCGGGCTCCTTGGTGCGGTCGAGAACGGCGATCTTCTTACATGATGCGGGGATGGCTGCGAGGAGCCTGTCTGCCGCGAAGGGCCTGTAAAGACGGACCTTGATGACGCCGATCTTCTCACCCTTCTTCATGAGGTGGTTGATGGCTTCCTCGGCAACGTCTGCGCCGCTGCCCATGATGACGAGAACGCGGTCAGCGTCGGGTGCGCCAACGTAATCGAAGAGGTGGTACTTCCTGCCGGTCAGCTCGCCGACCTTCTCCATGTAGTACTCAACGACTTCGGGGACCTTTGCGTAGTGGATGTTCGCGGCTTCGCGGCCCTGGAAGTAGATATCCGGGTTCTGCGCGGTACCGGCCTGATGGGGATGCTCGGGGTTGAGAGCGCGGTCGCGGAAGGCCTTGACGGCGTCCATGTCGAGCAGCTTGCCCATGTCCTCATACTCGATCTGCTCGATCTTCTGGACCTCGTGGGAGGTGCGGAAGCCGTCGAAGAAGTGGACAAAGGGAACGCTGGACTTGATGGCGGACAGATGGGTCACGAGAGCAAGGTCCATGACTTCCTGAACGGAAGCGGAGGAGAGCATCGCGAAACCGGTCTGGCGGCAGCCCATAACATCGCTGTGATCACCGAAGATGGAGAGGGAGTGCGCGGCGAGAGCACGTGCGGAAACGTGGAAAACGCCGGGAAGCAGCTCGCCGGAGATCTTGTACATGTTGGGGATCATCAGAAGAAGGCCCTGGGATGCGGTGAAGGTGGTGGTCAGAGCGCCTGCGGAAAGGGAGCCGTGAACAGCGCCCGCGGCGCCGCCCTCGGACTGCATCTCCGCGATGCGGACCTTCTGACCGAACAGGTTGATCCTGCCCTGTGCGCCCCATTCATCGGCGACCTCTGCCATGGGAGAGGAAGGAGTGATGGGGTAGATCGCTGCCACATCGGAGAATGCGTAGGCCACGTGGGCCGCAGCGGTATTACCATCGATGGTGACGGTCTTTGCCATTGAGTAAATCCTCCTATTACTTTATACTCTGCGGAAAAACGCAGATTATTTGACGGATACAAAGTCCAACTCTTATTATAGCCCGCAAGCAGGGTCAAGGCAAGCGCATTTTTGCGTTTTTATAAAGTATATTTGACTTTTTCAAAACACACAAAAAGCGCGAAGCCGGAGCTTCGCGCCTTTTCTGAAAGTCAATTATGCCTCTTCGGGTGCGCCAACGGGGCAAACACCGGCGCAGGCACCGCAGCCAACGCACTTTTCGGGATCGATCTCGAACTTGCCGTCGCCCTCTGCGATAGCCTCCATGGGACATTCTGCTGCGCAAGCGCCGCATGCGATGCACGCATCAGTGATCTTAAAAGCCATTGTTGTTACCTCCTGGGTGATTATTATGCGGTGAGCTCTCGCCCCCGCATTTCTGCATGATCATTGTATCACGAAATTTTAATAAATCAAGATGCAATTTGAGGTTTGGGGCAGATTTTGAACGAATTCGGAAAAGTTTCAAACTTTTGCCTTGATTTTAACACAAACCGGGAGCTCCCCCTGGGGCATAAAAAAGCCCGCAAGGCGTGGCCTGCGGGCGTGATGATCGCCTGATTATTTCTGCTCCATAGCGTCCTTGAGGGACTTGCCGGGCTTGAAAGCGACGCTGCGGGTGGCTTCGATCTCGATAGCCTCGCCGGTCATGGGGTTGCGGCCTTTGCGGGCGGGACGCTCGCGAACGTCGAAAGCGCCGAAGCCGACGATCTGGACCTTTTCGCCCTGACGGAGCTGGTCGATGATGATGTCGAAAATGGAATTTACAGCGACGTCCGCATCACGCCTGGAAAGCTTCGCGGTGTTGGTGAGTGCGCTGATGAGCTGAGCCTTATTCATGGTAGATCCTCCGTTTATAAATAAGTTAAATTATTGTTGCTTGCCGTAGAGCCCTTCGGCTCCGCGCCCCGGTACTTTCCCCGAGGACCTTAGTTATTTTAACAGCATAAACCCAAAAACACAATAGGTTTTTGATATATTTTAAGGCTTTTTTGCTATTTTATTCACCTTTCTTCACACGGTCCCACCGGCGGTCCATCTCCTCGAGCGTCATATCGGAAAGCGACAGCCCCTCCTTCGCGATCAGCTCCTCCATCGCGATAAAGCGGCGCATGAACTTGTCCGACGCCGCTCCGAGAGCCAGCTCCGGGTCGACCTTTTTGAGCCTCGCCACGTTGACGACGGCAAAGAGCAGGTCGCCGATCTCCTCGGCGAGATGGGGCCCGCCGCCCTCGGCCATGGCCTCGCGGACCTCTTCGGCCTCCTCCGCGATCTTCGGGAACGCCTCCTCCGCGCTCGGCCAGTCGAAGCCGACGTGCGCCGCCTTCTTCTGGATCTTATAGCTGCGCATCAGCGCCGGGAACGACGTCGGCACGGAGCGCATCGCGTCCGCCACCGTCTGCTGGTGCTTTTCCTTCTGCTTGAGGTTCTCCCAGTTCACGAGCACGTCGTCGCTTGAACTCACCTTCACGTCCCCGAAAACGTGCGGATGACGGTAGATGAGCTTATTTACGATGCCGGTGATCACGTCACGCATATTGAACTCTGAGCGCTCCTCCTCGATCACGGCGTGGAAGACCACCTGCAGCAGCAGGTCGCCGAGCTCCTCCTCGAGCGCGGTCATGTCCTCCCTGTCGATCGCGTCCAGCACCTCGTAGCTTTCCTCGATCAGCGAGGAGCGCAGCGAAGAATGGGTCTGCTCCGCGTCCCACGGGCAGCCGCCGGGCGCGCGCAGGCGGTGCATGACCTCCATAAGCGATTCCATGCCGTGGCGGGTGCGCTTCGTGAGCGGGCAGGCGGGCACGATCAGCACCGTCGCCGCGCCGTAGAGGCGCGCGTTCCCGGGGCGATCGAGCTCGAAGACGGGAAGGCTTTGGGCCTTGTATGCGCCGCTGTCATCCATGCTGCAGAGCGTGACGCGGTGATCGTCGGGATAGTATTCGAGGAGCTGCAGCTTCACTTCCCCCGCGCGAAGGAGCGTGTCGCACTCCTCGATGACGAGGGGCAGCTCGGGCGAGCCTACCATAAGGCTCCTTGCCGTGCGCAGGTCATAGTCCGAGAAGAGCTCCGCCTCGCCCGCGGAAAACGCCGCGGCGAGCGCCGCCTCCGCAAAGCCGGAGGAGGGCAGGAATCGGAGCAAAATATGCTTTTCGGCGGCCTTTTTGGCAAGCTTCCCGGCAAGGTCCGCGCCAACGCCTCGGCCGATGACCGCAAAGCCGACGTTCTCCGCACCGTCCCCGGTCAGGCGTTCCGCGATGCGGGAGTTCAGCTCCTCAAAATCGAAGCTCGAGCGGTAGAGCTCGTCGAGCGCGATCGCGTCCGGCCGAAGGCCGCTTTCGCCAACAACGATGCGTGAGGCGGGGTGCTCCGCCGTCTGGAGATACAGGCGATCGGCTTTTTTCAGCGCTTCGACGGATGAGAGCGCGATACTGCCCGGCACGCCGAGCGGGATAACTGTGATGGTTTTCATTGGCATTCTCCGGTTTACTGTGCGATTTGTTGGTTTTTCCTGTCCCGCCGGACGATCCTGCGGTTAAGCAGCACGGCCGCGGCGAGCGATAGGGTGTCCACGATGGGCTGGACCCACATGCAGCCGTAGAGCGGCTTCACGGCGTCCATGACGAAATACAGCGGGATGTCCAGCACGCCCTTGCGCATGACCGATACGGTCAGCGATTCACGCGCCTTGCCCATGGCCTGGAATTTGGTGATCAGCGGGTAGCAGACGGACATGAACGGCATCGCCACGACCATGCGGCGGAGGAACGACGCGGCAAGACCCACGGTCTCCGCGTCGCCGATGAACAGCCGCGTGAGGCGCGGAGCGAAGAGCTCATAGGCCAGCACGCAGGCGAGCGCGAAGCCGAGCGAGATCGAAACGCCGAAGCGGAACGTGCGCTCCGTCCGCTCGTAATTCCCGCGGGCGTAGTTGTAGCCCACGAGGGGCAGCAGGCCGTTCGCGCAGCCGATCGCGAAAAACAGCGGGAGCTGATCGAGCTTTTTAGTGATGCCGACCGCCGCGACGGCCGTATTGCCGTATTTGGAAACGAAGCGCAGCTGCGCGCTGACCGCAACGACCGTCAGCATGTACTGAAGCGCCGAGGGAAGGCCGATGCGAAGGATCTCCGCCGCGTGCCTTGCTCCCATGGGGACCAGCCGCGGGTCGACGGAGCTCGCGCTCTCATCCCGGCGCCGCAGGATGAAGATGATGAAGTAGCAAAGCCCGACGGCGTTCGATATCGCCGTTGCCGCGCCCGCGCCCGCCGCGCCCATATTGAGGCCGAACGGCAGCACGAAGACCGGATCGAGCACGATGTTGACGAAGCAGCCGAGCGTCGCGCCGATGCTCGCCCCGACGGACGAACCCTCCGCGCGCACGAGGTTCGCAAGCAGCGTGGTGCCGACGGTCGGCGCCGCGCCGAGCACGACGGAATAGAAGAGATAGCCCTTTGCGTATTCGAACGAGGCTTCCTTCGCCCCGCAGAGGCGCAGGATGGGGGAGGAGAGCAGGCCGACGAGCAGCCCGAACGCGAGCGCGGAGATCAGTCCCGCATACAGGCAGAAGCTCGACGCCTGCCGCGCCTCGTCCCGGAGGCCGAGGCCGAGCCTGCGCGAGACGAGGCTCGCGCCGCCGATGCCGAAAAGGTTGGAAAGGGCCGTCAGGAGCAGGAATATCGCCCCCGCGACGGTCACCGCGGCGGTCTGGTCCGGGTCGCCGAGCCTGCCCACGAAGAAGGTGTCCGCCAGGGAATAGAGGAGCGCAACCATCTGGCTCGCGATCGCGGGCAGGATCTGAAGGAGCACCGCTTTTCTCACGGGCATGCTCTCGAATATTTCGGTTTTTGCCGCTTTCGATTTCAAGATTTCAGCCGATCTTTACGGCGATGATGAAGCCGCCGGCGTTATCCGCGGAAACGGTCTCGTCCGCTCCGCGGACGACGGGCACCGGCCCGCCCGCCGGGGCGTAATAGAAGAGGTACCCCTCTTCGGGGAGGTTTTCGATATATGCCACGTCCGGGCAGCAGAGATCCTTTGAAAGATACAGCATACAGCTCTCCACGGTGTACTGCCTTATGTGCTCGCAAAACTCCTCGTACGTCATGTCCATAGCGGTCACGGCCTTGGCGAGCTCTTTGCCGAGATAGCGGAAATGCCAGGGCTCGTAGGCAACGTGCGTGATGCTCTCCGTGCCGACCGGGTAGCGCAGGATGAAGCCGTAATCGGAGCAGTGCTCCGTGACCCATGCGAACTTTTCATGATTTATGAGCGCAACGCGCTCGCCCGCCTTGTTCTTCGTGGAAAGATCCACCGCAAGGCCGGTGTGGTGCTCGCTCGCGCCCGGGTCCGCGACGTACATGCGCGCGTACTCCTCGCCGTAATTCTGCACGTATTCGTTGTAGAGATCCTGCTGATACTCGCGCGTGCGGTAGGAACTCGTCACGAGCAGGCGGTCGCCGCCGGTCTCAGCGTAAAACGCGTCCGCAAAGGCGGAAAGGGCGGGAACTGCCTCGGAATTGAGCCTGTGGTCGTTGTTGGTCAGGAGCAGGCTCGCCGGGGTGTTGCCGTGCAGTTCGACGAGCTGCGTCTCCGCGTCCCCGATGCAGCGGCACTCGTGTTCGAAATTGACGAGCATGAACGGCGCGAGCTTCGTTTCGTCGTAAACGGGCGAAGTGAGCTCATACGGCGAGGGCGTGGGCTCCGGGGTAGGGACGGGCGTGGGTGCTTCCGTCGGCACAGCCGTGGGCGCCTCCGTCACCGGGACGGGAGTCGCCGGCGTGATCGGGACGGGCTTCCCCGCGCACGCGGAAACGAGCGTGGAAAAAACGATCAGCAGAGCTAAAAAGGTTATTCTATTGTATGCAAAACACCTTTTCATAGTTACGTTTCGGAAAAGATCAGAGCCTTGCCACGCCGCTCCTTCTCGCTGCCTCGGCAACTGCCTTCGCAACGGCGGGACCCACGCGCTTGTCGAACGCCTGCGGGATGATGTAGTCCTCGCTGAGCTCGTCGTCCGCGATCAGCGAAGCCAGCGCTTCCGCCGCGGCGATCTTCATCTCGTCGTTGATGTCCCTCGCGCGCACATCGAACGCGCCGCGGAAGATTCCCGGGAAGGCGAGGACGTTGTTGATCTGGTTCGGATAGTCGCTCCTGCCGGTCGCGATGACGCGCGCGCCGCCGGCCTTCGCGTCCTCGGGGAAGATCTCCGGCGTGGGGTTCGCGCAGGCAAAGACGACCGCGTCTTCATTCATGGTCTTCACCATTTCTGTGGTAACGGTGTTCGGCGCGGAAACGCCGATGAACACGTCCGCACCGACGAGCGCGTCCGCAAGGGTGCCGCGGCGGCCTTCAAGGTTGGTCACCTTCGCCATCTCCTCCTTGACGGGGTTCATGCCCTTTTCGCGCCCGGCGTAGATGATGCCGGTGCGGTCGCAGAGGGTGATGTTTTTGACACCGCGGGAGAGGAGGAGCCGCGTGATCGAGATGCTTGCCGCGCCCGCGCCGCTCATGACGACGCGCACTTCCTCCATCTTTTTGCCAACGAGCCGCAGCGCGTTCGTGAGCCCCGCGAGCGTGATGACCGCGGTGCCGTGCTGGTCGTCGTGGAAGATCGGGATATCGCAGATCTCCTTGAGCCTGCGCTCGATCTCAAAGCAGCGGGGTGCGGAGATGTCCTCAAGGTTCACGCCGCCGAAGCTGCCGCTCATCAGGTAGATAGTGCGGACGATCTCGTCCACGTCCTTGGTCTTGAGGCAGAGAGGGAAGGCGTCCACGCCGCCGAAGTTCTTGAACAGCACGCATTTGCCCTCCATGACGGGCATGGCCGCCTCCGGGCCGATGTCGCCAAGGCCGAGCACGGCGGTGCCGTCGGTCACGACGAGGCAGAGATTGTGGCGGCGGGTGAGCTCGTAGCTCTTGTCGACGTCCTTCTGTATCTCCAGGCAGGGCTGGGCGACGCCGGGGGTGTAGGCGAGGGAGAGATCCTCGCGGTCATTCGTCGGGACGGTCGAAACGACCTCGATCTTGCCCTTCCATTCGCCGTGCAGGCGGAGACTTTCCTTTGCGTAATCCATATTGCACCTCATAACAGTTTTTGCGGGATGCCCGCGCATAACTTAATTATTATATCACGAAACACGCGGCATTTACAGTGGGCAAAACAATATAAGCTGCGTGCGTGCCAGAGAACGATTGATTTTTCGGACATCCTGCTATAATATATTTTAGATGACTGAGGATATCCGCCGTCGAAACCGTACTGTATAGGTGAAGGCCTTCAAAACCCGGAAAGGAGCGAAAAGCGGTGAACGATCGGGAAATAATCGCCCTGTTTCTTGAACGGAACGAACAGGCGATCGCCGAAACGAAAGCCAAATACGGCTCGTTTTGCCGCGCCGTCGCCCGTAATATGCTCCGCAGCGCCGAGGACGCGGAGGAGTGTGTTTCGGACGTGCTTTTGATACTGTGGAACAACATCCCCCCGGAGCAGCCGCGTTCGCTGAAAGCCTATATCGCCGCCGTCACAAAGCGCTGTGCGCTGAGCTTGCTTGAAAAAAAGAGCGCCGCAAAGCGCGGAGGAGCCGCCGAGACCGGTTCGCTCGACGAGCTTGCGGCCTGCCTGCCGTCGAAGGAGAACGTGGAGCACGAGGCTGACGCAAAGGAGCTCGCAAGGCTGATAAACGAGTGGCTCGGACTGCTCCCGGCGGAGGACAGGGTGCTGTTCATCCGCAGATACAGATTTGAAGACGGCATAGCCGAGCTTGCCGAAAAGCGCGGAGAACCGGCGCAGAAAACGGTCAGGAAGCTTTTTGCTCTCCGGAAAAAACTCAAGCGATTTTTGGAGAAAGAAGGTTTTTGGGTATGAATAAGTATATCGTAAAAAAAGAATTGCTGCGTGAAGCGCTCAGCGAAATCGATACCACATATCTTGAACAGGCGGAGAACTTCGTTATCGTGCGGGAAAGGCCGCGCGGGACCGGCTGGATGATCGCCGCTGCCTGCCTTGCGCTCGCGGCCGTCGCCTTCTTCGGGCTGCTTTTCAAGAAGAATGGATCGACCGAACAAACTGCGCTTCATCCAACACCCGATGCGATGCACAGCATATCGCCGGACGAGACAGAGACATCACAGGCGCCGACGCCGGTCCCCACGCCGGATATAAGGGAAAAACAGATCATTTACTCCGACGAGACGCCCGCGTTCTCAGACGATCTCCCCGTTCCCGGAACGGTGCAATTCCGCGGCAGTCTGAACGATATGCTCGGAGACGAGCGCTATAGGGATTGTGTTTTTACAGTCAATATAAGAATAGAATGCCTGAATTACGGGCTCTTGAATATGCACGCCGAAGAGACCGAAGAGCTTTATCGGCAGATGTATGCCGATAACCCTGACATAATGCTGTACGATCGGCTCTATCAGCAGTTTGTTGAGGAAAACCGCGGTCGCTATTATGAATACCTTGCCGAGTATTATTTCGATCCGGATCAGGAGCACACAGAGGAAGACCTTGAATTACTGGCTGAAAAGTACGACGAGGATATGGTGTTCCCCATTGCATTCGCGCATTACCTTGACAGTATAGGACAAAGTTCTGTATATCGAAACCGAAGGCAGGCACTGAACGAGTATTACGCCAAACGGCATGAGCTTTGGGAGGATCAGCAGGATCGTCCGGAAGAAGACGCCCTCGTACAGAGCAAATACGAGAAAGAGCTGCAAAGGCTGAAAGACCTCGGATATATCATTGAAGGGGCGGATCATTTCGATCCTTTGGGCGATATCATCGTCCGCGGGCTTCTGACCTACGATCAGCTCGTCGGCTTTCCCCCTGATTCGGAATATGCATACATAATTACACTGACGGGAGAAACGACGGGGATCACAGAATGATGGTAAATGAATAAAACAGCATCGGTTGTTCCACGAACAGAAGCCCCGAAAACGGGGCTTCTGTTGAGTTCAGCAGAACGGCCGATCCACGGTCACGACCGCGTAGTACTTGCCGCCTTCCAAACAGGAGGCGGCTTTTTCGATGCGCTCCGTCACCTCGTCCGGCGTCAGGGGCAGGTCGAACGGCACGACCACGTCGAAGATCATGTTCGTGTGCGTGGGGCCGGGGACGATGCGGAAATCGTGCAGCATCAGCGAGGGATCGATGCTTTGGAGCACGGCCTGCATCTCCGCTTTGAGCTCCGCGGCGCGTTCGTCGCCCGCGGCGACTGGGTCGAGGTGGATGGTCGCGTCGCAGCCGAGCTCCTCGCGGAGCTTCCTCTCCGCGTTGTCGATCACGTCATGCACGGCGAAAACGTCGTCGCCCGGGCGCATCGGCACCTCGGCGTGCAGCGAAACGATGCGCCTGCCGGGGCCGTAATCGTGGATGATGAGGTCGTGAATGCCCTCGATGCCGTCGAACGAGGTCACGAGGCGCTCGATGTTCTTCACGTATTCCTCGTCGGGGCGGCTGCCGAGCAGGGGCGCGATGGTCTCCCTTGCGGAGCTGATGCCGGAATACAGCACGAACACCGAAACGAGGGCGCCGCACCAGCCGTCGAGGCGGACGCCGGTGAAATGCCCGATGAGCGATGCGGCGAGCACCGCCGAGGTGGCCGCGCTGTCCGAAAGGGAGTCCTTTGCCGTCGCCGCGAGGGCGGGGGACTCTATCTTTTTGCCGAGGCGCGTGTTGTATAACGCCATGTAGAGCTTGACGGCAATTGAGCAAACGAGCACGATCAGCGTCAGCACCGAAAACTCAGTTTCCTCCGGGTGGATTATGCGGCCGACCGAGGTCTTGAGGAGCTCAAAGCCCATCAGCACGATGGCGGCGGAAACGAGCAGGCCGGCGATGTACTCGAACCGGCCGTGGCCGAACGGGTGCTCGGTGTCGGGCTTTTGCCCTGCAAGGCGGAAGCCGATCATCGTGATGACCGAACTGCCCGCGTCCGACAGGTTGTTGAACGCGTCCGCCGTGATCGCGACGGAGCGGCCGAGCGTGCCGACCGCCAGCTTGAAGCCGAACAGGACGAGGTTGAGGAAGATCCCGACCGCGCCGGTCAGCACGCCGTACTGCCCGCGCACGCGGATATCATCATAGTCCGTGCGGTTTTTTATAAAGAGCTTTGAAAGCAGGTTTATCATTCTTTCTTGCCGTTTTCGGCGGCGTTCTTGATAACTTCAAGCACTTTGTCGGTGCCGTCGAGGGTGTTGTCCCGCTCCATCTTCGCGATGAATTCCGCACGCCTTTCGTAGAGCTCGTTGATCTTTTCGACAAGAGTCTTCGCGTTCACGTCCTTCTGATCCATCTGCATCGCGTAGCCCTTGCCGGTGACGTAGTTCGCGTTCAGGATCTGGTCGCCGCGGCTCGCCTCGAGCGGCAGGGGGATGAATAGCGCGGGCTTACGAAGCGCCAGGAACTCGAACACCGCGTTCGCGCCGGAACGGCTGACAACGAGGTCGGTCGCCGCGAGGATGTCCGGCAGCTCCGCGCTTATGTATTCATACTGGCGGTAGCAGGGGGAGGAGACGGTCTCATCGAGCTTGCCTTTGCCGCAGAGGTGGACGACGTCGAATTTATCGCCGAGCTCCGGAAGCGCCGCACGGACGCCGTCGTTGATCGCGGTCGCGCCGAGGCTTCCGCCCATCACGAGGATTATCGGCTTTTCGCCGGAGAAGCCGAGGAAGGCGAGCCCGCGTTCGCGCGAACCGGAATACAGCTCCCTGCGGATCGGCGTGCCGGTATGGACGGCGTGCTTCTTGCCGGTGTATTTGAGAGTGTCCTCAAACGTCACGCAGACCGTGTCCGCATAGCGCGCGGCGATCTTGTTCGCGAGGCCGGGCGTGTAGTCGCTCTCGTGGCAGATGACGGGGCATTTGCGCTTCGCACCCATCACGACGGGGACGCTCACGAAGCCGCCCTTGGAAAAGACGACGTCGGGCCGGAGCTCGCGGACAAGCTTTTTCGCCTGGGAAACGCCCTTGATCACGCGGAACGGATCGGTAAGGTTTTTGAGCGAGAGATAGCGGCGCAGCTTGCCCGCCTCGATCTCGTGGTAAACAACGTCCTTCTGTTCCGCGATCAGCTTCTTTTCGATGCCGTCCGCGGTGCCGACGTAGTGGATCTCAAACCCCGCTTCGCGGAGCTTCGGCATCAGCGCGACGTTCGGCGTGACGTGCCCCGCGGAGCCGCCGCCTGTCATAAGGATGATCTTTTTATTCATAGCGTTTTCCCCCGATAAAGCTTTTTCGAACAGCCTTAATTATAGCATTATATGCCGAAGATGGCAATCAGAACAGCCCGCCGTTGTATTTCTTCTGCACCCGCGCGATCATCGCCAACGAAACGGCGATGCCGGCAAAAAGCACGGCGAGCGAGGCGATGACGAACGGACGGCTGTCGCCCATGAGCCCGATCACGCCGCTGAGAAAAAGCGCACCCGCAAGCACGAACATGCCGGCAGAAAACGCCCTGCCGTATTCGAGCCGCTTTTCCTCCGGCACTTTCTTTTGATGATAATCGTGGATGAGCTCCGTTTTGCCCCTGTTTATGGCTATGCCGAACCCGAGGCAAAGCGCAGCCACGGCAAACAGGATCATCGAATAAACCGTCATTTTTGCCTCCTTGATTCAGCCCTGCAGCAGTGCGTCGATCGTTTTTTTATAGTCTCCGCCGATAAAAGTCACCGCTTCGCCAGCCGCAAGGAAGCCCTCCGCCACAGCCCGGTTGTCCGCCTTCAGTTTTTCAGGCGTCAGCCAGGAATCGTCAAGCCTCGCCTCGATATCCGAGGCGTGTGCGGTTATGTCCTCAAAACGCGCGTCGACGTATTCGTCCGTCATTGCGAGGCAGATGAAGCGGACCGAAGGCGCGTACTCCTCACCGAGATCCCGCCGCCAGCCGAACGGGACATAACAGCCCTCGACGATGAGATCCTGCCGGTTCTCGATCGCGGTCCTTATGATCTCGCGCACGATCGGCCAGAGGTAAGAGGTCAGCTCCTCGTCGTCCTCCGGCGTGAGCGCGGTCTGCCCGCTCCTGATCAGCCCCATTTTGAGATGGTCGACGGAGAGGTACGGGCAGCTGTATTTTTCAAGCATTCGCTGCGCAAGGAGCGTTTTGCCTGTGTGGGATGCCCCGGTGATGAGTACGATCATGGCTTTTCCTCCGGCGCCTCGCCCGTCCGGATGCGGTAGAGCTCCCGCAGCCACGCGGGCCGGGCGGCGAGCTCATCCCTCAGCTTTTCAAGCGTCCGTTTGCCGACGCGCCTGTCGAGCAGGGCGAACATGCACACGATCGGGTCGGCGGAGCGGATGCTTGCCGCTATCGGGCAGTTTCTGTACTGCTCGAGCGCGCGGCAGAACTCGCCGTCCGTGTATTCGGTGCGGTCCTCCATCGGGTGAGCGGCAAGCAGCTGCCAAAACCCGTCCCAATAGTCGTGCACGCTCATCGGGTCGGGCTTTTCGGCGAAGCCCATCGCGATGAAATACGAGTTCACGGTCTCCCACGAGAAGCGCTTGAAGCATTTATCGTCGATATATATCTCAAAAAAACGGCAGCCGTCCATGCCCACGCCGGTCGAGCAGCTGTACCGCACCCTGCCGGAGAGCTCCGGCGCGAGCATTTCGCTCTCGAGGTACTTGCGCATGCCGCTCCATGAGTTCAGCGCTTTTTTCAAAGGAACCTCCTTAAAAAGAAGGGCGGACTATGGAAGCCCGCCCACAGGTCATATCGGGATCAATACTGGAAGAAGCCGCAGCCGGTCTTCCTGCCGAGCTTGCCCGCGCGGACCATCTTGCGGAGCAGGCAGCTTGCGCGGTACTTGCTGTCGTGGGTCTCGTTGTAGAGGGTGTCCATGATCGCAAGGCAGACGTCCAGGCCGATCAGGTCGCCGAGAGCGAGGGGTCCCATGGGGTGGTTTGCGCCCAGCTTCATGGCGTTGTCCACGTCAGCGGGGGAGGCGACGCCGTTCTGAACGATCTCGCAGGCCTCGTTGATCATGGGGATCAGCAGGCGGTTGACGACGAAGCCGGGGGCTTCGGCGACCTCGACGGGCTCCTTGCCGATGGCGATGGTCAGCTCGCGGATGGCGGCGAAGGTCTCGTCACTGGTGTGCATGCCGCGGATCAGCTCGACCAGCTTCATGACGGTGGCGGGGTTGAAGAAGTGCATGCCGATGAACTTGTCCGCACGCTTGGTCGCGCCGGCGATCTCGGTGATGGAGATGGAGCTGGTGTTGGTGGCGAAGATGGTGTTCTCGGGGCAGATGCCGTCCAGCGTAGTGAAGAGGATCTTCTTGAGATCCACGTTCTCGACGATCGCTTCGATGACGAGATCAGCGTCCTTCGCGTCGTCATAGGTGTTGGTGAAGGTGATGCCGGCGATGATCGCGTCCGCCTTCTCACGCTCGATCTTGCCGCGCTCTACGCGCTTGTTCAGGCCCTTTGCGAGCTTGGCTGCTGCCCTGCCGGTGCTTTCGGGGGTGCGGCCGAACATATGTACGTTGTAGCCGAAGGTGGAGAATACCTGGGCGATATCAAGGCCCATGGTGCCGGTGCCGATAACGAAGATGTTTTTCATGATGGTAAGTCCTTTCGTGAATATTGTTATTATTTATTTCCCGGTAAACGGGGCTTTTTCGGTCTTTTCTACGAAGGCGGTCATCGCCATGCGCTGATCCTCGGTCTCAAAGCAGTCGCCGAAGAGCTTCGCCTCCGCGTCGAGGTCCTCGCCAAGCTCCGCAAGGTAGCTGCGGCGGATGGCCTTCTTCGCGTTGCGGACGGCGATGGGCGCGTTCGCGGCGATCGCTTCGGCCATGCTCATGGCCTCATCCATAAGCTGCTCGGGGGGAACGACCTTGGTCACGAGCCCGATCTCAAGCGCCTTCTGGGCGTTGATGACTTTGCCGGTGAAGATCATTCCCATCGCGACGGCGCGGTTGACAGTTCTCACGAGGCGCTGCGTGCCGCCGAAGCCTGGGGTGATGCCGAGGCCGACCTCGGGCTGGCCGAACTTGGCCTTTTCACTTGCGATGCGGATATCCGCGCAGAGCGCAAGCTCGCAGCCGCCGCCGAGAGCATAGCCGTTGACCGCGGCGATGACGGGGATCTCGAGGCTTTCGAGCGCGCAGAACGCGCGGTGCCCGCGCCTGCCGAACTCCACGGCCTCTTCACGGGTGAGCGAGCGCATCTCGGAGATGTCCGCGCCTGCGACGAATGCCTTGCCCGCGCCGGTGACGATAAGGCAGCGGACCTCCTCATCGCGGCGGATGCTTTCAGCGGTTTCGTAAAGCTCGTCGAGCGTTGCGGAATTGAGCGCGTTAAGCGCCTCCGGGCGGTCGATCGTCAGTATGCCGATATGGCCCTTCTTTTCAAATCTGATCACAGTATCCCTCCTTGCAAAACGTGGATTTCGGGAAGTATTTTCCATCATTTCTATTATACTCCCGAAGAGAACGCAAATAAAATATATTTTATTCGAAACCGCGCAGCGGCGGCGAAAAAGGACCGACCGGCAGGCTCTTGCCACCCCCGCCGCTTTCTGTTATAATATAAGAGTTAAATATCCATGCATTCAAGGAGAAAAATCATGCACTACACCTACCGCACCAGCGGCACCTGCTCACAGCTCATCGATTTCGATATCGAGGACGGCAAGCTGCACAACATCGTCTACACCGGCGGCTGCAACGGCAACCTCAAGGCGATCGCGAGCCTGCTCGAAGGCGCGAGCGTCGATTTCGCGCTCGAACGGCTCTCCGGCATCACCTGCGGCTGGAAGGACACCTCCTGCGGCGACCAGCTCGCGAGGGCGATCCGCAAGGCGACCGACAAATAAAATCCGGCAGGGCAAAAAATGCTTATCACCAGCAGAAACAACGATACCGTTCGCCTGATGCGTTCGCTCACGAGCCGCAAGGCGAGGCAGGAGACCGGGCTCCACCTGATCGAGGGCGAGCGCCTGGTATTCGACGCGCTGCGCGCCGGCGCAAAGGCGGAGCACCTTCTGATCGAGGAGGGCGAGTGGGAGCTTGAAGCTAAAGCCTCCTCGCTCGCAGTGCCGTTCGTATCGGTCACGCGGTCGGTCATGCTCTCCGTTTCGGACACGAAGACCCCGCAGGGCGTCGCCGCCGCTGTGAGGACGCCCGACCTGACCCCGCCCGCGGTCTATCCCGCCGGGCTCGCGGTCGCGCTCGACCGCATGCAGGACCCCGGCAATTTGGGCACGGTCCTGCGCACGGCGGACGCGATGGGCGCGGGCTGCATCCTGCTCGGCACGGGCAGCACGGACCCGTTCTCCCCGAAGGCCCTGCGCTCCGCGATGGGCAGCACCTACCATATGCCCGTCTACGAGGGCGAGCTGACGACGGAGCTCAGAAAGCTCAAAGCCGAAGGCCGCACGCTGCTCTGCGGGCACCTCAAGGGCGAGGAAAAGCTCCCGGATATCGGCGAAAACTGCGTTATCGTCATCGGCAACGAGGGCAGCGGCGTTTCGGAGGAGGTCGCCTCGCTCTGCACGCTGTACCGCCTCAAAATGTACGGCCGCGCCGAGAGCCTGAACGCCTCCATCGCCGCCTCGCTGATGATCTATGAGGTAACTAAAAAGCTGCACGAATAAACCACCATGGCAACAAGACTCAACAACCAAATAAGCGATAAGCTCCTTTCCGCCGCCGAAAAGCTGGTGACGGAGCGCGGCGCGGAGGGCATGAGCCTCGGGGACGTCGCCGCCTGCTGCGATATCTCCAAGGGCACGCTCTATTACTATTTCAAGACGAGGGACGAGCTGCTGACCGCCCTCGCGGAGCGCTGCACCGCCGCGATGGAGGAGCGTCTGTTCGCTTGGATGAACGGGCTGACCGCCGTCACCTCCGCGCAGGAAGCCGCAAAAAGTCTTGCTGCCGTGTTCTTTTCGGAGGGCTCGCCGCTCACCACCTATCGGGAGCTGATCTCATGCTTCTCGGATGAGGCGAAAGCCGTCTGCACCTCCGCCGCCGAAGCCTGGCGCATAGTGCTGGAGATCGCCTCGCTGCGCCTCGGGCAGGCGGGGGAAAGCCTTGCCGCCCGCTCCGCGCTCGTCGTCCCCCTCGCCGTCGGCCTCTCGGCCTCGGGAGCGGAGGACCCGGAAAAGGCCATGATCACGCTGCTCGCGGAATAACGGGAAATGCCCGATAAAGGAAATATGATGGAAGAGAATAACAAAACGAGGATCGCCCGGCGCGGCGACTGGAAAACGGAGCCCATGCCGGAGCGGCACGATACCTTCGTGCTGACAAGGTCATTGAGCAGTGAGGAAATGGCTGCGCTCCGCCGCGGCCACGTCCCCGAAGCCATGGAGGATAAGTGGTTCTGGTATATGGAGGGGCAGACCCTTTTTGCGCACCGCAGCTGGACCGGTTACTGCATTTTCCGGATCGACTTTAAGGAGGACAACGTTCACGTCGTGACGGTCAACCGCGATCCCGAACAGTATGAAAGCCGCGGTATCGAAGCGGACGCCGCATCCCTGAACAGGCTTTTGGACGGGTGGACCGAGACCACCTACGACCACTATAGCGCGTGGCTTTCCGAGATAGCCGAAACGCTGAAGAAGACAGACGAGGAATAGCAGCAGGGGCGGCAATGGGGCCGCCCGTTTGATCGATTTATAAGCCCGCGCAAACGCCGCGGCGCAAACGGAAGGAGCAGATAATGGCCGATAATGCAAGCCTCGGCGCTGCGAAAAACGCCAAGAACGACGAATTCTACACGCAGTATTCCGATATCGAGGCAGAAATGAACGCTTACGTGGAGTTCGATCCGGACGTATTCAGAGGGAAAACGATCCTTCTTCCCTGCGACGATCCGGAATGGTCGAATTTCACTAAATATTTCGCGTCCAATTTCGAGCGCTTCGGCCTGAAAAAGCTGATCTCCACCTCCTACGCCAAGGGCGCGGGCAATAAGCAGCTCTCCATGTTCGAGATGATGTCTCCACTCTATGACGAAAACCTTCACGAAACGAGGGGCAAGCTGTTCACGTTGACACGGGATGTGGACGGTTCGGGCTTGATCGATACCGACGACGTCGAGTTTTCGGGCTATCTCGAGGGCGACGGCGATTTTCGCTCCGCCGAGGTGACGAAGCTCCGCGACGAAGCGGATATCATCATCACGAATCCGCCGTTTTCGCTTTTCAGAGAGTTCTTGGCGTGGATAATGGAAGGCGGAAAGCAGTTCATTATCCTTGGGAATATGAATGCGATAACGTATAAAGAAGTGTTCCCGTATTTGAAAGACAATCAGATTTGGCTTGGATATAAGTCGCTGAATCTAGATATGTATTTCAATGTAACCGATGAGTACAAAGCCTGGTTATTGGAGAATAAAAAAGAAGGTTCGGCTTATAGAATAATCAAAGGCGTCGTTATGGGACGATTGGCCTCTGCCTGTTGGTTCACTAATATTGACCATGGAAAGCGTCATGAGTCTTTGCTGCTCGACACCATGGCGCATAATCTCAAATACAATAAAAAGCTGAAAAAGAAGTTTGAAGAAGAATACGGCGTGAACGAATACCCGCATTATGATAATTACGATGCGATAGAGGTGCCGTTCACGGAGTGCATCCCGTCCGATTACGTGCCCTGCTGGTTTGATTGCCCCAAAGCAGCGCAGTGCGAGTGGGCGGCGAAAAAAGGCGTCGACGGAACGGCGGCTGCATTCTGCGAAAACGCCTGCGCGGGCAATATGGGCGTACCCATCACTTTTTTGGATAAACACAGCCCGGAACAGTTTGAGATCGTCGGCGCGGACTATGAGCTTGCAAGGCCGGAAATGCTTGAAAACGGCAAAAAGGGAACGGACAGATTTTATATTAAAACCGGGGTTGACAAGCCGGATGACGTAAGCGATAATTGCTCGCAGCTCGCAGCTCAGCTGCGGCTCTATGCGCGGATCGTCGTACGCCGCAAGATGTAACGGCGTCATGGGCGTCCCCATCACGTTCCTCGACAAGTACAATCCCGAGCAGTTTGAGATCATCTGGACAACAGACAGGGGCGGAGACGGACGGCTTGACTGGTGCAGAGTCCCGCATGAGCGGCTCGACGCACCGGTTATCAACGGCAGAGGACTCTATAAGAGGATCTTTATACAGGCAAAAGTGTAATGGGCTCATGGGTGTCCCGATTACATTTTTAGACAAGTATAATCCCGAAGAGTTTGAAATTGTTGATATAACGAAAGCCGGGGCAGGAGATCCGGCGACGAAAACCAAAGAATACCCGAGACAAATTCAAGTTGATAAGGACGGAAAAAGGTCTTCCGTGACCAAACTCAACGATGGGGCAGATATTGTTTTATCTGACCCTCCTGTTGGGAAAACGTATTACATAGTAGATAGCGTTTTTTATGTTCAAATCTACCCCCGGATTCTTATCCACCGCAGAAAAGGAGGTAATACTAAATGAAGACCACGCTCCATACCGACTGGACAGTCGGCGACGTATGCAAGGGCTTTATATTTGACCGAAACGAGGGCAAGGGTCTCTTCGGGCTGGGCGGCAAGCTCATCATACAGCCCGAGTATCAGCGCAACTATATCTATGGCGACGGCAAAAAGGACGTTGCGGTCGTGGAATCGCTTCTGAAGGGCTACCCGCTCGGCCTGATCTATTTTGTGAAGAATGCCGACGGTATGTACGAGGTGCTGGACGGACAGCAGCGCATCACATCGTTTGCGCGCTTCGTCAATATGTCCTGGCCCTTTGCGGTCGAGCGCGGCGGCAAGCCCCGCTACTTCGGCAGCCTGGACAAGGATGAACAGGACAGGATCACAGGTTCGCCGCTGACGATCTATGTCTGCGAGGGCGAGCCCTCCGAGATCCAGGAATGGTTTGAAACGATCAATATAGCGGGCGTTCCGCTGGTCAGGCAGGAGCTTCGCAACGCGTCCTACCACGGCCCGTTCGTTACGAAGGCCCGCGCCGTGTTCTCAAACACCGGCAACTCAAATATGAACCGCTGGCAGACTTACGTCAAGGGCGACCCTAAGCGACAGGCGATCCTCGAAACGGCGCTCGACTGGGTGAGCGGCGGCGATATCGACGGGTACATGGCCCTGCACCGCAATGACGACAATATCAATGAATTAAAGAATCATTTTGATACTGTCATCGACTGGATCGACTCCGTTTTTGAGTATACAGGCAGTTATGTCTGCGGGCTCGACTGGGGACGGCTTTATCGTCTTTATCATACTAAAGCCTATGATAAAGACGCGGTGGCAAAGCGAGTCGACGAGCTGCTTGCCGATACTCAGGTGTTCGATAAAAAAGGCGTCTTTGAATACATCCTCGGCGGCGAGCAGGATGCTTCCCTGCTGAACGTCCGCGTCTTCGACGATAAGACGAAGAAAGCGGTTTATGATGCGCAGACGAGCGAAGCCAAGGCGAAGGATATTTCCAACTGCCCGCTTTGCGCAATCGGTCACACTAACAACGCGAAACGTATCTACAAGCTCAACGAGATGGACGCAGACCACGTGACCGCGTGGAGCAAAGGCGGGGCTACTGACATTTCCAACTGCCAGATGCTTTGCAAGACGCACAACAGAGCCAAGGGTAACAGATGAAGCCGCTTATTATTACTGGAAAGCACAGTCTCGAATAAAGACTGTGTTTTTCTTTTATTTCCGTTTTTTCCTCTTTTTTCCCGCATAGCGCCGCGCGCGGCCGCAGATAATAGCCGCGGACGAAGGCTCATCGGCGGCTCAAGCACGCCGGCAAACCTCGCCAAGATCCGTGAAGAAAGAGGGATTTTTCAATGAAAGCAACTAAAAAGTTTCTGCGCCTGCTGCCCGCCGTGCTGGCGCTTGCCATGGTGCTGACCGCGTGCGCGCACGGCACGGGCCGCACCGGAAGCACCGCAAGCCCCACTGCGGGACCGACCGACGTGCTCGGACTGAACACTCGCGAACCCGCTGCTTCCGGCGGCCCCAACGGCTCCGGCGAGCCCCTGACCTCGCCCGATATGAACGGCACGGGCAGCCCCGAGACCACGGGCGGCCTTGCCACGGGCGGGCCTGAGATCTCCGACGGGCCTTTGACCTCCGGCGAACCGCTGACCTCACCCGGCGTAGGCGGGCTTGACGACCTGTTCGGCAGTATCGACGGCTTCACCGAGGGCAAGGTGCTCGATCCTTCAGAGATCCCGGAGGTCACTGAAATGCTCGGGCGCGAGTTCCCGGAGCACACGATCCAGTCCGTGACGGAGGAGACCTATCGCGGCATGGGCGCGTATCGCGTCACCCTGCAGGGCGACGGCGAGCTTGCAAGGCTCGTCTACGTTCTCGGCGACGGCACGATCCTGATCCCGGGCGGCATGCCCGACTGAACGGCGATCCTTCTGCCGTAACGAAAAACCGCCTCGAACGGTGCAGCCGAACAGGGGCGGTTTTTGTTTTGGTTTTGACTCGGTTATGCGCAGCGCCTCATTTGGTCATATAGGCCATCAGCAGCTCGTAGGTGCTTCTGAGCCCGTCGATATGAGTCCGCTCGTAGCCGTGGCTGTTCGCGGTGCCGGGGCCGATCGCGGCGTGACGGATGTCGTACCCCGCGGCGACGGAGGGATCGCCGTCCGTGCCGTAATGCGGGGTGAAGATGTCCATCACGAAATCGACGCCCGCCTCGAGCGCTGTCTCCCGCAGCTCGTTCGTCAGCCCCCAGTGATAGGGGTAGCGGGAATCCTTTGCGAAGATCGTGACCTTGCGCTCGTCCGAATTCTGCTGCGGCCCGGTCGGCGCAATGTCGATCGCGAGGTAATCCTTCGTGTCCTCCGGCATGTAGACCGTGCCGTGGCCGATCTCCTCATACATCGCGAAATAGGCGTATACCTTGCGGTTCAGTTTGATTTCCTTCGCTTTGAGCTCCCTCATCGCGGCGAGCAGTACTGCGGCGCAGGCCTTGTCGTCCACGAAGCGGGACTTGACGTAGCCGTTCGAAAGCTGAAAACGGGGATCGAGCGCGATCATGTCGCCGGTCTCGATGCCGAGCCGCCGCACGTCCTCCACGCTTTTCACGTTTTCGTCGAGCACGACGCAGACGTTCGTGCGGAAATCGGGCAGCACGGCCCGGAGCTCCTCCTCGGTCACGTGGACGCTGTTCGGCTCGCGGCAGACGCTCCCCGTGAAGACCCTGCCGCCGCGCGTGTGGATGCGGACGTTCTCCGTCACGCAGTAGAACGGGTACAGCCCGCCCACGGGGCAGACGTTAAGCGTGCCGTTCGCGTTGATATGGCGCACCATCAGGCCGATGTCGTCAAGGTGCGCGGAAACGAGCAGCGGGTTCCCCGCGCCGCCGAGGTCCGCGATCACGCCGCCCTTGTGGGTGACCTCGTAGGGATAGCCAAGCTCGTCCAGCATGGAGGTGAGCACGCGCTGGACCTCCTCGTATTGGCCGGTGGTGCTGTCCGCGGCGAGCAGCTCGCGGAAGGTGTTGATGCAGTAGCTTTCATCGAATAGGAACATATCGGGACTCCTTTCGGGCAGTTTATTCAATATCGAGATATCCGTTTTCTTTGAGCAGGCGGTGCAGCGTCTGCTCCGTTTTGAGAAGATCGAGCGCCTCCTCCGCGTCTTTGAGCGCGGCAAGGCGGTGCTTCATGGGCAGCGGGGCCTTTTTGGCGCGGATCAGCATGTTCTTCGGTGTGTGCGAAAGATCCACGAACTCCATCACGCGGGTGCTGTAACCGCAGAAAGTGAGCAGCTTCTGCCGTATGGAGTCGGTCAGAAGCGCCGCCGCGCGCTCCCGCAGGATGCCCCCGTCGTCAAAGAGGGGGAGGGCGGAAAAGTCCGCGTTCGTGTTCAGCTCGTGCTGGCAGCAGGGCACGGAGAGGACGTATTTCGCGCCGTAACGGATCGCATTATATAGCGCGTAGTCCGTCGCGGCGTCGCAGGCGTGGAGCGTGATCACAAGGTCGATCGGCCTGCCGTCCTGCTCGGCAAAATCCGCGATATCTCCGGCAAAAAAACGGAGGCCGTCATAGCCGTATTTTTGCGCGGTCGCGCTGCAGAAGGCGATCACGTCCTCCTTGAGGTCGATGCCCGTCATGCGGACGGGGCGCTTTTTGACGGCGGTGAAATAGTAATACACGATGAAGGTGAGGTAACTTTTGCCGCAGCCGAAGTCGATAACGTTCAGCTCCCGATCCTCGTCTTCCTTTTCAATGAGCTCGTCTATGAACTCGAGGAAGCGGTTGATTTGGCGGAACTTGTCGTTCATAGCGGCGCGCACGCGCCCGTCCGGCGTCATGACGCCCATATCGACGAGCGGCGGGATGACCTCGCTTGATGAAAGCAGATAGCTCTTTTCGCGCTGAGCGCCCTGCGCCGCGGGGGCGGCGGAGGCGGCGTGCCTGCCGGTGAGGAGCTTGCCCTTTTTGGTGACGCGCGCGGTGAACTCGCTCGCCTTGTTCCAGGCGTTGATCTGCGAAAAGCCTTCGAACAGTTCTTCTATGCGGGCGGCCGCCTTTTCCGGCGGGATGCGCTCGTGGAAGGCCTGCTTTGCGGTCAGCTTCTCCGCGAAGTATCCGCCGCGGTCGAAATTGAGCGTCACCCTGCGGTATTCGCCGCCCGCGGGCCCGCTCAGCACTATTTTGTACGCGCCTTCAGAAAGCACGTTTTCAATGAATTCACTAATCGTTTCCATGGTTTAAGCGTCCCGCCTTGAGCCGCGGGGCATAGCTTCCCGTTCGAATGAATGCTTCACGGCAATACTATACCATCAAACGCGGCGCGGGGCAAGAGCAATCGGGTGCGATCGGGCGGGGACGGAGGCAAAATATTTTATAAAACACCTTGCAAATTACCGGATTTGGATTATAATGTAAAATGATGGAATATGCGAACAACAATATTGCACTCGTTTCCCTGGCACGGCTCCCGGACGGGAGCGGCGTGCACGACCCCTCGCAGATCGCGCCTTTATCACTCGCCTATATGGGCGACACGGTCTACGATCTTTTCGTGCGCACTCTGCTTCTTGAAACGACCACGCTGACCGCTCACGGCCTGCATGAGCGCGCGGCGAAGCTGGTCTGCGCCAAAGCGCAGGCGGCGGCTTTCCGCCGGATCGAACCGATGCTCACCGAGGAGGAGCTCGGCGTGTTCAGGCGCGGGCGGAACTCCCATATCGGCACCGTGCCGAAGAGCGCGTCGATAATGGACTACCGCGTCGCGACGGGGCTCGAGGCGCTGATCGGCTGGCTCTATCTTTCCGGGCGGGATGAACGCATCCGCAGCCTGATGGCCGAAGCGCTAAGCGGCGAGGCGTCAACCAAAGCTAAATAATCTTTTGAAAGGGTAATAACATAATGGCAGACTTCAACAACAAAAACGGCAGGAAACAGGGCGGCAGGGGCAAGTTCGACGGCAAGCCCTTCGGCGGCAAATTCGGGGACAAGCCCGGCTTCGACCGCAGGGGTGATAAGCCCTTTGGCAGCAAGCCCTACGGCGAAAGAAAGTTCGGCGATAAGCCCAACTTCGACCGCGGCGAGCGCAAATTCGGCGACAAGCCCTACGGCGAAAGAAAGTTCGGCGATAAGCCCAACTTCGACCGCAGGGGTGATAAGCCCTTCGGCGACAAGCCCTACGGCGAAAGAAAGTTAGGCGACAGGCCCGGCTTTGACCGCGGCGAGCGCAAATTCGGCGACAAGCCCTACGGCGAAAGAAAGTTCGGCGACAAGCCCGGCTTCGACCGCGGCGAGCGCAGATTCGGCGACAAGCCCTACGGCGAAAGGAAATTTGAGGGCAAGCCCAACTTCGACCGCAGCGAGCGCAAATTCGGCGGCAAGCCCTACGGCGAAAGAAAGTTCGGCGACAAGCCCGGCTTCGACCGCGGCGAGCGCAGATTCGACCGCAGGCCCGATTTCGACCGCAGGAGCGAAATGCCAGAGGAGCGTCAGCAGGCCCCCGAGGAGCTGCCGAACATCATAATGGGCAGGAACCCGGTCAAGGAAGCGATCAAAAGCGGCAGGAGCATCGACCGCATCCTCGTCACGAAGGAGCACGACGGCTCCCTCGGCGAGATCATCGGCCTTGCGAAGGACCGCAATCTGATCATCCGCGAGGTGGACAGGTATAAGCTGGACGAACTCTGCATGCCCTTCGGCCACGACGGCAAGAGCGGCAACCATCAGGGCATCGTCGCGGAGATCCCCGGCGTGGAGTATTCGGAGATTTCGGACATCCTCGCCTACGCGGAGGAAAAGGGCGAAAAGCCCTTCGTGATCCTGCTGGACGGCATAGAGGATCCCCATAACCTCGGCTCCATCATCAGGAGCGCGGAGTGCGCCGGCGCGCACGGCGTCGTGATCCCCAAGCGGCGTTCCGCGCCCGTCACCGCGGCGGTCGTGAAGACCTCCGCAGGCGCGGCGGAGCATATGCGCATCGCGAGGGTCGTGAACATCGTTTCCGCGATGGAGCAGCTCAAGGCCGCGGGGCTCTGGATCGCCGGCGCGGATATGGCCGGCAGGAGCATGCACGAGACCGATATGAAGGGCGCTTTCGCGCTTGTCGTCGGCGGCGAGGGCGACGGGCTCTCGAAGCTCGTTCGCGAAAAATGCGATTTCCTCGTCTCGATCCCCCTCAAGGGCAGCATCGATTCGCTGAACGCGGCGGTCGCGGCGGCGATAATCATGTTTGAAAAGAACAGGCAGGACGGAATCAGCGAATGACCGGAGAGGGACCCGAACCGAATTACGGCGCCATGAGCGACGAACAGCTCGTTTTTCTCGCGCAGGGCGGCGACACGGAGGCGGAGCGCTTGCTCGTGGGCCGCTTCATGCCGCTCGTCGAAAGGCGCAGCTTCCCGTATTTCATGATCGGCGCGGAAAACGAGGACCTCGTTCAGGAGGGGTCCATCGGTCTGTGCAGCGCGATACGCGATTTCGACGCGGAGCGGGGCGTCGGCTTCCGCGCCTATGCGGACGTATGCATCACCAACAACGTCTTCGCCGCGATCAAGCGCGCCGCAAGGAAAAAGCACAACCCGCTCAATGATTCCTTATCGCTCGACAAACCGATCGATTCAAGCGACAAGGATTCCGATACCTTCGGGGAAAGGCTGAACATCCCCTCCGCGGTCAATCCGGAGGAGCTTGCGATCAAGCGGGAGCGGGAGCAGGACTTCACTCAGCGCCTCACCGCAAGGCTGACGGAGCTCGAGATGCAGGCGCTCACCCGGGCTTTGAACGGCATGAGCTACAAGCGCATCGCGGAGGAGCTCCAAAGGAGCCCGAAGGCGGTCGACAACGCCCTGCAGAGGGTGCGAAAGAAGCTCTCCGCGCTCCTCACGGAGGAGGAATAAAACCTAACATCGGCAAAACGGAAAATCGGCTGCGGGAACGGAAAACCGCGGCCGTTTTGCATAAAAAGCCTGTTTGAAAAAGTATATTTTCGATTTTGCTGCAAACTATGTCAGAAAATGTGCTTTTCAACTGGTTTATATATAGGGGCCTGCGATCAAAGCGCGATCCGGTGTGATGGCCGATATTACAACAAACCGGCCCGTCGCTCGCGGAGGATCTCAAATGGCTCTCGAAAATATATTTTTAAGAGCTTGTCCCCAAATTGCAGTTTCGATTGTTATATAATTAGGAGGTGAAAAAGAACGCTTGTAGCGGCATGGTTCGGGTGGATGGGTAAACGGACTGCTCCCGTGACAAGATTGACAGCGGCACTGACTCGCAGTACAATGTATTACAAGGATTTATAAAAATAGACTTACCAATCACGAGAAACGGAAGCAGTGACTCCACAAAGGAATATGTCGGAGTTGCTGTTTGGTGAAGCATTTTGGCCTCTTGAGTTCAAAAATCTACAGCTAAAAACAAAAGGAGGATCATTATGCGAAACAGGTTTTCAATACGACTCATTACCGTATGCTTATGCTTTGCACTCTGTACGGCATTTGCGATGGCAACGTCATGCAATGAGATTATCGAAGAACAAACCGATGATAACGGTATGAATACTGTACTGCCGGAGCAGACAACGCTGCCGGAAACTGACGAACCCACTACCGCGCCGACGGCGGATCCGCTGCTCGGTAAAACAATACTCTACGGCGGCAGCGTTAGCTGGAACGACAACGCCGAACCGAGCCCGCGCACCGTCGAATGGCTGGGCGCGTTCACGGATGAGATCCTCGATCGGGCCGCGGAGGACGGGAGCCTGTTCGCCGTCAAGATCAGCGTAAATGACTATGAAACAGCTAAGCGCTTTCACGACAGGATCGCAAATGCTTCGCTCGCAGAACCGATCAGGGAAAGATACGTCGCGTACTGTATCTGGTGTGATGAGACGGGAATGGAGTGGGGGACAGAGGAGTGCCACAGGTACTGCAAGTATCCGGAGTACGTTGAGATATTGTTCGAGGATCATTGGAGAAAGACTGCATCCGAGGAGGATCAGCAGGCGTATGACGATGCGGTCGCCCGCTGGGATGAGGTCCTGAAGGAAGCTTACGGCAAGATCCTCAGTGCCGAGGCCGAAAGGCTCAAAAAGAAGGGACTGCTCGTCGAATACGACGGTGAGCATGCCATCAACGGCTATCTGACCGCGGAGCAGATCCGCGATTTCCCCGTTTCGGACGAATACGGTATGTACCTGTACTGGTCGGTCGATCCCGAGCTGACCGCGGAGAAGATCATTGCCGCGGAGGGCCTCGATACGCCCGATTGACGGAACGACATAATGAAAGCCGGGAGCGCGAAGCACCCGGCTTTTTTCATGCACGGTGTTCACCTGAACACGCCGTGTTTTTTCTTTATTCGGCTTAATTTATTCAATAATGGCTTTGCGAGTATCAGCAAAAACAGCACCGTCGCCCCGGCGAAGATCAGGTTAAAGACGAAGCCGGAGGCGTATGCCGCAAGGAAGCTCGCGGCCGTGACCTCCTGCGCCGAGGTGAACACGAACGAGGTGTCCACGATACCGCCGTAGACGACGAGCACGGAAACGGCGCCGTACAGGCAGAGGAGGAACAGACGGAGCTTCGTTTTGATCTCCCCGCGGAAGATGAGTCCCGCGAAAAAGCCCACGAGCCCGAGCGCGAACATCTGCCACGGCGTCCACGGCCCCTGGCCGAAGAACATGTTGGAAACGAAGATCGTGAGCGCGCCAACGATGAAGCCCGCCTCGCACCCGAACGCGCAGCCCGCCACGATGACGATGGCCGCGATGGGCTTGAACTGGGGCAGCATATAGAAAGCAGCGCGCCCCGCAACGCCGAGCGCCGTCATGACCGCGATCAGCGTCAGCTCCCGCGCGAGCGGGCGGCGCTTTTCAAACGCGATGAAGAACGGCAGTGCGGACACGAGGATGATCAGCGCGGAAACGAGATAGTATTTCCGGTCCTCCCAAGCGGAGAGCCCGATCGCGATCACGGACGGAACGAACACCAGCACGCACACGGCAAAGACGAGCCGCCTGAGCTTCCTGCGCCCCTCTTCCCGCCTGCTCACGGGCGAAATATCCGGTTGTGCCTGTTCGTAACTCAAGCTTTTTTCTCTATCAGGGAGACGATATCCTCCGCCGTAAGCACGTTCTCGATGCTTCCCCGCGCGATGCGCGCCGCCGCGGTGGTGTAGAAGCTGTTCCCGCCGAGCACCGTCCTCGGGCTGCCCTCCGCGATCACGCCGCCCAGAGCGAACATCGCCACGCGGTCCGCGTATTCCGCGCAGAACTCTATGTCGTGTGAAACGAGCACTATTGCCGTCCCGAGCGCGGTCAGTTTTCTTAGGAGCGCGCCGAAGCGCAGCTTGAAGAAGGCGTCCATGCCCTTCGTGGCCTCGTCGAGAAACAGCACGGAGGGGGAGGGAAGCAGTAGCTTCGCTATCGCCGCGCGCTGCACCTCGCCGCCGCTGACGTCGTACGGATTGCTGTCGAGGATGGGCGAAAGCTCCATCAGTTCGACGACCTCGGCCACTCTTTCCTCGGATAATCTGAACCTTTTGCGCACGGCCTCGAGCTCCTCGCGGATGCTGTCACGGGTGAAGCCGAGCAGCGGATTCTGCAGCAGCACGCCGATCGTTTTGCCGTAGCGCTCGCCTTCCGGGACGGATGAGATGGGCTTTCCGTTCAAAAGCACCTTGCCGCGGTAAGGCTTATACATGCCGCTCGCGGCCATGAGCGCGGTGGTCTTGCCCTCGCCGTTACCGCCGATCACGGCAAGCAGCTCGCCGGGGAGGACGTCAAGGTCCGTCCCCTTGAGGATGTCCGCGCCGTTCTTCGAATAGCGGAACCACGCGCCGCGCATCGCGATCACGGGCTGTTTCTTTTCGTGCTTCTGAGGCGCCGGGGAGGGGATGCTCAATCTTTCGCCCCCGAGCCTTGCTTTAAGGTACTGCATGCCCTCGCGGACGGTCAGCGGGGAGGATGAAAGCGGCTCCTGCCCGCGGGTCTTTGCGAAAACGGTCATCGCGGCGGGCAGTACGGCGGTGAAGGAGGGGTCCTTTTCTATGAGCGACGCCGCCTCGCGCGGTGTGCCGGAGAACACGACGCCGCCCTCCCGCATGAAAACGACGCGGTCCGCGATCGGGAACAGGCCTTCGGTGCGGTGCTCGGTGACGATGACCGTGGTGCCGAGCTCCTGATTGATGCGCCTCAAAGTGTCGAAAAACTCCGAGGCAGCGACCGGATCGAGCTGGGAGGTCGGTTCGTCAAGCAGCAGCAATCTGGGCTGCATTGCGGTCACGGCGGCAAGCAGAAGCAGCTGCTTCTGCCCGCCGGAGAGGCTCGCGCAATCGCTCTCCATCCATTTGCCGATGCCGAAGAAATTGGCGGTCTCCGCGATGCGCACGCGCATCTCGGTCACGCCGGTGCCGAGGCTTTCAAGCCCGAACGCCAGCTCGTGCCAGACCTTGTCCGTCACGATCTGCATCTCCGGGTCCTGCATCACGAAGCCGATCTCGCGGCTTTCGCGGCGAAGATCGAGCTCATCCACCGGTCTGCCCATAAACTTTACGCTGCCGCTCACGGTCCCGAACGGGGCGAGCGAGGGCTTGAGATGCTTGAGCAGCGTCGATTTGCCGCAGCCCGAAGGCCCCGCGACCAGCACGAACTCGCCCTCTCCGATCGAGAGGTCAACGTGCGAAAGGGCGGGGGACTTCGCCTCCGGATAGGTGAAACTCAGATCTTTGATATCGATGAATGCCATTTGTGAGCCTCGTAGAGTTCGAGCGCGGCAGGCAGCAGGAGCACTGCCGCGTAAAGCACAGCGTACAGGATGAACAGCGGGGAGCATGCGTTTATTTTATAGGAGGGGAAGAAGCGGACGGACGCCGCGCCGAAGCCGGCGGCGAGGCCGGAACAGCCCGCGCCGAGCGCGGTGAAGAGAAGTATAGCCGCGTCCCGCCCGTCGAAGCGGTAGTTTGAAAAGCTCGTGCGCGGGTGCAGCCCGTAGCCGCGTGCGCGCATGGAATCCGCCGTGGTGACAGAGCTTTCGAGCGACCAGGTGATGAGTGCCGATAGGATAGAAAGCCCGTTCTTCGCCCGCTCGATGACGTTCCCGCCGGTCGTGCCCATACCCGCGCCGCGCCGTGCGAGAGCGATGCGCTTTGCCTGCCGAGTGAACAGCGGCACGAAGCGGAGCGCCATGGATATGACGAGAGCGAGGGACGGCATCAGCCGCCCGGTGAGATAAATGAGCTTATCGCTCGTGAATATCGCGTTGAAGCAGGTGAACCAGGTGATGACCGCCCCGAGCATCAGCGCGGAGGCGAGGCCGTAGAGCACGGCCTCCAGCGTTACGGGGTTGTAGCGCAGGTAGAACAGCACCGTCACGCCCGCGTGGTTGAATACCGGGTTCAAAAGGGCCGAGAGCAGCATCACGGGCAGCACGAATTTGAGCAAAAAGCCGAGCTGCTTTTTCCCGCGGAGCAGGAACGACCATACGACCGCCGCCGCGAACGAAATGCCGAGCAGTACGGGGTGTAAAAGCAGCATCGGCATCACGAGTGCGAACGCAAAGAAAAGCAGCGCGGCCACGGGATGCACCGCGCTGAATGCGGATCGGTTGTTGAGTTCGGTATCCTTCAAATCATCAAACGGGGAGAGCCCCGCTTCAGCTGCCCATCAGCCCGCCGACGTCGGCTCCAAAATCGCAGGTGTAGCGGAACGCTACCTCATCGCCGTCGTGAAGCTCGTATTTGCTCGTTCCGTAGTTCGGGAACTCGCCGTTCACGCTGTACATCCAGCCGCTGCCCTCGCCGCAGTCGAATTCATAGAGATTGCCTATGCCTTCGATATACGCGCTTTCATAGACCGGGGTGTAGCTGGCTTCCATGTGGATGCCGCGCGCGCGGGTCTCGCGCACGAGCATGTCGTACACGCTGTCGCCCTCATCGAAATACACCGTGCATTTTTTGAGCAGCACGCCGTCCTCGGGCAGGACCTCGAGCTTGTCCGCGTTTAAGTCGTCCATATTGTCGAGGATCGTCTTGCACTCGATCTCGAGCGTGCACCGGAGCTTGCCCTCGGCGGGCTTCGGCGCGGCACAGGCGGCGAAAACGAGCAGCAGGCAGGCGAGCAGCAGCGCGCCGGCGCGGACGAACACTTTGATCGTTATGTTGAAAAACGGTTTCATTTTCGTGTGTTTTTATGCTTCCTGATCAGGATGAACGCCGCTGCCGCCGAGCCGAGCAGCAGGGCTGCGCCCGCGATATAGTACGGCGCACGGTTCGGGCGGTGGTACATGCCGTCCCCGTCCGTGGGCGGATAATACGTCGTTTCGGGCGTGGGCGCGGGAGTTTCGGCAGGCGTTTCGGTAGGCACTTCGGGCACTGCCGTCGGCTCCGCGTCCTCCGTGGGCTCTTCAAAGGGAGTGATAGGCGCTGCGGGAGTCGCCGGCGCTTCCGTCGACGCTCCCGTGGGCTCTTCGGAGGGCGGCTCGATCTCCGCCGACTCCGTCGGAGCTTCGGTCGGTGCGGCCGTAGGTACCGCCGTCGGCGCGGGGGTCGCTGTGGGCTTCGGCGTTGGCGTGGGCGTAGGTCTCGGCGTTGCCGTCGGCGCCGCGGTCGGCACGGGGGTAGGCGAGCTGTTTATAAAGCTCACGTCGTTCATGTTGAAAAGCGGATCGCGGCCGTGCATTAAGCGGTCGTAGCCGCAGAGGCAGTAGGCCGCCTGCTCGCTCGCCATCGCGTTGACGCCGCCGCCCGCCGTGTGCGCAAAGCCGCTGCCGGTGAAATAGCGGAGCAGCGCGTCGAGAACGGAGCCGCCGCTCTTAACGAAGCGGCTGTCCGAAGCGCCGTTCACGCCCGCGGATGCGAGCGCAAGCAGCACCTGGGCGCAGCTTTCGCAGTTCGCCGTTCCCATCGAGGAGAAACCTCCGTCCTCGTTCTGGATGCGGGATAGGGCGTCTATGCCGCGGCCCACGGCCGCGGAAGCGCCGCTTTGGCGTGAAAGCGCTGTGATCGCCATCGAGGTGACGTCCGGGTCGGGGTTCGCTCCCGCAAGCGCCCAGCCGCCGCCCGCGATCTCACGGGAGAGGATAAAGTCGACGCAGGCCTGCTTTGCCTGATCCATTCCGTATGCGGAATTGCAATCGAGCGCGAGCAGCGCGAAGACGGCGCCGTTCACGCCCTGGCGCTTGACGTAGCTGAGATCGGAGAGCGGGGCGGTGAGATCATACCCGGCAACGTCCCGTGCGTCCCTGCCGATCGCGGTCAGCGCTAGGATCAGACGGGAGTTGTCCGTGGATCGGTTCGGGTCGAGAACGTTCGAGCCGTTCGACGCGGCCATCTGTTCGATGCGTGTGTAATAGTCCCCGGCGTAGCTGCTCTGGGGAGTGATGCGGCCGCTCCTTGCGAGGGCGATGACCTTCCATTCGCCGCCTATCGAACCGAACTGCGGCGCGGAGCCGGACTGCAGGTGATTGAGCACCGCACTGTATGCGGAGCTGTACCCGCCGGCGGCCCGGGCGGGAAGGCAGGGCGCGAGCGCAAGGGCAAAGGCAAGCAGTATTAGGATTGCGCTTAAAAGGCTGCGTTTTGCTCTCATGGTTCAAAAAAGAGGGGCAGCCGCTCCGTGCAGTATGGAACGGCCGCCCCGCTGTGTTCAGTCGGCAAGGCCCATGGAAACGCGCATGACGAGCAGCGCGTCGGTCACGTCGATCTCGCCGCTTTCATCGTAGTCAGCGGCCTCGAGAGCGTCGCCGTCAAGGGCGATAAGGCCCATCGCATGGCGCATGATGAGCAGGGAGTCGGAGATGGTGATCTCGCCGTCAAGGTCAACGTCGCCCATAAGGGTCCAGTCGCTAATCAGCGCTTCGATAAGGGCCATGGTGACCGCGTCGATCTCCTCCTGAGTGGAACCCTGGTACGCGATGGTGTTATAGAACTCGCTGTAGATGGAGTAGAGCTCATCGTCGTTTAAGATGGTATTCTGAAGATCCGGATCGGAGAGGATCTCGGCAAGGATAGTGTACGCGTCGCTGCGCTGAACGCCCATCGCCGGGTTCTCGAACTCCGGGAACATGCCCCAGCCGTCGCTCATGCCAATGTCCATGCCGTAGCCGTAGATGGAGTACATCCAACGGTAGACGTTGCCCTCGACCGCGGTGACTTCGGCAGCGCCCACGGGAGTGATCTCGTCGTTCTCGGCGATCATCCAACCGGAATAATAGGTGTAATTGCCGGCTGCAAGCATATTGCCGGTGGGTTCGGGCTGATCCCAACCCTCTTCCTCGTCATAGCAGTAGTTCTCGATGAGCTGCTCCATGAGGTAGTCGGGGACGCGGGGAGTCAGCATGTCGAGGTAGGGCCACTCGACAGAAGTCAGATTGAAGCTCTCGATATCGCCTGCGCTGTAGCTGAGCCCGGCTTCCTCAAAAAGACGGACCGTGACCTCAGCCACGGACTCACCCTCGTGGAAGGGAACGTAAGTGGGCATGATAAGATAGTCGAAGCCGAGGGGCAGCGCCTCAACGCTCATGACGACGAAACCGTCATAGCCTTCGGGGACCTCGGGGGTGCGGCTTTCCGCCGCTGCGGGGACCGCGAGCAAGGTGAAGAGAAGGGCGGCAGCGAAAAGGACTGCCATCAGTTTTTTGCAGAGTTTCATTTTTACATACCTCCGTGTAATTATTCTCGGTCCTGCAAACCGCGCCGCTTTTCGCGGCTTTAGGGGCAGCACGGCAGGTCTCCTGGCTCTCGCGTCAATCTACGGCCCCGCCTTCCCATGCTTCCCGCGCCTCGCGGCGCCGGCCTTGTGCAAAGTGGCGGTTTGGGGCTTTCGTCTTCGATCACAGTAGCGGGGACTGCTGCGGATTCACACCGCATTCCCTGTTGGCCGGCCTAAGCCGGACCGTGCATCCCTGCAACACAAAATTATAACATTTGCGGCCATCTTTGTCAAACAAGTGGTATGTATTATTACGCCGTATGGAGGGCAATTCAGCCGAGCGTCAGCCTGCGCCGCCGCTCCTGCGGGAAAATGCGGTCAGCAGTTCCTCTTTGAGGAGGTCGGGATCCGACCGTGTTCCGAGACCGCCCGGGATCACGCCGCTTTCCCCCTCTTTCTCTCCCCGTGCAAAAATGATATAATAATAAGCAAATCAACAAAGGAAACGCCGGGTATGAAAACTGCGATCCTTACAGGGGCGGCGGGCGGCATGGGCCTTGCCTGCGCGAAAAAACTTATCGGCGAGGGCTGGACCGTCTTCGCGCTGGACAGGCGGGAGCCTCCTGCGCTTCCCGGCCTGCGCTTTATCGAAACCGACCTCACGGACGGCGCGGCGGTAAAAGCGGCGGCGGAGACCGTGCAAAAGGAAGCAGGCGGCGCGGACGCGATCGTCAGCATGGCGGGCATATACGACCTTGATTCCCTCGCTGAGATGGAGGAAGAGCGGTTCGCCCGCTGCTTCAACATCAATCTCTTCGCGGTGCAGCGCGTTGTACACGAGTTCCTGCCACTGCTCCGACCGGGCGGCAGGGCCGTGATCGTCACGAGCGAGCTTGCGCCGCTCGACCCACTGCCTTTTACCGGCGTTTACGCGGTCACCAAGGCGGCGCTGATGCGCTTTGCCGATTCGCTGAGGATGGAGCTTCAGCTCATCGGGCGTCCGGTCATCGAGCTGCGTCCCGGCGCCGTGGACACCGGGCTCATCGGCGACTCCACGCGCGCTCTCGAAGCGTTCTGCGAAAACACGAAGCTCTACCGCTGCAATTCGAAGCGTTTCCGCGAGATCGTGGACCGCGTGGAGGCGAGGAAGGTACCGCCGGAAAAGGTCGCCGGGCTCCTCATTAAAGCCCTTTCCGCCAAACGCCCGCGTCTAACCTACTGCGTGAACCGCAACCCGCTGCTCCTCCTTATGAACGCCCTTCCGAAAAGATGGCAGTGCGCCGCGATCCGTTTGGTGCTGAGGGAAAGATGAACCGCGTCCGCTCACGGCGCGGAACGGAGAAAACAGAACACAAGGAGAAAAACATGCTGAAAAGGATCATCGCATTGACCGTCGCCGCCATGCTGCTCGCCCTTGCGCCGTCGGGGATACCGGCTGAGAGCGCGCGGGACGGGGAGCCCCTTGTAATCGACACGATCGAGATACTCGGTTTCACCGCTCCGGAATACGGCGCGCATCCCGATTACGATGTCGGCGTGCCCGACGGAGCGCATTACTATATCGACTGGAGCACCTGGTGGCTGTACACCCCTGGCGACGTCGGAAGGGTCTCCGAGGAAGCCGTTTTCGACGACCCGAACGCGCTGTACTACCAGGAGTTCGAGATCTGGCCCGAGGACGGCTATACCTTCCCGGAGCATCCCACGGTGCTTATCAACGGGGACGCCGAGCTCGTCGACTTGGCCTATTGGAGCCTGAACGCCCCGTATTTTCTCGTGTACTCGATCGATTTTGAGGTCACGGTGCCGGACACGAAGCCCGGGGACGTGGACCTGGACGGCGAGATCACCGTCGCGGACGCTTTGCTCACGCTCCGCTCCGCGATGGGGCTCTTCGCCGCGGCTTAAAGCCTCCGCGATCGAACATTAAAAGGACAACCCCTGTGAGAGGGTCGTCCTTTCGTGGTTTGGGAGCATAACGCGGCTTCGAGCCCGAACGATCCTGCAAAACAGAAGCTCCCCGTGAGCTTTGCAGGATCATCGGCGTATTCCGGGATCGCGCCGAAACGGAAACGGGAACGGGGGGAGCGCGTCACGGAGCGAGCAGCTTCACGCCGGCGGCTTCGAAACGGCTCGCAAACAGGTCGCAGAGCTGTTCGGCCCACTTCGCCGTCCAGTCGTTGTCGATGCGGAAATGCAGTTTTTCACCGGAGGCGTAGTTTGCGGTCAGCTCGCAGAGGGCAATATCAGGATCAAGACCGGCGGTGTAGCGGCTTACGCCGTTCATGGAGACCAGGTCGTTTTCGTCGATGATCGCTATGATGTCATCGAGCAGGGAAGCGTCCGTTTCGATGGATGCGCCGGAAAAATCCTCGCGGAGGATGAGCTTGCCGCTTTCATCCGGCCGTACTTCAAAACGGAAGGTGCCGGAGTCCGCTGCGGAGAGGCGGTCGCGCAGATAGAAGGCTGCGGCAAAGTCGGTCAGCTCTTTGGATTCGATCACTTTCGGCGCGTTCGTATCGGTGCCGTCCACCTTGCCGCCGGAGATCGGGGCAGGTTTTTTGCGGCAGCCGCCGAAGCCGAAGATCATTGAAACGAGCAGCAGCGCCGAAAGGACGCGCCTGAACTTCATATTGTGCATATCGATCCCGTGCCTTTCCCGGCGTTTGGCCGGATGTATTTGCTGAAATGATTATAACATATCGGGGCTGGATTCTCAACGGGGGTATTTGGGCGAATATATTATCAAACGCTAAAATATTTTCAATTACGTGTTGACAAAAGGGCTTTTGCTTGATATAATACTAATCTGTCGGCGGCAGGATATACGGAATGCGCCTGTAGCTCAGCAGGATAGAGCAACGGCCTTCTAAGCCGTAGGTCCCGGGTTCGAATCCCTGCAGGCGCGCCATCTTTGCAGGCTATTTGAATATGGTGGGTGTAGTTCAGTTGGCTAGAATGCCAGATTGTGGCTCTGGAGGTCGTGGGTTCGAGCCCCACCACTCACCCCAGTTTTTCAAACAGCCGCCGTACGGGAGAAGTCAGTGGGGTGTCGCCAAGTGGTCAAGGCACGGGACTTTGACTCCCGCATCGTAGGTTCAAATCCTGCCACCCCAGCCAGATTTGACCCGTTAGCTCAGTCGGTAGAGCACTTGACTTTTAATCAAGGTGTCCGGAGTTCGAATCTCCGACGGGTCACCAGCTCTCCAAATGGCAATTGCGGGCGTGGCGGAATTGGCAGACGCGCCGGATTTAGGTTCCGGTGCCCCCGGGCGTATGAGTTCAAATCTCTTCGCCCGCACCACTCGGAAGCTTGACAAACTGAATATGCGGGAATAGCTCATTTGGTAGAGCGCCGCCTTGCCAAGGCGGAGGTGGCGGGTTCGAGCCCCGTTTCCCGCTCCATTTTGCAAATACCCCTTTACCGGGGTATTTGCAAAATGCAGTTGATCAGGCGGGGATCGAAGCCGCGTTAAGAAATCGCAACAGTGTTGCGATTTTAGCGGCCGGCTTTTTCGTCGCAGAGCGAGAAGGCGGCGGTGTGAGCCGACTTCGAGACTCGATGCGCGAAAAAGGAGCCCCGTTTCCCAAGCCTCAGTCCCAAAATGCGGGTATAGTGTAATGGTAACACATTAGCCTTCCAAGCTGAGATAGTGGGTTCGAGTCCCATTACCCGCTCCATTACGGGAATACTCATTTGGGAGCATTCCCGTAATGGAACCCCGATCAAGGGAACTCGAAGCCAGGCAACGGCTTCTTTGAAGCCTTATGCCGCGTCAAGAAATCGCGCAGGTGACGCGGATCTTAGCGGCCGGGTTTTTCGCCGCAGAGCGATAAGGCGGAGCCACATTACCCAAGCCTGCCGTCAAACAATTAAATACGCGGGAATAGCTCATTTGGTAGAGCGCCGCCTTGCCAAGGCGGAGGTGGCGGGTTCGAGCCCCGTTTCCCGCTCCAAGCAAAACAGCCCCTTTTGGGGGCTGTTTTGCTTGGAATATGATCGGGGGGCTCGAAGCCAGGCAACGGCTTCTTTGAAGCCTTATGCCGCGTCAAGAAATCGCGCCGGTGGAGCATTCCTGATAAGGATACACAAAGAAACAAGAATTAAGGCACAGAAAAGGCAAAGAAAAATCGAGGTAGGCATTGAGCTTATCTCGATTTTCTTTTTGAAATCATTTCGCACATTCGTCAAAATGAGTGCGGTCTGCTATCATGTTCTCAGAAACTCGAAGGAGGACATGACTATGCGGACCGTCTTCAAAATACTGCTCGTTCCGGTGTGGCTGCTGCTCGCAGTGCTGAAGCTTGCGTTCAAGCTCGCGTCAGGAGCGGCGGCGTTTGTGCTTACGTTCGGCGGAGGACTGCTGCTCATGTATGACCTGTTACTGCTGATAATTGGCTGCGGCTCAAAGGAGCTCATGCTTCAGCTGTTGACAATCGGCGTGCTGCTGATCGTCGTTCCGATTATTGCGGGGATAATGACCGGCCTGCTGGAAGCGGCACAGGAACCCATCGCGGAATTCATTAAATCATAAAGGAGGAAATAATTATGGAGATCACTTACACAAAACACGGCGACTATTACTATCCTGACCTCACACTCCTTCCCCAACCGACCGATGATATCGGCCGCTTCGGACGGATGCGGAAGAAGTTTTTGAAGGAGCATCAGCCCGACACCTTCGCGTTGATGCTAATGGAGAACACCCTGACTCAGCACCTCATCGATATCGATCGTGAGGCAAATGAACAGATCGACCTCATTACCTCCCGGCTCGCAAAAGCCGAAGGCGTCACCGAAGAGCTCAAGGCCCGAAATCAACTCGAATGGATCCGTAGAATGAACTCCTGCCGGGCAAGAGCGGAGGAACAGGTCATTCGGGAGATCGTTCTTGCCGACTAAAACCATTATCAAATAACGAAAAAACTGCTGCAGTGATCGTTTCTCCTGCAGCAGATTCTTTAATGTCAGTAAATATCAGACGTTTTGTCTGTAACGCTTTTTATCCTCGTCCGTATCGGGCAGGATCGCCGCGGTTTGCGTTGATGGAGCGGCGCTTGCGCTTTCGGTGTCCTCCGAGCCGCAAGCATCGAGCCAATACGGGTCATCGATATCGAGCCCGAAGCTTGCTTCCGCTGTTTTTCCGGGCTCGACCTTGACGGTCTTGCCGTTTTCCTCGAAGTATCGCCAGCTCCAATCCGAGCTTTCCGTGACGGAATACTCGCCGGCGGGTACTGCTTTTATCAGCGCGCTGCCGGAGGTCTCTCCGGCCGCAAGAACGATCATAACTTCGAGAGACAGCGCATTCTCGCCGTCCGGCCCTTCGACCGCGAAGATGAAGCTCTGCTCCCTCGCGGCGTCCTCGGCGGAGCGGGTCACGCTGATCCTCAGCACGCCGCTGTAATGGAAGTTGATCACGTTATACCCGTCGGTCCTCATCCCGTAACCGGGAACGGGGTCCTCCGTAACGGTGTAGCTGATCGTCCTGCCGTCCTTCGTCTTCGGCTGATTCGGGAAGAAATATCGCCAATCGCCGGCCTTCGAGGTCACTGCGGAAGCGACCTCCACGCCGTCCGCAAGCAGGCGGATCGTGACGGTCTCCGGGCGGATACCGTCCGCATCATTCCCATCCTGCCAGATCTTCCTGCCGGAGATAGTGAAATCCTCCTTATGCCAGGTGTTCGTGATATCGAGCCCGTCTATCTCACAGGTGTAATCGTCCTTGTACTCATAGCTTGCGGGGTACTCCTCCGAAACGTAGTAGTACGTGAACGGGCTTGCGTCCTCGGGTTTATCGATGGACCAGGTCCACTCGTCCTGACCCGCAAATTCGGACT
>JAFXSG010000021.1 GCA_017525875.1 Clostridia bacterium | reverse complement strand
GGCCGCGGAAAAAGCCGAGGGATCGCATATCGGCATCAGGAGCGTCCGCGAAAGGCTCGCAGGTATGTGCGGCGGCACTATGACGGTCGAGAGCCGGATCGGCGCCGGAACGAGGGTCACGATACGCATCCCGGCGGAGGACGGAGGCTCCGGACCGCTTGCATAAAAACACGTGCCCATCGCAGATTTATTTCCGCGATGGGCATTTATTTATCTGCTCCTCCGAAAAATCAAGCAAAAAACCGTTTTCTCCCTGCTTTTGTTGGACATTTGTTGGACAATGATGTTTATACTATTTTGAGAATTGTAATGACTGCAAGAGGCTGCAACATGAGGATCATCTGTATTGACGACGAACCGCTCATACTGAACATGACGGTTGAGCTGTGCGAAAAGCTGCCGGAGGCGCCGGAGGTCACGGGCTTCACGAAGCCGGGCGACGCCCTATCGTGGCTGGAGGGGCATTCGGCGGATATCGCATTGCTCGATATCAACATGCCCGAAATGAGCGGGCTGGAACTTGCGGCAAGGATCCGCACCATCGACCCGATGACCGCGATAATCTTCCTCACCGGGTATTCCGAATATGCGGTGGACGCGTTCAGGCTGCACGCCTCCGGCTACCTTGTGAAGCCCGTGAACAAGCAGCGCCTTGCCGAGGAGATAGCTCACGCTTCGGGGATTCGCGCGGAGCCGCAGGCACAGCCCGAGCACGATGCGCGCATCACCGCCCGGACGTTCGGAGAATTCGATCTCTTTGTGGACGGAAAACCGCTGTCCTTCCCCAGATCCAAGTCAAAGGAGCTCCTCGCCTATCTCATCGACCGCCAAGGCGGCGGGATCACGCGGTCGGCGGCAGCGGCGGTGCTCTGGGAGGATCAGCCCTACGACCGCTCCATGCAGAAGCAGCTCGACGTTATCATCCGCTCGCTCCGCAGGACGCTGGAATCCGCCCGCGCGCAGGAGATATTCGAGCTTAAGAACGGCACGATGCGAATCGTTCCCGAAAAACTCGACTGCGATATGTACCGTTTCCTCGGCGGCGACCCCGCGGCGGTCAATTCCTACCGCGGAGAATACATGAACGCCTATTCCTGGGCGAGCTTCACCGAGGCTTTCCTGGACAGGATGAAAAACAGAAAACAATAAACCGCTATAAGGAGGTTATTAATTATGGAGAACAAATTCGCACGGTTCATGAGGAACACCGGCCCCGCAAGGTTTTTGATCCCCGCAGGCATCATCCTCATCATCTTCGGCATTATCCTGCTCGGCTTCAAGACGGATAATTACGTTGAAACTGTGGGCAAGGTCACCAGAGTCGAACAGTACATCGACCACAGCGGCGAAAATGAGCAGACCGTTTATGACGTCGACTTCGATTACACCGTAGACGGCGTCAAGTACACCGGCACCTTCGGCGGGCTCGGCAAGTCCTATAACGTCGGCGACGACATTAAGGTCTTCTACGATCCCGAGAACCCGCAAAAGACCACCAACGCGAAGACCGGCATATTCGGGCCGATCGCCATCGGTCTCGGCGCGCTCGCGCTGGCCGGCGGCGTGCTCACCGCAGTAAAGGCCTTCAAAAAGTCCAAGGAGCTTGACGAGCAGATCAAGGCCGCGGGCGGCTCGCTGAATATCGAGCCCCTGCCCAAGAGCCAGCTCACCGAGTATTACGTCAGCTACGACGGCCAGATGCTGAGGCCCGGCTACATAGTCGAGGACGGCGCCCGCAACGTGGTTTACGAGGCCAAGATGGAGAAAAACGCCCTCGTCGGCGCAAGGCAGTTCACCTTCACCGACGTCAGGACGGGCAGATCGGTCGATCACGAGGTCGGCCATACCCTCACCCAGAGCTTCAACGACGAGCTGTTCTCCGCCAAATCCACCTTCAGGTTCGACGGCGAGAAGATCTGGGACGTGCTGCACTCCCGCGGCATCCGCATCCAGACCAACCTGACCAGCAAATTCCCCAACATGGTCTATACCATCGGCAGGAACGGGCAGTTTATGGCCACCGTCGAGACCAGCGGCAAGTACGTCCACGAGGAGGACGCCGCCGAGCATACTCTCAACATCCCCGTCGGCCGGTATTATTACCGTGTCTGGACGAACGAGACCGATCTTGAGGATCTGTTCCTCACCGTCTTCGCCATCTCCGAGACGGAGCAGACCGTAGTCGAATAATCGTCAAAATACAACTGCCCCCGCAAACAGTTCGGGGGCAGATGTGTTTTGATCGGTGCTGCTTCAGGCGCTGACGTTCTTTTTCCTGCGGATAAGCAGTGCGCCTCCCGCGCACAGCACGAGCGCGGCGGCCGCTGCGCCGACGATCCACCAAATGGTATTGCGGTGCGCCTGCTGCCGGGCTTCCAAAAAGGCGTTCACGCGCAGCGATACGTTTTCTTTGAGATTTGTATAGAAGAACATATTGTCGTAAAGATGGAAGCAGCCGTCCGGGAACACGTCGAGCACCTTGGGATAATCCTCCGTGCTGACGCCCGGCACGATGAGCGAACCGCGCGCCTCGTCGATATAAGCCCCGCAGAAGCCGGGGATGGGCCCTTCCTCCCCGGAGAAGACAGCGCCTTTATTGAGCGAGCTGTCGGCGGCGGTCCCGTCGGTCCTCCAGTTCAGGGGATTGATGGAATACGTCTTCACGCCCTCGGGGATGATTATCGAGCCGGTCACGGTGCCGTCCTCACACTCATAGCAGATGACGGAGCCGATGTCGCTCCCGCCTTTCGCGGGGACGATCTGGGGGTACTCCTTTATATCCTCGTCCGTGATCCTCCATCCGATCGCGTAGACGGCGACGAGCCGGTCAGAAAGCTTCCTTCCCTCGGCGGTACTCCCGAAGTATTCCTTCAGAAGTTCGATGCACATCTGCGCGCCCTGCGAAAAGCCCGCGAGCACGATCGGGCGGCCGTCGTTCTCATTGTCGAGATAATACCCGAACGCGGCGGAGACGTCGAGATACGCGTTCTTCATCGCCTTGTCGAAATCCTCCGCGCCGAGCGTGTACGCGTTTATGGACATCTGGCGGTAGTAGGGCGAATAAAGACGGCAGGCGTCCGCATAAATGCCCTTCTCTGCGTCGAGCGCACTCAAGAACCGGCCCTTGAGCTTATCGTTGAGGTCCTCGGAGTTAGCGTAGCTTCTCGTATCCACCGTCGGACAAACGATGAAAAGATCCGCGGGCTTGTCCCCGCCCTCGCTGAAATACGCCCAGTTGGCAGCGTCGGAATAATCGAGCGGCCCGGCAAAAGACGGCACGCTATCGTCGGATTCTGCGAAAACGGGCAGGGCGAACGCCAGCAGCATTATAAAAGCAAGCAGTAAGACGGCTTTTCTCATTCTCTGTTCCTCCGGGGCGGATAGGTCTAATTTGACAGCAACGTTATTATAATATGCCCCAACCGCTGCTGTCAACAGGAAGAGAAAGCGCCGCCGGCGGCTGTTATTCCCCGTTTTTCTTGAAAAAGAAGAACGTTTATGATACATTCAGATCGATCGTCGGTCTTTGCGGAGGTTATTATGAAAAAGCTTTTTTATGCGATCATCGCGCTGCTCCTTGCGTGCTGCATGCTTTGGGGCTGCGCTCCGAAAAACGACATACCGGACAGCACCGAGCCGCCGGAGCCCGCGAGCACCGACGCCGCTCAGCCGACGGAGGCTGCAGGCACGGACGTTCCCGGGACCGAAGCGCCGGAGGCTGTAACGGCAGGCATGGCGTATGAAGGTGTAAGCAATTACTGCCGGTACGTGTACGGCTGGGGAACGGGCAGAGAAGGCACCGAAAACTGCTCGCTGATGATGGGCGAAGAGACGGAAACGGAATACCTGGTGTTATTCCGCAGCTATACCGATACTTTTGTTGATTTCTACGTCGATAAAACGAGCGGCTCCACGAGGATGGTGGAGCGCATACCGTCGCTCAATATCGAGGAAGAAGCGGGAACGTTCGATCTGTTCGATTATCTTGGGGAAAATGCTCCTACGCCCGTTCCGGAAGAGCCGACGGCGGAGCCTGAACGCTTCGTTTTCCGGCCGAAGGTCTGCTCCGTGTATCTTGAGGAGATATTCGGCGAGACCATGTGCGAGACCTGGTTCAACCTTGTGGATGCGGTCATGGCGGGCGAAAACACCTTTGCCTGCCCCGATAAGCACACCTACGATTGGGTCATGGGACAGTTCCCGAATAAGTGCTTCCCGGTGTTCGTGGAGCTCATCGACTTTGCGTATGACCGGAACGATCCGGTCAAAGACGGCGTCGGGAGCTTTACCTGGCTCGTTTCCCCCGAGGAAGCCGCGGCGAGGATCGCGGAGTTCGCGGAGCAGATCGAAGGCATCCTAAACGATGTGCTCGAACCCGATTGGTCGGACGTTGAAAAAGCGCTTGCGCTGTACGTTTACTTCTCGAGGACCTATGAATACGATTGGGATACGTACCATGTGGATATGGAAAATCAGGTGGATTATACCACGACCTTACGCCTCTTCGAAACGGGGACGGGCATCTGCCGCGAGATCGCTCCGGCGTATTCCTACCTTTTGATGCAGGCCGGCGTCGACGCCGCCACTGTCAAGGGCAGCTTGCATGAATGGAGCTATGTCCGCATAAACGGCCGCAATTACCATATCGACCCGACATACGTGCTCAGCGAGATGGATAAGCTGATCTATTTTATGATGACGGACGATCAGCGCGACGCGACCGGCTGCAGTAAGGATAATTTTATCTACGTCTCCAACTATGCGCAGGATCATCCTCATCCTGACTACAAGGCGGATGACGACTTTTTCGCGCCGGTATGGGATTACCGCTTTGAAAAGCTTTTCCCGTACGAGAACGGGATCCGCTGCTGGCGGTATGCCGAAGGCGATGCGCAGGAGCATTTCGAATTCGATTATTCCGGTTTTGATCAGCAATAAAGCGGTGCATACGGCAGAATAAAAAGACCGGAGCCGATCCGGGTAAACAAACGATAACGGAAAAGGAGAAAAGCGAGATGCGATCAGATACGATCCACGTAACGAACGGAGGCGCCGGCTTCGGCAAGGCGCTTGAGCAGGCGGAGCGCGTTGCGGCGTTCAAGGACCTGCCCGAAAAGAGCGCGATACATCTTCGGCTTCTGACCGAAGAGATGATGGGCATAATGCACGCGCTGACCGGCGAAAAGGAAGCCGATTTCTGGATAGATGACGAAGAGGGAGTATTCTCGCTGCATCTTACAGCCAAAGCGGAGATGGATTCGGAAATGCGGAAAAAGCTGCTGGCCGTTTCCCAAAGCGGCAAAAACGCCGCCGCCAGGGGCGTAACGGGAAAGCTGCGGGATCTGTTCGAAAGGTTCATGGCTCCCGGCGATATGAGCGTCGGCCAGTCGCTTGCAGCCGGCTTTTGCTGTGATAACATAGATCCGGAATTCGGCATGATGCATTTTATGCCGGATGATTACTGGTCCCTGCGCCGCTACAGCGCTTCGCTTGAAAGGGCTTCCGAACCGGATGAAAACTGGGATGAGCTTGAAAGATCCGTTGTCGCGAACCTTGCGGACGACGTGAGGATCGGCATAAAGGGCCGCGACGTCGAGATCACCATTATCAAGAGATTCTGAAAGGAGACACCATGGAACTGAATTTTGAAAGCAGCAACAGTGCCGCCGTCATCGGCATCACCGGCAGGCTGGACACCGTGACCGCGCCGGAACTGGAGGAGTACATCAATTCCAGGCTCGGCGGAGTCGAAACGCTGACGCTTGACTGCGCAGGCCTTGAATACATCTCCTCAGCGGGCCTTCGCGTGCTGCTGCGCACACAGAAGAAAATGGCTGCGTGCGGAGAACTGAAGCTGATAAACGTGAGTCCGATAATCATGGAGATCTTCGAGATCACGGGCTTTAATGAGATACTGACGATCGAATGAAGCCGGGACGGCGGGCATGACCCGCCGGAGGTCCGAGCACTGAATAAGTGATGAGCATCGAGCTCATCGGGAAAGTGTGAGCCCAAAGCATGAAAGTGAAGTATCAGAACATACTCGGCATGAACGTGCTGACGATACGCATCTGAAGATCGGACCGAAAAACGGACAGTTAGGAGAGCTCATGAGTACGGTTTTTGAAAAAGCGACGATGGATCCTTCGGGTTTCGTGCTGCTGTCGGACTACGTTCCGGGCGTCATCCAGGAGATACGCTATTTCTCCACCTACAATTTCATCGGCGAACGCATCGACGGCTACGAGGAGCCCTGCGCGCTGCTCACCAAGGAAGCGGCGCGTGCGCTCAAGTCGGTCGCAAACGAGATGGCTGTCCGCGGGCTGCGCCTCAAGATATTCGACGCCTACCGTCCCGCCTGCGCGGTCAAGCATTTCGTGTTCTGGGGCATAGAGGATCAGGACGTCCGAATGAAGCCGTATTTCTATCCCGATCTCGAAAAGCAGGAGCTTTTCATCCGGGGCTATATCGCCAAGCTTTCGAGCCATTCGCGCGGGAGCACAGTCGATCTTACACTCCTCGATATGCAGACGGGCAGAGAACTCGACATGGGCAGCCCCTTCGATTTCTTCGGTGAGGTATCGCATCCCGATTGCAAAGCTATCACCGAAGAACAGTATAACAACCGCATGATACTCCAAAGAGCGATGGTCCGAAACGGCTTCAAGCCCCTTGACTGCGAATGGTGGCATTTCACGCTTGAGAACGAGCCATACCCGAACACGTATTTCGAGTTCCCGGTCGCTTCCGCGTATCTGAAACGATAACGGAAGCGGAGCGATTCCGTACAATTATATTCACGCAAAAAGCACCGCAAAGAACGGTGCTTTAATTTATTCATGTGCCGACTTGGTACTCAGCTCTATGAATGGCGTTACAGGTCAGCCGCGGCTTCGATAGCCGTTTCAGGCGCTTGATCCTTTTTGATGCATCCGGACTTTTGCGCGCTCATGAGAAGCTCGAGCTGCATGCAGTAGCCGTTCAGTGCGGGCATCAGATATCCCACCGTGGAACCGATGATGACTGCGAGCGGCATCATGGAAAGATCCGTTCCGCAGGATGAGAACATGATCGGCAAGACCGCAAAGGCCGAGCCTGGGATGGGCGGAGCGGCAATAGCAACAATGACCGAAACGAAAACCAGCTTTGCAAGCATAATCGTGTCGACCGATCCTGCGGACATATATGTGAGGACCCAAACTATCGAGCCGAGCATTATCGCGCCGCAGGGCATATATATGACGATGCCGAGCGGCAGTCCGAAATTGACAAACTTTTCGTCGATACCCCATTTTTGCTTGCAGCATTTCATGCTCTCGGGAAGAGCCGAAACCTGCGAGCTGGTGGTAAGGTTGATGATAAGCGCCGGAAGCTGTGCGGAGAAAAGCTCTTTGAACGGACGCTTTGTGACGATCAGAGCCCGGACCAAAGTCACAGCGACGGTAATTGCGGAGGCGCCGAGGCAAATGATGACGATCTTGGATACGCCGCCCAGCTCCGAAAGCTTTCCGCTCAAAAGCAGATTCGTAAAACCGAGGTAAACGAACAGCGGAAGCAGCTTGCAGACCGCCGCCATCATACGGTTAACGAGCGTTCCGGCTTCGTCGATGAACGTGCGTAGATGTCCCACCTTGTCGCCCAGGCCGAGCATGATCACGCCTATGAAGACGGCGATAACTATGACCTGCAGGTCGTTGTCTATACGGAAGGGCTCGATGAGGTTGCCGGGGATGATATCGAGGATGAGATTTGTGAGGTCGCCGAATACGTTTCCTCCGCCCGCCGATGAGGTCGGGGAGATGATGCCCATTGGCAGACCAACGGCGATCATAGCGATCATAGCGATCCCATAGGTCACCATCATTCTTTTCAGGAGTCTTCCGCCGAGTTTTCCAAAAGAGGAAACGTCACCGATCCCGCTTATCCCAAGAATTACCGCACAGAACACCAGCGGAGTTGCCAGAGCCGAAAAGACGGCGGAAAGCTTGGTGAACAGCCCCGAAACGAGCGGGATCATATAATCATTAAGAGCTGCCTCGGGGAGAAGTCCCGATACGAGCCAGGTGACGACCGACAGCACTGCTGCAAGAAGAATCCCGATCAGCATCGAGTTTTTTCGTTTCCTTAGGGGCGCCGGGACCGTTACGACGTTAAGACCGCGGTTCTGGCGGTAGGCATATTGCGGATCAAGATTGAGTTTGGCAAGAATGCTATACGATAAGCTTGCTTCCGGATCTGTCTCAAGAGGATTTCGCGGAGCGCCCTTTTGCGACAGTTCAAACGAGATGCTCCCGAACCTGCGAATACCTTTAATGGTGCATGGCTCATCTGTTCCGTACAGATCACGAAAACGCAAAAGCAGCTCCTCAATGGTAAGCCGCAGCTTTACCGTGCTTTCCGCTCGTTTGCCGGCGTATTCCCGGTACGCATTGACGGCATTTTCCGACCATGAATCGATTACTTCGTTCGTCAGTTTTTTCGTATCCTGAAAGAATATCATTCTCATCATCCTCGCTTTCCGAATTCTTTTATTATAAAACGCCGTGTCCAGCAAATGTCCAACAAACACGGGCGGCTTCAAAATAATTTGGGAAGTTATGCGAAAAAGCGGCGGAAGCAATTCCGCCGCCGGGTGGTTTAGAGCCTTATCGGCAACACGTACTGTCACAACTTTATTTGCGGAATCTTCTTTCGATCTCCTCTTCGCATTCGCGCAATATTTCCTCGACCGGGGCGCCTTCAATATCGAGCCCGACGGCCTTTATCAGCTCAACGGTCTCGATCCCGTAGAAATTCTGCGCAAGCGCCCTGACGTATCCAAACCCGTATTCCTCCGGGAAGAAGTCCCCTCCGGCTGTCGTGACGTAATACAGCTTCTTCGCACGGCACATTCCGACCGGCACGCCCTCCGGCGTGTATCGGAAGGTTATACCGACCACGTTGATCTGCTCAAAATAGGTCTTTAATGCCGCCGGGAACGAGAGATCCCAGAACGGAGCGGCGATAACGATCGCATCCGCTTGTACAAACTGCCTTGCATAGCCGAACATCGGATCCGCAAGATCCCCTTCCTGCAAAAGACGGTCCCGTTTTTGAAGGAAAGCCTCGTCGACCTTCGGAAAATCGCATTTTTCAAGGTTTACGTGCTCGTAAGCACCGCCGAGAACACCAAGCAGGCGGAGCGCGAGTCGCCTCGTCCGGGAGGCTTCACGAACACAGGCGTCAATGAAAAGTATCATTTTTTAGCTCCTTTGACTTTACCGGGCTTTACTTCCCCAGCCTTGCGGTCAGCGCATCGAGCTGTTCGCGGCTGAGCCCGATCGAAAGCAGGTATTCTGCTGCTACTTCCTTCATGTCGGCCGTCTCCAGATCGTACTTTCTAAACAGAGCGGAAAGCGTCTTAATAAGGTTGTTCCTGAGGATGATCGCATACGTTGCGTCGTCGGGCCCGACGTGATAAAAGTTTCGGTAAGTGAGCATATAATCTGCCGCGACCTCATCATAGTCTGCGCCGACGAAGCATTCGAGGATCGCGCACATGATGCCGCTGCGGTCCTTGCCCTCCTTGCAGTGGATAAGATACGGTCCGTCGTTCCCGATGATAAACAGCACGCACTCCCGGACCTTTTCGCCGAACTCCGCCGAGGCGAAATCATAGCTCATTTCGATATTTGCTATCGTACAATCGCTGTAATAGCTTCCGGGGAAAGTATCGAACTCATTCATCCCGTCAGCCGGGTCGCCGAGGTTTATCACCGATCGGATCCCCGCTTTTTCCATCGCCTGCATGGCGAACTCGTTCCTGCCGAGATCCGGATCGATCGGCGAGCTGCTGCGATAGAGAACGCCTTCCCTCATTCCCGAGACCGCGGCCGCTCTGAAATTGGCATAATCCTCGTCCGAAAGATCGGCGTAATCGTCGCGATCGTTCGTCCTCTCAAGGTTGCGGGCGTTGTATTCGTCGAGATAGCCGCGCTTTTCCTTCAGCGCAACAGCGACCTCGGTGACGGACTGATCCCATTCGTAGCCTGGATCCTCTTCGATCGTCCGCTTTTCGCCGATACCGGTTTCCTGAGCGAACGACCCCATATTGATCGCGAGGGTGATATCGTCGTCCTCGGGATCGTATCTCATTATCATACACCCGGCGTCGACGTCGGTGTAGGACGTTCCGACTGGAAGCGCATATTCCCGGTCCGCGATCTTCACGGTGACGATGTCGCCGATCTCGATGCCATTCGCCTTCAGCTCATCGAACTTCGCAGCCAGTATCACGTTTCCGGACTTTTTGATCTTCGCGATCTCCACTGTAAAGGACTTGGCAGCTTTGCTGCAGCCCGAGAGCAAAAGCAGCACGGACATGGCGGCAAGAATGATGCAGACGGTCTTATTTATCATTTTCATAGTGAATACCTCAGCTTATTTATCAAATGTTATTATACCTTTTTTATTGTTGCCGCACAAGAGAAAACAAGGCGGAGTTTTACTGCGGACGCTTACTGCATCAGTGTTAACTGCAAAAGGTTCTTTACCGCGACGCGGCATAGGGTCAGAGGGCACAGCCCTTGCAAGCGGCCGTTTGGGTATAAAAAGGCGATGCTTGCAGGCAGGGACATTAACCCATCGGTAATTCATATGGCCTCGCAGAGCGCAAAGCACTTTTTATGGACTTGCTCCGTCAAAAGTGCTTTAGCGTTACTTTCGCAGAAAGTAACAAAGGCATTAACCGGGTTGTTGGTAGCTTTATCAGATTCACGTCAGCAACCGTATTCGTAGTAGTCGGGAACAGTCATGCTTTTGAGGGATTTGCTGTTTGCGGTGATCGGCGAATCTCCGAGCTCATAGCCCTTTTCTTTCATGAGCCTTACCTTGAAATCAAGAAACTCAGCCGGAACGTTCAAGGATGAAGCGGCCTGGGAGAAAGACTGACCATCATCCAACGCGCCGAAGAAATCATCGTCGGAGATCAGGAGCTCCGATGCGAAGAGGTTCGCTTCCTTTTCACAGCGGCTGCTTTCGTCAAAAAGTGCAAGCTCATGGAAAGCGTGCATGCCCGAATCGGCGTGCAACATAGCGTGCCCGAGCTCATGTGCGGTAATTATGCGCTGTATCATGTAGGGAAGATCGGAGTTGACCGTGATCACTTTGATGCGGTTGCTTTTGAAAGCATGGGATTTGTGTCCCCAAATCCGCTTGTTGAGGCGAGCCCCAAACCCCTATGCCGCCAAGCGGGAGGAAGAACGATTATCAACAATGAGGTATAAATGAGAAACAGAGAATATGACATGCACCTGCGGCTGAACGAAACGGAATACCGCAAGCTCGGAGAGCTGGCACAAAAAGCGGGAGTCACCCGATCTGTAGTGCTGCGAAAAATGATCGTGGGCACGGAGATCAAGGAACGTCCGAACGTCGATTTCATTACGCTCATCAGCACGATCGACCATCTGTGCATCAACGTCAATCAGATCGCGCATCACGCAAACGTGCAGGGCGGTATCACCTCGGAGGAAGCCGCGGAGGCAAAACGGTTGGTAACGGAGATCAGAAAAAGGCTTTACTGGAAAAAGGAGATATGGATGTGAAAAAGAAAAACAAGAACAAAAACGCAGTGCCGGCATATGCCCCGCAGATCAAAACGGTCAAGCAGGTGAAAGCCATGCTCAAAACGACGAAGGACGGGACCGTTATGAACACTCTGCAGAATTACGTAACGATCCTTCAGCATGATCCGATGCTTTTCAGCGCGATACGGCTCAACGAAATGAGCGGCCGGGTCCATATTACAAGAGAGCTTGGCTGGAAGAGGGATGAAAACAGCCCTCTGACGGACACGGACGTCAATAACATACGATTCTATCTGGACAGGACCTACGGCATCTCGGCTGAAAAACAAACTGTTTCCGCCATTGATATAGTAGCAAACGAAAAACGGTATCACCCCATACGCGATATGCTCTTTCCCCCTGTTTGGGACAAGAAGGAGCGCATACGGTATGTGCTCCATCATTTCCTCGGTGCGGAGGTCAACGATTTCAATTACGAGTGCATGAAGTTGTTTTTGCTCGGTGGCGTCGCCCGCATATTCGATCCGGGCTGCAAATTCGATTACATGCTCTGTCTCATCGGCGACCAGGGAGCTGGCAAATCGTCCTTCTTCCGAAAGCTTGCTCTCAAGGATGAATGGTTCACCGACGATATCAAACGCCTCGACGACGAGAACATCTACCGCAAGCTGGAGGGGCATTTCATTATCGAAATGCCGGAGATGAGCGCCATAGCAAACACTCGTACTATTGAAGAGACCAAGGCATTCATCTCCCGCTCGAAGGACACCTAGGATAAGTGAATTGAAGCCCTTTGAGGGGCATCCTTACGGATATGTTCGGGACGAAAAAGATATCGAGAAATGGCATATTGACCCGGAAGCCGCGGAAGTAGTGAAACGCATTTATGACTTATGCCTTTCCGGTAAAGGGCCTTGTCAGATCGCACGGATACTTGAGGCGGACCGTATTCCGACTCCTTCGGAGCACTTTATCTCCATTGGACGAAATCCCTGCAGCAAGGTCACGGCTATTCCGTATAATTGGTCGGGTGACTGCGTAGCGGATATACTGGATAATCGGGTGTACACCGGCTGCGCTGTGAACCACAAGACGACGCGTGTCAGCTACAAGGTACATAAGATGATCTATCACCCCGAAGAGGAATACCAGATCATTCCCAATATGCAGGAACCGATCATTCCCGAAGAAACGTGGCTTCGGGTACATGAACTCAGGTCACATAAGCACAGGCCGACAAAGTACGGTTTCACCAGTATTTTCTCCGGATTGGTTTTCTGTGCCGATTGCGGGAAGAAGCTATACTTCCTTGCGCCGAAAAAGGATCGTCCCAATAGTCAGCACTTTGTTTGCTCCGGTTACAAAAACGGACATCATGGCTGTACGACGCACCATATCCGCGAGGTAGTCCTTAAGGAGATCGTTTGGGGAAGCATAACGAGGTTCGTGGATTTTGTCCGTTCATATGAATCGGTTTTCGTCTATCTGCTGGAACAGCGGAATGCGAAAGCACGTTCCGTTGATCTCAAACGCATGAAAAGAGCTGTTGAGAACAACAGAAAGCGTATTGATGAAATAGACGTACTGATCGAACGCATTTACGAGGACAACGTAAAAGGAAAGCTGACCGACGAGCGTTTTCTGACAATGAGCCGTAAGCTTGAGGAAGAACAGCGCTTGCTCAAAACCGAAACAGCAGCTGTTGAATCGGAGCTTGCAAAAGAAGAGGAACGGAAAACGGACCTCCGCCTTCTTCTGAAAACCATAAGGGAACAAACGGATATCAAAGAGCTGACGCCGCAGCTGTTGAATACTCTAATTCGCCGGATCGAGATCCACGAAGCCGTAATAAACGGCAACGAAAAAACCGTTGCTGTGGATATCTTCTTCACAGGGATCGGCCTGTTCTCGGTCCCCGATTCGGACGAGCTGTCCGCTTTGATCGCCGAATTTTCCAAGCATTCAGCATGAAAACGGTGCAGGCATTAACCGCATACACCAACCCTCAAAAAGTATCCTTATACGGAATGCACCGTGTTGCCTTTTGCAGGGCCGGCTTTTTCGTCGCAGAGCGAGAAGACGGCGGTGTGAGCGAGTTCGAGACTCGATGCGCGAAAAAGGAGCCCCGTTTCCCGCTCCAAGCAAAACAGCCCCTTTTGGGGCTGTTTTGCTTGGAATATGATCGGGGGGCTCGAAGCCGCGCGCCTGCTTTTTTGATGCCTTATTCTGCGTTCGACCTTCTCAATCTTGATTTACAAAAGCGGGATAATGGTATATAATGATACTGACCGGCGAGGCCGGGGAACGAAAAATAAAGGATGACAGATATGAATATCACGATCGAAGGCCGTACCTGCGAGCTCACCGCCGGTACGACGATACTTGAATACATCAAAGCGCTGGGGCTTGATTCCTCCTCGCTTTCCGAAAAGCCGCTCGCAGCACAGCTCTCGGGCGAGGTGTTCAATCTGGGCTACTGCCCGAAGCGCGGGTGCGAGCTGCGCCTTCTGCGTTTCTCCGACGAGGAGGGGCGGAAGGTCTATGAGCGGACGCTGCAGTTCGTGCTGATCATGGCCGTAAGGAAGCTTTTCCCCGGAGCGAACGTGGTGGTGCAGTACTCCATCGGCGAGGGCGTTTATATCACTTTCCGGAAGGAGCCCGCGCTCTCCGATGAGGACGTTGCCGCGATCAAGGCGGAGATGCACGCGATCGCGGAGGCGGACTATCCTCTGATCCGCAAAAGGATGGACATCAAGGACGCACTCGAGTTCTTCAAGGCGGACGGGCAGCTCGACAAGGCCGCATTGCTCGAATGGCGCAATTTCAGCTATTTCGACGTGTACCTCTGCCCGGATTACAGCGACCACCGCGATTATTTCTACGGCGAGATGGCGCCGGGGACGGGGTTCGTGCGGATCTTCGACCTGCACCGCATCGGCGATTCGGTCGTGATGCTCCTGCCCTCGAGGGACGACCCGGACAAGGCGGCGAAATATGAAGAAAGCCCGCGCATGCTCTCGGTCTTCGAGCAGAGCGACCGCTGGGGCCGGTTCATGAGCGTTGCGAACGTCCACGACCTCAACCGCCGCGTCGAGAACGGCAGCATCCGCGAGCTCGTCCGCGTGAACGAAGCGCTGCACGAAAAAAACTATGCCCGCGTTGCGGACGAGATCGTCAGGCGCGGTGTGAAGGCGATCATGCTTGCGGGGCCTTCGTCTTCCGGCAAGACCACGAGCGCCAACCGCATCGCGACGCAGCTCCGGGCCGACGGCCTCGACCCGATCATGCTTTCGCTCGATGATTACTATATCGACCGCGACAAGCTCGCCCCGGGTCCCGACGGGCAGCTCGATCTCGAGCATATCAACGCGCTCGACACCGACAAGTTCGCTTCGGACCTCAAGATCCTGCTTTCGGGCGGGGAGGCGGGCATCCCGCGGTTCAATTTTCTGACCCAGCGCCGCGAGAAGGAGCTCGTCCCGCTGAGGCTCGGGAAGGACCAGCCGCTGATCGTGGAGGGCATCCACGGCCTTAACCCGATGATGCTGGGCGATATCGACCCGGAAAGCGTATTCCGCATCTACGTTTCCGCGCTTACCACACTGAACCTCGACGACCACAACCGCATCCGCACGACGGACCTAAGGCTCCTGCGCCGCCTCGTGCGCGACTACAAGACCCGCGGTGCGAGCATGGAGCACACGCTCGGCATGTGGGCAAGCGTCCGCCGCGGCGAAACGCGCTGGATCTTCCCGTATCAGGAGAATGCGGACGTGATCATCAACACCGCCCTGCACTACGAGGCGGCGGTCATGAAGCCCTACGTATATCCGCTGCTCCGTGAGGTACCGAAGGAGAGCCCGTACTACTGCGCCGCGAGGAGCATAGTCAAATTCCTCAACTACTTCCTCGAGGCGGACGTGGAGAACGAGATACCGCCCACGTCGGTCATCAGGGAGTTTATCGGAGGGAATACGTTCTACATTTGAGCTTGCCGAAAGGAGCACAAGATGGGAAAATCCAAACGCAGAAAAAAGCCGCTCGTGACCGTGCTGATCGTGCTGCTCGTTTTAATGCTGATCCCTATCCCGTTCGGGATGAAGGACGGAGGCAGCATCTGCCTGCAGGCCGTGCTGTACAGTGCGTGGTTCTACAGGACCATGCCGAGCCCGATCCCCGACGGGCAGGGCGGCTTCGTCACTGACGAGAACGGCGAAGCTAAGCTTGGAAAATTCAGAGGCTTCTGGCTCGAAGTCCCCGGCTTCCTGGATGAAGGCCTGACGATCATCGACACCACGCGGTGGGTGCCGGTCGAGCCGAACGACTGAACCGTAAATGACGAAAAAGCGCGGAGTTTCCGCGCTTTTTTCAATTCAGAGCTGCATTCCCGCCCTTCACTTTCGCATCCGCATCATCTGGATCTGGCGCTGCCTTGCGCGGTGGACGGGGTAGAAAAGGATCAGGCAGATGACGCCGAACGCCACGGCGAGCATCAGGTTGGGTTTTATCCTGCCGCTCGCGGCAGCGATGCGCTCACCGCCCTCAACGCCGGAAGCGGGGAGCCCGTCCGAGAAAAGAAACACGGGGAGCTCGGGGTCGTTCTTTATGAGGTCGAGGCGGGACAGGGCGTTTTTCGCCGGGGTGTAGCGGCTGTGCGGCACGGCTATGCGGATCGAGCCCGTCTCCGCGTCCACGTCGTAGGCGGTGCAGCCGACGCCGGCCTGCTGCAGGCCCATGACGATATCGGTGAGCTTCTCATTGAGTTCGGCCTCCGTGTATTTCGCCGGGCCGGCATTGGCGGGCGCTGCGGTCTCCGCGGCCGCGGGGAAGAACGCCGCAAGCATAACAAGCGCGGCAATGACCAGTGTCAGCACTGTGAGCTTTCGTTTCATGGGGACCTCCGGTTATTCGGTAAAACGCGTTAAAACTTGGAGCGGACGAAGAAGCACGCCGCCGCGAGCACCGCTATCATGATCCCGAGCGTTAAAAAGATGACGACGTTGCGGTGGAGCCTGTCGTAATACTCCGGCTTGGCGTCCTGAGTGCTGCGGTACATGACCCGGTTGAGCGCCGCAAACACAAGGCAGAAAACGCTTGCGGCGACAAGCGCTATCGCGATGATCAAAAAGAATATCTTCATACTGCTGTTCCTTTCGGGGATCGGTTAAGAAATCAGGTCAGATAGTACCTGTAAATGCACTCGTGCGTGTGGCCGCTCTCCGTGCGAAGCTCGTGATCCGGCGGGAGCTCCGCGATCTCCACGAGCCTGCAGCCGGCGTACTCGCAGGTCTTTCTTGAGGCGATATTGTCCGGCCGGCAGGTGATGAGCACGTATTGCATGCCGTGCTTCTTCGCAAGCCCGAACAGCAGCCTGCACGCCTTTGCCGCGTAGTGATGCCCGCGGTACGCCTCGTCGACCTCATAGCCGATGTGGCCGCTGTAATAGAGCGGGTCGATCCAGCCGACGCGCAGGTCGCAGGTGCCGACCCTGCCGCGCTGCCTGTCCGTGATATAGAAAAGGTAGGCGGGGACGCGGTTCCTCGCGGGATCCGCCTGCTTCTGCGCCTTCAGCACAAGCCGGATCTCGCCGTCATCAAGAAAATCGGTGTTCAGAAACTCCATGTTCATCTCCGGGATCGTTTTCATTATTATAACACGAACGGGAGGATCAAAAAAGGGCGATTTTTCACGCGGATGCGCTCCCATCGCCCATTTAATTCTCATTACTATAAATAGTTGTTATTACTCGCTCACACCGGCGGCTGCCCGGCAAGCCAGATCGAGGTCTCGTCCGGCAGGCGGGTGAGCTCCACGCCCGTGTAGTAGTGCTTGAGGATCTCCTCAAAACCCGCGCCGCGCTTGGCCATCGCGTCCGCGCCGACCTGGCTCATGCCCACGCCGTGCCCGTAGCCGAGGCAGGTGACGGTCACACGCCCGTCCTCAAAGGCGAACGAAGCGTTCGTGCTTCTGAGGCGCAGGGCGATGCGGAGCTGCTGCCCCGTGCGCACCGTCCCGCCGAGGCGGATAAGCGTGATCCTTCCGCTTTCCGTACGCTGCCAGACCTGAACGTCCTTCTCGGGGTCGGTCATGAACGCGTCCGGGAACTTTTCATTTATAAGCTTAACGAATTCAGCGGTCGTCCAGGAGCGCTCCGTGCTGTACTCGGGGAACTCCTCCTCACCCTCGCTCTCGACCGAGACGAGGTACGGCAGCGCCACCGCGAACACGGCCTCGCAGTTCTCCGTCCGCCCGCCGGAGGAAGAATGATACAGCGCCGTCACGAGCTCGCCGCCGCAGGTGAGCACCAGCCCGTCCGTCCCGAGCACGGCCTCGCGGATCCTGGCGTAGTATTTATCGAAGTTCGAGCCCCAGTTTTTGCGCATGTCGTCCACGGAGACGTACGCCTGACAGCAGGCCGTACTCGTGCAGACCGTGCATCCGCTCCTGCAGCGCAGCTCGCCGGTCAGGTGCTTCGCCGTGAAGGTCCGCGCCGCGACCGCCTGTGCCTTGAGCGCCTCGAGCTCGAACGAGACCGGCATCTCCGCCGCGGTAACGCCGATGATATAGTCGGTCAGGCTCATGTGAAGGGCCTTTTCGCCGTCCCACACCTCCACCTCCGCGTCGCTTGAAACGGGCGGGACTTCCTCCTGCGGGGCGGCGCTCTCTAAAACGGCGCCGCTCTGTGCGCCGGGGATATAGACGAGATCGAGCCCGCGCGTGACGTTCGGAACGAGGTCGAGAAACGGCTCTGCGACCCCGTTGTCCGCCGGTTTCAGCCGGGGAAAGACGGCGGCAAACGCGAGTGCGGCGAAGGCTACTGCCCGTACAAATTTTGACATGCTCCTCATGTTCATGCTTCAGTTTATGCCCGCTTTGCCACAAAGATGCCACTATCAAAGGCCAAAAAGAATTGAATATGCGGGGAAAGCAAAGTATAATATAAATAATCAAAATCAACGCGGCAGTATTGCCGGAAGGAGATAACAACATGCTTCTCGAACTTTTGACCGCCACCGGAATGGCGACCGAGGCGAATTTCTTCTCGGACTGGGCCGCCGGGCTCAACGTCGGCGGGATCATCCTGCTCGTGATCGGCATCGCGCTCGTGGTCGTTGAAATGATCATCCCGGGCTTCGGCATTGCCGGCGTTTCGGGAGGCGCGGCGATCATCGCCGGCCTCATCGTCAGTTCCAACACCTTCGGCGCGGCGATGTTCACTCTCGCGATCGTAATGGTGATCCTCTGCATCGCTGCGATAATCATCTTCAAGGTGGTGTTCGGCAAGAACCGCAAGAAGGACTCAAAGCTGATCCTGACCGACAGCATCAGCGCCGGCTCCACCGAACTCTGCAGTGAAGACGCCGCAAAGCTCGTCGGCTGCGAGGGCGTCGCGCTCTCCGCACTGCGTCCCAGCGGGATCGCGATGATCGACGGCAAACGCCTCGACGTGCTTGCGGACGGCGAGTTCGTCACAAAGGGCGAGCCCATCGTCGTGACGGCCGTTCAGGGCCTGCACATCACCGTCGTGAAAAAGTCATGACGGAGCGGAACGGAAACGGCGCGGAAAAGAAGGCGAAAAAGCCGTTCCTTTCAAGCCGCATCTATGACGTCTCCGACGTGCGCGAGGCGGAAAAGACCGCCTACGACGAGCAGATGGATCCGGACGAGCTCAGAAAGCAGCGCAAAAAGGACTGGATCTTCCTTCTGATCGGCGTGCCGGCGCTCATCGGGCTCATGTATCTTATAGTATTGATCTCGGGCAGGCTGTAGGGCCGGTCCGGGCGTCATAAGAAAAATCAAAATTTATAAAAGTGAGGTAAACAATCATGCCCCCCATCGTAATCTTCGGTATCGTAGTAGCAGCCATCATCCTGCTCATCTTCTTCTTCACCTTCGTCCCGATCGGCCTTGCGATCTCCGCAGGCGCGTCGGGCGTACACGTCGGCCTGTTCCAGCTGATCGGTATGCGCATCCGTAAGGTCAACCCGCATAAGATCGTCGAGCCCCTCATCAAGGCAACGAAGGCGGGCCTCAACCTGAACATCAACAAGATGGAAGCGCACTACATGGCGGGCGGCAACGTGGACCGCGTTGTCAACGCCCTGATCGCCGCACAGCGTGCAGGCATCCCGCTCGACTTTGAAAAGAGCTGCGCGATCGACCTGGCCGGCCGTGACGTTCTCTCCGCAGTCCAGATGAGCGTCAGCCCGAAGGTCATCGAGACCCCGGTCATCGCCGCTATCGCAAAGGACGGCATCGAGCTCCGCGCCAAAGCGAAGGTCACCGTCCGCGTCAATATCGACAGGCTCGTCGGCGGCGCCGGCGAGGAGACCATCATCGCCAGGGTCGGCGAGGGCATCGTCACCACGATCGGTTCCTCCCTCAGCCACAAGGACGTGCTTGAGAACCCCGACTCCATCTCCCAGACCGTTCTCGGCAAGGGCCTCGACAGCGGCACCGCGTACGAGATCCTCTCCATCGACATTGCGGACGTTGACGTCGGCGTGAACGTCGGCGCAAAGCTGCAGATCGACCAGGCCGAGGCCGACAAGCGCATCGCTCAGGCGAAGGCCGAGGAGCGCCGCGCAATGGCAGTCGCTCAGGAGCAGGAGAACAAGGCGGAGGTCCAGGGCATGCGCGCCCGCGTTATCGAGGCGGAAGCCCAGGTCCCGCTCGCAATGGCGGAGGCCTTCAGAAACGGCAATCTGGGCGTCATGGATTACTATCGCATGAAGAACATGATGGCGGACACCGAGATGCGCGAATCCATCGGCAAGACCACCAACCCCAATCCCGACAACAAGTAACGGAGACCGCTCCGATCCTTAACGAAAGGAGTTGATCCCGGTGGAAAGATTTGCACCGATAATAATCTTCTTCGTGATCATGTCGATCATTTCAAGCGTGATCAAGTCGGCGAAGAAGCGAAATGCAGGCCAGAACAACGCCGAGCGGCAGCAGAAGATAGAGCTCGCGAGGCAGCAGCTGCAGTACCGTCAGAGGCAGCTTCAGCAAATCGAGGAGCGGCTCCGCGCCGCCGAGACCGTGCCGGATAAGCCGATCGTCGCCCACTCCACGGACGACTGCACCGGCGGCAGCATCCACGACGGGTACCATGAGGGCACGATCCGCCGCCCGGCGCCCGCTTCCGGGCCGGAAGGTATACAGGGCGCTCAGGGCGCGCGCCGCGCGAGCTACGCCCCCGGCAGGACCGGGCAGGGCATGACCTTCAAAGAGGGCGAAGCGTCGGAGAACCATTCCGCGCTGACCGCCTCGGAGCTTGCGGCAAAGGCGGCCGTGAACACCGAGAGCGGCGCGGAGAAGCTCGTGAAAGCAATCTCGGCGCAGCCTGCGTTCGTACAGGGCGTGATCTGGTCCGAGATCCTCGGCAAGCCGCTTTCGGAATAACAGCATAACAAAAGACCGGAAGGAACTATCCTTCCGGTCTTTTCGTTTGTCTCCGTCAGCCGTTGATCGAGCCGGCGAGCTGCGCGATCAGCGCCTGCGCTTCGGCGGCGTCCTTCGTTTCGCAGGTCACGGCGATCCTGATCGCGGCGTCGTCCACGCGGATGAACGCGCCGTACACCATTAGGTCGCCCTCGTCTTTGACAAGCTCGATATCCGAAGATCCGAACGCTTCGAGCGGGACGAATTCGTAGTACCCGAAGGCATATTCGCTCAAATACGGCGCGTCCTCACCGGGAACGATCTCCATATAAACCTGCATCAGCCCGCCGCCCGTCTCCGGCCGGTACGCGCTGCTGTCGGGCCCGAGCTGCAGCGAGATATACCTCGTGGGCCCGCCGTCACCGGGCTGCCCGCCAGGGCCGTCCTTGCCGAAAAGCTCCGTATAGCCGCTCGAGGAGATCAGCACGCCGAAAGCCTCCATCCCGTCCGGGATGCGCTTCGGCACGGCCTTGCCGAGCCACGGATCGCCCGCTGCCTGTTCAAAGGTGAACACGCTCGGCTCGGGGTATTCGGTGAAGATCAGCTTGCCGCGCACGAGCTCCGCGATCCCCTCCGCCGCGGCCTTGTCGAGGCAGAGTACGCCGCAGGGGATGCTCCTGTCGATTTCGTAGATCCACGCGTGCCCGTCCTCATACAGCACGACGTTCACGTACATCCCGCCCGAAAGCGCGATCCGAAGATAGGCCACCCTATCCGCCGTGGAGAGACCGTTCGGGAACTCCTCAAGCCTGTATTCGGCATCGCACAGCGCTTCCATAAAGGCGGCGATCCGCTCGCCGTAAAGCTCGGGGTCGAGCTGCGTATAGTAAAGCGTGTACTGCCCGGACGGCCTGTCGAGGTGATGCTCGCTCCGATACGAGAGCGACTCGAACCGGGAGCTTACGGAGAAGCAGTCCTCGAGGATATCGCGCCCGAAGCGCAGCTCGCGGCCGTAAACGTTGAAATACACGCGCGCCGCGCCGCTCGCGAGCTTCTGGCAGACTACGTATTCGGCCGGATAGTCCTGCACGGCATAGATCGTCCCGCGCAAATTGCCCGTATGCTCCTCGAAGGGCATGAGCTGCGTTCTGCCGCCATCCAGGCTCTCGTCGATAATTTCTCCGACGTTCCCCCAATAGGCATGGCTGTTCACAAGCTTCGTGACCTCGCCGATCGGCTCGCCGAAAAGCGACGGCTGCTCCGCATCCATCATGAAATGGTAGTAATTCCCGTTGAAGATCAGGTAGTTTTCACTCGGATTGCTTGTGTCCTCGTTCTCGATGTCGTCCCCGCCGGGCAGATGGGCGGTCGGCGCCGCCGTCTCAAAGGGGACGCCGGTCGCGGAGGCTTCGGCCGTTTGGCCGGGATGCGCCGTTTCGCCCGTATGCGCCGTCTTTACACCGTCGTCCGCTTTGGGCCTGAGCCCGCCGAGGAGCACCGCCGTGCCCGCGATCACAGCGAGCGCCGCCGCCGCAGCCGCGAGCCACCCGACGAGCCTGCGCGGGGAAGCCTTTCTCACCGCCGCCGCTTCCTGTACGTATTCGTTATCGACTTCGCCGAGCGAAGCTAAGAATTCATTGCTGTTCATCGTTTTCTCCTTTCGGTCCTTGATCGGGACAAACCGCGAACCCCTCTTTTTGAAGGTGCTCCCAAAGCTTTCTGCGGGTGCGCATCAGCGTCATCTTGACCGCGCCGGCGCTCATCCCGCAGCGCTCCGCAATGCTTTCGATCGGGTCGAAAAACCAGTACCTGCGGAGGAAGACGCTGCGCTTCTTCTGCGAGAGCCCGCCAAGGAACGCGTTGACGGAGCGCATGAGCCGCCTTGCTTCCGCCTCGTCGTGCACGTCGACGGCGGAGGGCAGGCAGTCCTCGAGCTCCTGCGTCAGCTCGGTCGTGACCGCGCTGCGCTTCTTCGCGTTTTCCCTGTCCATGCGGTCGATCGAGCGGCAGCGCACGATCCGCGCGAGAAAAGCGTAAAGATAGCCGTAGGGCTCGTTCGGGGGGATGCGGTTCCAGGCCTCGAGCCAGGCGTCGTTCAGGCATTCCTCGGCGACGCCTTCATCGCCGGTGACGCTGAGAGCGATCCTCTTGAGGCTTGCGCCGTATTCGCTTTGGGCGAGCCCGAGCGCGCTTTCGTCCCGCCTGAGAAAAAGCTCTATGATCCTTCGGTCATCCACGAACGCAAACCCCCTTTCCTGATCGGGCCTTCACCCTCTAAATCGGTTTTTGCGCCCGCGGGGTAACACAGGCGCAAAAAAACGGAGAAAAATGTTGTTTTATAAGTTTACAGTATTCCCATAGCTATGCGCAGTATCGTGAGCGCGTCTGCGACGTCGAGCGTGCCGCTTTCGTCCGCGTCGCCGCCGAAAAGCGCGAGCGGCGTCGTTTCGAGGATGCCCATCGAGATGCGCAGCGCAAGCACGGCGTCAACGACGGTCGTTTCGCCGCTGCCGTCGAGGTCGCCCCAAAGACGCGAGGGAGGCGTGAGCCTGTCCGAGCGGAGCCGTGCATACGGATAACCGCCTTCCGCGATCTCCCAGACCGTTTCAAAATCGAAGGAAGCATAGCTCGCTTCGTCAATCAGCTCGTACCCGTCCCGTGCCGTGCCGTATTCATCGCCTGAAGCGCAGCAGGAGACGAGATAGAAGCAGCTTTCAAAAGTAGTGCGGTCCATGGAGTTCCGCCCGACGATCCCGCCCGCAGCGGTCTCCGCCGAGACCGTGCCGGTATTGTAGCAGCGGCTCACCGTGCAGTCTGCCGTGTAGCCGATGAGCCCGCCGGCGTATTCGGAGGAATCCACCGCGCCGATATTGAAGCAGTCCGCGATATCCGCGTTGTGCGCGTCGCCGATAAGCCCGCCGACGCCCCACTCGCCGAGTACGGCGCCGGTGTTCATGCAGCGGGAGATCCCGTTGATAAGCCCGTTCTGACCGAAATCGGCGCCGTCGTCGCTCCAGCCGATGAGCCCGCCGATATAGTCCTCACCGCCGACCGGTCCGCGGTTCGCGCTTTCCGTCAGCGTGCAGCCAGAGATCATACCGACTGTGCCGCCGACGAAGCGGCTGCCCGAGACCCGGCCGAGGTTCTCAACGCCGGTGAGCTCGCTCGTGAGCGCAAGCCCGGCCACGCCGCCGAGATGTTCCCCGCCCGATATCGCGCCGCGGTTCACACAGCCCGAGAGCGTGCAGTCGTAGCAGAAGCCGACCACGCCGCCGACGCGCTCCGGCGATGAGACGGAAGCGGCATTTTCACAGGAGACGAGCTCCGTTTCCTCAGCGATGCCGACGATGCCGCCGACGTAGTTTTCGCCGACAGCGCTGCCGGACGATACGCAGCTTTCAAAGCGCATGCGGGCGCAGCCTCCGGCCACACCGCCCGTGCTGCGTACGCCCGTGACCGCAGCCTCGGCGGAACAGTCCGTGCAGGCGGCGTCCGACACTTCGCCGGCGACGCCGCCGACGGCGTTCCTGCCGTGCACCCTGCCGGAGAATGAAAGCTCCGAAAGCGCGGTCCCCGCTGCCTTGCCTACGATGCCGCCGACGTGATCCGCTTCGCCGCAGACGAGGGAGTTTACAAGCTCAAGCCCGCTTATCGCGCCGCCCTCGGTATTGCCGAAGAGCCCGGCGCCGGTGATGCCCGCGGAGGCGAAGACGTACATCCCCCCGATCTCATGTCCGCCGCCGGAAAAACTGCCGCGGAACAGGGCCGTTTCGCCGCTTTCAAGCGTATAGCCGTTTCCGATGGGCTGCCAGACGTTCGCGGGAGCGCTCGTCTCGCTCCAATCCGCAAAGTCCGAGGTATCGTTAAGCGTGATATCGGCGGTCAGCAGGAAGGATTCGCCTTCGCAGTCGTGCCCCGCGTTCACGAGGGCCGCAAGGGCGTAAAGCTCCTCAGCCGTTGAAATGAGGAACGGGTCGTCCGCCGTGCCCGAGCCGGAAAACGGGCCTGTGGTGCGGGCTGAAACGGGCACACCGTGCGGCAGCAGGGAAAAGAGCAATATCACCGCGAGCGAGGCGGCGAGGAAGCGAAGGAACTTTTTCATGGGCAGATCTCCTTTGAGCGGGGTTTGTTTTTATTTTAACATACCGGCGCGATAAGTCAATAAACCAAAAAAACAGCGGGAGCAGCAAGGCGTAAACCATACGCCCGAACGACCAAACAAAAACGGCAGAGCCGAAGCTCTGCCGTTCTTTCGGATGCGAGATTGTTAATCAGACAATGCCCTGAGCCATCATGGCGTCCGCAACCTTCTTGAAGCCTGCGAGGTTTGCGCCGGCAACGAGGTTGTAGCCAAGGCCTGCTTCCTCAGCAGCTTCCATGGAAGCCTTGTGGATGTTGATCATGATGTTGTGGAGCTTGGTGTCGACTTCCTCTGCGGTCCATGCGAGGCGCTCGGAGTTCTGGCTCATCTCGAGACCGGAAACTGCAACGCCGCCCGCGTTGACAGCCTTGGAGGGAGCAACGATCATGTTGGGCTGTGCCATCATGTACTGGAGAGCATCGTTGGTGGTGGGCATGTTCGCAACTTCGATGTAGTACTTGATGCCGTTTGCAACGATCTTCTCAGCGGAGGGCATAAGAACGTCATTCTGCATTGCGCAGGGCATGACGATGTCGACCTTGCGGCCGAAGGGCTTCTCGCCGGGGAAGAACTCTACGCCGAACTTGTCGGAGTAGTCCTGGACGCGGTTGCGGCGGGATGCGTTCATCTCGAGCATGTAGTTGATCTTCTCCTCGGTGGTGATGCCATCGGGATCGTAGATGTAACCGTCGGGACCGGAGAGGGTGACGACCTTACCGCCGAGCTCTGCGACCTTCTTGGTGACGCCCCATGCGACGTTGCCGAAGCCGGAAACGGCGACGGTCTTGCCGACGATGGTGTCGTTCTCATGCTTGAGGACTTCGCAGAGATAGTAAACAGCACCGAAACCGGTTGCTTCGGGACGGATCAGAGAACCGCCGAAGCTGAGGCCCTTGCCGGTGAGAACGCCGTTCTCATAAGCGTCGCGGATCCTCTTGTACTGGCCGAACATGAAGCCGATCTCACGGCCGCCGACACCCATGTCGCCCGCGGGAACGTCGACGTTGGGACCGATGTGGCGCTGGAGCTCGGTCATGAAGCTCTGGCAGAAACGCATGATCTCAGCCTCGGACTTGCCGGTGGGATCGAAGTCGGAACCGCCCTTGCCGCCGCCCATGGGGAGGGAGGTGAGGCTGTTCTTGAAGGTCTGCTCGAAGCCGAGGAACTTCATGGTGTCGAGAGTTACGTTCTTATTGAAGCGGATGCCTCCCTTGTAGGGGCCGATCGCGCTGTTGAACTGAACGCGGAAACCGCGGTTTACCTGTACGTTGCCCTGATCGTCCACCCAGGGTACGCGGAACTCGATGACGCGCTCGGGCTCGACCATGCGCTCGAGAAGGCTCATCTTCTCATACTCGGGGTGCTTTTCGACCATGGGAGCGAGGGAAGTAAGAACTTCCTCAACGGTCTGGATGAAGAGGGGCTCGTGAGCGTCGCGGGCTTTGACCTTTTCGATGACTCTTTCAATGTAAGCGTTCATGTGAAAATCCTCCAAAAAGATTTTTGTATTTCTGCCGGGGAACTGACCGGCTCGGCGGCGAAGACGCCGCTTTGTGCGGCAGCACCCACCTACTGCTAATCATAAATCCACAGAGAAATATTGTCAACAGTTATTCAAAAATATACTTTGAATATAACGAAAATCGCGCCTTTTATACCCGCTCCGCTCCGGCGCTTCGTGCCCGGCGGGCGGCAAAGACGCGCGGCGCCTCGGGGACGGATGAAAAAAGCCCCCGGCGCGGAGCCGGAGGCGGGATATCGGGGTGATAAAACGCGTATCAGTCGAGGGTGATGAGGCCCATGGCTGCGCGCATGACCTGGAGCGCGTCGGCAACGGTGAGCTCGCCGTCGCCGTCGATATCGCAGGCGAGGAGCTGATGAGGATCCACGGAGAGAAGGCCCATCGCGGCGCGCAGGACGTAGAGCGCGTCGGCAATGTCGACCTCGCCGTTGTAATCCATATCGCCGGGCACGTATCCGCCATCCGTGAAGAGCGCGGTAAAGGATTCATATGCGGCCCACGGGCATTCCTCGCCCCAGGAGAATTCAACGCCGAAGTGTTCATCACGGGATAGCAGCTCGCCGTCCAAACCGTACCAGCCGATGAACGTTTCGCCTTCATCGGGATAGGCATAGAGATCATACCACCAACCGTCGCCGTCCGGGTCCTTGCATTCATAGAACGGTGCGGCCTCTATTCCCAAGCAGCCCTTGCCTTCGGTATGGACGTCCGGAATATCGAGATAGGGGCAGTCGGAGAAGTTGAGGCTATGCAGCCTGATATCCGTTCCGTAGAGCTGATAGAGCGAGGAACAGCCGTCAAGGTTGATGGACGAGATCGGATTATCGGAGCAGAATACCTGTTCGAGCTCAGAAAGCCCGGAAAGATCGAGTCCGTGAATGTCGCAGCTGGAGCAGGAAAGCTCGACAAGCGCTGTGTTAGCGGAAAGGTAGAGCTGTGAAAGCCGGGGATTGCCGCTGCAGGAAAGCGTTATAAGACAGGGGTTGAACCGAGGATAAAGATCCTCAATATCGTTGACGCCGCAGTACAGGAACGCAAGCTGCGCGTTCGAGGAAAGGTCAAGCTCGGTCAGCTGATTGCAGCTGCAGTCGAGGGAACACAGATATTCGCAGCCGGATACGTCGAGCTCGGTGATCTGATTGTTGCCGCAGTAAAGAGTGTCGAGGGAAGGGCAGTTAGAAAGATCCAGCGAGGTAAGCTCGTTGTTGGATACATTCAGCGCCGTCAGTGCGGGGCAGTTGGAAAAATCGACCCAGGTAATCCTGTTGCTGCCTGCCCGGACGGATTCGAGCGCGGTGCAGCCGGAGGCGTTAAGACCCGTCAGGTAGTTTTCACTGCAGCCGATGAGCAAAAGCGAAGTGCAGCCGGAAACGTCAAGCACGCCACCCACCTCTTCATAATAGCCGATATCAAAAAACGTAATGGCCGAAAGCCGGTATTCCCCGTCTACCTCGGTCCAGGCGAACTTGTTAGTACCCCACGTGGAAGGATCTTCGGGATCGTAAAAGCTGTCAAACAGCCAGTAGCCGTTGGTGTGGGTAAGCGGCTGACCGGCGAGCGTTTTGGTCACTTCGGTATCGAGGAAAGCGACGACCTTCTGGTAGTCGTGGTCGTTGTAGCCGGCGGGCGTGGCGTACTTCGGCTGCGTGTCGACGAGAGCGAGCGCGGGCAGCGCGAGCGCGAAAACGAGCAGCGCCGCGATGCACAGTGACAGATACTTTTTGAACATAGCTTTTCTTCCTTTCAGATGTATTGAATTCCATAAAATAAAAAACGGAATGTGGTCTAAAAGAATAATACAACATTCCGCTTAAACTGTCAACATAAAACGCTGCAGCGCGCTTTTACAGGCTGACCTTTCCGAGGATCCCTCCCGCGAACGCGAGGAATATGCCGTAATTGGTCATCGGCACGCCCTGCGCCTTGGCCCTATCGATGCGGGAGAGCACGTATTTGCGGTTGAACATGCACGCGCCGCACTGGATCACAAGGTCGTAGGGGGTAAGGTCCTCCGGAAAATCCGTGCCGCCGCGCACGTCGATCGTGACGCCGCTGCCCGCGAGCTTTCTGAGGATCCGGGGCAGCTTCACGCGGCCGATGTCCTCGTTCTGCGGGGCGTGGGTGCAGCACTCCGCGATCAGTATATGCGAGTTTTCATTGAGCGTGGGCACGACCTTCACGCCCTCGAGATAGTAGTCGAGATCGCCCTTGAGCGCGGCGAACAGGATCGAGAACGAGGTGAGACGGCTTGCCTCGGGCTTCTTTGCATAGACCTCGGGGAACACCTGCGAATCGGTGATGATGAGCGACGGGGGAGAGGCGAGAGCCGCGAGCGCAGCCTCCATGCCGTCCGCCGTGCAGCAGACCGCCGTCGCGCGGTTGTCCAAAAGGTCGCGGATGGTCTGCACCTGCGGCAGGATCAGGCGGCCCTTCGGGGCGGAAGCGTCCTGAGGCATCACGAGCAGCACCGTATCGCCGGGGCGGACGAGCGCTCCCGTGATCGACGGCTGCTCGAAGCCCTCCGGCAGCAGGCGGACGAGCTCGCGGAGCAGCTTTTCACAGACGTTCGGATCATCCTTTTCGATAACGAGAGGTTCGGTCCCGGTGAGCTCGCGGAGGCGCGCGACCAGCGCCGCACGGTCTCCCCGAGCGTTTGCGACGACCGGGACGACGGGCGTTTTCTTCGCGGCAAAGCGCCTGTACCAGCGCAGGTCCTCATCGGTATCCTCGCCGGAAAAAAGCAGTACGGCAATATCCGTTTTTTCAGCCGCAAGCACTGTTTTTTCAACGCGCAGACGCCCGAGCTCGCCGCCGTCGTCAAATCCGGCGGTGTCGATGAGCTCGACCGCGCCGAGGCCCGAGAGCTCCATCGCCTTGAAAACGGGGTCGGTCGTGGTGCCGGCGACGTCCGAAACGATGGTGATCCTCTGCCCCGCAAGCGCGTTCACGAGCGTGGACTTGCCGCTGTTGCGCCGGCCGAAAAAGCCGATGTGCAGGCGGTTCGCGGAAGGAGTATCGTTCAAAGTGGTCATGGTCTTCTCCAAGCTGTTTCGCAGGGGCGTTCTTTATCAGAACCTGAAATCCCTTTCGCCGTTCGCGATCTTCTCAAGGCGTTCCTCAACTATGCCGCGGACCTTCTCGTTCGGGACCTTGGGAAGCTCCCGCGCGATGGTCGCCTCGCCGACAGCGCGGGTCTCGGGGCTTGCGTAGTCCTCGAGGTATTCCTTGAGGGTCATCAGCGCGTTCGGGTGGCAGCAGTTCTGGATCTGGCCGCTCTTGCACAGGCTCATGAAGCGGTCGCCGGTGCGGCCTTCGCGGTAGCAGGCGGTGCAGAAGGAGGGGATATGTCCGTTTTCCATCAGCCAGCGGACGACCTCGTCGAGCGAGCGCTGGTCCGAAACGTCGAACTGCTCCGTGTCGTGCGGGCGCTCGTCCGCGCTGTAGCCGGCGTAACCGCCGACCGAGGTGCGCGAGCCTCCGGAGACCTGCGAAACGCCGCAGCGGAGGAGCTTTGAGCGGACCTCCTCCGTCTCGCGGGTCGAAACGATCATGCCGGTATAGGGCACGGCGAGGCGGATGCAGGCGGTGATCTTCTCGAAGATCTCGTCGGAAATGGAATTGTCGAAGGCAGTGGGGTCGATATCGTCCGCGTGCTTGATGCGGGGAACGCTGATCGTGTGCGGGCCGACGCCGTGGACGGCTTCGAGATGCTCCGCGTGCATGAGAAGGCCCGCGAACTCGTACTTGTAGAGCTCCAAGCCGAACAGCACACCGAGGCCGACGTCGTCAATACCGCCCTCCATCGCGCGGTCCATGGCCTCGGTATGATAGGCGTAGTTATGCTTGGGTCCGGTCGGATGAAGCTTTTCATAGCTCTCCTTGTGATAGGTCTCCTGGAACAGGATGTAGGTGCCGATGCCCGCGTCCTTGAGCTTTCTGTAATTCTCCACCGTTGTCGCCGCGATGTTCACGTTCACCCTGCGGATCGCGCCGTTCTTGTGCTTGATGGAATAGATCGTTTTGATGCACTCGAGGATGTATTCGATCGGGTTGTTCACGGGGTCCTCGCCCGATTCGATGGCGAGGCGCTTGTGGCCCATGTCCTGCAGGGCGACGACCTCCGCCGCGACCTCCTCCTGCGTCAGCTTTTTCCTTGCGATATGCTTGTTTTTAAGGTGATACGGGCAGTAGACGCAGCCGTTCACGCAGTAGTTGGAAAGGTAGAGCGGCGCGAAGATGACGATGCGATTGCCGTAGAAGGCCAGCTTGATCTCCTCCGCCGCGTCGAACATTCTTTGGATCCTCTCTGGATCCTCGCAGGCCAGCAGCACGCTTGCCTCGCGGTGAGAGAGACCGGCGCAGTGCCAGCCGTTGCCCACCTTCACGGGGCGGGCTTTTTCGATGATGGAATCGATGAGAGGGAAGTCGTTCTTGTGCGCTTCGGCGTAGGCGAGGGTCTCGCGGATCTCGCCGTCGTTGATGAATTCCTCGGCTTTGAGGGACTTGGGGTCGTACTTGATCATATCATTATCCTTTCTTTGCGGTCAGGGTATCTTGCTGAAAATACCTTCCCGCGCAGTGAATTTTGTTTATTTTACTTTACTGTCGCCGCGGCCCTGTGCTATCTCGCAGCCGGTGGTGCGGACTCTCGCTTTGAGACAGCCGAGGCATTGCGCGGCCTCGTCGCCCGTGCAGATCTTGTTGTCGTACAGGGCGTATTTCTTGCGGACGGAGACGGGGGAGAGGTTCGGCATAAGCACGTTCGCGCCGGCGAGGAGGCCCAGCTCGCGGCCCTGCGGGTGGATCGTTCCGAGCGCGGTCGTGGCGGGCAGCAGCACCTCGGGAAGGATCAGCCGCGTGAGCGAAAGCAGCAGCAGCGTTTCCTCGAGCGTGCCGGCGGGCTCTTCTTCAAAAGGCGTGCCGCGCGCGGGGATGAAAGGCCCCATGCCGACCATCTGCGGGCGAAAATCGCGGATGAACGCAAGATCCTTCGCAAGCGTTTCGGGGGTCTGATAGGGCGAGCCGATCATCATGCCGCAGCCGACCTGGTAGCCAAGCATTTTGAGGTCGTCGAGGCAGCGCATCCGGTTATCGAAGCTCATCGCCGCGGGGTGCAGCTTTTCGTAGTGCGCTCTGTCCGCGGTCTCGTGGCGCAGAAGGTACCTGTCCGCTCCGGCTGCCTTCCACAGCGCGTAGACCTCGCGCGGGTGTTCGCCCACGGAGAGGGTCACGGCGCAGTCCGGGAACCCGGCCTTTATCGCGCGGACGAGCTTTTCGATGCGCTCCGGCGTGAAGGCGGGGTCCTCGCCGCCCTGCAGCACGAAGGTGCGGAAGCCGAGCGACCAACCCTCCCGGCAGCACGCTAGGATATCCTCATCGGACAGGCGGTACCTGTCGGCGCGCATTGATGCGCGGATGCCGCAGTAGAGGCAGTTGTTTTTGCAGCAGTTCGTGAACTCGATGAGCCCGCGCACGAAAACGGAGTTTCCGTAGACGGCTTTGCGCTTTTCGCTTGCCTTTTCGGCGAGGAGGCTTCTGAGCTCCGGCGAGTTTGCGCGGATGAGCTCCGCATATTCGCTTTCGCAGAGCTTTTCGCCCGCAAACAGCTTTTCTGTGATTTTTCCAGGCAGGGCTTCGGGCATTATTTTTTTGAAAACTTGGCGTAGACAGCGGAGGTGCTGACGCCGTCGAGCATGCCGATCTTGCCGGAGAGGCTTGAGATGACGGCGGCGGGCGCGTCGATGACGAGCGAGATGATGCTGACGTTCCGCTTGTGGTAGGGGATGCCCATGCGGCCGATGACGTATTCGCCGTACTGATGCAAAAGGGCGTTCAGCTTTTCAACGGAATCGGGGTTTTCAACAACGATGCCGATCTGGGCGACGCGGGTCTCTTCATTGATCATAAGAACTCCTTTATTCTTGTTTTTCCGCCGGGGCAACAAAAAACGCGCTCCCGGAAGGGAACGCGGACAAAGCATATCAAAGCCCTGCGCGGTCAAGCCGCACGGCTTCTGCCCTCCACTTCCGGGACGGACCCTCGTGTCGGAAAAAGGTCGTTTATGCCCCGCGGCTCGGGAAGCACCCTCCCGCGCGGCAGTTGCATTATAACAGAACGGGCCTGCAAACGCAAGCCCGCCGGAAATATAGTTTTATTTTATAGGCCGTCCGACGCCCATCGCCTTGCGCCAGGCAGGCGGCACTCCGTCCTCGCCCCAGTATTCGTTGATGCAGGCGATCTTTCCCTCGTGGAGCTGGATCGCGGAGCAGACGTGCAGCGACGCGCGGCTGTCGGTGGAAAAAACGTGCAGCGCGCAGATGACGAGGTCGTCGTTCCACTCGCCGACGTGCAGTTCATACTGGATCTCGCCGTTCCAGCTGCCGGGGTAGTTCGCGTTGACGCGGGCGAACTCGCGCGCGGTCATGCACTCGTTCGTGTTGTGCCAATAGATGAGCGCTTCCGGCAGGAAGAATGAGCGTATCGCCCGCTCGTCCTTGGCGAAGATGGCGGACCAGTAATCCGAAAGCTCAAAATGATGCTTCATCGGTATCGCGCTCCATCCGAATCAGACGATGACGCCCTTGCGCAGGATCATCGGGTAGCTTTCGTGACCGGAGAGCAGGCGGCCGTTAAGCACAGCGCTGCCCTTGTCGAGCACCATGTAGTTGAGCTCGCTTCCGTCGCCCACGAAAGTGGCCTGCATGAGGATGCTGTTTTTGACCTTCGCGCCTTTGCCGATATGCACGCCGCGGAAGAGAACGGAGTTTTCGACCTCGCCCTCGATGATGCAGCCATCGGCGATGATGCTGTTGCGTGCGCGGCCGTTTCCGACGTAGCGCGCGGGCACCTCGTCCTTGACCTTGGTGTAGATCGGGTGAGCGGGGTTAAACAGATCCTCGGCAACGTCGTGCCTGAGCACGTCCATGTTGTGCTGATAGAAGCGGCCGAGGGAGTTGAGCCTTGCGACGTAGCCGCCGTATTTCCAGCCGTAGAAGCGGAACTTATTTACGTTCTTGATCAGCACGTCCTGCATAAAATCGGAATCGCCGTGGGAATACGCGTCCTCGATAAGGTATTCGAGCAGGGTCTTTTCCATTATGTAGGCGTCGCAGCCGACGTTCGTGACCGCGCTGTTCCTCGGGTTGAAGGCAAGGTCGGTAACGAAGCCGGTCTCGTCCATCGTGAGGCGCAGGTCGTCGAACTGCTCGCTCGCGCTCATGTCGTCCACCTTCTCCTCGCTGTACATGATGGTCACGTCGGCTCCGGTCTCGATATGCTGCCGCAGCATGTCGGTAAAGGTAGTGTTATAGATCGTGTGGCTGCCGGTCAGGATCACGTAGCGCTGGCTCGAACGGCGGACGTAGCCCAGCACGCCGCGGATCGCGTCCACCGTGCCGCGGTAGACGCCGGTGCTGTCCTTCGTGACGAACGGCGGCAGGATGAAAAGGCCGTCCCTCTTGCGGTGCAGATCCCATTCCTTGCCGCTCCCCAGGTGGTCCATCAGGGAATGATAGTTGCGGTTCGCGATGATGCCGACGTTCGAGATGCCGGAATTGACGATGTCCGAAAGCACGAAGTCGATCGTGCGGTACCTCCCTCCGAAGGGGACCGCCGCAACGGAGCGGGAGAAGGTCAGCTCGCGGAGCTGCGCGTTTGCTTCGCCGGTGTAGATAAGGCCGAATGCGTTGTTAGTCATGATTGCACCTTCTCTCTTTATTTATTGGCGGGATCGTCCACAAAGCTCACGACCTTGCCCTGCGGCACGCGTGCGCCGGGGGAAACGAGCATGGAGTTTGCGATGAGCGTGATATCGCCTGTCAGCTTGGTGTCGTAATCGCCGTCCTCGGGCAGCTTGGGGCAGCCGATAGTGGCGTTTTCGCCGATGATCGCGTTTTCGCCGACGATCGCCTTCTTGACGATCGCGCCGCTTCCGATGACGGAGCCGGGCATGATGATCGAATCCTCGACGTAGGCGCCCTCTTCAACGCGAACGCCCGCGAACAGCACGCTGTGCCGCACTCTGCCGCTCACGACGCAGCCCTCGGTGACGAGGCTGTCGTCCACCTCCGCCGAACCTGAAACGTAGTGCGGGGGCATGATCGGGCTCCTCGAATAGATGCGCCACTCCTTGTCGTAAAGGTCGAAGGGCGGGTTCTCGCCGAGCAGGTCCATATTTGCCTCCCAGAGGCTGCCGATGGTGCCGACGTCGCGCCAATAGCCCGCGAAATCCCATGCAAACATCCGCTTGCCATCCGCGATCATGCTCGGGATGATGTTCTTGCCGAAGTCGTTTTCGGACTTTTCATTCCGCGCGTCGGCGATCAGGTACTGCTTGAGCACGGGATAGCTGAAGATATAGATGCCCATGGAGGCCTTGGTGCTCTTGGGCTGCTTGGGTTTTTCCTCAAACTCGATTATGCGGCCGTCCGAGTCGGTATTCATGATGCCGAAGCGGTGCGCTTCCTCGATGGGGACGGTCAGCACGGCGATGGCCGCGTCGGCCTTCTTTTCAACGTGCCTGCGAAGCATCTCGGCGTAGTCCATCTTGTAGATATGGTCGCCGGAGAGGATCAGCACGTATTCGGGATCATACTGGTCGATGAAGGGGATGTTCTGATAGATGGCGTTCGCCGTGCCGGAATACCAGCTGTCGCTCGAAAGGCTCACGTACGGCGGCAGAACGAAAACGCCGCCGTTGTTCCTGTCAAGGTCCCACGCCTGACCGTTGCCCAGATAGGCATTGAGAGCAAGCGGTTCGTACTGAGTCAGAACGCCGACGGTGTCGATATCCGAATTGACGCAATTGGAAAGGGGAAAATCGATGATGCGATATTTCCCTCCGAACGGAACTGCGGGCTTTGCCATGCTCTTGGTAAGCTCGCCCAGGCGGCTTCCCTGGCCGCCGGCCAGCAGCATGGCCACGATTTTCTTTGCGGGCATTTAATTCCCTCCCTTTGTACTTGGCCCTGCGGAGCGAAAAGCCCCCTGCGGGCGCTTGATTTGAAACGAAGCCGAAAAATATACCTGAAAATGCCGATACCGACTCCATGTTTATATTTTACCAAAAATCACGGAAATAGCAAGCACTTTTTTGAAACGCGGCGTAAAACGGCAGCGGTATGCAAAAACCTGGCAAAAACCGAAAACAGCATATTGCAAAATATCATAGTTGATTCTGCGAACCGCAGGGACGGGATCATCCGCCCGCCGGAAAGGTGTTCCTACGGAGCATTCCGTGTGCGAGGCTTGCGGGCGGCAAGCTTCCGCCCCTGCCGGCAGCTGATACCAGGCTGCGGAAAAACAAAACAATCCGCGTGGGCGGCAAATATCTCATGCGGCCGAAAAACCGCTCCGCTCTTGCAATGCTCACCGAAAACTATTATAATGTATATGGGAAAATGGCAGATTGCGCCCGGACGGGCCGCGGCGCCGCTTCCCGCAATAAATACCGAAACGATCGGAAAGTAAAGATATGAAGAAAAACAAGGAAAAGAAATCCAGGCCGCTGGTCGTGACGCTCGTCGCGGTGGCGCTGCTTGCGGTGCTTATAATAGTTTCGGCGGGCTCGAAACGGGCGCACTGGTTCGAGAGCACGGTCGGCGCGGTGCTCACGCCGATCCAGGGCTTTGCCGCGCGCACCTCGAACGCGATCGCAAACTTCTTCGCGGGGCTTTTCAACAGCACAGATACGGACGCGGAGAACGCCCGCCTCAAGAGCGAGCTTGCGCATTATAATCAAACGCTCACCGACCTTGAGGAGCAGAAGCAGGAGAACGAGCGCCTGCGCGCGCTGCTCAACTACGCCGGCTCCATCGGCAGCTTCGAGAGCGTCACCGCCCGCGTCACTGCGAAATCCACGGGCGTATGGTTCCGCTCGTTCACGATCGGCGCCGGAAGGAACAAGGGCATCGACGTGGATATGCCCGTCATCTGCGCGGGCGGCCTCGTGGGCATCGTGTCGGAGGTCGGCGCGAGCTGGTCCAAGGTGACGGCGATCATCGATTCCGATATGTCGATCCCGATCATGGTGGAGCGCACGAGGGACGGCTGCATGCTGCGCGGTGTGCTCGATACGGCTTCCGCCGTTCAGAAGATGGAGCTCTACTATCTGCCGAGCGACAGGACGGACCTCATTCCCGGCGACGTGGTGCTCACGAGCGGCATCGGCGGCGTTTACCCGAAGGGCATCCGCGTGGGCACGGTCTCGGAGGTCATGACGAGCTCCGGCAGCGGCGTGAACGCGATCGTGACGCCCGCGGTGGATTTCCTGCACCTTGAAGAGGTCATGGTCATCACCGGAGGCAGCGGAGAGAACTGATGCGCAAGTACGTTGTCATCATAGCGACGGTGCTCGCGTTTTATATGGACGCCGTGCTGTTCCCTTTAATCGGGAGCGGCTGGTTCATGCCGGAGGCACTGATCGCGCTCATGGTATCGTTCGGCGTGCTTATGGGCGGTGGCAGTTCAGCCGCGATCGGCGCGGCTGTCGGGGCGATCCTCGATATCCTCTGCAATAAATACGTCGGCGTGAGCTCGGTCTTCCTGCTTGGAGCCGCGCTGCTCGGCGGCATTTTCTACAACAAGTTCTATGCGGACAACATCATCATCCCCTCGCTCGTCGCAGCCGCGGTCATGTTCGTGAAGGAGCACGTAATGCTGATCATCGTGCTGGTCTCCGGCGGAAGGATCTCCAGCTATCTTATGACGCTGCTCACGCATATCCTGCCCTCGGCGCTTCTGACCGGCGGGCTGTGCGCGGCTTTCCATATCATCCTCCGCAGAGTGATCTACGACCCGCGCCGGCGCCGCGACATCGACAACCGCTGAGCGGTTTTGAAAGGACTATCCTTTGGCAAAGAAAATGAAAAAACAGACAGACGCGAACAAGCCCGTCAAGCCCTACGTGCAGGTGGGCGTTTTCGCGTTCATACTGCTCGTTCTGATGGGCATACTGCTGAGATCCCTGTACGGCATCACCGTCGTTCAGGGCGAAAGCTATTATCAGCGCGGCGACAAGGAGGCCACGAACACGATCGTAACGAAGGGCCGCAGAGGCACCATCTACGACCGCAACGGCCTCGTGCTCGCATACGACGAGACCTGCTTCAACGTCTGCTTCATGCGCGACGGCAACAACCGCAGCGATTATTACAGCGCGGTCTATACCGAGGCGCTGATCGACGCGATCCGCATCATCGGTGAGGGCGGCGGTGAAACGATAGACACCTCGTTCATCCGCATGGCGGAGGACGGCACGATCTGTTACGACTGGGGCAGCCAGAACGAGAAGACGATCATGGCCCGTTACCGCAACTTCTGCAACGTATGCGGCTTCAATATCCCCAATCAGGACGATATGAGCACCTGGATAAAGGCGGAGGACGCGTACCTCAGGCTGCGCAGGATGTGGTTCATCCCCGAGGAGCTGCCCTTTGAGGATGCCGTGAAGATCATCTCCATCCGTCAGGAAGTGCTTTTGAACGACTACAAGAGCTACGAGCCCGTCATCATCGCGTACGGTGTGAGCGACGAAACCGTCGCCCGCCTCGAGATGGCGGATCTGCCCGGCATCCGCACCGAGCAGAGCACGCGCAGGGTCTATCCCTACGGCACGACCGCGGCGCATATCCTCGGCTACTGCCAGCGCATGAACGAGGAGAACGCGGAGGAATACCTCAAGCTCGGCTACAGCTACGATGATTATATCGGCATATCCGGCGTGGAAGCCACCATGGAGCAGTACCTGACGGGCTGCACCTACGAGCATCAGGGCAGCACGGTCGTTAAGACCAACGCGAACAAATCCATCATCGACGTCGTCTCCGTCACCCCGCCGACCGACGGCGGCAAGGTCACGCTGACGATCGACCTGCCCCTGCAGACCGTGACCGAATCCGCGCTCGAGCACGTTATCGCGGAGATCCACCAAAAGCAGCTCGACCGCGTCGACCCGGACGGTGACGGCAAGTTCGACGGCAAGTACGAGCAGTACGATTCGCTCGACCTTGCTAAGACCGGCGCGATCGTCGTCATGGACGCGAACACCGGAGAGGTGCTCGCGCTCGCGAGCTACCCATCCTACGACCCCAACTGGTTCATTGCCGGCGTCACGCCGGAACAGGCGGAATACCTCTATTCAAGCGACGAAGCGCAGGCAACGACCCCCACCCGCAACAAGGCCATCTCAATGAAGCTGGCCCCCGGCTCCATCTTCAAAATGTGCACGGGGCTTGCGGGCCTCATGGAGGGCGTTGTGGGCATCAATGAAGCGATCGATGACGAGTCCCCGTTCTACGCCTGGGATCCGGAGACCCATGAGATAATCAATCAGAACCCGGTCAAATGCTGGACCAGCCACCCGGAGAGGCACTCGCAGCAGACGATCGTCGAAGCGCTCAAAAACTCCTGCAACTATTATTTCTGCGAGGTGGCAAACCGCCTCGGCATCGGCGACCTTGCAGAATGGGCGAAGAAAATGGGCCTCGCGAGCCGGACGGGCATCGAGCTCACCGGCGAAGCCGTCGGCACCATCGGCGGGCAAAGCGACCTTTACGACCGCACCAAGCCCTATAACGAGCAGGCGACGAGCCTTCCGCTGCTCGTGTACCGCTCGCTTTCAACGCTGCTCACAGGCTATCAGAACCAGCGCGGCGTGGAGGTGGATGAAGAAGCCGTCGGCCGCTGTGCCGAAAGGCTGATGGAGCTGCAGGACGGCTCCCTTGCCGGCAAGGGAGCGGACGTTCGCGCCATCCTTTCGGATGAGCTCGGCATCCCGGACGGCATCTCCCGTTCAAGGAACTGGGTCAACCAGATCACGTCCCTGTTGAATGAGCTGCAGTGGAAGCCCACGCTGACCGTCCGCACGGGCATCGGGCAGAGCATTTTGCAGGTCACCCCGCTCGTGGCGGCGCGCTATACTGCCGCCATCGCCAACGGCGGCACCGTGTACGACGCGCATATCGTGCGCAGCGTCGTTTCGGAGGCGGGCGATCCGCTCTTCGTTTTCGAGCCGACGGTCTACAACGAGATCAACGCGCCGAAGAGTTACCTCGACGCGATCCGTTTGGGCATGGCGGAGGTCGTTTCGCCGGAGGACGGCGGTACCGCGGGCGAGGCGTTCAGCAAGGAGTTTGCCGAAAAGGGGTATTTGGCCAAGATCAGCGGCAAGACCGGTTCCGCGCAGGTAGGCAACGAGACCATCGACGTGCAGAACACGGGCTGGTTCGTGGCGTTCGCGCCGAACGACAAGCCGGAGATCGCTATCGCGGTCTGCATCCCGAACGGGTATTCCGGCTCCAGCACCGCCGGCGCGATCGAGGAGATCATGACCTACTACTTCAGCAAGCTCGACGCAAGATCACCGGAGACCCTTGTGGACCCGGACGACATCATGCCTTAAATACCGCTATGCACGCAAAATACACCTACAACCTGTTCGACCTTGACGGCACGCTCACGGACCCGGCGCTCGGCATCACGAACTCCGTCATGTACGCGCTCGAAAAGTCCGGCTATCCCGTTCCCGAAAGGCAGGAGCTTTACAAGTTCATCGGCCCGCCGCTCGTGTATTCGTTCAAGACCTATTCCGGCATGAACGACGAAGAGGCGGAGAGGGCGCTTTGGTACTACCGCGAGAGGTTCTCCGCGGGCGGCCTTTTTGAAAACGAGATCTACGAGGGCATCCCGGAGCTGCTTGCGGACCTCAAGGCCGCGGGCGGCAGGGTCATCCTCGCGACGGGCAAGCCGGAGGAGTTCGCGGCGCAAATACTCGAGCATTTCGGCATCCTTCAATACTTCGATTTCGTGGCGGGGAATACCCTTGAGGAGACTCGGCCCGAAAAACGGCAGGTGCTTGAGCATATCTTCCGCAATTTCCCGGAGCTTTCAAAGGATAACGCGGTCATGGTCGGCGACCGCCGCTTCGACGTTGAGGCAGCGGCGGAGTTCTCGATACCCGGCGTCGGAGTGCTGTTCGGCTTCGGCACGCGGGAAGAGCTCGAATCAGCCGGCGCAGCGCGTATCGCGGAGACAGTCAAAGAGCTTCGCGGCTGTCTTATCGAGGATTGACATGGGCCGATTCACACTTATCGCAAAACAGGGCAGGGCCAGAAGGACCCGTTTTGAAACGCCGCATGGCGCGATCGAAACGCCGGTCTTTATGAACGTAGGCACCGCTGCCGCCATCCGCGGAGGCGTCGGTCCGGAGGACCTTCCTGCGCTGAACTGCACGGTGGAGCTTTCAAACACCTATCATCTCCACCTTCGCCCGGGCGACGAGCTCATCAAAAAACTCGGCGGAATAAGGAAATTCATGAACTGGAACGGTCCCGTGCTGACTGACAGCGGCGGCTTTCAGGTGTTCTCGCTCGCGCATCGCCGAAAGATCACCGAGGAAGGTGCCTCTTTCACCTCGTACATCGACGGGCGGCGCGTGTTCATCGGGCCGGAGGAGAGCATAAGGATCCAGTCGAACCTCGCTTCGACGATCGCTATGGCATTCGACGAGTGCATCGCCAACCCCTCGCCGAAGCCTTACGTTGCGCGCTCCATCGCCCGCACTTCGCGCTGGCTCGAACGCTGCCGTCATGAGCTCGACCGCCTGAACGGGCTCGATACCACGCTTAACCGGGACCAGATGCTCTTCGGCATCGACCAGGGCGGGGTCTATACTGACCTGCGCGTGCAGCACATGCGCGAGATCCGCGATATCCCCTGCGACGGCTACGCGATCGGCGGGCTCAGCGTGGGCGAAACGGCGGAGCAGATGTATGAGGTCATCTCCGCGGTGGAACCCGAGATGCCGGCGGACAAGCCCCGCTATCTCATGGGCGTCGGCACGCCGCTGAACATCCTCGAGGCCGTGCACCTCGGCGTCGATTTCTTCGACTGCGTGCTGCCCCTTCGCAACGCGCAGCACGGCAACGTCTTCACCTGGAACGGGAAGATGCGCCTGCTCGCGGAAAAATACCGGCTCGACGAGCGCCCGATCGACGAAAACTGCGCCTGCCCCGCCTGCCGGCAACATTCAAGGGCATATATACGCCATCTGCTCAAGGTGGACGAGCGGCTCGGCATGCGCCTCTGCGTGCTGCACAACCTGTTCTTCTATAACGAGCTGACGACGCGCATGCGCCGGGAGATAGAGCTTGGGAGCTTTGAAAGCTTTTATTCTAAGTACCGCGATATCCTCGGCGAATTCGCGGAGGACTGACGGGGGCGTTGACAGGGAGCCGTCAAGGGCATATAATGTGATCAAATTCGCGGCTCAAGAGGCAATGAAGTGACTGAAGGCAAGATCTACAGCAGGATAACTCTTTTCGCACTGCCCATATTCATCGGGCAGCTTTTCCAGCAGATGTATAATATCGCGGACTCGCTCGTCGTGGGCAAGGTGCTCGGCAAGCAGTCCCTCGCGGCTGTCAGCTCGTCCGGCAGCCTTATTTTTCTGATCGTCGGCTTCATCTACGGCGTTTTCGTAGGCGCGGGCGTGGTGATCGGGCGGTATTACGGTGCGCAGAAGAACGATATGGTGCACAGGGCCGTGCACACGACCGTCGCATTCGGCCTTGCCGCCGGCGCGTTCCTCACCGTTTTCGGCATCACCTGCACGCCGTTCATCCTGCGCCTCATGAACACCCCGGCGGACGTTCTGCCCGAATCGATCGCGTACTTTCGCGTGTATTTCGCGGGGTCCGTCGGTATGGTGCTCTACAACTCGTTCAACGGCATCTTCCAGGCGCGGGGCGACAGCCGGCACCCGCTGTATTACCTCATCATCGCCTCCTGCACGAACGTAGTGCTCGATATCCTCTTTGTGAAATACCTCGGCTTCGGCATCGTCGGCGCTGCGGCGGCGACCGCGATCTCCCAGTTCCTGAGCGCGGGCATATCGTTCTATAAGCTCACTCACGTGAACGACGTGCACCGCGTCACGCTCCGCGAGATCGGCTTCGACCTTGAACTGCTCAAGGAGATCCTTGCGACCGGCCTTCCCACCGGCGTTCAGAACTCCGTCATCGGCCTTGCGAACGTTATCGTACAGACAAATATCAACGCCTTCGGTTCGGACGCGATGGCGGGCTGCGGCGCATATTTCAAGGTGGAGGGCTTCGCCTTCCTGCCGGTCACGAGCTTCTCCGTGGCGCTGACGACGTTCACGAGCCAGAACCTCGGCGCGAAGAAATACGACCGCGTGAAGAAGGGCACCGTGTTCGGTCTGCTCTCGGGCGTACTGCTCGCGGAGCTCGTGGGCGTGCTGTTCGTGCTGCTCGCGCCGCAGCTCATCGGGCTGTTCACCAAAGCCCCGGAGGTCATCGCCTACGGCGTGCGGCAGGCGCGGACGGAGGCGCTTTTCTACTGTTTGCTCTCGCTCTCACACTGTATGGCGGGCGTGATCCGCGGGGCGGGGAAGACCACGGTGCCGATGCTCGTGATGCTGATTTGCTGGTGTGTGATCCGCGTGACCTATATCACCGTCGCCGTGAAGCTTGTCCCGAATATCACGGTCATCTTCTGGGCGTATCCTCTCACCTGGACGCTCAGCTCCATCGCGTTCACTATCTACTATTTCAAGGCGGACTGGATCCACAATTTCGAGCGCCGCGAGGCGGCTTTGCTCAACAAAAAGAGCTGACGGCTCTTTGAAATATTCAAAATGAAAGGCGGAAAAACCATGGAAGAGACGCTGAAGACCCGCGCCGAAAGGGCATACGAACTGCTTGAAAAGCTCAGCTTCACCCGCGTCAGCTGCTCCGAGGAGGAGACCCGCGCTGCAGAGATGCTGAAAGCGGAGGCGGAGAAAAACGGAGTGCCCGCTTCGATCGAGACATTCGAGGCAAGCTGCGGCATCGTGAAGGAAGCAAGGCTCAAGGTGCTCGAGCCTTATGAGAAGGAATATGAGGTCACGGGCTATATCCGCTCCGACTCCACGCCGCCGGATGGCCTCGAGCTCGATTTCGTCTACGCTGAAAACGGTTTGCCCCAGAACCTCGTGGGCTGCGAAGGCAAGGCGATCCTCGTCAACGGCCGCGTGACCTACCGGATGTATGAGCGACTGCAGAAGGCGAAGCCCGCCGCGATCATAGGCTTTTCCGGCGGCGTGACGGACAGGAACGAAGAGACCGACCTCGATATCAGAAAGCTCCGCGAGACCTACGCGGGCGCGTTCGGCAGCAACGTGCTCTTGAACCTCCGCGCAAGCGACGCGCTGGAGCTCGTTGCGCGCGGCGCGAAAAAGGTCCGCGTGACCGTGAAGGCCGAAAGCTTCGACGGCGTCTCGAGGAACGTCCTCTGTGAGATCCCCGGCACCGAGTTCCCGGATGAGATCGTGTCCTTCGGCGCGCATTACGACAGCGTGTATTTTTCAAAGGGCGCTTACGACAACATGAGCGGTTCCGTTATAATCATGGAGATGCTGCGGTATTTCAAAGCGAACCCGCCCAGGCGCACGGTGCGCTTCCACTGGTACGGCAGCGAGGAGCAGGGCCTGCTCGGCAGCAAGGCGTGGACCAAGGCGCATGAGGACGAGCTTTCAAAGCACGTTCTCATGATCAACGTGGACGTGGCAGCGCCGGTGCTCGGCTCCGAACAGGTCATCACGATGGGCACGGAAGCCATGACGAGCTACGTGGACGGCATGATGAAGGAGCTCGGCAAGGCGGCGGAGGTCAAGACGGATATCTACTCGAGCGACTCGGTGCCCTTTGCCGACAAGGGCGTTCCGGCGATCAACTTCTGCCGCTTCGGCGCACACGGCGCGGCGTTCATCCACGAGCGCAGGGACGATCTCGCCTATGGCTATATGAACGCCGAGGCCCTCGGTAAAACGCTCGATATCGTCATGGAGTTCTCTAAGCGCGTCATAAACGCCCCGGTCTTCCCGATCGAGAGGAAGATCAGCGACGAGATCAAGGACAAGGTGGATAAATACCTGTTCAGGAAGAAATAAGCACAGCCGACACGAAGCGGGGAGAGCATCCCCGCTTTTCTTTTGCCCGCGCCTTTTCCCGCAATAATATCCCTTGCCAAAACCCGCTTTTGTGTTATAATCAAGCAAAAGAGCGAAAACGAGGGTATTGCATTGGAAACCGGAACGGCAAAGCGCGGTCTCAGGCGCAGGGACGTTGACATGACCGAGGGGAGCATCATAAAGCACCTCATCTCATTCGCCCTGCCCCTGCTTGCGGGGAACATCTTTCAGCAGCTCTACAACACGGTGGACAGTTGGGTCGTGGGCAACTACGTCAGCGACGCGGCGTTCTCCGCGGTCGGGACGGTCGGCCCGATCATGAACACGCTGATCGGTACCTTCATGGGCTTCAGCGCCGGAGCGGGCGTGGTCATCTCCCAGCACTACGGCGCAAAGCAGTACGACAAGGTGCAGGACACCGTCCACACGTCGCTTGCGCTGACGCTGATCCTCGGCGTGGTCTTCACGGCGCTCGGCATCTTTATGACTCCGTACATGCTCCGCCTTATGAAAACGCCCGAAAGCGTGCTTCCGGAGGCGACACTGTACCTGCGCATCTATTTCTCCGGCATCCTCGGCCTGCTGGTCTACAACATCGGCTCGGGCATCATGCGCGCCGTGGGCGATTCACAGCGGCCGTTCTATTTCCTCGTCTTTTCGGCGGTGACGAACACCGTGCTTGACCTCGTCTTCGTGCTCGTGTTCAAAATGGGCGTGGAAGGCGTGGCGCTCGCGACGATCGCCGCTCAATTCCTATCCGCGGCGCTCGTTATCTACACTCTGCTGAGGAGCGAAAACTGCGTAAAACTGCACCCGAAAAAGCTCCGCATCCACTGGGATATGCTTAAAAAGATCCTCAAGGTGGGCCTGCCTGCCGCGCTGCAGATGGCGGTCACGTCGTTCTCGAACATCTTCGTGCAGAGCTACATCAACTACTTTGGTCCCGACTGCATGGGAGGCTGGACGGCGTACGCCAAGATCGACCAGTTCCTGCTGCTGCCGATGCAGAGCGTCTCCCTCGCGGGGACCACGTTCGTGGGGCAGAACCTCGGCGTGGGCGACGTGAAGCGAGCTAAGCGCGGCATTTCGATCGCGATGCTTATCTCGGTCATCTCCACCGCCGTGCTGATGGTGCCGGTGCTTATCTTCGCGCCGGTCCTCGTGGAGTTCTTCAACAATAATCCGGAGGTCGTGCGCTATGGCGCGATGCTGCTCCGCCTTATCTCCCCGTTCTACGTGCTCTGCTGCGTCAACCAGGTGCTCGCGGGCGCGCTGCGCGGCGCGGGCAACAGCCGCGTGCCGATGTTCATAATGCTTGGCAGCTTCGTGCTGTTCAGGCAGATCTATCTGTACTTAATGTCTCACTTTGTGAGCAACACCATAACCGTGATCGCGCTCGGGTACCCCGCCGGGTGGCTGCTGTGCTCGTCGATCACGCTGATCTATTTCTTCACGGCAAGGTGGGATAAGCACCGCCTCGTGGAGGACAAGCCCGAAGAAACGGGCAAATAAAGGAGAACAAAATGGAAAATCCAGCCGAGAGCCCCGTTCAGAGGCCGAAAAAGACCGGCAAGCAGAAGGCAATACTGATCTCCCGCATCACGCTTGCTGTGCTCGCCGTGCTCGTCTACGCCAAATACTTCATCGATCACCCGAAGTACGAGCTTCAGGACTGGCTCGTTTCCGGCGCGACGCTGATCATCTTCACGATGGCGATGATCGTCGCTCTGCCCAAACTGATCGATGCGCTGTCCGGCGAGAGCGACACGCTGTTCGTGAAGCCGAAGAATTCCGCGGCGATATTCTTCGCCGTCATGCTCGGCGCGCTCGTGCTCCATATCGGGATGACGCTGCTCGGTATGTTCATTTACACGAAGGTGGGCGGCACGGCGGCCGAAAACGCGGCGAAGCAGGGCTTTATGAAGCTTTGGCAGACCGCGTGGATGAAGTCGAATACGGACGCGAAGCACTATATCAATATCGCCGAGAACTGGTACGTCAACACGGAGCCGGACAATCTGCTGATCGTGTTCTTCCCGATGCTGCCGGTGATGATCCGGTTCATGAACTTGCTCACACATAACAGCTTCATCTCCGCGCAGCTCATCAACACCGTCGCCACCTGCCTCGCATCCGGCATGACGTACCTCACGCTGACGCCTGTCATCGGCGACAAGCGCGCAAGGTGGGGCGCGATCGCGGCGATCCTCATGCCCGGCATGATCTTCATGAACTCCCCGATGAGCGAACCGCTGTTCATGCTGTTCACGGTGTGCTGCTTCTTCTTCATCCGGAAGCGGCAGCTCGTCATCGCCGGCGTTTTCGCGGCGCTCGCCGGCTTCACCCGTTCTCTCGGCGTGCTGCTCGCGGTGCCGATCGCGATAGAGGGCGTCTGCTACATCGTGCGCCTCGCAAAGAACAAAAAGAACTGGCAGCAGCAGATCTTCGTGCTCCTGCTCGCGCTGATCGTCTCCACCCTCGGCACGATCGGCTATCTCTACATAAATAAGCGCGTGAGCGGCGAATGGCTGCGCTTCCTCGTCTACCAGAAGGATAACTGGTACCAGTCCGCCTGCCCGTTCTTCGAGACCGTGCGCTACATCGTCCGCTACCTGCAGATGGCCTTCACAAAGCACGACAGCGGCATGATCATGCTGTGGATAACGAGCCTGATCACGATCTTCGGCTCGCTGATCCTGATGGCAAAGCAGTCAAGAAGGCTCCCCGCGACCTACACCTTCCATTATTTTGCGTACTTCATCGTGGCGACGGGCTGCACCTGGCTGCTCTCCTCCGTGCGCTACATGAGCGCGCTGCTGCCGCTCGTGGCGGCGATCTCGCTCGGCTTCGACAAAAAATGGAAGACCGCGATCATCTTCACGATCCTCGTCGCCTGCTATATCGCCTATATGACCTTCTACATGCTGCGCTGGAGCGTGTACTGATCCTGAATAAAACAACAAAGCGGCCCGCGATCGCTCGCGGGCCGTCTTTCGTTTTGCTTTAAGTCCTTATCTCATGCCCTTATCATACGGTATGCCTTCCGCCTTGGGTGCGCGGGACTTCTTTGAAGTGAAGGCCAGGACGATGAGGGAAACGATGTAGGGCAGCATGTTGTAGATGGTCGGGGGAAGGTTCAGCTGCGAAAGCAGTGAGATGCTTCCGTTGACGTTCGACAGGGCGCGGAAGAAGCCGAACAGCAGCGCCGCGAGGGCGATGCGGTAGGGCTTCCATTGGCCGAATATCATAACGGCAAGGGAGAGGAAGCCGAAGCCCGCGACGCCGTAGGAGAAGTGCCACGTGCCGCCGCCTGCCATGATGTAGCAGATGCCGCCGAGGCCGCCGTACGCGCCGGAGATCAGCACGCCCGCCCAGCGCATCTTGTAGACGCTGACGCCGACGGACGCCGCCGCCTGCGGATGCTCGCCGCACGCCATGAGCCTGAGGCCGAACTTGGTCTTATAGAGCACGATGATGGCGATGATGAGCATCACGACCGCGATGACCATGAACCAGTTGAACTCGAAATTGGTGTTGCCGATGGTGAAGCTGCTCGTGAAGGAGCTCCTGCCGACGCGGTAGGCGAGGCTGTCGTCGGGCTTGCCGAACTGCTTGGAGTTGACCGCCTTGACGATGACCGTCGCCGCGGCTGCGCCGAGAAGGTTAAGAGCGGTACCGATGATTGTCTGATCCGCCTTGAAGTTTATACATGCGACTCCCAATAGCGCCGAGTATGCCACGCCGCTCAATATCGCGGCAAGCAAGGTGAGCACCACCATCGGGAAGCCCGATACCTTGTCCTGAAGGAAGAACATCATGAGCGCACCGCCGAGGGCGCCGATGACCATGATGCCTTCGAGACCGAGGTTGATGACGCCGGAATGCTCCGAGAAGCAGCCGCCGAGCGCAACGAGCATCAGCACGGAGGCGAAGATCAGGGTGTACTGTACGAGGAGAGTGTATTGTTCAAGAAACTGCAGCATTATGCCTCGCCCCCTTTCGCTTTTTCTTCCGCAGGCTTGGAAGCTTCCTTCTTGAGCCGCTTCGCTTCCTTGTTGATGCTCACCTTATTCATGGTGTGCTTGATGAAGAGCACGAAGCCGCAGAGGTAGATGATCACGGAGGAGATCAGTTCGGAGATCTGCGCCGAATACTTCATGGTGTCGATATGCGTGCCGCCGTCCGTGATGTGCTGCAGGAAGAAGGACGAGAATATAGTTCCGATCGGGTTCAGGCCGCCGAGGAACGTGGCCGCGATGCCGTTGAAGCCCATGCCGGGAACGCTCGTCGCGGTGCACTCCCACTGCTGAATGCCGGACTGATAGTAGAAGCTTGCGCCGAGGCCCGCAAGCGCGCCGGCGATGACGAGCGTGAGGATCGCGTTGCGCTTGTCCGCCATTCCCGCGTACTTCGCGGCGTTCCTGTTGAAGCCGGTCGCCTTGAGCTCGTAGCCGAACCTGGTCTTTTCGAGGATGACCCAAACGGCTATCGCGATGATGATCGCGATGGGAACGGCGATCGTGATGTACTTATTGCCGTTGAAGAACTTGTTGATCGGCCCGAGGGTCGGCAGCAGCGCCGCCTTGCCCATTGCGCCCTGGAGCTTATAGGTGTAGGGGCTCGTGGGCTCCTTGACCAGGCTCAGCACCGCGTTCGTGATATAGAGGGCTATCCAGTTGAGCATGATGCCCGAGATGACCTCGTTCACGTTGCAGTAGGATTTGAGCACGCCCACGATGAAGCCGAAGAGCGCGCCGGCCACCACAGCGCAGAGCAGGCAGAGGTACCACGGCCAGCTGAAGTAGAGCGCGGTGAACAGGCAGGCGCAAACGCCGATGCAGTACTGACCGGCGGCGCCGATGTTGAAGAGGCCGGTCTTATACGCGAAGAGCACCGAAAGGGAGCACATGAGCAGCGGCGCCGTTTTGACGAGCGTGCTGCCGAAGTACTCGCGGCGCATCGCGGAAGTCGGGTAGTAGAAAAAGTTCTTCAAAAGGGTGATTATCGCCTTGCCCGCGCCCTCGGGATTGATGATGAGGAGCACGATGTAGCCGATGAGAACGCCCAGCACTATGCAAATGAGCGACGACAGGAGCGCCTGTACAGCTTTGTTCTTAAAAATCTTCATTCCACATTCACCTCATCCCTCTTGGCGCCGGCCATGTAGAGGCCGAGCTCTTCCTGCGTGGTGGTCTTGGGATCGAGCTCGCCGACGATCTCGCCCTCGTACATAACGAGTATGCGGTCCGGAACGTCCATGACCTCGTCCAGCTCGAGCGAAACGAGAAGCACCGCTTTCCCGGCGTCCCTCTTTGCGACGAGCTGCTTGTGGATATGCTCGATCGCGCCGACGTCGAGGCCGCGGGTCGGCTGAACGGCGACGAGCAGCTCGGGATCCTTATCGAGCTCGCGCGCGACTATCGCCTTCTGCTGGTTGCCGCCGGACATGCTCCTTGCGATCGTCTCGGGGCCCTGGCCGGAGCGGATATCGAAGTCGCCGATCAGCTTTTCAGCATATTTTCTGATATTGGCTCGGCGCAGGAAGCCCGCCTTGGAGGTGAACTCCGGCTCGAAATAGCGCTGGAGCACCAGGTTATCCTCGAGGGTGTAATCGAGCACCAGGCCGTGCTTATGCCTGTCCTCCGGGATGTGGCTCATGCCGGAGGTGCTGCGCTTGCGGATGGAGGCCTTGGTAATGTCCTTGCCGAGCATCTCGATAGAGCCCGAAACGAGGGGCTCGAGGCCCGTGAGGCCGTGGACGAACTCGGTCTGGCCGTTGCCGTCGATACCCGCTATACAGAGGATCTCGCCCGCGTGCACGTCGAAGGAAACGTTCTTGACGGCGTTGTTCTTATGTACCTTGGAGGCGACGGTCACGTTTCTCACTTTGAGGACGGTATCGCCGATCTCGGCTTCCTTTTTCTCAACGTGGAAATTGACGTTGCGGCCAACCATCATGGCGGAAAGCTCTTCCACGGTGGTGTTCGCGGTATCTACCGTGCCGATATATCTGCCCTTGCGCAGCACGGTGCAGCGGTCGGCGACCGCCATGATCTCGTTCAGCTTATGGGAGATGAACAGTATGCTCTTGCCCTCTGCTTTGAGATTGCGCATGATCTGCATGAGCTCGTCGATCTCCTGGGGGGTGAGGACTGCGGTCGGCTCGTCGAAAATGAGGATCTCGTTGTCGCGGTAGAGCATTTTCAGTATCTCCGTCCTCTGCTGCATGCCGACGGTGATATCCTCGATCTTGGCGTCGGGATCGACGGCAAGACCGTAATGCTTTGAAAGTTCAACGACTTTCGCTTTCGCCTCGGACTTTTTGAGGAAGCCCATGGTGTTTGGCTCAACGCCAAGAATGATGTTGTCGAGCACCGAGAAGCATTCGACCAGCTTGAAGTGCTGATGCACCATACCGATTCCAAGCTCCGTCGCGTCGTTCGGATCCTTGATGTGAACGACCTTGCCGTTCTTCCTGATCTCGCCCTTCTCCGGCTGATACATTCCAAAGAGAACGCTCATCAGGGTGGATTTGCCCGCACCGTTCTCGCCCAGGAGCGCGTGTATCTCGCCGCGCTTGAGCTGCAGAGTTATGTCATCGTTTGCCTTGATCCCCGGGAATTCCTTCGTAATATGCAGCATCTCAATGACATAGGGATAGGATTCCTGTGCCTTTTGCTCCATGCTTGTCCTCCTGTTGTCAAAATGGATAGTATCCAATTTAATAATTATATATGGGAATGCCGAAAATTGCAATATCTTTTGACCGGAACGCAGGATAAAGTTCCCCGAAAGTTTCCGGGGGATGCGGGCAAAAGAAAACGCCGTGCGGCTGCACGGCGTTTCTTAAGGCTAAAGCCCCTGATTACTTGATGTTGCCCTGATCGTCAACGGTGGCGTTGGTGGTGGCGGGCATAGCGGAGATGTCGTTGGAGACGGTGATCTCTTTGTTGAACATCTTGGCAACGAGCTCCTTGTAGTTGTCCTTGGTGAAGCCGTCTGCCCACTGAGTGGAGCCCATGGGGATCTGGACGTAGTTCGCTTCGGGATCCGCGCCGACGAGGCCGAGGGTAGCGATCTTGCCCTTGTAGTTGTCCCAGTTGCCGTTCACGATGACGTCCTTAAGAGTGTCGTAGGTGGCGGGATAGAGACCCTTCATAGCGGAGGTAACGGTCATGCCTGCGCCGTACTTGCCGTCGATGATGCCGGCCTGGTCGACGTCAACGCCGATGACCTTTGCATTGACCTTCGCAGCAGCCTCAGCAGCGGACTCGTAGATGCCGCCGCCGCAAGCGAAGACGACTTCGGTGCCTGCCGCATACCAGGTGTCCATAGCAGCGGTGATGTCCGCATCGCCGTAGAACTGGTTGCCGTAAGCATACTTGATGTTGATCTGGGTGTCGAGCTCCTTAGCGGCAGCGTCAGCGCCCTGAACGAAACCGAAACCGTAGCGGACAACAGCGGGAACTGCCATACCGCCGAGGAAGCCGAGCTCCTTGTAGCCGAGCTTGACGGCAGCATAACCTGCCATGTAGCCGCAGAGCTCTTCCTGGTAGATAGCGCAGTAGACGTTGCTCATGTCAACGTAGTCCTCGAGCTTCCAGTTGTCGGGATTGTAGTCGTACTTTTCACCCTTTGCGGTAACGCCTGCTTCGAGCAGGTCGCCAAGGCCAACGTCGAGAGCGATGAACTTGACATCGGGATACTTGGGAGCAGCCTCAACGATGGTGCCGGCGAAAGCGTAGCCGGGCATAACGATGACATTGTAATGCTCGGCAACAGCCGCGTCGACCATTGCTACACGGGCCTCGGTGTTGTTGTCGCCGGGCTTCTTGTAGGTGAAATCAATGTTGTTGTCCTTGCAGAAAGCTTCGCAGGCCTCGTAGGTGGTCTGGTTGAAGCTCTGGTCGGTGATGTCGCCGTAGTCGGTGATCATTGCCACTTTGTAGTCGCCGGTCTTATCATTGTTGCTGCCGGTGCAGGCAACGAGAGCGGGGACGATCATAAGAGCGGCAAGAACGATTGCGAGCAGCTTTTTCATGATTGGTAACCTCCATGTGATTGTTGTTTTCGGGCGCGCAAAACCGCACACCCTTCACAATACCACATTATAACAGATTGTTAAGAAAAATGGAAGAGCTTTTTTGAAATATAAGATCGCTGTTTCGCAGTTATTCAAGCGGTTTTTCATCAAATCGGTGGTCAGCCGTTCACGCCGCCGTCATCGTCAAAGCCGATATAGTCGTCATCTTCGTCAATAAGGTCGCCGAAAACCGGCCGCAGGGCGGGCGAGAGCGAGATGAACGCACAGACGGCGGTCGATATGATCGGGATGAGAATGCGCAAAACAAGCAGCTTGGAGCTCTTCACGCAAAAGCCTATAACGAGCCCGATCACGAGACCTATCGGAACGGTGATGAACCAGGTTTTAGCTACGCCGATCCTGTCGCACCTGAACGCAGCGCTGAAAATGCCGTCATGCACTTCAAACCAGACGAGCGCACCCATGAGCGCCCCGGGGATGAGCAGAAGCAGCACGGTCGGCAGAAAGCGGAACTCTTTACCTATGCAGTAATTATAGATTAACAAGACCAGCATGGGATAGGCGGCGACGGACATAACGGAATTGAAAATACGAACCATCAGAGTGCCGCCCCTGCGGCTGATCCGGCTGAACTCCGGCTCCGCGTCGAATTCCTCGCCAAAGATATCGTCGCCCGAATCGGCGTCAAAGCTCAGCGGCTCTTCACGCGGGGCGTTTTTTTCGGGAGAGGCTTCGTCGGGTTCGTTCCCGTCCGCCGCGGCGAGGTGAACGCGGATGCTCGCCAAAGCGTGCTGCATGCCTTCGTCGTTCAGAAACAGGCTCTTCACCCGGACGGCCTGGTCGGTGGAGATATAGAGGGAGAACTCGTCGTTAAGCTCAAGCTCGTCAAGCTGGACAGGCACGATCGGCCGCTTGAAGCTGACCGCCCGCTCCACTTCCTTGGGTACCCACGTGGAGGCCTGGGCGTTTTCCGTCAGAAGAAGCAAAAAACAGGAGCAATCGCGGATCGCGGAAACGATGACGCTTGCGTACTTTTTGCCCGCGGGGATATCCCCGGGCGCCATCCAGGTCTCAAAGCCCCGATCGTTCAGCAGAAGCTTTATCTTTTCGGCCTTAGCGCCGTCCTTTGAGCTGTAGCTTATAAATACGTATCCCATAAGGTCCCCCGTTTCTCACTAAGATTTTATCACCGCAAAGGCTTGATTTCAATACCCGCCCGGTCCGGATTTGCACGGGATCGTACCTCCTTTTCCCCAAAGAGTCCACATATCCGGTTGAAAAAGCGGCGAGTTCGTTGTAAAATATAATCGGGAAAGGATAGCGGGGAGAAAAGGTGTTCGGATATGTTAAACCGAATATCCCGGAGCTCAGGGTCCGGGAAAAACAGCGGTACGAAGCATGGTACTGCGGGCTCTGCCGCAGCCTCGGCAGGCGGTACGGGCAGATCTCGCGCCTGCTGCTGAGCTACGACGGGGCGTTCCTCGCGATGTTCGTTTCCGCTTGCTCCGGTTTCCCGTCCCCCTGCGAAAAGCATACCTGCCCGACGCGGCCGCTTGCCAAAAAGAAAGTGATGGTCTCGGGCGAAAACCCCGCGCTCGACTACGCCGCTGACGTTTGCGTGATCCTCGCCAAGTTCAAGCTGGATGACGACGTGCGCGACGGCAGACCCATGCGCGCGGCGGCGAAGCTGCCGTTTCTCGGGGCGTTTCGGAAAGCGAAGAGGAACCGCCCGGCCGTGTACGCGCTCGTTTCGGAAAAGCTCGGCGAGCTGGCAGAGATCGAGAAACAGCGCGAACCGTCGGCGGATCTTGCAGCGAACTGCTTCGGCGGTCTCATGCGGGGCGTGTTTGAGAACGCGCCGACGGGTGAAGCAGGCGGGGAGAACCGCGCTGTGCTGTCGGAGTTCGGCTTCTGGCTCGGGCGGGTCATCTACCTGCTGGATGCATGGGACGACCGCGAAAAGGACGAAAAGCGCGGGCTCTACAACCCGTTCAACCTCTGCGGCGCATCGAGGGAGGACGCGGAGTACAGCGTCAATTTTTCAATAAATTCGGCAATTTCCGCATATGATCTTCTTAAAGCGGAGCATCCCGATCTTCGCATAGTCGAAAACATACTCCATGAGGGCTTCTTCGCGGTGTTCGACGGGATAGCGGCGAAGGCGGAAACGAAGGCAAAGAAAGCGATCACCGAAAGGATGGATAAAAAGAGTTGAATCCGTATCAGGTCTTGGGCGTTTCGGAAAACGCGTCGGACGATGAGATCCGCGCCGCGTACCGTGAGCTCGTCAAAAAATATCATCCGGATAAGTATCAGGACAATCCCCTGAAAAACCTTGCCGACGAAAAGCTTAAGCAGATCAACGAGGCTTATGACGAGATCCGCAGGCAGCGCGGCAGCGGTTATTCGGGCGCGCAGCAGAGCGCCGGCAGCTCCGATCATTCATATCAGTATCAGTACGGCAGCACGGGCTACGCAGGGGAGAGCGCCGCGGATTTCGCGCGCGTGCGGCAGCTCCTCAACCTCAGCCAGGTCGCTCAGGCGCGTGCGGCGCTCGAACGGATCGGGACGAGGAACGCGGAATGGAATTATCTCTATGGCATAGTGCTTTTCCGCTCCGGAGAGTATTCAAAAGCGAGGGACTATCTCGCTCTCGCCGCGCAGATGGATCCGAACAACGCGGAGTACCGCAGCGCTTACAACAGCACGACCGCCCGCGGCGCCCGCAGCTACCACAGCTACGGGGATGAGCGCGGCAGCGGTTCGCTCTCGAGCGCGTGCGGCATGTGTTCAACGCTCTGGTGCCTTGATTCCTGCTGCGAATGCTTCGGCGGGGACCTGTGCAGGTGCATGTAAGACGGCGGCTATCGTAAGGGCGGACATCGTCCGCCCGTTTGCAGCGGACGTGGGATACGGCGGGAGATCGTTCATTCCGCCAAATCGCTTTTTCCATCCTGACTCTGCTTTTTTCAGAGGGCGGCAAGTTGCCGCCCCTGCAGAATAATTCGTGAAAGAGAGTAGCTTAAATTGAAAAAACTTTCACCGGCAACAAGACTTACCGTTTCCGCGATGACCACGGCGCTCGGCGTGCTGTTCATGTTCGCGGCGTCCGTCATACCGGCGGGCAGGCTGGGCTTCTGTTTCCTCGCCTCGCTCGTGATCTGGATCCCGCTCAACGAGCGCGGCGGGCTGCTCCCGGCGATCCTCTGCTATCTCGCCACGGCGGCGATAGTGTTCTTCCTCATTTCAAACAAGCTCTGGTTCGGCTTGTACCTGCTGCTCTTCGGGCTGTACGGCTTTATAAAGCTCGGCGTGGACCGGCTGTTTTCGGACCGCTTCATCGCGTTCGTCGTCAAGGTCATCATCATGAACGGTCTTGCGGCGCTCGGCCTGATCATCGCGAGCAAGGTCCTCGGGCAGAACGCGCTGTCGATGCTGCCGGAATACCCGCTCTATCTTATGATCCCCGCGCTCGAGGTGTTCTTCATCGCGTACGAGCTCGTTTATTCGGTCCTCATCAAGCTGTTTGACGAACACCTGAGGGACGTCATCATCCCGAGAAGATAATAAAACAATAAACGGCATAAGAAAAACGGGCATTTCGGCGCATCCGCATAAGGATAAACAGCCTCAAAAGGCATCTTTTCGCGTCCGGCTTCGTTAAAAATGCTCGGAAGACGCTCCGAGTATTCCTGCGCTTTTTGCCTTGCCGGCCACAAAAATCTGCTCTTTTGAGACGCTTTGCGGTTTTCAGCATCATAAAAAGAACGGGTCCGGGGATAGTTGCGGGATCCCCGGATCTCGTTTGTTCTAAGGCTTCTTCTCTGCTGAAAACCTGTATCTCCTTATGCGGATGCGCCGTTACTGCCCGTTTTTCTGTTTCATTCCATTATAATTCCGCCTCACGGGAAGCTGATCCACATTGCCGGGCGAACGCCTACGTCCGTCGAGGAGGACTCGCAGCCATAGATGTCGATCGCGCCGTTGTGAGCGATGAAGCAGGTGCTCGAAGCGACGTCGCCGGGCGTGCGGAGCCACCAGCGGCAGAAGCCGCCGACGGATGCGACGCCCCGGGCCTGCGCGTATGCGGTCGGAGCGCATCTGCGCGCCGCGTTCGAACCGAAGCGGGTATAGGCGTCGTCGAAGCTCAGCAGGAAGAGCCGATCGGAGGTGTCCGAGCCGCCCGGCGTCCCGTAGAAAGGGTTTGCGGGGTTCTGGTTATAAGTCAGTCTTATCAGGCTGCGCTCAGAGGAGGTGAACGCCGTATTATACAAGCCGGTCAGGAACCCGTTCCGCATCGATGAGCTGCTCCATACCGAGCCGGAGGCTTCGTCAAACGGTACGGCGTCGAGCACGTATCTTGAGACCACCAGCATTCTGCTGCTTTGGACCGAAAGCACGATCCATTCGATATCCTCGGCGCCGTTTTCGATGTTGTTGTCCTGCTCGTACCGGCCCAGAGTGATGATATCGCCCACGTGGTACGGCGGCGCGGTCGGCGCTTCCGTCTCCGCCGGCTCCTCGGTCTCTATCGGTAACGGCTCATCTGTGGGCTCGTCGGTCGGATAGCTCGGCTCTTCGGTCGTTACCGGTGGTTCCCAGGTCGGCTGCGGCTCTTCGGTAGCTATCGGCTCTTCGGTCTCGATCGGCGGCTCGTCGGTGATCGGCGGGGTAGGCGCATCCGTTATCGGCGGAGGCGGTGCGTCGGTCATCGGCACGGTCGGTTCGGGCGTTTCGGTCTGCGTGGGACCGGGCGTGACGGGCAGATCGGTCGGCAAGGGCGGCTCGGTCGGCAAAAGGACCGTGACCGGCGCGTCGGTCGGCGCGTCCGTGAGGGTCTCCGTCGGCATGGGCGTCAGGTACGGGACAGGCGTCGCGCCTTGGGTCGGCGTGGGGTCCCCGGTCGCCGGGGCGGCGGTCTCATACGGCGTTCCGGAGGGCAGGACGCCTGTCGGAAGCACGGTGACGGGCGCGGCGCTGACCGGAAGGGGAGTGTTGTCATAAACGTCAATGCTTCCGTTCGGACGTTTCGAGAAAACGCCGAAAAGCGCCATAAGGCCTATCACTGCGGCGATCAGCGCGGCGGCGGCAGCGGCGTATCCCCAGAAAAGCGGTATCCGCTTTTTCTTTTCCGCCGCAAAAAGCTCGTCCATTTTGCTCTTGAATTCCGGGGAGGGCTCTTTTTCAAGCTCTTCCGCGGGCACGGAGTCAAGAAGCGCTTCGTGTTCCGCGTCGATCGTCTTTTCGAGCGCTTTGCGCAGGTCATCGTTGCGGCCCATATCACTCATCGCTTTCGCCCCCTTTCTCAAGCAGCTCACCGAGAAGCTTCTTCCCGCGCTGTACGCGCTTCCACACCGTCTGCCGGGAGACTTCCGTGAATTCCGCGATCTCGCCGCCGTCGAGACCGAGGAAAAAGCTCAGATACAGCGTGTCGCGGTAGATCGCCGGCAGCTCGTTGAGCTTATTTTCAAGCTCCGTGCGCCCGCATTTTTCGATCAGCAGGTCGAGCGCGTCGTCGGTCGTTTCACGCTTGCCTGCGAGCACGGCGAAGGACGGATCGGTCGGTATCTCAAAGCGGCTCTTTTTAAGGCGGTTCAGCGCGCGGTGCTTGGCGGCGAGCATCAGAAAGCGCTTCCGCTCGGGCTCGCTGCGGCGCCTGAGGTCGTCAAGACGGCCGGCCGCGTAGACGAAAGCGTTGTGCACGGCGTCCTCGGCGAGGCCGTGATCCGAAAGCACGGCGAAAGCGACGCCCAGCATCTCGCGGCCGTAGTCAAGATACAGCCGCTCGCAAAAGCGCCGTTCGTCCTCGTTTTCGATAAAGGCGAAAAATGAGATCATCTGCTTCTTCGCGTCCCGTTTTGAGTGGCAGATTTCGTGTTCACATGCAGTTTAGCACGGTGCGGCGCGGGTTTCAAGAGCATGAAAAATATAATATTATTTTTATAAAATTTTGTCAGGAATCGGCATTCAGGATTGTATTATATAAGGGTGTATATGTTTACTTCTGGACAAGTGTCTGAGGAATGCGATAATATTGACGATACGAGAAAAAAACATAACGAAAATTTGAACAAGCTAAAAACTTTTGTAAAGACTAGATCATAGTCGGTATTGACGAATAATTAATTATATCATAAAATATAAAAGGTCGTTGCGATACCAAACAAAGAATTGTACTAATAATTTGTGAAGGATGTTGAATCGATGAAAACGATCCTGAAGGCAATCTGCCTGATCGTCTCCGCCGTCTGCCTGTGCTCAGCCTGCTCAAAAACCGGCATGGAGCCTTCCAACCAAAACGGGGAGGCGCCTGCGAGCATTGCTTTCTATGGGCCGGACGAGCTCACGCGCTTCATATCGGCTCCGCAAGCCGATGAGGAGGAATATGCCCACTTCATGGAGGAAAAGGGCTTTGAGTTAAAGTCGTGCGGAATCCGGAGCAGGGAAGACCTTGCCGCCGCGGTCGAGCGCTTTGACAGGCTTCCGTTCCCAAAGTCACCGGAACACAGCCTCAACTATATGGATTTCTGTCCGGAATCAGGTCGCTTCACTATTGTTTTCCTGTTGGACGGAGGCCACTGCTATTACACCTTCTTCGAATGCGGGGACGAGGACCCGGAAGCGGCGCTTGCTCGCGCGATTAAAGGAAAGGACGTCTCGCAGATAACGCCCGATCAGCCTGCGCCGGTCAAAAAGCTTCTCGCGCTTGACGATCTGTCGCAGTACTCGAGCGACCCAGCCGTCACGAAGGATATGCAGATCTTCTACGGAGTGATCGGCGATTACTTCGTCGAGTTCGAGACCTACGGCGTCTCCCGCAGCGCCGCGGAGGAGGCGTTCCGCTCGTTTGGGTACGGAACGCTGTCCGAAGTGATCGGTCAGGGAGAGAGCTGATCCATCTATAGCCCCCGAAAAACCGCAAAAAAGCACATCAACGGCGCATCCGCATAGGGGGATACAAGCTTTCAGCAAAAATAAGCCCTAAAACAAACGAAATCCGGGGATTCTGCAATGATTCCCGGATTTGTTCTTTTATTATACTGTTTATCAGTATGCAGATACGCCGAAAGCGGACCTGCCCTTTATTGCCCGATATTCTTTACAGATAAAACCTGTTCCCGCTGAGGATCGGTTCGTTCGTGCAGTTGAGGCCCAGCTTGCGGTAGACCGAGCGGTCGGCGACCGACAGCATGACCGAGGAATGCGCCTCGCACCCGCGCAGCTTCGGCAGCTGCTCCATCGCGCGCGCGGCGGTGGGGTTCGTGGCGGCGCAGATGGAGAGCGCGTATAAAAGCTCGTCCGAATGCAGCAGCGGGTTCTCGCTGCCGAAATGCATTGTCTTGAGCTCGCGGATGGGGCGCAGGATGATCGGCGAGATCAGGTCGATATCCTTGCTGATGCCCGCAAGCGCCTTGAGCGCGTTGACGAGCGCACCGGCGGCGGGGCCGACGAATTCGCCTGTCTTGCCGGTTATCATGCTGCCGTCCGGCAGCTCGATCGCCATTGCGGGAGCGCCGGTATCCTCCGCCCGCTTGAGGGCGGCGGCGACGACGGGGCGGTCCTCCACCGTGAGACCGGCGCGGCTCATGATGAACTCCGCCTTATAGACCTGCTCCTTGCTCGCCCTGCCGCGCTTGAACGCGCAGGCGGTCTGGTAATAGCGGCGGATGATCTCCTGATTGGCGGCGGCGCAGACGACCTCGTTATCGGTGATGCAGTTGCCGATCATGTTCACGCCCATATCCGTGGGGGATTTGTAGGGCGATTCGCCGTAGATATGCGTGAACATCGTGTTCAGCACGGGGAAGGATTCGATATCGCGGTTGTAGTTGACCGTGGTGATGCTGTATGCCTGAAGGTGGAACGGGTCGATCATGTTCATGTCGTCAAGGTCGATCGTCGCGGCCTCGTAGGCAAGGTTGACGGGGTGGGTGAGCGGCAGATTCCAGACCGGGAAGGTCTCGAACTTGGCGTACCCCGCGCGCACGCCGCGGCGGAACTCCTGATAGATCTGAGAGAGGCAGACGGCCAGCTTGCCGCTGCCGGGGCCGGGCGCTGTGACGATCACGAGCGGGCGGGTCGTTTCGACGAATTCGTTGCGGCCGAAGCCCTCGTCGCTGACGATGAACTTGGGGTTCTGAGGGTAACCCTCGATCGGATAGTGGTGATAAACGCGGACTCCGAGGCGGCGGAGCCTCTCCGCAAACGCGTCAACAGCCGGCTGACCCTCGCGGTAGCGCGTGATGACCACGCCGGAAACGAGCAGTCCCCGCTTTGAAAACGCGTCGATGAGCCTCAGGACCTCGCGGTCGTAGGCGATGTCGATATCGCTCCTTATCTTGTTGCGCTCGATGTCGCCGGAATGGATCGCAAGGATGATCTCCGCGCTGTCACGCAGCTCGAGCAGCATGTTTATCTTCGTATCGGGCTGGAAGCCGGGCACCACGCGCGAGGCGTGATAGTCGTCAAAGAGCTTGCCGCCGAATTCGAGATAGAGCTTGTCCCCGAAATGCGAGATGCGCTCCAGTATCTTCTGAGACTGCATCCGGATGTATCTTTCGTTATCGAATCCGATCTTCATGGTCACGACCTTTCTGCTGGTTTATACTTCGGAGATCCCGCGTGCGGTTCAGCCGAGCCTGGCTTCGATAAGGGGGGAATCCCAATCGATGGTCCCGCCGAGCTTTGCGGCGATCTCATCGGCATAGCTGCGAACCTCGGGGAGGTACTCCTGCTCGCGCTTCTTTGAGCGGCGGCCCTTGTCCTCATAGATGGTGATGCTGTCGCACGCGTCGTAGCTGATGCCGAAATCCTCGTCGTCCCTATGCGGGAAGAACGAAACGGTGACCTCGTACTTGATCATGCCCGCATCGCTCGTCGCGGTCAGCTTCACGACCGCGCCGTTACGCTGGACGGTATTGTACATGCAGTCAGCTTTGAAGTACTGTTCGTAAACGTCGATGACCTTCATTTTGAGTTTTCCCCCGATTTTTCTTTCTTTTTCCTGCTGTATTTGTTGAGAATGACGACGAGCAGGATCAGCACGGCGGTGACTACGAAGATCGAAAGCATACCGCGAAGCATGACCTTGAGCGAGTCGATAAAGCCGAAGTTCTCGATGCTCGGCGTGAAGAAGCCGCTTTTCAGAATGGTGGAAACATTAAGCATGGTTTTTCTCCTTTCCCGTCAGCTTAAAAATGCGGAGAAGATGCTGAGGATCAGGCCGCCCGCAACGACGGAGGCGATCTGACCGGAGACGTTCGCGCCGATCGCGTGCATGAGCAGGAAGTTCTGATTGTCCTCCTCCTGACCCATCTTGTGCACGACGCGCGCGCTCATCGGGAACGCGGAGATGCCGGCCGCGCCGATCATCGGGTTGACCTTCTTCTTTGCGAAGAGGTTGATGAACTTGGCGAAGAACACGCCGCCGACGGTGTCGAAGATGAAGGCGACGAGGCCGAGGCCGAGCACGATCAGCGTCTGCGCCTGAAGGAAGCTCTCAGCCTTCATGGTCTTGGCGATGGAGATGCCGAGAAAGATCGTGATGAGGTTCGCAAGCACCTTCTGCGCGGTCTCGGAGAGGGAGTTAAGCACGCCGCATTCGCGGATCAGGTTGCCGAACATCAGGAAGCCGATGAGGGGCAGGCCGCCCGGGGCGACGAAGCCGACGACCGCGGTGATCGCGATCGGGAACAGGATACGCGTGGTCTTGGAGACGTCCTTCTGGTGGTATTCCATGCGGATCAGGCGCTCTTTTTTTGTGGTGATCAGCTTGATGACGGGCCGCTGCACGATCGGCACGAGAGCCATGTACGAATACGCGGCAACGACTATAGCGCCGAAGAGGCCGGGATTATTCGCGCTGATGCCCAGATGGTTCGCAACGACGATGCTCGTCGGGCCGTCCGCAGCGCCGATGATCGCGATGGATGCCGCCTCCGTGGGCGAGAAGCCGCAGAGCGTGGCCATCGAGAGGGTGAAGAAGATGCCGAACTGCGCCGCAGCGCCGAAGAGCATCAGCTTCGGGTCGGTGAGGACGGGGCCGAAATCGATCATCGCGCCGATGCCGATGAACAGCACGAGCGGGAAGAATTCGTTCGCGATGCCCGCGTTATACAAAAGGTCGATGATGCCGCCGGGGTCGGCGATGGTCGAACCGGGCAGGTTGACGAGGATCGCGCCGAAGCCGATGGGCAGCAGCAGCGTGGGCTCCATGTCCTTTTTGATCGCAAGGTAGATCAGCACACCGCCGATGATCCACATGATCGCGTTCATCCAGTTATCCTGAATGAATTGCCAAGCAACGTTGATAACAGGCATAATTACTCCAATAAAATAAATTGATCGAGGCGGACAACACACATTCCGCCATCCTAACTATTATACTCCAATCCGGGGAACGATGCAAGAGAAAAGGACCGTTCCATAAGGAGCGGTCCTTGATGACGCTTTTATACCATCGGTTTGAGGTCGGGGGAGACGATGAGCGTGGCCTCGGTGGCGGCCTTGATCTGGTCGAGGGTGAACTCGGGGTTGTACTCGGTGAGGAGCAGGCCCTCCGGGGTCACTTCGATAACGCACATCTCGGTGATGATCTTGGTGATGCACTTGACAGCCGTGTAGGGCAGTTTGCACTTTTTGAGGATCTTCGGGTTGCCCTTAGCGGTGTGCTCCATCGCAACGATGACGTTTTTCGCGCCGACGAGCAGATCCATCGCGCCGCCCATGCCGGGCATCTTTTTGCCGGGGATGATCCAGTTGGCGAGGGAGCCCTCTTCGTCGACCTCGAGGCCGCCGAGGATGGTGGCGTCAACGTGGCCGCCGCGGATGAGGGCGAAGGAAGAAGCGCTGTCGATGAAGCAGGCGCCCGGCGCCGCAGCGGAGGGGAAGCCGCCCGCATCGACCACGTGGTAGGGATCCTTGTTTTCCGGGGTCACGGGGCCGACGCCGATGGTGCCGTTCTCGCTCTGGAGGATAACGTGCACGTCCTCGGGGAGGTAGGCGGGAACGAGGGTGGGAAGACCGATGCCGAGGTTGACGACGTCGCCGTCCTTAAGTTCTTTGGCAACGCGCTTCGCGATGAATGCTTTGATCTCAGACTTATCCATTACAGTTTTCCTCCTTCAACAACATAGTCTACGAATACGCCGTAGGTGCGAACGTCCTCGGGCGGGATCTCGCCGATCTCGACGACCTCCTCGGCTTCCGCGATGACGGTGTCCGCCGCGGTGGCCATGACGAGGTTGAAGTTAGACGTGTTGCCCTTGTACCAGACGTTGCCGGCCTTGTCGATCTTCGCGCCGCAGATGACGGCGAAATCGGCATGAACGGGGGCCATGAGCAGGTAATCCTTGCCGTTTATATTCTTCTTTTCAAGGCAGAACGGGCTGTCCTCGATGATGGTGCCGACGCCGGTGGGGGTCAGAACGCCGCCGAGGCCCGCGCCGCCCGCGCGGATCATTTCGGCCAGGGAGCCCTGGGGAACGAGCACGACTTCGAGCGTGCCGTCGACCATGGACTGTGTGGCGACCTCGGGATTGAGGCCCACGTGGGTCGCGATCAGCTTCTTGATCTGCTTGTTGTGGATCAGCTTCGCAACGCCGTAATAGTCGACGATCTCCTTGTCACGGTTCATGATCGGGCAGGCGCCGTCGTTGGAGATCATGGTCAGGTCCTTAACGCCGCTCTTTGAGAGCGCGTCGATGAACTTATGGGCGTTGCCGCAGCCCATGAAGCCGCCGAACATGACTGTCGCGCCATCGGGGATCAGCTTGACCGCTTCTTCGATAGAAACAAATTTGGGCATAAGAATTCTCCTTTTCGTTATTATCGTTTCATGCCGCTGTCGGCATAATGACCGTTGAGCCGGAGGAAACCTCCAAATTCAAGTATATACCACTTGAAATGAAAATGCAAGGATTACTTGATAACACAAAAACAAAAACGGGAGGCCCGAGCCCCCCGCTGCACCGCCTTTTGCGCTGCCTGCGTATATGTGCGTTTGCCCCTCAATCGTTCCTCAAAGCGTTCTCGACGATCATCTGCACGATCCGAAGCGCTTCGTCGAGCCGTGCGGTATCTGCTTTATCCGCGGATAGACGGACGCTGTACTGCAGCGAACCGAGCCGGAAATACAATGTCTCCGATTCATACTTTTCCGCACTGTCCCGCCGGGAAAAAATATAGCTCTCCGGTGCGGCGTAAGAGGTCGTGACGTCGCTGAACGGGAAGGTCGCCGGATCGAAAACGACGACCGTATCGCCATGGATCGTCTTGACAAGCACCATTTCGGTCGTCGAGGCCGAATATGCGACGCGCACGCCGTTCAGCGAATAACCGACCGCGAGGTTGAAGTATGCGGGCTCACCGTCCTCACTGCCGTCGAAAGTGAGCATCACGTGCTTGATCCCGTCGGGAAGGGGCACATCGGTGCCGGCAAAGTTCTTCTTAACGAACGCCTCATTCTCCTCAAACGGGTTCCACGGCGAGAAGCGGAGATAGTCGACCGCTTCCTCCCATGTGTCGAACGGGACCGCGCAATAGCCGGGAGTGCTTTCGATAAACCATTGCTGCTCGGGCTCAAGCGCGTTGTATTCCTCCCACGAGGCGCGTATCGCCTGCCTTATGTTTTCCGAAACGACCAGTTTCCCCATCTCGCCTCCCGCCTTCGAAAGCACGGTCATGGAATTGAAGGTGACGCGTTCGATATCGGCCGCCGCCGTATAGGTCTTTGAGACCTTGTCTTTAAAAAACGGGCTTTTGAGCGCGGTTCGGGCGGTGATATTCACAATGCCGTCCCCGGTCTCGTTGAATTTGATTCCGGAAACCACGCGGTTTTCGTTCCATGCGGAGCACTCGACCGTAAGCTCGCGCCCGTCGATATCCAGTTTCAGAAGCACACCGTCATCCGCCGCGCGGTTTCCGATCACAAAGAATTTGAGGGCGGTCAGTACGGCGGCAAGCGCGAGCGCCGCGGCGAGCGAGCCGATCAGCATCCGCCTGTTCCGTTTGCGATTCTTTTTAAGAAACTCGATCTCGGTCTGTTCGCTTTCGGTCATTCCTGCTTCCCGGGTTTCCTCGCGCATGGCGTCAAGCGCCTCCCGGCAGACGGGACAGCCTGCGATATGCTCTTCGACCAGTTTGTTCGTTTCTTCGCCCGTAAGGCCTTCTGCATAGGACGGCAGAAGATCCGTCACGACGCCGCAGGTCAGTTCATTCATCGTCTTCAAGCTCCTTTCTCAGCTTCTGCCTTCCCCGAAAATAAGTCACCCTCGCCGCGTTCTCGCTCATGCCGAGTATAGCGCCGATCTCACGGAACGAAAAACCGCCGAGCGCGCGCAGATAAACGGTCTCGCGCATCGGCTCCCCGAGCGAATGCAGCGCACGCATCAGCGAAAGCCTGCTTTCCGTGCCGAGAGTTTTTTCATCGGAGCAGGAGTCCGCAAGGTCGAGCGCGTCTATATCCGTGTGACGGGGGTGTTTCCTCAGGTAGGCAAGGTGAACGCGCTTTGCGATGGCGCAGAGCCAGGTGGTGACGCTGCAGCTGCCGTCGAACCGGGCGGATGAGCGTATCGCCTGATAGAAGGTCTCCTGCGTCAGCTCCTCGGCAAGGTCAGGGCTTCGCGTGAGGGTGAGCAGGTATTTGTGAACGGTCCTTGCGTATTGCTGAAAGATATCCTCGGGCAGGTCCACCCGCTCACCCCCTTTCGCGTCCATTCGTTAATGCCGGAAAACCGCCTTTCGTTACAGGCCGGGAAGCTTTTTTCAAAAAAAGAACGGGCCGAAGCCCGTTCAAAGCCTTATTTCTCCATTTGAGAATACTTCTCTATCAGCTTCAGAACCATCTCGGTGCATTTCTCCATGCCCTCGACGGTGACGTGCTCATAGGGGCCGTGGCAGGCGAAATCGCCGGTGCCGAGGTTCGGGCAGGGCAGGCCCATGAAGCTGAGCCTTGCGCCGTCCGTGCCGCCGCGGATGGGCTGGACGCGGGGCGTGAGGCCGAGCTCCTTCGCCGCCTCCACCGCGTTGTCGATCAGGTGCATGCAGGGGCGGATCTTCTCCGCCATATTCTGGTACTGGTCGCGGATAGAAAGCTCCGCGGTGCCTTCGCCGTATTTCTCGTTGATGAGCTTCACTGCGTGCGTAAGGGTGGCCTTGCGGGCGGTCATGATCTCGCTCGAATGGTCGCGCAGGATGTAGCTCATCTCCGCCGCTTCGACCGTTCCGCCAAAGTCCGTCAGGTGGAAGAAGCCCTCGTAGCCCTCGGTGTTGCGCGGGGTCTCGTCCGGCAGCATACCGTTCAGCTCCATCGCAACGAGCAGCGCGTTGATCATCTTGTTCTTGCTGTCGCCCGGGTGGATGTTGAAGCCGTTGATCTTTATTTTCGCCGCCGCCGCGTTGAAGTTCTCGAATTCGATCTCGCCCTCGGCGCCGCCGTCCACGGTGTAGGCGTAGTCCGCGCCGAACGCCTTGACGTCAAAATGATCCGCGCCGGAACCGACCTCCTCATCGGGCGTGAAGCCGATGCAGAGCTTGCCGTGGGGACGGCCTTCTTTAATTATGGTCTCGACCGCGGTCATGATCTCCGCAACGCCGGCCTTGTCGTCGCCGCCAAGCACCGTGGTGCCGTCGGTCACGATCAGCGTCCTGCCCTTCAGGAGCGGCAGATGGGGCAGCTTTTCGGGGGAGAGGGTCCTGCCGCTCGTGCCGAGCACGACCTCGCCGCCGTCGTAGTTCTCGATGATTCGGGGCTGTACGTTTTCGCCGGAAAAATCGGGCACGGTGTCCATGTGGGCGATAAAGCCGAGCGCGGGCGCGTTCTCGCAGCCGGGCGTCGCGGGCAGGGAAGCGTAAACGTAGCACATATCGTCCACGCGGGCGTTTTCGGCGCCGATCGTGTGCAGCTCGTCCACCAGCATGCGGGCAAGGTCGAACTGCCGCGCCGTGGTCGGGACGGTCTCGCTCACGTCGCTCGAGGCGGTGTGGACTTTTACGTAGTTGAGAAAGCGTTCGTAGGTCTTCAAGGGTCAATACCTCCCGTTAAGTTTCATACCCGTTCATTATACCATAAAGCCATGAGGTTTTACAGTGGGAAACGAATTTGCCGCAGGCATTGATTATTTGGCGGCGGGGGAGTAGAATTGGATCAAAGAAGGGAGGGGAGACCGTGCGAAGGATCAGTTTCACCGTGACCGAAAACGAGGCCGGCAGGAGCGCGGCGAGCATATTCAAAAACGAACTGCGGCTGTCGTCGTCGCTTTTGGCGCGGCTCAAGCAGGTCCCGGGGGCGCTTCTCCGCAACGGGCTGCCGGTGCGCACGAACGAGCGCGTCGCCGCCGAGGATATCGTCTCCGCGGCCGTCGGGGAGAGCCCGGCGGAGAGCGGCAGGGCGGCTTTGCCCTTCCCGATACTGTTTGAGGACGAGGATATCCTTGTGGCAGACAAGCCCGCGGGCGCGGCGGTGCACGGCTCGCGGTACGACGATACCGTCCCTTCCGTGGAGGAAGCGGTGAACGCATACTGCGGCAAGCCCGGGCTTTTCCACCCGGTGAACAGGCTCGACCGCGGCACGACCGGCGTGATGGCCGTCGCCAAAAACGGCTGGATGCACGAGCTTTTGATGAGCAAGCTGCACACCGGTGCCTTCGAGCGGCTCTATCTCGGCGTATGCGAGGGCGTATTTTCGGAGAAGTCGGGCCGCATCGACCTGCCGATCGCCCGGGTGGAGGGCAGCGCGATCAAGCGCGGGGTCAGCCCCCTCGGCGCGCCGGCGGTCACGGATTATGAGGTTGTCTCGGAGCGGGTCCGCGCGGACGGCAGGACCCTATCACTTGTCCGCTTCCGCCTTGAGACCGGGCGCACGCACCAGATCCGCGTCCATTGCGCCGCCATCGGTCACCCGCTCGCCGGGGACTGGCTCTATGGCACGGAGGAAAAAGAGCTCATCGCCCGGCCCGCGCTGCACTCCGCAAGGCTCCGCTTCACCCACCCGCTGACGGGGGAGAGGATCGAACTGGAAGCCCCCCTGCCGGAGGATATGAAGCGAATAATGAATTGACGGCTTTGCCGTCGGCGGCACCAAATACCGTAGGGGCGGCAATCTGCCGCCCGCTTTCTCGGACAAACAAAAACAGTGGAGGAAAATTCATTCCGTCGTTCGTTTTTCCTATCACAGCTGGTCTTTTACGGCGGGCGGCAGGTTGCCGCCCCTACGAAAAATATTACCTCTGAACAGAAAAAAACCGCCCCGCCGCACTCTCCTTGGTGCGGCGGGGCTTCATTATCCGTTATGTTCCGATCAATAACCGTGGTCCACGTGGACCCAGCTGCCGTCCTCCTGCTGGATGAGGATCCAGTTCCAATCGCGCCACGTGCCGGGCTCGAACGACTGATCGGCGCCGCGCTCGGCGACCTCGAATGATGAAATGAGCATCATCATCCTTTCGCCGTTCGTCCACGGGCTGTACGGCTGGTATGCGCGGACCGCGTCGTCGCCCGCGTAGCCGATCTCAGTCAGGGTGCAGCCCCACCAGTCTTTGCGGAAGTCGGCAAGCACGACCTCGATCGCTTCTGCGATCTCCTCCTCGGTGAACAGCTCGGACTCCTTCGGGATGATGCGGACGTTCTCGGTGTTGCCGGGTGCCGCAGGAAGGAAAACTGCCTTATAGATGAATTCACCCTCAAGGCCTTCGCCTTCGCCCGGATTCAGACAGTAGTGCGGAGTTGCTTCGGCGTCAGCAGGAGCACCATTTGCGTCATACAGGTTATCAAAATACATTCCTTCATATGCTCCGCACATGACGACTACCTTATCGGAACTGCCCTCAGCGTGGTTCTGTTCTTTCTCCAAGGCTTTCCCGTGGCTGTAGATGCCGACGGTGCCGCCGCCCTCCGTGCTCAGATCGATCGTGAAATCAAACGGCTTCCCGCTGATCGGACCTCCGCTGTAAACAAGGCGGCAATGCTGCGCAGACTCGATGTAAAGCTCGTCAAGGATATCGAGGCTGACAACGGTCTCGCTGCGGGTAGTGGTTTGATTGAACTGGAGCGAAGAAAGCTGCGGCACGGCGGAGATCACGATATCGTCGAGAACGAGCTTGCCGAGGTAAACCTTTTCAAGCTCGGGCATGCCCGTCAACTCAAGTCTGCCTGAAAGCGCAGCGCGCTCACTCGTTTCGTTGCCGTAAACAAGCTCGAGCCGAGTCAGCCGGCCTGTCTCGCTGCTCCAATACAGCTTGCCTGACTCATTCCCCCAGTATCGTTCCTCGTCGCCGTCAAAGCTCGTGAACCAGCTGCCGGGGTCGTCCGGGTCGTATTGTGCAAACAGCTTTTCGCCGTTGCGGACGCCGTTTTCGTCCGCGGTCTCGAAGAAGCTGCGCAGGGCGGCGCAGTCGTGCTCGTCATAGGGGAAGGGGTCTTTTGTCGGCTGTTCCGTCGGTTCCTCCGTCGGCGCGTCCGTTACCTTCACGTCGGGAACGTCCGCACCGGGGCCTTCCGGGGATTTGCAGCCGGCGAAGGTGAAGAACACCGCCGCGGCGACGGCCAGCAACACCGCTGCCGCGATCGCAAAGCTCATCCTGCGCTTTTTCGCAATGTGCGTTATACGGTTCTTGAGCTCGCGCTTGCCGTTCGCCATGGTCGTCGCGGCCGAAAGGATCGGCGCGTTGATGGGCCGGAGGGCGGAGAGCTCGATCAGGGTCATGCCGTAGTTCTCGCGCTCCGCCTCGCCGAGGCGGGCGATGGCGCCTGCGTCCGCGAACAGCTCGCTGTCACGCCTTGAGAGCAGCGCGGCGAGCCAGACGAGGGGATTGTACCAGTGCAGTATCAGCGCAGCGCTCCGAAGCAGCGCGAAGATCTGGTCGCCGTGGCGGCGGTGAGCCAGCTCGTGCTCCATCACGCAGCGGAGGCGGTCTGCCTGCGCGGCGGTAGGGGCGGAAACGTAGATCGAGCGGAGGAAAAAGCAGGAGCTTTCGAGCTTTTCGACCGAATAAACGGGGACGGGGCTTTCGATATCCAGCCTCTTCCGGCGGGAACGGAGCCTTAAATAGAATCGGACGTTCGTGAACACAAAGAACAAGGTGAACAGCCCCATGCCGATAAGCCAGCAGTAATTTAGGATATCCCGCAGCTTCAGCGCTGTCTGCATCCTTGTGAAGCGCTGCGGCGTGGCCTGCTCAACGAGCGTGGAGGTCACGACGGCGGGTGCTGCGGGAGCGGTCGGTGAGGTCGGTGCGGTCCCGTGGGAGGGCGCCGGAGGAATCTCGGGCTGCGCGGGAGAGACGGCGTGCCGGGTGACGCCCTCTATGGAACCGGCTTCGGTGTACGCGATCGCGTCGACGCCGCGTACCGCTTCAAAGTTCTGAACTATCTCCGTGCTCTCCGCCGCGCCGTGAACGCTGACGGGGCTTGAAAACACCGTCCCTGGGATCAGCAGACGCACGAGCACGATCGCCCAGAGGGCGTAGCGGAGCCCGGCGCTCAGCTTCTTGCCGAAGATCTGCCTGATCGCGATCACGGCAAGGATGAGCACGCTCGATGTGATGATCCAGATAAGGTCCGTCATGTTTATCTCCTTTCTCCGCTAACAGGTGCGGACGGTTGTCAAGGTTTGTGCGGGCATTGTCAGGCGGCGTTCACGCCGAAGGTGCAGTTGAAGCTGCCGTCCGCATTTTCAAGGATGGAAATGTTCAGGGTATAGCCGAACCAGCCGTTGTATTCGGGGTGCCCGGCGGGCTCGCAGAGCTCAGACAGGCAGTCCATGTGCATCTGCGCAAACTCGCGCGGATGCTCGGGCAGGAACGCGAGGCACGCAATGAACTCCTCACGATCGTTGCCGAAGTCTTCGACCCGGCGCGGGTTCACGGCGGCGCAAGCCCTGCAGCGCAGGACGTTGTCCTCCGAACAGCTTGTGAAGAGTGCCGCTCTGCGGTCGCCGAAGTACTGCGCGGCAGCGAGGAGATCGTTTTCTCCGCCGGTGAGCGTATAGCCCGCGGCTTGAAGCTGCTGCCGCGTGACGGTCATGCTCCCGCCGGGCACGGCTATCTCACCAAACATGCGGTTGGCTGCTTCGGGGTCCGGCATGTCTATCGGGCTGTTTTCATTGGGCAAAAGCGCGCACTTCCCGACGGAGGTGCGCAGCTCGCCCGCGTCGTTATAGCGGAAATCGCAGTACATTATGAACGCGTTATCATCGCTCATAAAGTGGACCTCGAGATCTCCCATGAACATCTCGTAGATCGGGACCTTCGCGCTGCTCTTGTCGAGCGTGACGCCGTGGATAGCGGCGGCGGGCGCCGCGACCTCGAACGCCTCATCGATGAATGCGAGGACTTCGGGATTATCGACGGAAGTCCAGCTCCCGTCCGGGAGCTCCGCCAGCTCGACGACATCGCTGATAACGATTCTGCCGAAGAGCGTTCCGTCGCGCCTGCCGTCGTTCACGAGGTAGGCGGCATTCCTTGCCGCGGTGAAGGCGAAGATATCCTCCGGCCTGAGGGCGAGTGAGACCGTATATGCGCCGCTGAGCCAAACGCCAGGTTCAACGGTGACCGCGTCAGCCTCGGCGCATCTGCTATGATAGCCCTCGGGGGCGTTTTTATAGAGCTCCGCAAGCTTTGCGGCGTAGCACGCGCCGACTGTGTCATAATACTCTTGCCCGTTGAACTCCGTGCAGCCTGCCGCGGCGATATCATCGGGGGTGACTATTATCGCGCTGCGCATCGCGGCAAATTCCGCTTCTGCCGCTTCGGTGAGGCGCTCGTCGGGCTCCTCCCAATTCCATGCGGGAGTGAACCGGATCGAGTTGAAATCGACCCTGAAGCCGTCGGCAAAACATCTTACGTTGCCGCCGACGCGCGCGCCGCGGTTATCCGTCTCGTAGAAGCAGACGTAGGCGGCGGGCAAGCCTCCTTCATCATCATAAGCGCTCAACGAGTAGTTGTTTCTGTCAAGCTCCAGGCCGTACATTTCGGCCACGCGGCTCAAAGAGGCGTACGCTGTGCCGAGCAGCACGTCCTGCGGGGGCATGGTGGGCGCGGCGGTCGGCTCCGCGGTGGGGGCTTCGGTGATCGGCGGGAAGGTGGGCCTTGCGGTCGGGGCAGCTGTCGGCTCGGAGGTCGGGCCGACGGCGATCTCCTCCGCGGCTGCGTTCCTGCCGCTGCCTGTGAATGCGACGATCGCTACGGCGGCTGTAAGGAGCAGCACGGCGGCGATCAGGATCGCGCTCATGCGGCGCTTCCTTGCGATATTGGTCACGCGCTGCTTGAGAGCGCGCTTGTTGTTGGCCATGGTGGTTGCGGTGCAGGCGATGCTCGCGCGGACGGAGGGGCGGCCGGAAAGCCGGATCAGCGTCATGCCGTAGTCCTCGCGCTCCGATTCGCCGAGCGTTTTTATCGCCCCGGCGTCGGCGAACAGCTCGCTGTCCTGACGGGAGGCGAACGCCGCCGCCCAGACGAGGGGGTTATACCAGTGCAGCACGAGCGCAGCGCAGCGGGCAACGGTGAACACGCCGTCGCAGTGCCTGCGGTGGGCAAGCTCGTGCGCAAGCACGCAGTTGAGCCGGTCGGGATCGCCCGCCTGCTCCTCGGAAACGTAGACGGAGCCGAGGAAGAGGCAGGAGCTCTCGAGCCCTTCCACCGAATAGACCCTGCAGGGGGAGCCGGAGGAGAGGAGCCTGCGCCTGTCGCGCAGCTTGAGATAGAAGCGGACGTTTACATACACGAGGTAGGCGAATACGAGCCCCATGCCCGTGAGCCATACGATGCGGAGCACGTCCGTCGCCTTGAGCGCTTTCTGCATCCGCTCGTAGCGCTCAGGCGTGGCGTCCTTTTCGATCACCCTGCCAACAGTGTATGCGCTCTCGGTCGGGCGGGGAGCGTTCGTTTCAGCTGGCACGGCCGTAACGGAGGGGCGGGCGGGCTGCTGCGGGACCATGATGATGGAACCCGATTCGGAATAGGATAGGCTGCCCGCGCCGCGGACGGTCTCGATATCGCGCACGACCTCCACCTTTTCGGCAGCGCCCTGCACGCTGACGGGGCTTGAAAACACCGTCCCTGGGATCAGCAGGCGTACGAGCACGATCGCCCAGAGGGCGTAGCGGAGCCCGGCGCTCAGCTTCTTGCCGAAGATCGCGCGGATCGCGAACACGGCGAGGATGAGCACGCTCGATGTGATGATCCAAATGACGTCAGTCATTGTGCTTCCTCCCTTCCTTCAGGATCCCGATCAGTTCATCGATATCCTCGTCGCTGAGGGAACCCTCGGCGGTCATCGTGCTGATCAAAAGGCCGATGCCGCCGGTCCTTATCTTTTCAAGAGTGCTGGACGCCTCCTGCTTGACGGCGTCCTCACGGCCGAGGATGGGGTAGAAGAGCTTTGTCCTGCCGCCCGCTTCGATGCGCACCGCGCCCTTTTCGGAAAGGCGGTTCAGCATGATGTTGATCGTGGCCTTCGTCCACGCGGTATCGTCGCGCAGGGCGTTCACCATGTTTGCGATGGTGCGGGGGTTTTCGTCCCAAAGCAGGTTCATGAGCTTCCACTCGCCGTCGGAAAGAGAAATAGTGTTCATATCGTGAGTCGCCTCGCTTTCGTTAGGGTAACAGCTGTTATCTTGACTATATGATACCAGCATGGATAACAAATGTCAACCCCCTAATTTCATATTTTTCAAAAAAAGTTTTTTGGCGGAACGACTGCAAAAAAAACGGAGACGGCAGATTGTCGCCCCTACCGGATATTATAGGAAAAGCAGTCCCGAGGGACTGCTTTTATTATTCATTATTCACTTTTCGGTCTTCATTTAGGCCGAAGGCAGCTTTGGCCGCATTATACTCTGTAATCGTTTATTTCCGGGTTGATGACGTCGAAATCGAACAGCTCGAGCAGCACCTCGAGCGGGCAGACGATGCGCTCCACGGCGGGGTGATAGTAGAAAACGCAGGTGCGGTCGTCGTGGCTGAACTCCTCGCCGGTCTCGCTCCAGAGGATGATGCGCTTGTTCGAGCGGGTCGCGATCGCCGCGCCGAGCTCCGTATGCGTGCCGTTCCCGCCGGGCAGCAGGCCGATGACGAGCTCAGCATCGCGCACGGCCCGGAATTCGTTGAACGCCACCTCGCTCATGCGCTGCTCGCCGGAATAGCGGACGTCGCCGTGCGCGGTCCAGTCGTAGGTCAGCTCGTGGCCGTGGTTCATAAGCGTATTTGCAAGGCGGATGGCAAGCGCTGCGTTGCCGACTCCGGTCGCGATGTAAAATCTCATTTTTCTTTCCTTTCTTGGGTCCGTTCGGTATTCGGTCAGCTGTCAGCGCTGATCTTGCCCTCCGCCCAGTGCTTGCGGCAGAGGCCGATGTATTTGTCGTCCGCGCCGAGCACCACCTGGTCGCCAACCTTGGTGACGCCGCCCTTGCCGTCGAGACGGGCGTTCATGATCGCCTTCTTGCCGCACCAGCAGATGGTCTTGATCTCCTCGATCGTGTCCGCAAAGGCCATCAGCCAATGGCTGCCCTCGAAGAAATTGCCCTGAAAATCCGTCCGCAGGCCGTAGCAGATGACGGGAACGTTCATATTGTCGACCGCGTCGATCAGCTGCATGACCTGATCCTTGGTCAGGAACTGGGCTTCGTCGATGATCAGGCAGTCGTAGACGTGCTGTTTGACCTCGTCCCAGGGAATGTCGTCGAACAGCACGCATTCGTCCGTGAGGCCGCAGCGGGAGCGGACCGTGCGGACGCCGTCGCGAGTGTCCACGGCGGGCTTGATGAGCAGGGCCTTCTGCCCGCGCTCGCCATAGTTGTATTTGACCATGATCGCCTGCGCGGTCTTCGAGGAGCTCATCGCGCCGTAGCGGAAATACAGTTTTGCCATTTGTTTCTCCGATAGATGCCCGCAGGAGCGGGGTTTGTTCCGATAATGCTATATTACCACAAATGCAGGAGGCAGGCAAGCGTTTTCGGCGGATTTCACCAGAAGAGGAAGTCCTCCCGGCGGAGCGAAAAGTCCAGCATGCCGCCCTCGTCCCGCGCCTCAAAGCCGAGCGCCAAATGCAGCCGCACAGCCGCCGCGCGCGTTTTTTCGAAGCGGTTCGTAAGCTCCTCCGCCCCGAGCACGTTGAAGGCGTATTCGGCAAGAAGCCGCAGCGCTTCCCCCGAAAGGCCCATGCCGCGGTATGCGGGCGCGATCAAAATGCCCAGCTCATAGCTCTTTCCGCCGTCCCCGCTGTGCAGGCAGACGTCGCCGATAAAGGCGCCGCCATGTTCGATATAGGCATAGAATTTTCCGTTCTCACGGGCGTCTCGCACCCAAGTCTCATACCAGCCTCGCCACGCGGCCTGCGGGAAATCGATGCAGCCGGTGTCCCTGTGATAGCCGGGAAAGGAGAGCTCATAGCCCCGGTTGTAGCTCATGGCCCCGGGGTCGGATAGCAGCTCTTGCCGGAAGCAGAGCTCGTTTTCTTTCGGTACGTACAGTTTCATTGCGGGTCGTCCGCAGCTCTGCTGCGGAGCTGAATGCAGATATTTGGCGTTGTGCAAACTCCTCGAACGGTTCGGGATACTTTTCGTTCATACCGGGGAGAAAGGCCCGGATCACGGAGCCTCAGGCCGATATATTATTTTAACATACAGTGCTTCCTTTTTACAATATCAAACGCGCAGCCGGGGACCGGTCAGGCGTCCGGCATCAGCGCGCAGTATTCCTCGGCCCAGCAGACGAGGACGTCCTGATAGAGATCCGTATAGGTGATATCGAAAGCGTCCTTCAGGGAGCGGCCGTTCAGGAAGGCTTCGAGCACCGCTTCCGTGCCGAATCGCATGCATAGGCGCTCGAGCAAGACCGTGGCCTCGGGGTAGGTCAGGGCGGAACCGTCGGCCTTCTTTGAACCCGGCTTCTCGCCGCGCTTTGCGGCGATCGATACGTCGTACAGCATCCTCACCTGCGTCCTGCGGAGCTTTCCGCCGGAGAGCAGGGAAACGATGCCGTAGGCGCGGCAGTAGGCCTCGTTATCGTCGCTGTCCGTGTCCTGCCGGAAGGCCAGGTAAAGCGCCCGGACCTGCCGATGGAACAGCATATCGTCCGCTTCCGGCTCCTTGCCGCTCACTTCTTCGAAAAAATCCAGATACGCGTCGAAACCTTCCGAATAGTACCGCGTCGGCGAAAAGCGCGACTGGGCGGCATACGAGAAATGCTCGGCGACGCTCTCCTCGATCCATACCTGATCGCTGCGGACGCTTTTTTCCTCGAGCAGCAGATGCACCATCTCGTGCCAGATCGCTGTATCCTTGGTGAGATCTATCTTGTTTTGAGAGGGGTAGGCATAGGTGGCGTTTGAAGGATCACCCATATTGATCAGAATGGGTTCCGAATAACGCTCCAGGGCGAGGGGGAGCACGGAAGGGACCTCCGCGCCGATCCTTTCGAGGACCATATCCATGCCGGCAAAAAAGCGGCAGAACCAGGAGTAAAGCTCGTCGGGATCGGTCACCCAGCTGTTTTTGGAGACGGTGACGGTGAAATTCCCGACCTTCAGTTCGCAGATGGAGCCCGATTTGATCCCGAGCCTCAGCTCCGCAGCGGCTGCGCTGCCCTCCGGAAGAACCGGCGCGGGCGATATGCCCATGCTCTCCGCCCAGGACGGGAGCACAGGCGCCGGGTCGGCGGCCTCGCGGAACGCGGAAAAGTCACCGCTCCCGAGGAGAAAGGCGCAGATGCTCCGTGCGGTAGCGCGCGCGGCAGCGACCGTCCCCTCATCGGAAAAAACGGGGGAAAGGTGGATCGCGGAGCAGGAGGCAGTCAGCGGGTGTGCGTTATCGGCATAATAGTTACGAAGGTTTGCGTCCGCTCCGTCGCCGAAGGCAAGCTCCGAAAGCCCGGCGTGCTGCCATGCGCAGGGAAGGGCATAGGCGGCTCCGCACAGCGCGTCCCGGTACGCCCCGCTTTTGATATCATCGGGGCTGCAAAAGACCTCTGTGCCGACGGTCTGCGGACAGCCGGTGATCGTAGCGCTCACGGCGTACACCGTGACGGCGTCCGGGGTGGTCCCGGCAGTGGCTTCAAGGACGGTCAGGTCGGCCGAAAGCACCTCCGCCGCTTCACGCAGCGCGGCCTCGTCATATACGGCGTTGGCCATATGAAGCGTGAACCCGCCGGTGGAAAGCATATGCGTGCTGAACGCAGCCATATAGCCTTCCTCACGGTCATGACTGCTTTCACAGATCTCAGCGCCGGCAATATCGTCCGGAACGGGGCTCGTGTCAGGCTCGTCATGCGCTCCCGCGCAGCCGCAAACAAGGCTCGCCGATATAAGCAGCAGGGGCAGGATTATAAACAGGATGCGTTTCATGATCAAAGTTTCCTTTCGGATGTTCGAGATCGATCCGATTATAGCACTTTTTGCAGGGAAGAACAATAAAACGTTAATGCCTCCGAAACGCCCCGGAAACACCGTATTATACCGCGCCTTGCTTTTTGGCTCCCGCGAGGCCATACTTCCCTAAAAGACGAAAGGAAAAACCATGAGCGGGACGGCGAGGGCTGCGTCACGTACATTGAGCAGACCTGCAAAAAGCTCTGAAAGACGGCATAATATGAAGGGCGGCATAATATGAAGGGCGGGCCGGGCAATTGCCCGGCCCGCTTTCTGTTGCGGTTAATAGTCTTTTCCGAATGCAGCGCGTTTTTAATCAGGAGCGCTGCTGCGTCAGTTCATAAGGTTTTTCTTTATAAACTGTTTTTTCTGCTTTTCAAACTGATCGTATTCCTTCTTAGCCTGTTCGCTGAGCGCCTTCTGCGCAGTAAGCTCCTCCGGGAAGCTCTCCTCGATGGCGGCGCGCTTTTTCTCGCGCCCGAAAAGACCGGGATGGCGGTAGGCTTTTTCCTGATCCGGGCGCTCTGCGAAATAAGCGGCGAGCGCGGCTTCGTAGTCGTCCATCACCTGCTGGCGGCTCTTGAGCTCGCCGTCCAGCCTTGCTATCTCGGAGGTCATGGAGGGCAGCGCGTTGTAGTCCTCCTTGAGGATGCGGATGCAGGTATCCAGATCGTTCTTGTAAGGGCAGCGCGCCTTGGCAAGCTCGGGCTCGGTAACGGTGCGGCCCTTACTGTCGCTCTTGGCAACGTAGCGCGCAACGTAGGGGATGGAAGCGGATGCGCGGTCCGCCAGCTTGAGCGCGGTGAGGATAAGGCTGCGCTTGGCGTCCTCAAGCGGCTGACTGACTCGGAGCAGGTCGGTGTTGAGCGCGGCGACGATGGAAGTCAGGTAGTCCACGATGCCGTAGGCAAGGCGGGAAACGTTGTTCGCGTCCTGCTCGCTGCCGAGGGGCTGACGCGCTTTGACGGTGCACTGCGAGTCGAACAGAACCGGGACCATACCGGCGGCTTGATTGACGAATGTGCGCACGGTCTCCAGGCTGTCCGGTATGAGCTTGCCCATGGAGGCCATGGTATTCATGGCGGTCACGCCCTCGGCGGTTCGTATTGCGGCCGGCGTGGACTGCATGACGGCCGCAAGCCCTTTATAAAGATTTGCGCCGAGGTCGGTCGGATCCGTTTCCATTATGCGCAGGCAGTAATTATACGCTTCGCCGTAATTGCCGGATTTGAGCGCGTTCTGCGCGACGTAGCGGAAATTATTGAGCTTACCGGACTCGTCTACGGAGACGGAGCCCGAGTGGGTGACGTTCACTCTTTCGGGGATGATGGCGACCTTTGCGCCGCAGAACTGGCAGAACATGAAATCTTTGCTGTCGTCCATTTCAAGCGAAGCGCCGCATTGAGGACAGGTCATTTTAACAAGCATGGGAAGCCCGCCTTTCGTATTATGTGATCGGATATATTATAACATGTTCCGCAGACGCGGTCAATCACCGGCTAACACTCTCTTGCCCCACGTGATACGTCATGCGCGGAACGCATATATCTGCGAAGCAGGCGTCATTTGCCCGCGAAAGGACAAACATCACGCGTTTTTCTGGCGCGGATAACGAGAACGGATCCCCGCAAAAGGTTGGTAGCGACAGCGAACCGTCGTGAGCGCGTTTACAAGCGAACAGGCGAGCCGAGCGTGACCTTTTGCGGAAAGGAGGAGCGACGGAGCAAGGTGATGCGATGATTTTTTATGAAATAAAGAAATCGTCGCGAACTAAGCGAAGTCCGCGACGACATGGTGTGAATAACGAGAACGGATCCCCCGCAAAAGGTTGGTAGCGACAGCGAACCGTCGTGAGCGCGTTTACAAGCGAACAGGCGAGCCGAGCGTGACCTTTTGCGGAAAGGAGGAGCGACGGAGCAAGGTGATGCGATGATT
>JAFXSG010000004.1 GCA_017525875.1 Clostridia bacterium | reverse complement strand
GTACTGAGGCTTGGGAGCGAAGTTGACGCGGATGGTGCAGTCGCTGGATGCGTTAACGGTGATCGTGTTGCCGTTGATGGTGTAGGTCGCGGTGCCGGCGGTGACGGTGCAGCTCTCAACGTAGTAGCCCGCAGCGGGGGTCGCGGTGATGACGTTGCCGGTCACGGACACGGTGCCGTAGGAGTTGTTGTTCGAAACCGCGGTGACGGTGTAGGGATTCTCGTAATCGACGGTGTACGCCTTGATGCGGTAGTCGCCGTTATCGGGGCAATCGGTCCATGCGCCGTTGGGCTCCTGATAATAGGAGGTATTGCCGTGGTTGGTGTGAGTCCACGAAGCCCAGGATACGAGGGAAGTATCGTTGAAGTTTGCATCGTAAGGGGTGTGGATATACTTGCCGCTCTCGTCCGCGGTGGGGCAGCTCTGGGTGAAGACGACGGAGAAGGTGTCGCCCTGAGAGAGCAGGACCGGCGTGTCGAGCACGATGGTATAGTAGCCGGAGTAGGTGATCGAGCCGGTCTGGCTGCTCATCAGCGTGCCGGAGGAAGGATTGCCGGTGGTGGGGTTCTTGTAGATCTCCACGGTGTAGCTCAGCGCTTCGTCCCAGTTGCAGAGAGCGACCGCCTGGAGCAGCTCGCTGCCCTGTGCGGTGAAGACGTTGGCGACCTTGGTGTTGTTTGCAAAGCCGACGCGGTTGCCGACGCCGTAGGTCACGACGTTGCAGCTGCCGTCATACTGATAGTTGTGATCGTAGTTGTCGATGGCTTCGGCATCGTAGAAGTAGAGGTAGCCCTCGCCAACGGAGGTGTCCTCATAGGAGATCCACATATAGCCGCTGTTGAAGTAGCCGGTGCCCCAGCTGTTCTTGCAGAGCCATGCGCCGTTCGAGGAGGGGGTGTTAGGCTTGAAGTTGGACTTGGAGATGCTGTCATCCCAGCCGACGACGGTGATCGCGTGGTTTGCCCACTTGTGGGAGCTGCTGTCCTGGCTGGAGGTATCGATGACGCACTGATAGGTGTTGGTATAGGTGGTGTAGCCGGAGCTTGCGCAGTAGCTGATGTTGCCTGCGCCGTATTCCATGATCGCGCGCTTTATGCCCTCGATATCGGTTCCGGGGATCCACTCGGAATTCTGAACGTGGCAAACGTTGTACTGGTATGAATACTGGCTGCCAAGGCCGGAGGAAGCGACGGTGCTGGCCTTGCTGTACTGCAGGGCGGACTGGGATTCATCCGCCGCGCCGCACCAGCGCTGGAGGGTGTAGGAGCTCATCTCGCCGTTGCCGCCGGAATCGAGGCAGCTGTCGGAACCGAGCAGCGTGCATTTGTCGCCGGTCAGCATGCCTTCCGCGTCATAAGCGGTGGAGTAGTTGAAGAAGCAGTGCTGAGTCTCGGAAAGGTTGAGGCTCGTGGTAGCCGCGGAGCCGGTGCCTACCGGGACGCCGTGCTTGATCATATAGGCCTCGACGCTGCCCATCGCCGCGTGTGCCCAGCAGGAGCCGTAGGGGTTCTGGTCCTTGACAGGGGTAATGTAGTTGTAATTACGGCTGTCATAGCTGGAGGGCAGTGTGTCGCGGGTCGCGCCGGTGAGGGCGTAATAGGTTTCCATATCGCCGTTCTCGTAAGCGGTGGAAACGGCGCGCGCACCGTGCATTTCGGTGTGGATGTAGCCGTTGGGCGCGGGGATGACCGTGCTGTCGATGGATGCCTTGACAGCGCTTCCGGCCTTAATGAGGTTCGGAACGACTGCAAAGGCCATGAACGCGGCCATAACGATCGCGATCATTCTGGTGAGTGTCCTCTTCATTTGCTGTTCTCCTTCTTTAAATTGACCTGAAAGGCTTTTATATGCCGCCGAACGGGCGGCCCTTTCAACTGTTATATTATATCATACGACCGTTTGTATGTCCATAAAACTATTGTATATTTTCAAAAAAAGCAGAAGACCGCCCCGCTGCTTGGGAACGGCCCTCTGCCTTGTATTTCAGTTGCTTTTACGCGCCGATGACCGCGCGCATGATCAGGATCGCGTCGCTCGCCGTGAGGCTGCCGTCGCCGTCCATATCGCCGTTGACATAGCCCTGGCCGCTGACCAAGGTGATGCTCATCGAGTGGCGCATCGCAAGCAGCGCGTCCGACGCGGTGACTTCGCCGTCAAGGTCGACGTCGCCGAGCAGGGTCACGGCAGGCCCGTTTTCGGTATAGGTCGCGGTGACGGTCAGATCCTCCGTGATATTCGAGAAATCGACGTCCCACCCGGCGAAGGTCCAGCCCGCGCGCGTCGGGTCGGCGGGCGGCGTGGCGGAGCCTCCGAGGATGACGCTTTCGGTTTTGAGCACGGTGCCGTCCCAATCGACGAAAGTGACGGTGAAGTAAACTGCGGCGAGCTGCGGGAGCTCCACGTCCCTCGTCTGGGTCTCGAACGCCTCGTTTTCGAACTCGGCGGTGTACCTTCCGAGGCCGGGCGCGGCGACGGTGGGCTCCACGATTATCGAGAGCTCCGCCTCGGCGGTCTCGGTCTCAACGTGGTCCGCGTCGTTCAGGCAGGTGCGCACGGCGGTGCAGGTGAAGTCCTCCGCCCAGGTGTATTCGGGCGCGTCCCAGTTGTGACCGGTCGCGGGGATCACGACGTTCTTCTGGTAGTCGTCGTAATAATCCCCGTTCACCTCACTGCACAGACAGAAGCGGTAGCCGAGGCCCGCCTCGGTGCAGGTGGGCTCGTGTCCCTCGTAGGGGACGTAGGTATAGGTGTGCTCGTGCGCCGGCCTGCCGCCGTCAGCTCCGAAGGAAGTGTAATAGCCGAGCGTGGTGAAGCGCGCGCCCGGATCGCCTGCCTCGTTGATCTCATGCTGTATGACCGAATAGGTGTCCATGAAGTGGGGCTCGGTCAGCTTTGTGGCGTAGGAGATGAGGCTCCACTTGTCGAAATCGAATTTATCCGCAAGCTTGTTGCTGGTGATATAGGTGGAGGCGCCGCCGAGCGTTTCGCCCCTTGCGACAGCGACGAGGAGCTCAACGAGCACCTGCATGCAGTAGGCCGGAGTTTCGCAGATGCCGTCGTGCCAGTAGCTGTACTTGCGCAGGCGCACCGCATAGCCGTTGTAGCCGCTCTCGGTCGGTCCGCCCCAGTTCGTGATGCTCTGCTTCTTGCAGAAGGTGGTGGACTGGTGATCGCCGTTGGTCTCGTCCGCATGGTCGTGCCCGCAGTGGTACACGTAGACCTCGCGCCAGCCGAGGATCTTGCCGGGGTTGGTGCGGCTCGGGTTCTCGCCCGTGATGCAGGTAAACTTGCCGATCAGCGTGCTCATGTCGCTCGCGGTCAGGTAATTGTTGCTGTACGTTACGCCGGTGCGGTCCGCGATGAGGGAGGCGTACTGCGAAGCGTCCACGTTCGCGGTCTTTCCGTACCTTGTAAAGCCCCATTCGGGCATCGGCAGCATGGGAACGAAGTCGTTGCTGTTGACGAGGTTGAAGATGCAGTCGTATTTCTGAGCGGAAGCTTCGGTGTTCGCCGTGTTGTAAGGCGCGGCGAAGGTGTAGCAGAAGATCTCCTCGCCCTCGTCGATCAGGTAGGACGCCATCAGGTTCGCTACCGCTGCGCCGCGGGAGTGCCCTGTGAGCCAGAACGCGAGCGTCGCTTCGGGCTCCGCGTCGAGCGCGGGCTGCACGAATTCATCGAGATAATAGGTCTTGAGGTAGTTCATCAGCCTCGTCGCGCAGACGTCGAAGCCGCGGTGATTGGTCTTGCGGGTCCAGTCGGCGTTGCTCTGGCGCGGGCTCTTGCCGGCGGCGGAATCATATTGATCGAAGAAGCGGACGAGGTCGCCCACGTGGAAGTTGGAGCTCCATTCCTCCATGGATTCCGGGTTCGTGCCGCGCACCCAGCAGGCAACGATGACCTTCGTCCGGCCGTTATAGCTCACGGTGCGGTGGCCGAGCAGGATCTCGCAGATATCGTCGTCCCCGTATGACTCGAGCGAATAATCCACCGGATCCTCAAAGCCGAGCACCTGCATGAGCTCGAGGCCGTGCACCCTGCTCGCCGTGCCTCCCGCCCATGCGACGGGAGCGTCGAAGGTGAGGTAGGTATCGGAATAATCCGCCTTGAAATACGCGAGCGCGCTGCCGAGGACGGAAACGCTCGCAAGCTCAGGATGATAGACCGTATTGTCCGTGAAGAAATTGCGGAAGTCCATCGTGTAGCTAACGGCGGTGGTGCCGTCGTGCCCGCTCTTCATCCGGCCGGTGAAGGTATTGCTGTTCGGCGCGGAGTCGAAGATATCCGGAATGCCGTCAAAGTCGGAATCCGCTTCGGCCTCGTTCACGCTGAACGCGCCTGCGGGCAGAACGCCTATCGCCGCGAACACGAGCACGAACGCGAGCAGTAACGAGACGAGCTTTTTGAAGTTTTTCATTCGGGGCACCTCGTTTCGGGTATATTATAACGTTTATCATTTTACTATCCCGACCGCCTTCCCGTCAAGTGCTTTCCCAAGCGGGTACGGCGTTTCCACGCACGAAAAGGCGCCTGCCGCGGGTTTTCCCCGCCCCGCGCCGCTTTTGTTGAAATAAGCGCGGATTTGTGCTAAACTGTTCGGTGAATAAACTATCCGGGGGAAAGGCCGTGAACAGGGATCTGACCGTCGGCAAGCCCTCCGCCGTGCTGTGGAGGTTCTGCCTGCCGCTCTTTGCAAGCGTGATCTTTCAGCAGCTTTATAATATTGCGGACAGCCTGATCGCAGGCAAGCTGATCGGCGAGAACGCGCTTGCCGCCGTCGGCAACAGCTACGAGGTAACGCTCATCTTCATCGCGTTCGCATTCGGCTGCAATGTGGGCTGCTCCGTCGTCGTGGCGCGCCTTTTCGGAGCAAAGGATCACAGCGGCCTCAAGACCGCCGTCCACACCGCGCTCATATCGACCGTCTGCCTGCTTGCCGTGCTGATGGCGCTCGGGCTCGCGTTCGGCAAGGCGCTGCTCCGACTCATCGATACGCCCGAAAGCATCCTCGACGACTCTGTGGCGTATCTTTCGATCTACACGCTGAGCCTGCCGTTCATGTTCTTCTACAACATTTCGAACGGCATCTTTTCCGCCCTCGGCAACAGCCGCACGCCGTTCATCTTCCTCGCGGCGAGCTCCACCGCGAACGTGTTCATGGACGTCCTCTTCGTGAAGGTGTTCCGCCTGGGCGTTCCGGGCGTCGCGTGGGCGACGTTCCTCTGCCAGGGCGTGAGCTGCGTCCTCGCGGTCATAGTGGTGTTCCGCCGCCTCGCCGAGCTGCCCGCGGACAAGGCCGAGATCAGGCTGTTCTCCTTCCCGCTGCTCAAAAGCATCGTGCAGGTCGCCGTCCCGTCGACGATCCAGCAGAGCTTCGTTTCGATCGGCAACGTGATCATCCAGCGCGTCATAAACGGCTTTGGCGACGGCACGATCGCCGGCTATGCCGCGGCGATAAAGCTGAACAATCTCGTCATCACATCGTTTGCGACGATCTCCGGCGGCATATCGAACTACACCGCGCAGAACCTCGGCGCGGGCAAACGCGAGCGCGTCCCTTCCGGCTACAACACGGGCGTGCGCATGCTGTGGCTGATCGCGATCCCGTTCGCCGGGCTGTACTTTTTCTTCGGCGAGTTCTTCCTGCGCCTGTTCATGGACCGGCCGAGCCCCGACGCGCTCCGTACCGGCATCACGCTGCTGCGCATCCTCGCTCCGTTCTATTTTGTGATCCCCCTCAAGATGATCGCGGACGGCGTTCTCCGCGGCGCCGGCCTCATGCGCTATTTCATGATCGGCACCTTCACGGACCTCGTGCTCCGCGTGGTGCTGGCGATCCTCCTCTCAAAGACTTCGCTCGGCTCCACGGGCATCTGGGTCGCATGGCCGATCGGCTGGTGCGTCGCAACGGTGATGTGCGTGCTGTTCTACCGCGATAAATTCATAAAACACCCGGGCTTGCCGCAGCTCCCCAGGGACTGACGGCGCATCGCCTTTTATCCTTCAACGCTAACGGAGGTTTGACCCCGATGGACAATAGAAAAAAGCTGTTTACACGGCGCGATCCCTATAAGAATAACGACCAGCTGCGCGAAGCCTTCCTTGCGGCCACACGCAGCGAGCTCTCTCACCATATCAAAAACTGCCCCGAGTACGCGCGCATCGCGGAAAAACAGGGCTTCCGGCCGGACGATATCAGGACCGAGGCGGACCTTGCGAAGATCCCCGTCATACCCACGCTCTATCTCAAGCGCAATCGGCTCTTCTCCGTGCCGGAGAGCGAGCTTGCCGTCCGCGCGTCCTCCTCCGGGACGAAGGGCAGCGCGAGCACGGTCGGGATCGACAAAAAGTCGCTCTCGCTCGGCATGCGCATGATGACGCGGTTCTTCTCGTATCACAAGGTCATCTCGCTCATCCCCTGCAATTACGTCATCCTCAGCTACGAACCCGGCGCCACCGACCTCGGCGCCGCGAAGACCGCGTACGGAACGAGCAAATTCGCCCCGGCGCTGCACCGCGAGTATTGCCTCAAGGCCGTGAACGGCAAGTATGAGCTCAATATCGAAGGCGTGCAAAAGGCGCTCCTGCGCTACGCGAAAAGCCCCTTCCCCGTCCGCTTCGTGGGCTTCCCCGCGTACATGTATTTCCTCGCAAGATCGCTCAGGGACCGGGGCGTCTCGCTGAAGCTGAACAAAAAGTCGATGGTCATTCTCGGCGGGGGCTGGAAGCAGTTCTCGGGCGAGGAGATAGGCCGCGAGGCGTTCTGCGCGCTCATCAACGAGACCCTCGGCATCGGCAGGGAGCGCATTCTCGAGTTCTACAGCGCGGCGGAGCACCCGCTTGCCTACGCCCGCTGCAGCTGCGGGCACTTCCACGTTCCCGCATACAGCCGCGTGATCATCCGCAGCGCGTATGATCTCTCCCCGGTGGAAAACGGCCAAACGGGGCTTTTGAGCTTCGTTTCCCCGCTCGTGCACAGCATGCCGATAACGAGCGTCGTTACGGACGATCTCGCCGTTTACTCGGACGAGCCCTGCGGGTGCGGCAATCCAGCGCCGTATTTCGACCTCATCGGCCGCGCCGGCGTTTCCGGCATCACGACCTGTGCCGCAGCCGCGGCTGAAACGCTCGGAAAGGGGGCGGCAAAATGAACCTGGTTTTCGGAGAATTTCTCGATAACGCCGCCGCGAAGGAGGCCGTTTCAAGGCTCGGCGAGCTCGTGCTCGAGGCAAGGCGGCAGCCGCCCCTCCTGCGCGACACGGTGATCCGCGCCTGCGACCGGCTGAGCCGCAGCCTGCGCGACGAGGACTGCATCCCTCTGCTTACCGGCATGGGGCTTTCGCCGGAGAAGGCGAAGGCGGAGCTCGGCTACGCGCGCTTCGTTACGAGCCGCGAGTACCTGACCTCGCGCCTGATCCGCGAATTCGGCGGCACGGAGGACGGCCGCTTCACCCCCTGCGGCGAGGACAGGCCCGTCCGCCTTGAATGGAAGCCGCTCGGCGTGCTGATGCATATCGCCGCCGGCAACGTAGACGCCGCGCCCGTTTACAGCGTGCTCGAAGGGCTGCTGACCGGCAACGTCAACATACTCAAGCTACCGGGCGGGGACAACGGACTTTCCGTCCTGCTGCTCAAGAAGCTGATCGAGATCGAGCCCGCCATCGAAAAATACGTGTTCGTGTTCGATTTTCCGTCCGCGGATACCGAAACGCTCGGGCGCATTGCCGCCGTTTCGGATGCCGTGACCGTCTGGGGCGGCGACGAAGCCGTTTCCGCCGCGCGAAAACTCGCAATGCCGGACACGAAGCTGATCGAATGGGGGCATAAGCTGAGCTTTGCCTATGTTTCCGGCGACGTCGGCATAAGCGCGCTCGAAGGCGCGGCAAAGAACATCTGCGAAACGGAGCAGCTGCTTTGCAATTCCTGCCAGGGCGTCTTCCTCGACACGGACGACTTTGAGGAGGTTTGCCGCTTTGCTGAGCGTTTTGCCGCCATCCTCGAAAAGACGGCGGAGAGCATCCCCTCTTCTCTCCCGCCCGCGGTCGCGGCGCAGAAAACGCTGGAGCTCTATACCGAGGAGCTCGAAGCGGAGCCGGGCAGCAAGCGCGTTTACCGGCGCGGAGGCGTGAGCGTCATCGCGTATAACGACAGCGAGCTCACCGCCTCATACGCGTTCCGCAACTGCTGGGTGAGGCCCCTGCCGAAGGACAAACTGCTTTCGGAGCTTTCCAAATACAAGAACCTTCTGAACACAGCGGCGCTGCTCTGCCCCAAAAAGGACCGGGCGGAGCTCGAAGCGCTGTTTGAAAAGACCGGCGTCGTTCGCATCACGAGCGGCGAACGCATGAGCCGCAGCTATTGCGGCGCGCCCCACGACGGCGAACTGCCGCTCAGGCGTTATATGAAGCTCGTCTCCTACGAATACTGAAGCTATGGATATTAAAGAACTGCTTAAACTGATCGAGACCTACGGTCTCAAACTGCTCGGCGGGCTCGCCGTGCTGATCGTCGGACTGCTGCTCGCAAAATGGGCCGTGCGCCTCATCACCCGCGGCAAGCGTTTTCAAAAGATCGACCCGACCGTGCGAGGGTTTCTGACGGCGCTCATAAAGCTTTTGCTCTACTCCGCCGTAGTGCTCGCCGCCGTGGGCGTGATGGGCGTCCCGCTCACCTCGTTCGTGACGATCCTCGCCTCCGCGGGCGTTGCGGTCAGCCTCGCGATGCAGGGCGCGCTCAGCAACGTCGTCGGCGGCGTGGCGCTGCTGCTTTTAAAGCAGGTCAAGGCCGGCGAATACGTCAAGGTCGGCGAGATCGAGGGCACGGTGCGCACGATCGGGATGTTCTACACGGAGCTCGTCACCGCGGACAACCGCCACGTCTCCATGCCGAACTCAAGCCTCACCAACACCGCGATCGTCAACTACACCCGCGAGGGCACGCGCAGGCTCGATATTCCCTTCTCCGTGAGCTACGGATCGGATATCGCGCTCGTGCGCAGCACTCTGCTCGGCGTCGCGGGTGCGGACGGCGTGCTCGATGAGCCAGCACCGCAGGTCCTGCTCGACGAATGCGGCGACAGCGCTGTCAAAGTCCTGCTCCGCGTGTGGTGCCGTCAGGAGAAATACTGGGAGCTGAAGTTCGGCCTTGCGGAGAGCGGCAAATCCGCCCTCACCGAAGCGGGCATGGAGATCCCGTTCCCGCAGATGGACGTACACATCAGGTGAGGTATCGTTATGGATGAAACAACGCTTGCCGTTAAGCGTTTCGACGAGCTGACGACGCGTGAGCTGTATGAGATCCTTGCCCTTCGCAGCAAGGTCTTCGTCGTGGAACAGGACTGCGCCTATCAGGACCCGGACGGCCTTGATTACGAGAGCATCCATCTGTTCGCAATGCGTTTGGACGGCAGCGTTTCAGCCTATGCCCGCCTGCATTGGAAGAACGGAGACAGCGGGACCGTCCGTCTCGGCAGGGTCGTTTCAGGCGAGCGCGGCGTCGGCCTCGGGATGAAGCTGCTTAGCGCCGCCATCGGCGAGGCCCGCGCTATGGGCGCCCGCGAGATCTATATCGAGGCGCAGTGCTACGCGATCGGTTTCTACGAAAAGGCGGGCTTCACCGTCACGAGCAAGCCCTTCCTCGAGGACGGCATCCCGCACGTGACGATGCGGCTGCCGCTGTGACGCGGGCGCGTTCCAGATGAGGTGAACAAAAGCATATAAAAAACGGGCATGCGGTTGCCCGTTTTTCGTTTATTCGTCGGTTATCAGAAATGTCCGCCTCCGCCGCCGTGGCTCGTTCCGGAGGAGGAGATATGCACTCCGCCGCCTCCGCTGTGGCTGCCGCGATCGCGGTCGATATAGGTCCTCGTGACGTTGCTGTAAAGGTAGATCTCGCTCGCGTCGACGATATTGAGGCTGTCGCGCTTCATATACTCGGTGGCGCTGCGCTTCCTGTGGACGCTCTTCAGCTTGCTCTTCATGGAGCCGGTGCCGATCGCGCCGGTCGCAAGGCCGACGCCCGCGGAGACGACGCCCGCCGTTGCAAGGCCGGATGAGCTCTTTTCCTCGGGCTTTTGGTAGGGCGTGCCCTGCTTTTCGAGGGTGAGGAATTCGTCGCTGAGGTCGGCAAATTTGCTGCACGCGGTGCTGTAATCAGCGTAGGACAAATAGGTGACGCTCTCCTCCTCGTATCTTTCGAGCGCGTCGTCGGTAACGGCGGTGATGCCGCGGCCCGCGGTGGAGACCCACCAATCGCTGTTCTGCATGCTGACGAGCATCAGGATGCCGTCGGTACGGTAACCGTTGTAGTCGAAGAAATCGTCCGCAAAATCCATCGCGGATTTATTGCCCGTGCTGTTCACGGTCACGAACACGACGTCCGCGTTCTGCCTGTTGCTGATCTCTTCGAGCTTCGAGCGGAGCTGTGCCTCCTCATCGTCGGAGAGCAGGTCCGCCATATCGACCACGTGGACGCCGTTCACGCTCGTCGGCTGAGAGATGGGTGCCTCCGTGAGATTGTCTTCCGGCATGGTCGCGGCGTGCGCGGCGGTGATACGTTCGGCGGCGGCGTTCAGATACGCCTCAACGCCTTCGCCATAGGTCAGTTCTTCATTATATGCGTCGAAGAGCGCGTCTTCGTCGCTCTCGGTGAGCAGCTCGGCGGCTTCGCCGAAGCGCTCCGCAGCCCATTTGCCGAGGTTGGTGTCGTGGCCGACGATAATGCCCGCCGTGCCGCCGAATCTCTCGGAATAGAGGTCTTCGATGTAGCCGAGGATGCCGCCCTCGCCCGATTTATCGGTGATGACGAACACAACGTTAATGCCGGTGCCGTTCACGATCCCGGCTGCTTTTTCATTGAGCTCCGCAAGGCGCTCGGCGGAAATGGTGTCGCATTCGTCGATTATATAGCCTTCCGTGCCCGAAGCAAAAGCGGGGATGGCAAGCATCAGAACGAGCGAAGCGAGAACGAGAATTGCGAATAGTCTTTTTTTCATGTTCGATCCCAACCTTTCTGACCGTTTTGCCTCACAGGAAGTGGATGAGCGCCGCGATGCCGAACGCAGCCGCCGCGCCGATCGCCGTCAGCAGCCAGAACCACTTGCGGCTCTGGCCCTTATCCACGGGCAGGTCGCCCACGAATTTGCCGGTCTGCCCGTTCATCGCGAAGGTGTACTGCTGGCCGTTCCAGGTGGTGTTTAAAAGCCACACCGGGTACAGCGCATACTTCGCCTCCGCGTTGGCAAGGCGGATGCTGCTTGCCTCCGGCACTACGGAAGCAAAGCCGCCCACGGTGCCGGCGAAGACCTCCTGCGTGGTGGTGCGGATGCGCTCGTTGGCGCGCTCGATGCAGTCGTCGGCAGTTACGTCGTATTTATCGGCGAGGTACCCCGCGAGGTACGCCGTCTGGAAATCCACCGCCTCGGAAATATCGAAGGGCTCGATGGATTCCATCAGATCGTCCGGGATCTTCTTCGAGCCGTCCACCGGCACTGCGGAGAAGCCGAGCGAACCGGAGCGGTTGATGATATAGTAGCTGGTCTCGGTGTATCGATAGTCGCGGTCCGACCAGGTGCGCACGCGCGTCCCGCGGAAGCGCATATCCGCGTCCGCATCGGCGTTGAACACCCAGTACGGGACGTAGATGCCCTTGATCTCGTCGATATGGTTCTGGTCCTTAAAGACCTTGGGGAGCAGGCGTTTGCCCTGCGTGTGCTCGATCAGCTTTTTCTTTGCGGTCTCTTTATCGAGCTTGAAGGGGATCACGAGATCCGGCTTAAGCAGGCCGGAAACGTTGCCCGCGACGACGACCGGGTTGCCGCAGTACGGGCAGGCGCTGGCGGACATGTTCTCGTCGCCCACGATCTGACCGCCGCAGGAATTGCAGATATACACCCGCATCCCCTCGACTTCGCCGGGCTGCCAGTCGGCCTGGGTGTTCGTTGTCCAGTTCATGCTGTCCGGCTTCTGGTTATTGATCTGCGCGTCGTACTGCGCAAGCGTCTCCATCTCGAACTCCGTGTCGCAGAACGGGCACTTCATCTTCTGGATCGAGCTGTCGAACGTTATCGCGCCGCCGCAGCACGGGCATTTGTATTCAAGCAATCCTGCCATGCACTTCACTCCTTATCGGTGATTATTCTATTGCCCCGCGGGGCAAGCCGTTTTCAAATCAAGCCGCGCAAAAGCGCGTTTTCGGGGAGCGCTCTCCCCGCTATTTTTTACTGAATATGCTCCAAAGCCCTTTTCTCCGCGCAAGGGAGCGGAAAAGCGCTTTGAGCTCGTCCCCCGCTTTCCCTGCGGAAGGAGCGGAAACGCTCCTGCCGTTTTTATACAGGAGCAGGAGGCTGACGCTCGCCGCGTCGGGCGCGAAGAGATCCTCCTCCGGTTTTCGGCAGTTCAAAAGAAAGTCCGCCGTTCCGTGCTTTTCGAGGATGGCGCGGACCTCGTCCATCGCCGTTTTGCGCACGCGCCGCGGAAGGCCCGAAAGGCCCATAAACGCCGCCGGGCGGGCGCCGGCCCGAAAGCCGTCCCCAAGCAGGACTCTGCCGTCCGGCCGCTCGGTCAGCACGTATGAAAAGCAGCTCCGCCGATCCATGCCGGTGCAGGAGAAGGAGACCTCGGCGAGCTCGTCAAGCGGAGGCAGCGGGCCGGAGCCCGTTTCCCCCGCGCCGTCCGCAGACGGTTTGGCCGGGATGGGTTTTATTCTGAGGTTCCCCATTTTACGCATGAGCGGCTCTCCGCCCCTTGAAGGAGCGGGAGCCGCACGGATAACGTTATTCCTTCTTTGCGCCGCAGTTCGGGCAGAAGTTGCCGGTGTTCACGTGGCCGCAGGTGCAGGTCCAGCTGCCGGGCTCTTCGGGCTTCTTCGAACCGCAGTTCGGGCAGAAGTTGCCGGTGTTCACGTGGCCGCAGGTGCAGGTCCAGCCTGCGGGTGCGGGCTCAGCGGGCGCTGCGGGCGCCGCCGCCTGCTGCTGCTGACCGATCGCGAACAGGTTTGCCGCGTTGGAGCCGGCGTTTGCCGCCATGCCGTAACCCATGAAGCCGGTCATTGCGCCTGCCTCGTTGTTGGCTGCCGCGACCATGGCGTCCGCCTGCGCAGCGGCAACGGTCGCCGCGGCGTAGTTGGGATCCTTGAGCATAGCCGCGCGCTGTGCCTTCTTGATCAGCTCCTGATCCTCCTCCGGGAGGGTGACGGAGCCGAGAGCAACGTTCACGACCTCGATGCCGCGGAGCTCGCCCCACTTTGCGGAGAGGGTCTCGTTCATTGCGGCTTCAAGCTCGGTGTTGTGGTTGATGATCTGGTTCGGGCGGAGCTCCATATCGGAGAGCTTGCCGAGAGCGGGCTGGAGCGCGCTGACGAACTCGGTCTTGAGCTGAGTGTCGATCATGTCGCGGGTGTAGTCGCTCGTGACGTTGCCGCATACGTTCGTGTAGAACAGGAGCGGGTTGGTGATCTTGTAGGAATACACGCCGGAGCAGCGGAGGGAAACGTCGAGATCGAGGTTGATCTTGGAATCGACAACGCGGAAGGGGACGGGGTTCGGAGTGCCGAACTTATTGTCGATGATCTCCTTCAGGTTGAAGTAATAGACCCTCTGATCCTTGCCGGGATCGCCGCCGTAGGTGAACCTCTTGCCGATCTCCTTGAACAGGTCGAGGATGCCCTTGCCGAGGCCGCCGGTGAAGATGCTGGGCTCAAGGGAGGTGTCGTAGATGAAGCTGCCGGGCTCCGCGCAAACCTCGCAGACCTTGCCGTCTTCAACGATGATCATGCACTGACCATCTGCGACGTCGATCTTGGAGCCGTTGGAGATGACGTTGTCATTGCCCTTGGTGTTGGAGGAGCGGCCGGAGATGACCTTGGTGCCCTTCCTGACGAGCACGTTCCTGTCCATTGCTTCGCAATAGAAAAACTCTTTCCACTGGTCGGCAAGAACGCCGCCTGCTGCGCCTACTAATGCTGAGATAAGACCCATGTGTTATAATCCCCTTTCAGATTATTGTTGATTTGGTGATCCGCGGTTCTCGCCCGCGCCTAATATACCATTATCGCATGGTAATGGTTACACAGCTACATTATATAAAATGCGGTCCGAACTGTCAAGCATTTCCGAAAAACAGCAAAAGCCGGCGAACGGCGTACCCTTATGCGGATGCTCAGACGCCGGCTTTCGGCGGGAGTCACTGCCTTTTCGCCGCCGCTTTCGGGGCGGTGATGCGGATGACCACGTCCAGCCCGTCCTCCCTGTCCGTTTTTGTGAGGCTGACCTCCGTCCCGCCGGAGCGGAGCTTTTCGCAAGCGGCTTCAAGCGTGTTCAAAAACACGCGGTAGTCCTTCACGAGGCGGACGATGACCGGGCGGGGCTTCGACCCCGCGCTCCGGGCGTCATACCCGGAGTCCAGCTTTTTTTCCACGAGGTGCTCGGTCTCGTTCACGCTGAGGCGGTTTTCGCCCGCGCGCATCACGACCGCCATACGCTCCGCAGCGGACCGGAGCCGAAGCACCGCACGCGCGTGCCGTTCCGTCAAGCCGTAACGGTCTATCGCCTCCCGCACGTTCGGTTCGATGCGCAGCAGCCGCAGCTTGTTCGCGATAAAGCTCTGGCTTTTGCCGATGCGGGCGGCAAGCTCCTCCTGTGTGAGGCCGAGCCCGTCCGTCAGCGTTTTATAGCACTCCGCCTCCTCGAAGAAGCCGAGGTCCTCCCTTTGCAGGTTCTCGACCACCGCCATCAGCGCGGACTCCGCGTCGCCCGTGCCGCTCTCCACGATGCAGAGCACCTTTTTCATGCCGAGGCTGCGGATGGCCCGAAGCCGCCTTTCGCCGGAGATCAGCTCGTAAACGCCGCCGTTTTTGCGGACGACGAGCGGCTGGATAAGCCCCAGCTGCTCTATCGAGCGGGCAAGCTCCGCGATGCTCTCCTCATCGAAGCTCTTTCGCGGCTGCGCGGGGTTCGGGACTATCGCCGAGGCGGGTATCTCCATAAGCATGCGGCCGGGTCCCGGCCGTTTTTCGCGGATCAGATCAAAAAGCGCCATGCGCCCTCCTTCCGCCCGGAAACGGGCAAAGCTTTTTCCCCGGAACTATTATAATTCTCCCGATCGCCCCATTTCAACGAAAAACAAAGGAGGTTCCTGACCTCCTTTGTCGATTTGCCGTATGTTTTTTCAGTTGAGCCCGTACTTCGCAAGGAGCGCGTCGAGCTCCCCGCTGCGCCTCAGGCCGTAGATGAACACGTCCGCAAGCTGCGCTATCGCGGGTTCGTCCGCGCTCGCGGTGATCGCGTATTCGACCTTGCCCAGCTCCGTATCGTGGAAGGTGAAATCATAGCTCTCGCCGTAGCGGTCCGCGTAAACGCCCGTCAGCACCGCGCCGTCGATGCGTTTTTCCCTGAGCGCGTTCAGCATGTCGGGATAGGAGGCGAACGCCTGCTTGGTGAACGTCACCGCGTCCGCAGGGAGCTCCGGCGTGCGGCCGCGCAGCCTGTCGATAAAGCTGCGCTCCACCTTGGTCTCGTGCTCGTCGATATAGCGGTTCAGCACGTTCTGCCCCGCCGTGTTCTGAACGTAGCCAATCGTCATCTGATCGAGCGGCGTGTCCTCGCCGCCCTCGTTCACCGCCACGCGGCAGGTATCGGTGTAGTACGGGTATGAGTAGGAATACTTGCTGCTCGCGCCCTTCTGCATGAGGGCGATGGCCACGTCGATGCTGCCGTCGGAGAGCTTGGTCGACGCCGTCTGGCTGGAAACGGTGATGAGCTTCACCGCCGCGTCCGCCTCGGTCTCGGGCAGCAGATAATCCGCAAACAGCCTTGCGAGCTCTACCTCGAGCCCTTCGCCGTCCAGCGCGAAGCCGGGCGTATCTTCCCTCACGCCCACGATGAGCACGCCGCGGTCGCTGATGCGCTTCATTTCGGCGGCGTTCATCAGCTGGTCCTTGGGCCTGTTCAGCACCGTGCCGATGACGATGACGGCTATCGCGGCAAGCACGTACAGCGCGATGCGGAGGGGTTTGCCCCTCTGCCCGCGAAGCGTAATGCCGCTCAGCAGCCCGCTGTTTCTTTTTCTGCCCCGGAAACGGAAGCCGACTCTTCTGCTCATGCCGTTATTATAGCAAATAATCACGCGATAAGCAAATGTTTCGCCGTCAGTCGATATGTGCCACGATGACTGAGCAGTCGTCCCTTCCGCCGGAGAGCCCGGCAGCGAGCCCCGCGAGCAGTTCCGCGCAGAGCTTCGGATCGTCCCTGTCCGCGTTCTCCTTAATACTCTCGGCGAGCTCGTCGCCGAAAGCGTCCGCAGCGCCGTCGCTCATCATAACGACGGTATCCCCCCGCCGCATCTTCGCGGTGCAGACCGCGGTCTTTGCTTCCTCGAGTATCCCGACGGGCAGGGCTTCCGCGTAAAGCGTTCCAACCTTGCCGCCGCGCAGCAGGTAACACGGCGGCGCGCCGTGCTTGGCGATGCTCATCGTGCCGCTCATCGGGTCAAACAGGATCGCGTCGAGCGTGGCATAGTTCTCCCCGCCCTCCCGGAGGAGCAGTAGGCGGTTCACGCAGTCCGCCGCTTCGTCGAGGCGGAAGCCGCAGGTCACGAGGTCCGCCAGCAGGTCGACCGCCTGCGAGCTTTCGCGCCGGGCGGCGCTGCCCGAACCCATGCCGTCGCTGATCGCGGCCAGATACATGCCGTCGAAATCGCGGACGGCCAGGCTGTCGCCGGACTCCGCGCAGCCCTTTTTCGCAAAGCTCGCCGAACCGATCGAAATATCGAACCGTTCCGGCCGCACCTCGCCGATGCTCACCGCAAGCCTTGAAAGGCTCCCCGCGACGCCCCCAAGCTGGGTGCCGATAAAGCTCTCCGCCGGCTCCGAGCCGTCTTCAAAAAGTGAGGCAAGGCGGCCGAGAACGCTTGAAAGCTCGCTCAGCTTTTCGTTCTGGAACAGCAGCCTGCGCTCCAGTTTTTCCGTCCTTTCCGGCACGAGCTCCGCGCCGGGCAGGGTCGTCAGGCGCTTCGGGAGCAGCAGGAACACGGCGGATGAAAGCAGTATCTCACCGATCCTGAGAGCGCCGGAGCCGTGAATGACCGCGAAGAACGCAACGGCGGGGACCGCAAAGCCCGCGGCGCACGCCGCCCTGCCGAACGAGCGCACCAGGCACGCAAAGAGCGTGCAGGAGCAGAGCACGGCTATGAGCAGCAGGTCGCCGTTCATCAAAAACACGCGCATCCCGGCGGCGATCGCGGCGCACGCAACGCCCGCGATGCCCTTCGCCTGCGCCGCCGCCATACAGAATACCGCCGCGAATGCGGCACCGAGGCCTATGCCGAGCGGCCTCGCCTGCCCGAAGGCGACGGCGATTATACCCGCAAAGACGGAGAACGCGACGGCCGACCAGTCCGAGAGCGCCCGGCCTTTGCGAACGCACCTCGCCGCCGAAAGCGCGTTCATTTCCACGCACGACACGGCGAGCGTGACGCCCGCAAGCACGAGGTGAACGAGCACCGCGCGCATCGTCACTTCGCTCAGCGCCTTCATGAGAATCCCGAGCGGCAGCATCACGAGCATGATCGCGAGCAGTACGGCGTGCTTTGAAACGGTGCCGGGCTTTCTCGGAGCGAGCAGCATCGCCGAGGCAAGCAGGAGCCCGACCGAGGCCGCGCCCGCGTACTGCGCGGTTATGAGGCAGCCCGCGCCGGCTCCGAGCGCGGCGGGGAGCAGGGCTCTTTTCATTCCGCAGCACCAGAGCGCGTGAACGAACGCGAGCGCGAGCACGGGCAGCATTGAGTTACCGAAGTAGGGCAGCGCGCCGCGGAACACGCCCGCCGTGCCGGGCAGGAACAGCCCGAACAGCAGTGCGCAGCAAAACGGCAGCAGCACCGTCCCCGCGAGCTCCGGCGGTGCGAGCGAATAAGCGAGCAGTCTGGTATTATCCGCAAATCTTCTGAGCGTTTCCATGGCTTGTCCCTCTCCTGAACCGAGTCTTTAACGTGGATATTAGCAGTTCCCGTTCAGTCGGAGGGTCGAACGGCGGGCATAAAAAAACGCCTATATTGTTCCATTCAGGCGAAACCGACGGCGTATTTCAAAACACGGGCAATTCGGCCAATTAAACCGAAAAGGAGCGAACGGTTAACCGTTCGCTCCTCTTGTTTGTGCTTTGGCCTTAACGGCCGCTTTGTCTTACTTCAGGTTGCCGACGCCGACTGCATCGATGATCAGGGTGTACTGGTCGAAGCAGTCATAGTGACGGAACGCGAGGCTGACAGTCTGGCCTGCGAAAGCGCTGAGGTCAACGAGGTGCTCTTCGAGAGCGTTGGTGTCGAGAGTGTGCTCATACACAACGGTTCCGTTCTCGGGGAGCTCGCCCTGCGGGATAACGATGACCTGGAAGTGCTCGGAGATATCGCCGTCAGCGGCGTTGAGGGAAGCGGTGAAGAAGGAGAGCCACTTCTCGCCCTCGCCGATCTCGAACTCGGGGCTGATCATCCAGTTGTCGGGATAGAGGATGATGTCGTTCCAGGAGTAGCTGATCGCGACCTTGGAGCCGTCAACATACTTACCTTCAGCGACGTAGTCGGTGATCCAGTTGTTGCCGTCGCCGTCTGCATCGATGACGTCCCAGTTGAAGCCGCTGTCGAAATTGTCATAGAAGTCGACGGGATCAACGGACGGAGTCAGGGGCTGGTAGGGAGCCGGGTCGCAGTAAACGCCCATCATACCGACCATGTAGAGGCCGCCGCCGGGGGAACCGAGGTCGATGTAGGACTCGGAAGCGACGTCAAGCGCGAGGACGTGCGCATCGGCATACTGGCTTGCGTTGCCGGGGAATGCGAACCAGAAGAAGCAGCCTTCCCTGTAGAAGCCGCCCTGTACGAAGAACTGGCTGCCGTTGAGGGGCGAGATGCCGTAGGAAGAGATCTCCGCGGTCTCGGCGCCGGTAGCAACGTCCATGGTGCAGAGGTAGCCGTACGCGTCGACGATGTAGCAGGTGCCTTCCTCGTCGAAGTCGATAGCGACAACGCCGTACTCGGGCTCGCAGATCTGGGTCGCAGCACCGGTCTGGCGATTTACCTCATAGAGGATGCCGAGGCCGACGACGCAGTAGAGCGTATCGGTGGAAGCATCGTAAGCCAATTCGTTGACGGTGTAGTTGTCAACGGTGAGGGTGCCGATCGTGGTCTTGCCGGTCCAGCTGTCCATGTCGGAAGCGTTCCACTTGATGAGCTGCTTGCTGGCGTCGACAGCGTAGACTTCTTCGCCGACGAGGCATGCCGCGGTGTAGTCACCGGCATCCTGGCCGCCGCCTGCGCCGTAGTTGGCTTCACTCATGCGGAGGGTGGAAACGCTTGCCCAGGCCTTGGTGTTGTAGTTCTTGCCGTAGCCATAGATCATGGTGGAGGGAGCTTCGAATGCCGGGGGCTGGACGCTCTCAACGGGGGTGAGGGTGGTGCCGTCCCAGAGGTAGGCCTGCTCGTTCATTGCATAGTCAGCAACAACGATGTAAGCGGTATCATCGCCCTCGATCTCCATGGCGGTGGTCATGCCGCGCTCGGTCTCGAAGAGGCCCTCGACAGCGATGAGCTCGCCGAGGTTCTCGCCATCCTGAGCGTAAACGGCAACAGCCGCGACGTAGTGATCATCGGTCACGTCGAAGGTGAAGGTGCCGTCGGCCGCCGCGAAGTTCGCGATGGAGGGAGCAACTGTGTCGACGTGGACGGGGATATCCCATACGGAGTGCTCGTTGGCTTCGAGAGTTGCGGCATTGGTGGTGTGGGAACCGTCGTTGTCAAGCTTCGCCTCAACGTGGACGATGAGGTCTTCCTTGCCGTACTGAGTGAAGTTGATGCCGCCGGGGAACACGCCCTCGGTGACGCCGAGCTGGGTACGGGTGTCGGTATCCCAGAAGCCCTTGTTCATTACGCCGAGGTTCGAGATGGTCTCGATCACAGCGCCGTTGGTGTCAAGGATCTGATACCTGACTTCCGCGTTGCGGAGCAGACCGGTGTAGAGGACGTTGATGGTATCCATCAGGCCGTCGTTGTTCGGAGAGATCGCGTTGCGGTCGGTCATGTAGTAGCTCATGTCATCGGTAGCAACATAGGGGTTGATGCCGAGACCGTAGATGACGTTGCCCTTCCTGCAGCCGATGGTGTTCGGGTAGTTGTTGGAATTGAGCGGGTAGTCGTCGTAGTAGTAACCACGGTCGATGGTGGCAGCGTAGTTCCAGTCGCCGTACATCTTGATGAAGGGCACGGTGAGGGAGACGCCGTCCTCGGGAACGAGCTCAACAAAGCCCTCGAGCAGTGCGCCGTTTACGTAGTAGTTGTCGAAGTAGTCCATGACGCCGTCGCTGAGCTGAGCGTTGATGGTAACATCAAGCTCGCCGCCCGCGGGAACGGTGATGGTCTCGGGCATATCGAAGCTGACGTCGCCGGGCTCATCGCCGCTGGTGACGGGATCGATAAGACCCATGGCGATACGGCATGCGATGATGGCGTCGGCAATGGTGACTTCGCCGTCGTCGTCAAGGTCGCAGTTCACGGAATCGGGCAGGGTGATGAGATCCATCGCGTCACGCGCGATCAGGATAGCGTCGGCAATGGTGATCTCACCGTCGCCGTTCGCGTCGCCGTAGAGGACGTAGCCGCTGTCGCCTTCGAGCTTCGCGGTGCCGCCGTAGTAGACGAGGATCAGGTCTCCGTCGGGAGTCTGATCGTAGAGAGCGATATCCTCAACGAGGAGGGTGGGAACGACGGAATAGGTCAGGTCTTCATCGCCGAAGTTGTGGACGGTGAAGGTCATGGTCATTGCGCCGGTCTTCTCGGGATCGTCGCCGAGGTTCATCTTCGGACGATTACCCTGGGTACCCTCAACGGTGATGTACGCCTTGGTGGTGGTAGCCTTCTGGAGGCTGAGCAGACCTGCGCCCTGCTCGTGGACGGGAGCGTATTCGCCGCTGTCGCTTACGATGGGGGTCGCGGTGCTCATGAGGATCTGGTCGACGAGGTCATGCTTCTCGGCTGCGCTTGCATCCGGGAAGTTGTCGTCAACGTATGCGGAAACGATCGCCATACCGCCGCAGACGTGGGGAGTCGCCATGGAGGTGCCGTCCCAGGTCGCGTACCAGGTGCCGGAGATCGCGGGATCGGTGGAGGAGTAGATCGAGCCGCCGGGAGCGGTGATCTCGGGCTTGAGCGCCATGTTTGCGGTCAGACCGCGGCTGGAGAAGCTGGTGGTCTTGTTGCCGTCGGGATTGTCGAAGAGGCCGAGCTCCTGGCTGACGAACATGGTCTTGTCCTGAGCGTTGATGAGAGCTTCGCCCGCTTCCATGGAGATGATGACGTGCGGGATATGACCGCCTTCATAGGCGACCATGTTGACGGATGCGGCCTGGTTGTTGTAAACGACGCAGGCAACAGCGCCGGCAGCCTCTGCGTTCGCAGCCTTGTCGACGAAGTTGATCTCACCGCGGGAGACGAGCGCGACTTTGCCCGCAACGTCGACCTGAGCGAAATCGTTCATGGTGCCGTAGCCGGGAACGGGAACGTACTCAACGGTCTGGCCGCCGAGGACGATGCGCATCTGAGCCGCGTTTTCAGCGTTCTCGCTGTAGCCGTAGCTCTGGCCTTCAACGGTGATGAAGTAGAAGCGGGACATGGAGTTGTAGACTGCCGCCACGGAGACGCTGTGAGGCCAGGTGGAGGGAGAACCGACAACGCCGCGGTCGACGTCTTCAACTACACCGTAACCGGAGTTGGAGTAGCTGGAAGGAGTGCCTTCGTTGCCGCCCCAAGCGTTGTTGAAGGTGGAGTCATAGTCGTTGCCCGCTGCCATAGCGAGGTTGACGCCCGCGTTGACGCAGCGATCGAGGACTGCCAGATAGGAAGGATCGTAGGGGATCTCAGTGCCGCAGGGGGAACCGAGGGAGAGGTTCGCAGCTGCAACGCCGAGGACCGCGCAGTCTTCAAGAGCGGGGATGATGTTTGCCCAGGGTGCGCCGCCGGAAGCCCTGAAGACCTGCATGACTGCGATCTGAGCATCGGGAGCGACGCCGCGGATCTCGCCGCCGTTACCTGCCGCGATACCCGCAACGTGGGTGCCGTGGTCGCTGGTGCCGGGGTGGGACGCGTCCGCGTGGTTGTACTCGTAGTTCCACTGGAAGGGGATCTTTGCGCTCACATAAACGTTGTTGACGTTCATGGTGCTGCCGCTGCCCCAGAGCTGACCGCTTGCGATGATCGCAGCGATGTCGTCACGGGTGAACTGGACCTCTTCGGGGTCAACGGAGAACGCGGGATGGTTTACCTTGCAGCCGGTATCAACGATAGCTACGGTGTAGCCGGCTCCGGTGTAACCGAGTTCCCAAGCGTCGACAGCGCCGACCTGGGTGGTGGTGTTGAACAGTTCGGGGCTTTCGAAGACAGGGGACACGAAAGCGTGTACGCCGTCCATGGCGTCGATCTCGGAAACGAGACGATACTCACCATCGAAAGCGAAACCGTTGAACAGGACGGAATAGTTGTGGGTGGGAACGATGCTGGTGCCGAGAGCGGAGTTGATCTTTTTGACCATCTTGCTCTGCTCCTCAAGCAGCTGCTGGCGATACGCGCCCGCCGCCTTAAGGTCGCTTACAACGTCTGCTGCGGGAGCAGCCTCGAGCTCGACCATGATGGTGACGATATCGGTGGGCTGGGTCTCGCTGACAGCTTCGGTCTCAGCTGCCTTAAAGGTCTTGCCGTTCCTGATGCCGGAGAAGTCGAGAGCGGCGGTCTTGGTCGATTCAAGAGTGCCGGTCCTGTCCTTCAGGGCCCTGGAAACGGTTTCTCCGGCTTCGATCTTTGCATTTGCTGCCGGGAATGCTTCTGCCATCGTGCTGAATGCGGGAACGATGAGCATGACAGCGAGCAGCAGGGCAATAAAGCCTTTGAACGATTTCTTCATGTTCTTTCCTCCTTATAAGGTTTCGTTGGTTATTATCCGCGGAAGGCTTTCCCCGCCGGCAGAGGTATTCGGGCTGCGTGTTTTGCCGCTCGGAATCTCGCTGCCGCCGGGTCAAACCCGCCAAACGGTTACTCCCAATCCATTATAGTATAAAATGAAACCGCGAAAGTGTCAATAGTAAATATTATCAAAAAAAGACTTCGATTTCGATCCGATTTTCATGCGGCGCCAAGCGCGCTGTTGCCCGGAGCCGCGATTTATGCTAAAATATATACGAACATTTGCATGGGCGGGCTTCTTACCGCCCGGATCCCCGATTCTACCCCACGGAGGTGTTATCATGAAGAAAGAACAAACCCCGATCAAGCTGCTGTACGCCGCTCCGTCGTTCGGCCCGAGGCCCGGGAGCGCCGGCCCGGACGAGCCTGCCGGCGAAGCCGAAGAGCCCGGCCTTCCCTACCCCGCGAACTACACCGAGCCAGAGGAGCCCGACGAGGACACCCTGACGGAGGACGTATACAACGGCCCCGGGATGATGGGCTTCGGAGATGAAGAACCAGAGGAACCCGAGGAACCCGAAGAACCCGAAGAACCAGAGGAACCCGAGGAACCCGAAGAACCCGAAGAACCCGAAGAGCCCAAAGAGCCCGAAGAGCCCGAAGAGCCCGAAGGACCCGACCCCTTTGAAAAGGACGTCCCGATGGCGCCCGTCTATGCCGGGCCCGAGTTTTTCGAGGAGCGCGAGCGGCGCTTCAAAAGCCGCCGCAAAGCTATGGAATGCGTATACGCGGGGCCGGATTATTTCGCCGGCCGTGCTCCGCGCACGGGCCGCGTCTACGCCGCGCCCCCGCCGCCGCCCGCTCCCGAAAACAAAAATGGCGGCGACCGTGAAAAGCTCATGCAGGGCGTGTATGCGGTCCCCCGCCCGGATCTGACGAATCAGTCGATGATGGCGGTCTATGCCGGCCCGGAGATCATGTCGAACTCCGCCTTCGTCCTTCCGGGCGCGTTCGCTCCCGATCCCGTAAAGGACCCCGCCGACCTCGGCCGCTGCCCGATCTGCGGCGGCAAGGTCAGCCGGACCGCGAGGTTCTGCGAGACCTGCGGCGCTAAGCTCGGGAGTGCGAAGCCCGATGACGCGAACGGAACGGGCGACGGCTCCGCCGTTTTCTGCAGCTGCTGCGGCGCGAGGATCCCGGCGTCTTCGCCGTTCTGCCCCGAATGCGGCACGCCCGTTCCAAACGGGAAGCGGGAGCCCGTGTTTCAGTCCGTGTACGCCTGCCCGCCGCTCCTCAAGAAGGGCGGGAAGGAGCCCCCGCGGAAGGGCCTGTTCACCAAGCTGTTCAAAAAGGAAAAGAAATAAGGTAGCGCCTATGGAATTCAAGCTTCGTTCCTGCGTTTGGGAGATCACGCTCGCCTGCTGCTTCAGCTGCAAATACTGCGGCTCCCGCGCGGGCAAGGCGAGGGAAAACGAGCTTTCGACCGAGGAATGCCTCAGCGTTGCCGACCAGCTCGCGGAGCTCGGCTGCCGCAGGGTCTCGATGATCGGCGGCGAGGTCTTCATGCGGCGCGACTGGGCGGAGATCGTGGGCAGGCTCACCTCGCAGGGCGTCCGCGTGGCGATCATCACGAACGGCTTCCTTTTCAAGCCGGAGCTCATCGGCAAGCTCCGTGAGCTCCATATCGAATCCGTCGCCGTCTCGCTGGACGGTACCGAGGCCGTGCACGACAAGTATCGCCAGCAGGGCAGCTTCCGCCGCGCGCTCACCGCGATCGACACGCTGCACGCCGGAGGCGTCCCGGTCTCGGTCATTACGACGATCAACAGCGAGAACGTATCATTATTGGAAGACATGTTCTCGATACTCAAGGATCGCGGCATCGCGGCGTGGCAGCTGCAGGCCTGTTCCCCGATGGGCAACGCTGCGGAGGGCGGGGTGGACTACCGCTTCGACCCGAACCGCGTGATCGCGTTCGTCGAAAGGCATCTCCGCTGCCCCTTCCCGCTCGGCATTGCGGACAATATCGGCTACTATACCGAGGGCGAGGGCAGCTTGCGCGGGAACACCAGCGGCAAGGCCGTGTTCACGGGCTGCCGCGCGGGGCTGACCTCGATCGGAATCGACAGCATCGGCAACGTCCGCGGCTGCGAATCGATGTACGACGAGCGCTTCAACGAGGGCAATCTGCGCGAAAAGAGCCTGCGCGAGATCTGGGAGGATCCGGACGCCTTCGCCTACAACCGCAAGTTCACTCCGGATCTTCTGACCGGGGCGTGCGCTTCCTGCCCCAAGGGCAAATACTGCGCGGGCGGTTGCCGCTCCTATAACTATTTCGTCCACGGCAGGCTTTACGAGGCCCCCGCCTGCGCGAGGGGGCTCAAAAAGAAGCCCCCCGTCCCGCCGAAGGGCTGCTTGAACGTATAAGCGCCAAAACAAGCAAAAAGACTTCCTTATGCGGATACTCCGCTCGGGAAGTCTTTTGTGTTGATTAAGGTGCGCGTCAGCCGTTCTTGATCTTTTCGACGAGATCGTCGAGCGTCTTTTTGAGCTCCGGATCCTTCTCCGCAGCCTCTTCAACGGTGTCGCAGGCATGCATGACCGTGGAATAATGCCGCCCGCCGTACATCGCGCCGATATCCTGGTAGGAGCAGTCGAGCAGCTTTCGCGAAAGGTGCATCGCGATCTGGCGCGGATAGGCGAACTTGTGATCGCGCCTGCCGGACTCGATCTCCGCGGAGGTGATGCCGTAAAAATCGCATACGACCTGCTTTATGAGCTCGCTCGAAACGCTGCGCCTGGTCTCGCCGGAGACGTAGTCCTTGAGAACGCTTTCCGCGACCGTGACGGTGACGGGCTTGTTCACGAACTTGGCGTACGCGACGACGCGGTTGAGGCAGCCCTCGAGCTCACGGATGTTGGAATTGACGCGCTCCGCGATCATGGAGATGACGCCGTCCGCTATGTCGATGCCGTCCTCCATGGCCTTGCGGCGCAGGATGGCGAAGCGGGTCTCGAAATCCGGGGGCTGGATATCCACCACGAGGCCCCAGCCGATGCGCGTGCGGATGCGGGCTTCGAGCGTCTGCAGGTCCTTCGGGTGCTTGTCCGAGGTGAGGATGATCTGCTTGTTGGCGTTCTTAAGGTCGTTGAAAACGTTGAAGAACTCCAGCTCCGTGGCTTCCTTGCCGCCGATGAACTGGATATCGTCGATCAGCAGCACGTCGAGCGTGCGGTATTTTTCGCGCAGGTAAGCGCGGTCCTTCTTTTCGATCGAAGCGACGACGTCGTTTGTGAAGTTTTCGCTCGTGATATAGAGGATCTTGTAATCCGGATGCTGCTCGTGGATATAGTGCCCGATCGCGTGCATGAGGTGGGTCTTGCCGAGACCGACGCCGCCGTAGATGAACAGCGGGTTGTACGCCTCCGAAGGGTTGTCCGCAACGGCGAACGCCGCGGCGTACGCAAAGCGGTTCGACTCGCCGCGAACGAAGGTGTCGAACGTGTATTTGGGGATCAGCGTGGGGCAGCCCGGCGCGGCGCTCTTTGCCGCGGGCCTCGCCTGCTCCTCCTCCTTGGTCACGAAGCGAACGGAAAGCTCCGCCTCGCCGGCCTCGCGAAGGGCCTTTTCGATCACGGCGGAATAGAACCGCTCGAGCGTGTCCCTGTGGACGGAGCTCGTCGTGAGCAAAACGAAAGCACCGTCGTCTTCGATCCGCAGCGGCGCGAGCGACGCGATCCAGTTTTCATAGCTTGCTTCGGTCATTTGAGGCTTCAGCAGAGGAAGCGCTTTTGACCATATTACATTCGCGGATAACAAAATCAGCCTCCGAAAATTACCGTTGAAATAACCGGCCCCGCGGCAAATGAAAGAGCGTATCCGGAGAGATCCGGAGCGAGGGCGGGCTATTATCATACCAAATTTGGGAAGAGTTCGCAAGGCTCGCGAAGCGACAATTTTTGCGGAATTGTACCCGCTGCGGCTGTTCTGCCACCATATCTTGTGGCCCTGCGGGATAGGCTCAAAAAAATTTTTCCGCGAAAAAATGCCCGTGCGGCACGTATTACAAACCGTTTTCCGTTCGTCCCTCGCCGCCCCGTCCGGACGCCCGGCGCGGCGAGGGGCCGGTTGACTTGACCGGCGCGCGGCTTTATAATGAACGGAGAACGTCCGCTCCCCGGTGAGCGGCAATAAAACGGAAAGGAGCCGCGATGCGAACCTCCCCACCCGAAAGCGTTACCGCTTACACCAATCTCATAGACGCGATCGTCTGCCCCGTACTAATCCTGCTCATTGCCGTTTTCGGGCGGACCGACACGCGCTTCGTGCTTTGGACCGTTTCCTACTCGCTGCTGTTCATCGTCAGCCTTATGGGCTATTACGTGCACGGCTTCCGGATGAGCGATGAAAAGAAGAAAAAACTGTGGGTCGTGCTGTATGCGGTCATGGCGGTGCTTGTCGTGAGTTTCGTTGCGGCGATCTATTCCGAGATCTTCGGCTCCGCCGGGCTCAAGACCGCCGTTATCGTGCTCGGCGGCTTTGCCGCCCTGTTCCTCATCGTCCGCCTGATCCTTCAGAACCGTATCTCCTACGGCTTCACCGTATTCATCGCCTACTGTGCGCTGAATATGCTCGCGATAATCGTCCTGCTCATCGCGCACGTCGGCGCCTGCCCGCGCCTCGGCTGGTTCCTCGCGGCGATCTTCGTGCTCGTTGCCGGCACCGTCTGCCAGACCTTCAAGTCCATCCGCTTCAAATGCATCTGGCTTTTCGACCACAACGGCGTTTACCATCTAAGCGTGCTCGCGTTCATGCTGCTCGCCTTCGCCGGGATCATGCGCGCTTACGCGGCGGGCTGACGGAACGCGGAACTCCCCCGGAGCAATGATCCCCCGGCTTGGCCGGGGGACGTTTGTTTTTTGCAGAGGCTCAGCTAGGCAGCTCCTTCATATTATTATTACGATCAGATGAAGCGGAACAGGTTAAGCCCGGTCGCGGGATCAGCCGCGCGCTCGACAGTGCCGCTGACCTCGCGGATCACCATCTCGCAGGTCGCGCTCACGACCGCGCGGTTCAGGTGCCCGCCGAAAACGGCTCCCTTGCCGTCGCCCGCGCTCATGTGCAGGTGATGATAGATCCTCCCGTCCATAGTCGTGATCGTCCCGGTCAGGGAAACGATCTCGAACGCGCCCTCGAACCGGTTGGCGTGATACTGCTTTTCCTCCGTATCGTAGACGCCCACGGTAAAATCGTTCACCGCTCCGAGCGCCTCGACGGTTGCCAGGCGGATATTTTCCTTTTCCGCGGCCGCAAGCAGCTGTGCGACGATCTCCTCGCCCCTGTCCATGCGGACGAAAAGCACGTCCCCGAACCTTCTGTATTCCATGTTCCTTCTCCCTTCGGCCTGTTTTCCTGCGGTACCATTATACAATGCTTTGGAGAAACGCGCAAACAAAACGTGAAAAACCCGGCGGAGTGAGGCCGGGGCTTGTAAGACAGTTTTATAGTTTTCTGGAAATGGCATGCTCTTCGGGTCATGCCATTTCCTGTTCCATCAGTTCACTCAGAGGGATGAACACGATCAGATCATAGCAGATATGAATGCTCTGACGGCGTTTTCCACTGCTTTTATCGAAAACATGTTGACGGTTTTTGGCGTCAACGTCCTGCTGTGCCAAGGTTTCAGTACCTGGCAAGCAGTGCATTGTCGTCCATCTTTTTCAATCTGGCAATGCAACCCTTTACGGTTCTGGTACCTAGCAAGCAGGGCAGACCCGTAAGGGTTTTGCAAATTGGCGAACATGTCCGGAATCGGACCTGCGCCAATTTCTGCACCGGCTCGTTGGGAACACCTCCCAAACCCAGGAATCACACTTCGTATGAGCTGCGCGTTTTCACGCTTACACCATATTTGCATACAACGAAATCCACTTTTTTCTTTGGGACTAATCCCTGAATTATATTGATTTGCTTTGTTGTACATACGGAGGATTTTTTGTTTTCTATTTTCTGAGATGTCAAAAAATATGCTATACTAAAAACACTTTGCTGTTCTTAAACGTTATAAGAGTGAAAGCCGAAGGAAAGGAGGGTGCCATGATCGCAGAGCTATATACCAAGTATCGGACAGAGCTGTTGAAATACTGCTGTATGATATGCGGAAATGTCAGTTATGCAGAGGATCTACTGCAGGAGACCTTCATAAAGGCACTTTCCAATCTGGATCTTCTGGAAGAACTGGGAGAAAGGGAACGCCGGGCTTGGCTGTATAAGGTGGCAAGAAACCTGTTCTATGATGCCTGCCGAAGGCGAACCGTAGAACAGAACAACCAGATACAGGCCGAGGAAGAAACGGATGGCGGCTTCTCAGAAGTCGAAACAGCCATGATCCTTTCCTCGCTCCCGCCGGATCTGTCCCAGCTCTTTATCAAACGGTACTTTGACGGGTACACCTCAAAGGAACTTGCAGAAGAATACGGGCTGTCACCATCAGGGGTCCGGGCCGCCTTAAGTCGCGCCAGAAAGCTCCTGAGAGAAAAACTGAAATAATAATGGAGGACGAATCTCATGAAGAAGAACAAAATGATCAATGCCGCAACCTGCGATGCAAGAGCCGTAACGGAAGAAAGCCTTGCCGGGTATGAAAATATCACTATCAATGCCGCGATTCTGATTGTCAATGAGCGTTCCAAGGAACTGCTGAACAAATATCCCGTGACCATGAATGCGGCAACTGTTCTGGAAATCCCGGATGGAGAGAACATTTCTATAAAGAGCATCAATGGAAAAGGCGAGATTGGCCCGGACGCTGACGGAACCGGTGTTTTCCTGATGGTCAATGGCAAACTTTTCATTACCGATGGCAGCCAGGACGCGGTAAGGAGCTATTACTGCATCATGGTGAATGGAAAGGTCCTGATGCCGAAGAGTTATGAAGGCCAGTTTTCGAATATTCAGGTACACGGAAAGACCGAGTATTATCCGGACGGAGCAACGATCCTGAAGGCTGATACGGAGATCGATGACCTGTTTATCGTAAGAGCTTCGAATACACTGTACTACTGTTCTGGAAATCTCTTCTTCCTGGATGCTGGGATTGATACGGAAAAGCTGTTTTCAATGGGCCTGAAGTTTACCGCAAAGAAGGTCGTGATTGCAGAAAGCCTAATCAGCAAACTGGTTTCTCTGTTTGATGAAGAAGCAGAGATCGTGAAGGTTCCGGACGGCACAAAGCTCATCGACGACGATCTGGAATTGAAGCCGAAGACCATCAAAAAGTACGGAACCAAGCTCTGTGTCACAGGCGACGTTTCCATCAAGGATGCCGAAGCCCTCTCTTCCCTGGAATACCTGTTCGCAGACGGTACCGTCAGTGTAAACAAGGAGCTGGAAGATGCCTTTGACGAGATCGAAAGTGTATACGATGAGCTGAGGGTCATTAATCCGGATTTGGGGTTAATCGTGGATCGCCCAATGGTCAAGGTCGGTGCTGCGGTACTTGGGAAGTATCCGAAAGGCGTGCGTGTTGAAGATTGCGCAAAGGTCACTCTCTCGGAGGACCTGAGTACAGAAGACATCATGGAAAAACTGCATATCGTGGATTGCGCTATGGTTATCTGCACCAAGGAGCAGGAAGAGGCCGTCAATATGATTGCCGAGGATGTAGCCATGATTCAGGTGTCCGGGCAGGATTCGGATGATGAAGACGGCGAAGGTGGAATGGTTGGCGGAATGCTCGGTTCTTTCCTCGGCAAGCTGAAAGATACCCAGATAATCAACGCTGCCGAGTATAAGATGTAAAGGCTGCAGTAAGCGATTATTATGGATCATATGGAGCAGATGATGCTTCGAATGACCGAACTCCAACCCAAAATCCCATCCTGAGCAAAGGCCGAAAAAATGGAGATCTGTACACCGCAGAAAGACCTCTGGAAATATGCAGATGAGCCGACCCCGGTGATAACCAAAAAGCGCAAAAGAATCCAGGCGGGAGAAGTCTCATAAGGGGCTTCTCCCCATGAAAGAATACCGGATTGCTCGATAATTCCAGCAATCCGGTATTCTTTGTTTGCCAACCCGTTCAGACAGATGTCCAGATCATTTTTGATACAAAACTTTCTTATGAACACCCGCCGAACGCTCCGCCGGGTTTGTTTCCTCTATGACTGCGGGCCTGACGCGGTTTTTCCGTTTCAGTCCATCCCCATCGCGATTCTCATTATGAGCAGCGCGTCGGAGATATCGACTCCGTTATCGCCGTTGACGTCAGCCCGTTCGAGCTGCTCCGCGGTCAGGGTGATGATGCCCATTTCATGGCGCATTGTGAGCAGCGCGTCGGTGATATCGATTTCGCCGTCGCCGTTGACGTCCCCGGCCTGGAGCGCGCTGCCGCAGCTTATCGATGTCGTGAGGCCGAAGCAGGAGAAGGTCACCGTGCGGACGCCGTTCGCCGTCGTATCGCCCGTGCACATCGCGGAGGTCAGGGGCATCCAGCAATAGCCCTCGCCGCAGTTGAACCTGCCCGCAAGGCCGAGCGCGTCGACCGAAGTTGTCATATCGAGCTCGCCGAGGATCTCAAAAGAGGTGTAATTGCAGCCCCAGCCGGTGCAGAAAAGCTGCACCCAGTAGGCGCCGTAGGCCGAGCCCTGGCTGTAGGTATAGCCCACGCCGATGTGCCTGAAGCCGGCGGTGAGTATGTTCGCGCGGTGGCCGGGGCTGTTCATCCAGCTGTTCATTACGGCTGCGGGGGTCTGCTGACCGGCGGCGATGTTCTCGCCGACAGAGGACCAGTTCACGCCGACCTCGTCAAGCACCGTGAAGCAGTCCGTGCCGTCCGGCCTGGTGTGGGAAAAGCTCTCGACTATCTCCAGTGAGCGGATGTCCGCGGCGGTCTGCATCGCGGAAAACATGGTGAGCGGTTCAAGGCCTTCGTTCATGCGCTCGGCGTTGGCGAGGCGCAGCACCTCCCACTCCTGCGCCGAGGCGGGCACCCCGGCGGGCACGCTGCGGACGGGCGTCTCCCCGGCGGGCAGCGCCGCGGCTCCGGCGGTAGTGCAGAGAACGATGAGCATCAGGAACGCGGCGAACAGTGCAATGGTTCTTTTCATAATTGCCTCCAGAGTTTATTTCTTACATTTATTATTATATCACCTGCGGGCGGCGGGGGCAAGAAGCGCGGCGATATGCGGCGAAACGCAGCAAACACCGCCCGCCTTGCATTTCACCGGCCGATTTCGACCACTCACGGCAAAACAGATGACAAATGCGGAACGGTGTGTTATGCTTTCACCGTCGAAAGGAGGTCGCTATGAAGGTCGACATCAAAAAAACGGAAGAAGCAGCTGAACCGTACGCGGTGATATACTGCCGGGAGATCAGCCGGGAGGTCCTCTCCGCCGCGGAGGCGTTGGGGCGAGCGGGAGAAGTCATTACAGCTTACGATAACGGAAGCATCATCGTGATCGATAAAAAGGATCTTTTCATGATCCGCGCGGAGGAGGGCAGGACGCGCCTCTGCACCGTGAATGCATCCTACGAGACGGGAAGGCCCCTTCGGGATTTCGAAACGCTTTCCGGATTCATGCGGATATCGAAGTTCTGCATAATCAATCTCGCAAAGATCAAGCGATTCGATCCGATGTTCTCGGGCACTATGCAGGTAACGCTCAAAAACGGATCGAAGGACTATATTTCAAGAAAGTACCTGCCGGACGTCAAAAAATATCTTGGACTGTAAAGGAGTGATAATAATGAAGAAATTACTTAATGCTGCTTGGAGCGGCATAGCGCTTTCCGCCGCGGTATTCGTTGTGTCCTGCATGCTGATCGGCTTCCGGTACGGCGAAGCTCAGTTTGCCAGCGGGATCGGCATGGCGCGCATGTGCGTCGCGGTGCTGGTTATCGGCCTCGGCTTCGGAGTGCCTTCTCTGATCTATGAGACCGAGCTCCCCACCGGGCTGAAGGTGCTGATCCACATGGGCACGGGCATCATCGTGATGCTTGCGACCTCGCTCGCGATCGGCTGGATCGATTTTTCCCGCGGCTGGAAGGTCTGCCTGCTGTATGCCGCCCTGCAGATCGCCGTCGCCTTCATCCTTTGGCTGCTGACCTGCGTCCGCGTCAGGAAGGACGCGAAGCAGATGAACGAGCGGATCGAAGAAAAAGAATGATGCGGCTTCCGGTATGAGAAGTGAAAGCCCGGCGGAGTTCAGCGCAGCGTGATTAGGATGCTTCCAAAATCGCCTGCCGCGCCGAAATGAAGACGCTTCGCTAATGAAGAAATCCAACTGCGGGCGTCTTCGCTTCATTAGTGAGCAGAGCGAACGACTTCATTAAGCCGACCGCTGACGCGATCGGCTTTTTGCTTTGTGGCAGGGGTACTAAAATCCTGAACTCAGCGTTTCGCCCGGCTTGCGGAAAGCCGAAATTGACTTAGCGAAACGCAGCGATATCCGCCTTGCGGAATCGCGGAGTTCTTCATCGCGAGCTCACGACACAAACAAAAAAGGGATGCGCACGGCATCCCTGTTTTGTTTGGCAGGGGTACTAAGATCCTGAACTCAGCGTTTCGCCCGGCTTGCGGAAGGCCGAACTTGACTTAGCGAAACGCAGCGATATCCGCCTTGCGGAATCGCGGAGTTCTTCATCACGCGCTCACGACACAAACAAAACAGGGATGCGCAAGGCATCCCTGTTTTGTTTGGCAGGGGTACTAAGATTCGAACTCAGAAGAACGGTTTTGGAGACCGCTATGTTACCATTACATCATACCCCTATGCGGTGAACGGGGATATTTTATCACCGAACGGGCTGTATGTCAAGCCCTATTTTCTTTATGTTATGCGCGCCGCCGCCCGGTCATGCATGCCGCCCGGGACGCGTCTTTTCCGGCCCGGATCGCTCGTCCGGCCGGGCCGATGCGTTCGTTTTCGGCTGCCGGGCGGGGCTTTTGGCGCCCGGTTTGCGGCCGGGATCGGACGAATTTTTGTAAAAAATGCAAACAATGGGCGAAATTTGCTCTTTTTTTCTTTAAAATGGGTTTGCATTTTTCGGAATAATAGTTTATAATGTCTTTATAGTTGGATTCTATGCCCGTTTGCGGCGGCGTATCCAACGCAAATTCAAAGTATACCGGCACGGCCGGTAAATCAAAAAACGGAGGAAGTAAAAATGAAAAAGCTTCTCGCAGCAATCGTTGCAGTCGCAATGATTTTCGCCCTCACCGCGGTCCCCGCCTTCGCAGCGACCCGTGACGTTGTGACCTTCAGCGCCGACAGCGTTACCGCCGCCCCCGGCGATACCGTTCAGATCGTCGTTCGCGTTGACGGCGAGTATGAGTGCCACGGTCTGACCGTCAAGGTCGAGACCGATACCAACGTCCTGACTGTTGAGTCCTATGAGAACGGCGAGATCCTCAACAGCGTTCCCAGCGGCTCCATGGCCCTTGTCGACGTCACTCCCGAAGGCTTCGTATCCGTCGGCGTCATGTGCGCAATGGCTCCCTTCTCCGGCAGCGGCACCCTTGTCATCATCAACTACAACGTTGCCGATGACGCACAGCCCGGCACCTATGACGTACACCTCAACGTCACGAAGTTCATCAACATGCCCCTTAACGAGGATCAGACCGACATCGAGTTCACCACTGTCGACGGTTCCGTTACCGTTGAAGGCGAAGTTGTCACCCCCGAGCCCACCGAGGAGCCCGTTGAGCCCACCGAGGAGCCCGTTGAGCCCACCGAAGAGCCCGTTGAGCCCACCGAAGAGCCCGTTGAGCCCACCGAAGAGCCCGTTGAGCCCACCGAAGAGCCCGTTGAGCCCACCGAGGAGCCCGTTGAGCCCACCGAAGAGCCCGTTGAGCCCACCGAAGAGCCCGCCGAGCCCACCGAGGAGCCCGTTGAGCCCACCGAAGAGCCCCAGCCCACTCCTCCCGAGACCGGTGCTATCGCTCTGATCGGCGTTGGCGTTGCCGCTGTTGCAGCAGGCGCAGGCGTCGTCCTCTTCAGGAAAAAGGAAGACTAATAGAGCCTGACGATCACAAGATCAAATGAACAGGAACTGCCGCGGAGCGATCCGCGGCAGTTCTTTGTTTGGCGTGCTTTTGCCGTTCCTTGAATTCGCTCCCGGTTTATGATACAATGGGCAAAAGCTTTATCGGGAGGCACAGCATGGCGGCTCGCAGAAGAAAAACCGCATCACGGCGCAGCATGCACCGTACAAGGCGCAGGGCGGACCCCGTCCGCGTGCTGCTGTTCATTCTGCTCGGCCTGCTCGCCGCGGGCATCGCCGTGCTGATATACCTCTATTATTCAAAGAAGCTGCTGTTCTGACGGGAGACGCTATGGATAACGAAACCAGCCCGCTTGCCGCCTCGGCTGAAAACACGGCAAAGCGAAAGCTCATCACCCAGCCGCTGATAGTTGCGCTGCTCGCCGGCGCGCTGATCGGCGAGCTCGTCGCCGTGCTGCCGCGGTTCAGGGCGGAGGGCGTGACCAAGCTTGAAAACTACGCCCTGCTCATACTCATGTTTGCGGTCGCGCTGATGCTGCTGCGCTCGGTATTGAAGCTCGTTTACATCGTGCGGGACCTGCGCGCGGCAAGGGCCGGGACGGTCCGCGTCCCCTCACGAAAGGAAAAGACCGTGCTGATGATGCTTGCGGTCTTCATCGGGACGTTCATTTTCCTCGGTCTGCTCCTCGCCGGCTTTACCGCCGCGCAAAACGCCAAAGGCTTGTGACGAAAGGAACGAATATGAAGGATCAAAAAAAGAGCTCGCCGAATGCCGTCAGGATCATCTGCCTGATTCTTGCGGGGCTTTTCGTGCTCTCGCTCATCATAGTTCCGCTGATTTACCTGCTCGGCTGAGCCCGGATCCGCAGGAAAGGCCGAATATCCGCCGCCCGCAGCGCACCGGTCCGTAAAATATACCGTGCAGCGGGCATTTTTCGTCTTGTTCACGCGAAACTGCTGTGATATAATCATACCGTAAAAGACCGGCCGCGGCGGGGCTTTGCCTTTTTGCGGCCAAATCATCAAACAAAGGAGATCTACCATGCCTGTCAATCTTAAGGGCCGTTCCCTGCTCACTCTCAAGGACTTCACTCCCGATGAGATCCGTTACCTGCTCAACCTCGCTGCCGACCTGAAGGCAAAGAAGCGCGCCGGTATCCGCGGCGACCTGCTCGCCGGCAAGAACATCGTTCTGCTTTTCGAGAAGACTTCCACCCGCACCCGCTGCGCGTTCGAAGTTGCCGCCTATGACGAGGGCGCAAACGTAACCTTCCTTTCCAACAGCCAGATGGGCAAGAAGGAATCCCTTGAGGACACCGCGAAGGTCCTCGGCCGCTTCTATGACGGCATCGAGTTCCGCGGCTTCAAGCAGGAGACCGTCGAGCTGCTCGCAAAGCACGCGGGCGTTCCCGTTTGGAACGGTCTGACCGACCTGTATCATCCCACCCAGGTCCTCGCCGACTGCCTGACCATCATGGAGAACATCGCAAAGCCCCTCAACAAGGTCAAGCTGGTCTACGTTGGCGACGCGCGCAACAACATGGGCAATTCCCTCATGATCATCTCCGCCAAGCTCGGCATGCACTTCGTCGGCATCGCTCCCAAGGCGCTGTTCCCCGAAGAGGGCCTCGTGAACGAGATGCGTGAGCTCGCAAAGGTCACCGGCGCGAAGATCGAGTTCTCCGAGGACATCGCAGCCGTCGACGGCGCAGACGCGATTTACACCGACGTTTGGGTATCCATGGGCGAAGAGGCTCAGTTCGAGGAGCGCATCAAGCTGCTCACCCCCTACCGCGTCACCATGGACATGATGAAGATGACCCACAACCCCGACTGCATCTTCCTCCACTGCCTGCCCAGCTTCCACGACCTCGAGACCAGCGTCGGCCGCGAGATCTACGAGAAGTACGGCGTTGCCGAGCAGGAAGTCACCGACGAGGTCTTCCGCTGCCCGCAGAGCAAGGTCTTCGACGAGGCCGAGAACCGCATGCACACCATCAAGGCCGTTATGGTCGCGACCGCCGGCAGATAATTTCAACAGCGTTTTTCCCGAGGACGGGCTCTGCCCGTCCTCTTTCTCATCAAGGCCGCCGCAAAAAGCCATGTCGGGCCTGACTTTTCGGCAGCTGCCTCTCGTTTGCCTTATTATTTCGCACAAAAAGGCAAAATTGGCTCTGTACAATCCGCCCGTTTTGCTATATAATGTATATACAATAAATGAACGCCCCTCCGGGAAGGAGGATGCAGGCAATTCATTTTTGTCCCGTTTGCCAACAAAAAACGGGAACCAAGTACCTGAAAGGAGCGACAGAACCATGAACGTAACTATTACAGGCAAGAACATGGAGGTTACCGACTACCTGAGGGAGCTCACCCTCAAAAAGATCGAGAAGCTCGACAAGTATTTCCCGCAGGATACCGAGGCCCAGGTCGTGATGGCCGTTGAAAAGAGCCGCCATATCATCGAGGTCACCATCCCCTACCGCGGCGGCGTTATCCGCGGCGAAGAAGTCACCGGCGATATGTACGCCAGCATCGACAACGTTATCGCAAAGCTCGACAGGCAGATCCAGAAGCATAAGACCCGCCTTTCCAAATCCCTCCGCTATGAGGACGCGCCCGAACAGCCCGACTACGCTGACGAGCGTGAGATGAACGGCCCCGAGATCGTCCGCGTCAAGCGCTTCGTCATGAAGCCTATGACCGTTGAAGAGGCCATGCTCCAGATCGAGCTGCTCGGCCACAACTTCTTCGTTTTCACGAATGCCGAAACGAACCAGATCAACGTCCTTTATACAAGGAAGGACGGCAACTACGGCCTTATCGAGCCCGAAAGATAAGCTTTGATCTTTTCGCGGAGCGGCCCCGCCGCTCCGCTTTTCTTTTGAGAAATTACAATATTGACCTTGCTGCGATAAAGTATTATAATAACCGAAACTACCACGCTTTTTGAAAGGAAAACTATGGCATATCGCTATTTTGCCGTCGACGTCGGAGACAGGCGCATCGGCCTCGCCGTGAGCGACGCGCTGGGCATCACCGCGCAGGGGCTGGAGACCTACAACCGCACGGGCGACGAGAAGAAGGACGCCGCCTACGTGCGCGACTACGCGAAGAAATACGCGCCCTGCCGCATCGTGTTCGGCATGCCCCGCAATATGGACGGCAGCTACGGCTTCGCCTCCGAGAAGGTCAAGGCCTTTGCTTCGCTCGTGCTCGAGGGCTGGGACGGCGAGCACGATTTCTATGACGAGCGGCTCTCCACCGTCGCCGCCGAGCGCGCGCTCTACGAAGCGGAGCTCAACTGGAAAAAGCGGCGCAAGGTGGTGGACCGCCTTGCCGCGCAGGTCATCCTCGAGGGCTATATGACCCTGCACCCGATATTCTGACATCCAAGCTATCAAGGAGATTTACCATGACCGATATCGAAAACAGCAGCGCACAGGACGAGCTTGAGACCGTCGTGCTCCTCACCGACGAGGGCGAGGAGGAGGTCTTCTGGCACGTTATGACCTTCCCCTACGAAGGCGCGAAATACTCCGCGCTCGTGCCGGAGGAGCAGATCGACGAGGAGGAGCCCGAGGTGATCTTCGTCCGCATCGAGCAGGATAAGGAGGGGGACGCCTATATCCCCGTCGACAACGAGATCCTGCTTGGCGAGTTGTTTGAGGAATTCGCGTCCCTTCTCGACGAGATCGACGAAGAGGAAGAATGATTTTCGGGGCGCAAGCCTCATAGATTGAAAAATGAGTATTTTCGAGCTGCTGATCACCGCCGTCGCGCTCTCCATGGACGCAATGGCGGTCTCCATCGCAAGCGGACTGACCGCTAAAAAGGTGCGCATACGCAGCGCCGTGTTCATGGCGCTCGCCTTCGGCGTCTTTCAGGCGCTGATGCCCGCGATCGGCTTCTATATCATCCCGCTGCTGAGCCGCATCTTCGGCAGCGGCGTCGAGTCCTTCGTCAAATCCGTCGACCACTGGATCGCGTTTATACTGCTCGCGTTCATCGGCGGCAAGATGATCGTCGAAGCGATCAAAAACGAGGAGGAGGACGTCCGCAACGACCCGTTCCGCCCCGGCAGCGTGCTCGTGCTCGCGGTCGCAACGAGCATCGACGCGCTCGCGACCGGCATCGTGTTCTCGAGCTTCGGCTTCACGACGGGCAGGCTCGTCTTCTCCGTGCTGCTGATCGGCGCGATCACCTTCGCCCTATCGCTCTTCGGCGTCCTCGCCGGCAAAAAGCTCGGCGAAAGGTTCAAACGCTGGGCGGTGCTCGCGGGAGGGATCGCCCTCGCCCTGATCGGGCTCAAGATCCTGATCGAACATCTTATCGGCTGAAACAGGGAGGAGACCTATGAACAGGATCACAAGGATCAAACAGATGGAAGAATGCCTTGACTGTTCCTCCGAGGCGGTCAAAAAGCTCTCCGAAGCGCTCGATGGCTATAAGCAGGCTCAGGCTTCGCTCCGCAGGCTGACCGAGTACTACGGCGGTGCGCTCTGGATGCAGGATCTTGAGGCGGACGAAGCGGGCAAGCTCCCATCGGACCTCAAGCGCGGCGTGCTCTCCGAAGACGCCGTCTACGACCTGATGGATGAAAACCGCGAGCTGGTGCTGACGATGCTCCGTCTCGTTTCCGCCGCTATCGAAAAGCACACGATCTGACCGTAAACGCAAAACCTCGCCCGCCTTCATTGAAAGCGGGCATATTTATAACAACGAAAGAGGTAAAAGCCATGGCAAAGCAAAAGAAAAAACGCTCCGTCCCCGCAAGCATCCTCCGTGTGATCGGCTTCATCCTGCTCGCGGTCGTCGTGCTGCTCGCGGGGCTCGTCGCGTTCCTCTCCATCACCGAATACAAGCCCGCCGACCGAGAAGCGGTCACGCCCGCTGATCCCTACGGCGTTTCGAAAAAGCTCGGAGACGGGCAGACGCTCTCCGTCGTGACCTGGAACGTCGGCTACGGCGCGCTCGGCGACAACGCGGATTTCTTCATGGACGGCGGAAGCTCCGTCATTTCCTCGACCGAATGGCGCGTCGGCGAGAACCTTGCCGGCATGCTCGGCGAGCTCCGGAAGGCCGGCCCGGATATCATCTTCATGCAGGAGACCGACCGCGGCTCGAACCGCAGCCACAATATCGACGAAGCAAAGTATTTCCTCGATAACCTGCCCGGGTACCGGATGAGCTTCGCAAACAATTTCAAGGTCAGCTTCCTGCCCTACCCGATCCCGCCTATCGGCAAGGTGGATTCCGGCCTCGCGACCTATTCCTCCTTCGCCGCGGAGAGCTCGGAACGCGTCCAGCTCCCGATCCCGTTCTCCTGGCCGATGCGCATGGCGAACCTCAAGCGCTGCGTGCTCATCGACCGCGTCCCGATCGAGGGCAGCGATAAGCAGCTCGTGCTCGTGAACCTGCACCTTGAGGCCTATGACGACGGCGAGGGCAAGGCGGCACAGACCGAGATGCTCAGAGATATCCTGGAGAAAGAGGCCGCAAACGGCAATTACGTCATCGCGGGCGGCGATTTCAACCAGATCTTTTCGAGCGCGGACAGTGCGGCGTACCCGACCCTTGAGGGCAACTGGCAGTGCAGCGAGATCGACGTTTCGGCCTTCCCCGAGGGCTGGCAGTTCCTGATGGACGAGCGCGTGCCGAGCTGCCGCCTGCTCGACCGGCCCTATGAAGGCGCCGATAAGGCGAGCTTCCAGTACTACCTCATCGACGGCTTTATCGTTTCCCCGAACGTGACCGTTCAAAGCCTCGAAACGCTCGACCTCGGCTTTGCCTGCTCGGACCATAATCCGGTCGTGCTGCGCGTCGTCCTCGGCGGGGAATGACCGTTTTAAGGAGCAGCAAATATGAGTTCAACCGTTTATAAAGGCGACCGCACCCGAGGCGAGATCGAGATCGTAGAAGAAGAACTCGTTTTCGGCAATCGCTATATCTCGGTCTACAACGACAGAGTGCTTTTCCCAAAGGGCAACGAGGGCACCTATCTGCGCGTCTGCAATCCTACGGAAAAAAGCGTTGCCGTGCTCCCCGTCACCGTCGACGGCCGCTTTGTCTTCATCCGCAATTTTCGCCACGGCATGCGCGGCTGGGGTATCGAAGTGCCCAAGGGCGGCGTTGAGGAGGGCGAGACCCTGCTCGATTCCGCGGCGCGCGAGCTGACGGAGGAGACCGGCTATTCTGCCGAGCGTTTCGTTTGCGCCGGCGAATACAGCGATTCCCCCGCCGTGTTTTCGGGCACGATGGCCTGTTTTTTCGCGCTCGGCTGCACGCGGCGCGCCGACACTGCCCCAGAGGACACCGAAGCCATTTCGGAAGTCATTATCGAGGATGAGGCCGGATACCGCAAGTGCGCGGCGGAATGCGATTTCATCGATTCGATAACGGAGCTGCTGATCCTGAAATACCTTCGCGAGGGGATCGAAAAATGAAAAACAGCGTCTACATCGGCGATATCGACCCAAACAACAAAATAGTTTCCGCTGACACGATCCGTCGGCAGTTCATGCTGCAGCTTCTTATGTGGGACAGCATCGTTCTGAGCGATTCCCAGTTCCTTACGGATCCGCGCATCAACAACCTTATGCGCGGAACAGAGGACAAGCCTCTGCTGGCAAAATACGATTTCGCGGGCGTACAGCCCTATCAAAAGGGCTTCGAAGCGCTCGTCAAGGGCGGGCTCGTCGAGGTCGCCTGCCGCAAAAGGGGTGAAAAAGGATTCAGCCTCCGCGGCGTTTGGGACGAGATGAGCAGCCGCCCCGGGCGAAAGGTGCCGTTCCTGCCTGAGGCTCCCGATTACGCCTGCTATCTCGACGGGCTGCTTGCGGACCGGAGCAGCGTTAAGTATTACGACCTCGACAGCATAGCCGCGAGGTTCAAGCGCAATCTGCTCGCCGGCGTGGACACGGCCGTTAAGTTTGACAGGAAAAACGATGTTGACCGCGAGCTGCTGCGCATGTTCGGTGAAGACACCGTTTATTTCGGCAGCATCCTCGATTTTCTGAAAGCCGAAAAAGGCAGGCGTGTTTCGGACAAAAGGTACGATGAGCTGTATGATTTCCTCTATTCATGCTACAGCTGCAACGTGTCCGCCGAGACCGGCTGCATGGTCAGCACGGAAGCCAAGAACATCCCTCTGCACCTTGACTGCGGTGTGGGCGACTTTGAGGCAAATCTCGACCCGAGCGACGTCATGGAGCTGCGTCCCACCTGGGCGGTCAACTCCATTTTCTTCGATAACGTTTCCTTTGAGGACTTCGTTGAAATGCGCGGCGAGCTCGAGCGGTATTTCCGTGACGGCAGGCTGATAAAGTTCTATACCGGGTGCATTTCAAGGGAGGAATGGCCCGAGTTCCGCGATTTCTGGGAGGACTATACCGGGCGGCTCGAGGACAAAATGCAGCTTTTCCTGTCCCGCGCTCAGAATGAGGTCAAGGATTCGCTGATGGAAAGGCTTGTGGATGATATCGATAAATTCCGCGGCAATCCGGAGCAGGCAACGCTGCTTTTGCCGTCGATAGAGCTGGTCAAAAACACGCTCGCTTTTCTTCCCGTTGTGGGCGATCTGCTCGACAAGATCGATTTCTTCAAGTCGATACCGGAGACCGTCACCTGCCTCACGAGCCGGAAGGAGACCGTCCGGCTGCTTCACCGCGACAACGAGCTTTCAGCGTTTTTCAAGTCCCGCGCGAAGATAATCACGAAGTTCAATTGACAAAGCGCGGCTGAGCAAAGAACGATAAATATCACCGTCCCGGTGCGGCGGGGAAGCCTGAGCTTCACCGCCGCTTCGATCGGTCGGACACGCACGGGCGAGGGGTCTTCCTTCGCCCCTTTTCTTCGCTTTTTTGCTTGAAATATATTCACTTTTCTCTTTACATTGATCCTCATTTGGTTATATAATTAGCGTGTATGGTCCTTTGGTGCCGCAGCCTTCAACCGGCGGAGCTCCTGCTGCGTTATTTAGATGCGGTCCGGAGGACGCCGGCGCAAAAAGCCCGCAAAACGGCCCCGCCCGGCGCGATCAAGAGATTTTTACAGGAGGCAACAAAATGGAGAACTTTGATTCCCTCAAAAAGACCCCGCTGTTCGACAGGCATATCGCTCTCGGCGGCAAGATGGTCGATTTCGGCGGCTGGGCGCTGCCCGTTCAGTACCCCTCCGGCATCCTCGAGGAGTGCAAGGCGGTCCGCGAGCGCTGCGGCCTATTCGACGTTTCCCACATGGGCGAGGTCGATATCTTCGGTAATGACGCTTACGCATACGTCCAGAAGATGGTCACCAACGACGTGACCACCATGACCCCCGGCCGCTGCCGCTATGCCGTTATGTGCTATGATGACGGCGGCGCTGTGGACGACGTTCTGATCTACAAATTCGCCGACGATCACTATATGTTCATCGTCAACGCAGGCAACACCGATAAGGACTTTGCCTGGATGCAGGAGCACATTTTCGGCGACGTTCGCGTTGAGAACAACAGCGCGAAGTGGGGCCAGCTGGCCCTGCAGGGCCCCGCTCATCAGGCCGTGCTCGACGCGGCCGGCTTCGAGGGCGAGATCCCCGCTAAGTACTACACCTTCACCGAGTGCATGAAGGTCGCCGGCATCCCCTGCCTCGTTTCGAGGACCGGCTACACCGGTGAGGACGGCGTTGAGCTCTACTGCGCCGCCGAGGACACCGTCCGCCTGCACGAAGCGCTCTGCGAAGCCGGTAAGGTCTGCGATATGCTACCCTGCGGTCTGGGCGCAAGGGATACCCTCCGTTTCGAAGCCTCCATGCCCCTTTACGGCCACGAGATGAACGAGACCATCACCCCCGTTGAGTGCGGTCTTGATTTCGCGATCAAGCTCAAGAAGGAATATTTCATCGGCATCGAAGCGCTGCGCAAGCCCCGCACGAGGAAGCGCGTCGGCCTGAAGCTCGTCGGCAAGGGCATCGCCCGCCCCGAGGCGGAAGTCCTCTGCAACGGCGAAGTCGTCGGCGTCGTCACCTCCGGCGGCCCCGCTCCCGCAGTCGGCGGCAACTACGTGATGTGCCTCGTCAAGGAGGAGGCGGATGAGAACGGCAAGTGGGCCGTCTCCGTCCGCGGCAGGGAGATCGAGTGCGAGTTCGCGCCGATGCCCTTCTACAAGAGAAAATAAGCTCAAAAGAGCCTATACCGACACAACAAAATAATAATTTGGAGGATAAAAGAATGATTCCCACCGACCGTAAGTACACCCGTGAACATGACTGGGTAATGATCGAAGACGGCATCGCGGCCCTCGGCATCACCGACCACGCGCAGGAAGCGCTGGGCGACATCGTCTACGTTGAGCTTCCCGAGGTCGACGGCGAGATCGCCATCGGCGACGACTACACCACCGTTGAGTCCGTCAAGGCGGCTTCCCCCGTCGCATCCCCCGTTGCGGGCAGGATCGTCGAGGTCAACGAAGCGCTGGATGAGCAGCCCGAGCTCCTCAATGAGGACGCATACGGCCAGTTCATCGCGAAGGTCGAGGTCACCGAGATCGACGAAGCGGCTCTGCTGACCGCAGAGGAATACGAAGCCCTCCTCGCAGAGGAAGAGTAATCATCAAAACAGCCGGCGCGGGCTTTACCCGGGCCGGCTTCGGTTTATAAAATATAAGGCAGGAAAGAAATGAGAAGTTACGTTCCGAACACCTTGGAGGAGCGCCGGGAAATGCTCAAGGCCATCGGTCTTGACAGCATGGATCAGCTCTTCTCCGATATCCCGGAGGACCTCAAGCTCCACCGCGAGCTTGACCTTCCCGCTCCGATGAGCGAGATGGAGCTTCGCGACCTCATGATGGGCTACGTTCTGCAGAATGACGAGGGCGGTTTGCTCTTCCGCGGCGCGGGCGCATACCATCACTACATCCCCTCCGTCGTTCCCCAGCTTGCCGCAAGGAGCGAGTTCTACACCGCGTACACTCCCTACCAGGCGGAGATGAGCCAGGGCATGCTCCAGAGCATTTTCGAGTGGCAGACCGTCATCTGCAACCTCACCGGCATGGAAGCGTCGAACGCCTCCGTTTACGACGGCGCGACCGCCGCCGCGGAGTCCCTGCTGATGATGCGCGACGCCAAGCGCAAGAACAAGGTCCTCTATTCCGCGGCCCTCAATCCGGGCGTCATCGCCACCATGAAGACCTATGCGCACTGCTACGGCATCGAGCTTTGCGAGATCCCCGCAGGCAGCGACGGCCTGACCGATATGGCGGCGCTCGCGGAAAATCTTGAAGGCGCGGCGGGCTTCATCGCGGCCCAGCCCAACTACTACGGCTGCATCGAGAACATGGACGCGATCGCAGAGTGCGTGCACGGCGCGAAGGCGCTGCTCACCGCATACGTCAACCCCATCACCCTCGGCCTCGTCAAGCGCCCCGGCGACTATGGCGCGGATATTGCCATCGGCGACGCGCAGCCCCTCGGCCTCCCGATGAACTTCGGCGGTCCGTACGCCGGTTTCATGGCGGCGGGCGGCAAGCTCATCCGCAGCCTCCCCGGCCGCATCGTCGGCGAGACTTACGACGCGGAGGGCGGCAGGGCATACGTTCTGACCCTCCAGGCGCGCGAGCAGCATATCCGCCGCGAAAAGGCGTCCAGCAACATCTGCTCCAACCAGATGCTCTGCGCGATCATGAGCACGATCTACGCCTGCACCATGGGCCCCGCCGGCATGCGCGAGGTCGCGGAGCAGAACGTCGCCAAGGCGCATTACCTTGCCGAAGAGCTCGCCAAGGTCCCCGGCATGAAGCTGCGCTATAATGCTCCGTTCTTCAACGAATTCGTCGTTGACACCGAGCTTCCCGCGGAGCAGATCAACGAGGCGCTCAAGGAGCTCGGCATCGTGGGCGGCTATATCCTCGAGGACGGCGGCATGCTCTGGTGCGCCACCGAGATGAACTCCAAGGAGGATATCGACTTCCTGATCGACATGCTCAAAAATATCGTCGAAGGAGGAGAAGAAGAATGAGGCAGTCCTATAAGCTGATCTTTGAGCGTTCCCACGAGGGACGCAGGGCATACGACCTTCCCGAGCTTGACGTTCCCGCCGTGGACGCGATCCCCGCGAACATGAAGAACGAACAGAAGCTCGACCTTCCCGAGCTCGGCGAAGTGGATCTCGTTCGCCACTATACCAACCTTTCCCGCCGCAATTTCGGCGTTGACAACGGCTTCTATCCCCTCGGCTCCTGCACGATGAAGTACAATCCGAAGATCAACGAGGAAGTCTGCACCCTCTTTGAGGACATGCACCCCCTCCTCGATGAGGATATGAGCCAGGGCGCGCTCCGCCTTATGTATGACCTCGAGGGTTATCTCTGCGAGATCTGCGGCATGGATGCGTTCACCCTCCAGCCCGCAGCCGGCGCGCACGGCGAGCTGACCGGCCTTATGCACATCCGCGCCTACCATGAGTACCGCGGCGACACCGAGAGGACGACCATCATCGTTCCCGACGCGGCGCACGGCACCAACCCCGCGAGCGCAGTCATGGCCGGCTTCAAGGTGAAGGAGATCAAGTCCGCGCCCGACGGCGGCGTCGATCTCGACGCGCTGCGCGAGGCGGTCGGTCCCGACACTGCGGGCCTGATGCTCACCAATCCCTCCACGCTCGGCCTTTTCGAGCGCAATATCAAGGAGATCGCCGAGATCGTCCACGAGGCCGGCGGCCTGCTCTATTACGACGGCGCGAACCTCAACGCGATCATGGGCATCGTCCGCCCCGGCGACATGGGCTTCGACGTTATGCACATCAACCTGCATAAGACCTTCTCCACCCCGCATGGCGGCGGCGGCCCCGGCAGCGGCCCGGTCGGCGTGAAGAAGCACCTGATGCCCTTCCTGCCCGTTCCGGTCCTCACCGAGCGCGACGGCATGATCGAGCTTGACTACGATCGCCCGAACACCCTCGGCAAGGTCAAGAATTTCTACGGCAACTTCGGCGTTATCGTCCGCGCGTTCGCCTACATCCGCTCCCTCGGCGGCGCAGGCCTCAAGGAAGCCAGCGAGAACGCGGTGCTGAACGCGAACTATATCATGAACGCGCTGCGCGGCGTTTACACCATCGCGCACGACCGTATCTGCATGCACGAGTGCGTCGTCACCCCCACGGATGAAATGATGGAAAAGGGCGTCCACACCACGGACGTTGCGAAGGCCCTCATCGACCGCGGCTATCATCCCCCGACGATCTACTTCCCGCTGATCGTCCACGAAGCGATGATGATCGAGCCCACCGAGAGCGAGAGCCGCGAGACGCTGGACGAGTTCATCGACGCTATGAAGGCGATCGCCAAGGAAGCGCTTGAGGATCCCGAATCCGTCCACGCCTGCCCGAAGACCACCCCGATCGGCCGTCCCGACGAGGTCGGCGCGGCAAGGAAGCCCGTCGTCAGGTTCGTGAAGCAGTGATCGGTTAATTAAACAGCAAAGCACCGCCCGACCGATATGGTGTGGGCGGTGTTTTTTTCTTTTGGTTTCGGGATCAGTCTCCCGCAACGTGATCGGGATCAATGCGGAAGCGATAGGTCACGGGATCATCGAAGAATACGAAGCCCCGTTCCTCCATCTCTTCCCTGCGGGATGAGATCGCGCCTCCAACACTGCCGAAGCCGCGGATGAGCCCTATTGCGGAGCTGCCGCCTTCTCCGTGCGTGATGGAGAATTCCTCGCCCGTGCGCGGGTCAACGAAAGTCCCGGTCAGCACGCCGTAGCTGTCCGTGCTGACGAGCAGGCAGCCGGTACCGAGCAGCGCGTTGACCTCCGCTTCGTAGGCGGCGGCCTCGCCTTTGTCCATAAGGTTCCCCTGTTCGGGATCGCAGCTGTAAAAGCTTACGTTCCGGACGGAACGCAGATCCGCGTTTTCGATATCGTAAAGCTCGTAGCCATATACCGTTCCTCCCCATTCCGGATAGATCTGCATCAGACAGGTGCCGAAGACCGGGCTCTCGACAACGGCGAAGGTATTGTAGGCAACGTGCCCTGTGCCGCAATACATTCTCGAACCGAGCAGACGATGATCGGCGTTTTCGATCCATACAACAGAGACGAAATCATCGATCAGCCAATCGAGATCGAGGCAGAAGTATTCATCCGTGCCGTCGTCGTCCAGATCGACGGGCCAGCAGGCGAGACGCCCCCTGTCGCGCGGGTAGAATTCCACTGGGCTGTCATCTTCTGCGGAGCTGAGTGCGGCGTTCAGAGCGTCGACCCGTTCAAGCGGTATCGGGTTGAAGCTGAGGCTTGCCATACTGAGTTCGCCGAGCCCGAACAGCACGTCGATATTTTCAATGCGGTTGTTTGTAAGATCGACCTGACGGAGCCGGGAAAACGCCGAGAGCGGAGCAAGGTCGGCAATGTAATTCCCATAGAGATTCAGAAAAGTGAGGCTTGTCAGCTTTGAAATGAAGCCGCAGTCCGTGAGGCCGCAGTTTATAAGGCTCAGCTCCTTCAGCGAAGTCATCCCGCTGACAGGCGAAAAATCCGTTCCGGGCTGATCGGAAATGCTGAGCCGGGAAAGATCCAGGCCCGCGATCGGGGAAAGATCGGTTACGCCGGTCGAGCCGAAATACAGTGTATGCAGCGCTCCGTGCCCCTCAAGCGGCGAAAGGTCCGTCACCTCCGCGCCGTCGAATTGGAATTCATTAAGCTTCGTCAGCGGCCCGACAAAGGAAATATCCTTTATGCCGCAATTGATGACGACCAGGCCTTCCAGTTCACCGAACTCGGAAAGCTCGGAAAAATTTATATTCGGAGTGCCGTTCAGTATCAGTTTATTAAGGTTCGACAGCTTGTGCGCGTCCTCGATGCTGCGTATATCCTCTCCTGCTATCACGACCTGAGTGATGTCTGAAAGGTCGGCGTTCGTGAGCCGCTCGCCGTCTTCCAGCCCGAGGACCCAGCGCATCCTTTTTTCAAAAGCCGGATCGGAAAACTCCGCATCCGCGTCGGGGTCCGGCGTCCCTGTCGGCGCGGGCGTCTGTCTTGACGGTGCTGTGGGCTCGGGCGACGAAGAAGGCGCTGAAGAGGCATCCTCGGTTTTATTCCCATCGACGTTTTCGGCATCCTTCGGCCTGTTCGCGGTGAAGGAGCAGGCAGTGAGCAGCAGTGTCAGCAGCACCGCGATTACTATCAGCGCGGCCTTCGGTTTTTTATAAGTAAGAACGGACTTTATCCGTGCCTTGGCGTCTCCTTCACCGAACGCGAGAGGAGAAGCGCCGATGCCGTGCCTTTTCGCGGTAAGATCGAGAAGAGTCTGAGAATACTCGATGCGTTCCGCCTCGGAAAGCGCTTTGATAACGCGCTCATCGCAGGCAAGCTCCAGATCGCGGCAAAAAAGCGCATAGGCGAGCCAGACGAGCGGATTGAACCAGTGCAGGCTCAGCACCGCGAAGCCGAACGCCTTCCAAACATGGTCGGCAAAGCGCAGATGTGCTTTTTCGTGCCCGAGGACGTATTGAAGCCGCTTGTCATCCAACCCGAACGGGACGTAAATACAGGGGTGCAGAATGCCGATCGTGAAGGGCGAGGAGACGTATTCACTTTCGTAAACGCCTTCGCGCAGCTTCACTGCAGCGACAAGCTTTCTTTTAAGCATTGAATAGCTGATCAGTGAATACAAAAGCATCCCGGCGCACCCCGACAGCCACACCCAAAATAGGATTTGGACCAAACCGGAGCCCGCTCCGTCGGAACCTTCGTCTTCATCGGTGGTTGCCGCGGCGGGGATCGGCGCAGCGGTCATATACGGCGCTTCCTGCGCTGCAGTCGGGGCAGCGGACCCACGCGGCAGAACGGTTTGAATCGGATCGTGGGTGGTCTGAACGGCCTCCGAGGTCCCGATGGGAATGAACGTTTTCCCTGTTCCGGCATTCTGCGGAGCGGTTTCGGCCTGCCTCGCTTCGGCGTTACTGCCCACGGCGGGTGAAACAGCCGGAATCAGTGCGAGCCGGCTTTCGAAGAAGACCGGTATCGACAGCCGCAGTGCGATGACGCCCCAGACGAGCAGTAAGGGCCATTTTGCCCCGCGCAGGATGACGGACCGCAGCACGATGGCAAGCGGGATCGCGAACGCCCCCGCAACAGACATATTCACAAGAGTTAAAAATGCGTGTCCCATCGGTTCACCCCCTCTTGCCGTCGATCAGCTTCTGCAGCTCCGCGGCTTCCTCGTCGCTCAGGCGGCGGTTTTTGGCGAACGCCGCAACGAACGCGGGGATGGAGCCGCCGAACTTCTTTTCGACCAGCTCGTCGATCTCCGCCTGCTCCGCCTCTTCACGCTTTACGAGAGAACGGACGACCGTATCGCGGTTCTCGATAACTCCGCGCTCCGCAAGGCGCTTCATCACGGTATAGACGGTCGTCGGCTTCCAGCCGAGCTTTTCGCCGCAGAGCGAAACGAGCTCGCCGGATCTGATCGGCTCATTTTCCCAAAGTATCGTACAGAAACGATATTCACTTTCAAAAATCTTCGGAGAGCTCATAAACATACCTCCAATCGGTTTGACGCTCTAATGCATTAGAGCGCAAGTTCACTCTAACACAATAGAGTGAACTTGTCAAGCTGTATTTCGAAAAATTTCAAAAAGACAGGCAGCCCTGATGGGCTGCCCGTTTGTGTTTATTCGGTTTGTGCGCAACACGAATGAACGCGCAGCGCTGCACGGTTATTCTTTCGAGCCGTATTTCTTCACGTGCCTCTTGATCGCGTCGAAGGTCTCCTCGCTGATATAGTGCTCGATGCGGCAGGCGTCCTCCGCCGCGGTCTCCTCGCTGACGCCCAGATTCATCAGCAGCTTGCTGAGGAGCGTATGCCGCTCGTAGATCGTTTTTGCCTTCGCTTCGCCCTCGGGGGTCAGCGTGATATAGCCGTTCGTATCCACGGAGATCGATCCTTCCTTTTTAAGAAGGCCGATCGCCCTGCTGACGGACGGCTTTGAATAGCCCATGTACGCCGCAACGTCGACGCTGCGGACGGAGGGAGAGCTCCTGCTCAGCACGAGTATCGTTTCAAGATACATTTCCCGGGATTCATAAACGTTCATATCCGTTCTCCTTTATTCGGCCTTTCCATGCTGATTATAGCGCAAAAACGGAGACCTTTCAATATTTCGCCGTCAAATCGGCCGAAACAGCGTAAATCGCATTAAAAAATTCAAAAAACCTCTTGACAAGTTAGTGTTTGCTAACTATAATAGCAGACGGTTAGAGGCCGCTAACTCATTTCTTATACCCGTTGGCATCTCTGACCATATTTTAAGGCGTTAGGTTAGTGTATGCTAACCGAATTGTAAGGAGGATCGGTATGATTCCGCTTTGTTTGGCAGACAGGGGCGAGCCTCAGATCATCAAGAGGATCGGCGGCAGCCCGGAGGTCAGGCAGCACCTTGAAAACCTCGGCTTCAATATCGGCGGAGAGGTGCTTATCGTGAATACCCTTGGCGAAAACATCATCGTCAAGGTCAAGGAAGCGCGCGTTGCTTTAAGCGACGAGCTTGCAAGGAAGATAATGGTCTGAAAAGGAGGAAGAACAGTGAAAACACTCAGAGACGTTAAGATCGGAGAGACCGCGACGGTCGTGAAGCTCCACGGCGAAGGCGCGGTCAAGAGGCGCATCATGGACATGGGTATCACGAAGCGGACCCCCGTCTTCGTGCGGAAGGTCGCGCCGCTCGGCGATCCCATCGAAGTCACCGTGAGGGGTTACGAGCTCTCCATCCGCAAGGCGGACGCGGAGATGATCGAAGTAGAGTAACGGAAGCAAAAAATTTTTCAGCTGCGGTTAGCATGAGCTAATCGTTCAAAGCTTCAAAGAGCAGAAAGGAAACACTCAATGGATATCAGAATCGCCCTCGCGGGCAACCCGAACAGCGGCAAAACGACGCTTTTCAACGCGCTGACGGGCTCCAACCAGTTCGTCGGCAACTGGCCGGGCGTTACCGTTGAAAAGAAGGAAGGCAAGCTCAAAAAGCATGACGGCGTGACCGTCACCGACCTGCCCGGCATCTACTCCCTCTCCCCCTACACCCTCGAAGAGGTCGTGGCGAGGAATTACCTGATCGGCGAAAGGCCGGACGCGATCCTCAACATCGTGGACGGCACGAACCTCGAGAGGAACCTCTACCTCACCACGCAGCTGACGGAGCTCGGCATCCCGGTCGTGGTCGCGATCAACATGATCGACCTCGTCAAAAAGGAAGGCGATAAGATCAACATCGCGGAGCTTTCCCGCCGGATCGGCTGCCCCGTCATCGAGATCTCCGCACTCAGGGGAACGGGCGTCATGGAGGCGGCGGAGGCCGCGATCAGCGCCGCGAAGAACGGGAAGACGATCCCGCAGCACAGCTTTTCCGGCCCCGTCGAGCACGCGCTTGCGCATATCGAAGAGGCCGTCGTCCACGACATGCCCGAGGAGAGGCAGAGGTGGTACGCGGTCAAGATCTTCGAGCGCGACGAAAAGGTGCTCGAGCAGCTGAATATTCCCGAAAAAACGCTCGCCCATATCGAGGAGGATATCAAGGCGGCAGAACAGGAGCTTGACGACGACGCGGAGAGCATCATCACCAACGAACGCTACGTTTACATAGCCGAGGTCGCCAAGGCCTGCTATAAAAAGAAGAGGGAGCAGAAGCTCACCAGGAGCGACAAGATCGACAAGGTCGTCACGAGTCGTTGGCTCGGCCTTCCGATCTTCGCGCTCGTTATGTTCCTCGTCTACTACATCGCGATGGTCACCGTCGGCGCTTCCGCTACCGACTGGGCAAACGACAATCTCTTCGGAGACGGCTATCACCTGCTCGGCATCGGCTCAAAGGCGTATGAGGAAAAAGCCGGCGATTTCGAAGCGGCTTCGAACGCGCTTGCCGCTTACGGCTTTGAATTCGATCCCTCGGAGGAGGGCTTTGACGGCTCCGCGCTCATCTCGGAGCTGAAAGCCTTCACGACCGATCAGGCCTCCGCCGAGACCGAGGTCACTGACGACGAGACGCTCGAGGTCTCCTCTGTAACCGTCTATTTCGACTCCGTCCCAGCGGACGCGGACGAGGAAACGACGAACGGCATGACCTTCAAGGAAGCGATCCGATACTTTGAGGAAAAGGGCTTTGACGAGCCCGATCCCGCGGAAGACGGCGTTTGGGTGCCCGGCATCCCGGCGCTCATCGACAAGCTCCTGCTCGACTCCGAGGGCAATCTGCGCGTTCCCGAATGGCTTTACGGCCTTATCCAGAACGGTATCGTCGCCGGCGTCGGCTCCGTGCTCGGCTTCGTTCCCCAGATGCTCGTTCTGTTCTTCCTGCTCGCGCTGCTCGAGGGCTGCGGCTATATGGCGCGTATCGCGTTCGTGCTCGACCGTATCTTCAGGCGCTTCGGTCTCTCCGGCAAATCGTTCATCCCGATGCTCATCGGCACTGGCTGCGGCATCCCCGGCATCATGGCCTCGCGAACGATCGAAAACGAGCGTGACCGCCGCATGACGATCACGACGACGACCTTCATCCCCTGCGGCGCAAAGATCCCCTTCATCGCGATGATCGCCGGCGCACTCTTTAACAAATCGCCCCTCGTTTCCGTTTCGGCCTACTTCATCGGCATGGCGGCGATCATCATCTCCGGCATCATCCTGAAGAAGACCAAGCGCTTCGCGGGCGATCCCGCTCCTTTTGTTATGGAGCTGCCCGCCTACCATCTTCCGACGCTCGGCAACGTTCTCAGGTCCACCTGGGAGCGCGGCTGGTCCTTCATCAAGAAAGCCGGCACCATCATCCTGCTTTCCACGATCCTTGTCTGGTTCACCTCGTTCTTCGGCTGGGTCGACGGAGCCTTCCGTATGCTGGCTGAGGATGAGATGGAGTTCTCGATCCTTGCGCACATCGGAAAAGCCTTCGCGTGGCTCTTCGCGCCTCTCGGCTGGGGCAACTGGAAGGCGGCTGTGGCTTCCGTCACCGGCCTTGTCGCAAAGGAGAACATCGTCGGCACGATGGGCATCCTCTACGGGGATTGGGCAGGCATCGCCTCCGCGTTCGCAACGAAGTTCGCGGGCTTCTCGTTCCTCGTGTTCAACCTGCTCTGCGCTCCCTGCTTCGCGGCTATCGGCGCAATCAGGCGCGAGATGAACAGCGCAAAATGGACCTGGTTCGCCGTCGGCTATCAGTGCGGCTTCGCGTATGCGATCGCCCTCATGATCAACCAGTTCGGCAACCTCCTCACCGGCAAGCTCTCGACCGGAGCCGGAACGGCTGTGAACACGGTGAGCCTCGTCGCCGCCTTCGCGGTGCTCGTACTCCTTGTCTATATGCTGTTCTTCAAGAAGTATAAGGAAGCGACCAAGCTGACTCAGGATGTGAAAGTGTAAGAAAGGAGCGTGCGCTCATGTTTGCATGGATCGCAGATAACCTTGTGACGATCGCGGTGACCGCCGTTTTGCTGGCCGTTGTCGCCGCGGCGGTGATCTCCCTCGTCAAAGGCAAAAAGCGCTGCTCCTGCGGGTGCAGCGGGAACTGCGCGGCCTGCGGCGCGTGCTGCTGCGCCGCGAAAAGCAAAAAGGCGTAATTGCCCGGCTCGCAAGGGCCGATGAAAGATCCCACAAAGGGGCAACTGTAAAAGGCTGCCCCTTTTCTTTGCGGCTTTATTGACAGAGACCGCCGTTCGCGTTTATACTTGAAGCGAGGTGATCTCATGCTGATAACCATAGGAGAATGTAAAATCGAAGTCGACGAAAAGGCGACGCGTGAATTCTATTCGGAGCATTTTTACCCGAACGACTGCGGCTGCTCCGGCTGCCGCAATTTCCGCGAGGCCGTTTCCGCCCTGCCCGCATCCGTTCATGAGTTTTTCCGCAGCTGCGGCGTCGACGACCTCCGCCTGATAACAGAGATCTCGCCCTACGCAATGCAGAACGGGCTGATGCTGTACGGCGGCTGGTTCCACGTCGTCGGGCACATGAGCGGGGCGATCGAAAAAGCGGAGCGCGTTCCGACGAGCGAGTCCTCTTGCTCCAAGCTCGGCAGGCTTCTCGGGGTCCGGAAACGCGGTCACGAAATTTTGAGTTGGAGCGAAAGCGCGATGTACGAGCTCGCCCCCTGTTTTTCGATATGGTTCAAGGATGCAATCGACCTGCGCCAGCCCGGCTTTCCCGAGAACGCGCTTCAGATCGAGATAAGCTGCAAGCTGCCCTGGGTCATAGACGAGCCCTGCGAATACCGGATATGACTTGAACGAGAAAAAGGGAAAGAAAGGACGAGCAGAGCCCATGAAAACGATGCGCGAAGAAGTGACCGAATACATCCGCGAGACCTACTCCGTCGAGCCGGACTATCCCTTCAAGGGGCTTCCCGAGTGCCCGGTATTCAGGCACGCGTCAACGCGCAAATGGTTCGGCCTCATCATGGAGGTGCCGCGGCGCCGCCTCGGCCTTAAGGGCGACGAGGTCGTGCCCATCCTCGATATCAAATGCCCGCCCATGCTCGCGGGGTCGCTCCGGCGCGAGGAGGGGATCCTCCCCGCCTACCACATGAATAAGGACAGCTGGATAACCGTGCTGCTGGACGGCAGCGTGGAGAAGGAGACCGTCTTCCCGCTGATAGATATGAGCTTTGAGCTGACGCGCAAGACGGTCCGAAGAAAAAAGCAGGACCCCACGGACTGATCTGCAACATAAAAGGCTTTGCCGCTTTCGGCAAAGCCTTTTATCATTTATGCTTATTAGATGATCACATCACGGTCGTTCCGGCCTTGCCCTCGAGCGCTTCGACGGCCTTATCGAGGGAGGTGATGATGGCCTTCCTGCCGGGCTTGCTCATTGCGAACTTGATCGCCGCTTCGACCTTGGGCAGCATGGAGCCGGGCGCGAACTGACCCTCGGCGATATAGGCCTTCGCCTCGTCGACGGTCATGGTGCTGAGGCGCTTCTCGTCGGGCTTGTTGAAGTTCACGCAGACGTTTTCGACCGCGGTGAGGATGACGAGCGCGTCCGCGTCGATGTCCTCGGCAAGCTTCTCGCTGGCGAGGTCCTTGTCGATAACGGCAGCGGTGCCCACGAGGTTGCCGTTCTCATCCCTGATGACGGGGATGCCGCCGCCGCCGACGGTGACAGCGATGAAGCCGCCGTCGATCAGGCACTTCACGGCGTCCAGCTCGACGATCTCAACGGGCATGGGCGAAGCGACCACGCGGCGCCAGCCGCGGCCCGCGTCTTCCTTCATGGTGTAGCCCTTTTCCGCGGCGATGGCCTTTGCCTGCGCTTCGTTGTAGAAGGGGCCGATGGGCTTAGAGGGATTTTTGAACTTCGGGTCGTCCTTGTCGACGACGACCTGGGTGACGACGGTCACGACGCGCTTTTTGATGCCGCGCGCGCGGAGCACCTTTTCAAGACCCTGCTGCATGTGGTAGCCGATATAGCCCTGGCTCATAGCGCCGCAGACGTCGAACGGCATAGCGGGGGTCTCGCTGGCGGCGAACTCGTTCTGGATAACGATGCGGCCGACCTGCGGGCCGTTGCCGTGCGCGAGGACGACGTTGTAGCCCTTTTCGATGATGTCCGCAATGTATTCGCTGGTCTTTTCAACGACCTCAAGCTGGGATTCCGCGGTCGCGGGCTTGCCGGCTTCCTGAAGGGCGTTACCGCCGAGAGCAATGACGATCTTTTCCATATCAATTCTCCGATAATCACATTTTTTAATTCGGCGGACAAGGCGCCAAACAGCATTATGCCAGTAATTGCCGGAAAAGTCAACCGCCGCCGCAGCGCTTTTGGCCGGTTTTGCTGCAAAACCGAAAATATAATTATGCGGATGCGCCGCTCGGCGTGTTTTTACCGCAGCACGTACACCCGCATTCTCCGCGACGGCGCGCTGACTGCCGGCGCTCCGTCCTGCGGGACGAGCGGGTTCACCGTCTGCACATAATAGAAATACGTCGCACCCGGCAGCGCCGAATGATCGGTATAGGCAAGCTCTCCTTCGCTCCCGGAAAGCTCCGCGATCACCCGCTCCGTCCCGTCACCGGAAACGCGAACGACGCGGAAGAGAAGCCGCGCGTCCGCCGCGGTGAATATGATCGTCGGCTTCCCGCCCGCGTCCGGCTGCCAGCGCGCCTGCGCGGGCGGCAGGGGCTCCGTCCACGCGGGGCTCACGTCGCGCGGCGCGGTCTCCGCCGTGAAATACTCCGAAAGCACCTCCTCCCGGGGCGTATGCCGGGTCGCGAGCAGCAGTTTGCCGGTTTCGAGCGCGGTCTTGTCGAGCGCGCAGTACAGCACTCCGTCCGGCGTTTCGCGCTCCACCGAGAGGCTTTCACGCGGCAGTTTTTCAAGCAGCCGGCACAAAAATACGCAGGCGCTGTTCCCGCCCGTCGTGCCCTCGGGCAGCTCCCCGCGCGAAGCGTCGTCCGTGCCCATCCACGAAACGCAGGTGAGCTCCCCGGCAAATGCCGCGCACCATACGTCGCGCACGCGGCCGTTTTCGTCGAGGTTGGTGCCGGTCTTCGCCGAGAGCGGAAGGCCGAGGCCGGAAAGCGCGCTCGCGGTGCCCGTCTGCGCCGCGTCCCGCAGGATGGAGCTCATTATAAACGCCGTCTCCTCGCGCATCGCACGCGCTGGACGGCTCTCGTGACGATAGACGGTTTCGCCGTTCAGCTCGATGCTTGAAACAGCGTACGGCGGGCAGTATTCGCCTCCGTTATTGAACGCGTTGTAGGCCGCCGCCATCGAAAGCGGCGAAACGCCGTAAGTGAAGCCGCCGAGCGCGAGGGGCAGGCCGATATGCTCGTTTTCAAGATCCATGCCGAGCCGTTTTGCAAAGGCCGCGGCTTTATCCGCACCGATCGCCTCGAGCACTTCGACGGCGGGGATGTTCAGCGACTCCGAAACGGCCGCGCGCAGCGTCACCGGCGCTCCGTATTTATCGCCGGCGTTGCGCGGGGCGTAGCCGTCAAAATCCCGTTCGGCGTTCTCGAGCAGGGTCGCAGCCGTATAGCCGAAGCCGTCCAGCGCCGGCGCGTAGCAGAGGATCGGTTTGATAAGCGAACCGGGCTGCCGCTTCATGTCCGCCGCGCGGTCGATGCCGTCGATCGCTTTGCCCTCCTTTATCCGGCTGCCGGCAAGCGCCCGTATCGCGCCGTCCCGCCCGAGCAGCACGCACGCCCCCTGCGCGTTTTCGCACGGGAACAGCGCGTCCGTGCCCATCAATTCGTCCAGAGCGCTTTGCGCCGCGCTGTCGAGCGTGGTGCGGACAACGTACCCGCCTCGGCGCAGTTCGTCCGCGCCGACGCCGAGCGCGTCCGCCGCCTCGCGCAGAGCAAGCGAAACGGCAGCGCTCCGCTCCTCCGGGATCGCGTTTTGAAGGATGCAGGGCTCCGCCTTCGCGCTCTCCGCCTCCTCATGCGAAAGATGCCCGTATTTTTCCATCAGCGAAAGCACGTTGTTTCTCCTTGCGAGGGACTTTTCGGGGTCGAGGTGCGGCGCGTACCCCGAGGGCGATTTGAGCACGCCCGCCAGCTGTGCCGCCTGCGCCGCGGTGAGCTCGCTTGCGTGCACGCCGAAATACCCGAGCGACGCCGCCTCGATCCCGTAGAACCCGCCTCCGAAATAGACGTAGTTCAGATACATTTCGAGGATCTCGTCCTTGGTGAACTCCCTCTCCATTTCAAGCGTCAGAAAAACCTCCGTGAGCTTGCGCTCGATCGTTTTTTCGCCCGACAGATGGCTGAGCTTGACGAGCTGCTGCCCGATCGTGGACGCGCCTTCCTTGAGGCGCATCGCCTTGAGGTCCGCCCATGCCGCGCCGAAAACGCGGATGACGTCCACGCCGGAATGCTCGTAAAACCTCGCGTCCTCCGCCGAAATGAATGCGTACTTCGTCGTTTCGGAGAGCTCGCCGAGCTTTATCGGGATGCGCTTTTCCCCCGATGAAAGCACGCAGGCAAGTTCCCCCGCCGCGTCGTAAACGAGCGTGCTCCTTCCGGCGCCGGTGATCCTCTCCGCGTCGAAATCGGCCGCCCGCGCCGCGCGGACGCATTCCGCGGCGACCACCAGCGCCGCCGCCGCAAAAAGGAGCGCAAGCGTGAGCGCCGCCATGCGCACGGCGTTCCCGATCCCCGCAATAACTCCCGTATTTTTCCTTTTCTGTTTCAATTCTCCACCTCTCCCACCCGTTTCGGGCCTTTTCGCTATTTTTTGCGTTTTTCGCCCTGCTATTCCGCAAAAGCAGCCGATATAAAAAACGTTTGCGGCTCTATACAAAAAACCGATTTTGCAGTATAATGAGCGCGAACGGCGCGGCTCGGGCTGCCCTGTTCGGGCAATAATACAAGGCGAAAGACCGGCTTTACCGAAAGCCGCGGGACGATACATGAAACAGGTGCTCGGGTGCATCCGCCGTGCGGATGAAAAATACGACATGATCCACGACGGAGACAAGATCTGCGTCGGCGTCAGCGGGGGCAAGGACAGCCTTCTGCTGATGTACGGGCTGAAGCTCTACCAGATGTTCTCAAAAAAGAAATACGATCTCTGCGCCGTGATGCTCGACCTCGGGCTCGTCGAACAGGACACGGGCGCGATCGAGGCGTTCGCCAAAGCGCACGACATCGATTTTGAGGTCAGAAAGACCGATATCGGCGACGTGGTCTTCAATATCCGCAAGGACAAGAGCCCCTGCGCGATGTGCGCGAAGATGCGCCGCGGCGCGCTGAACGACATAGCCGTTGCGAAAGGCTGCAATCTGGTCGCGCTCGGGCACAACCGCGAGGACGTGATCGAGACCTTCCTGCTCAGCCTGTTCTTCGAGGCGAGGCTCAACACCTTCGCGCCGGTGACCTACCTCGGCCGCAAGGGCGTAACGGTCATCCGCCCTCTCGTTTTCTACCCGGAGAAGGACGCGATCAACGCGGCCAAACGGCTCGAGCTGCCCGTTTTGAAGCCCAACTGCCCGGTCGCGGGCAAGACCAAGCGCGAGGATATGCGCCTGCTCCTGCAGGAATTCCGCCATATCGTGCCGGACGTGGAGACGAAGCTCATGAAGGCGATCGCGGACACGCATAAATACGGCATGTGGGACCGGATGAAGCTCCCGCCGCGGATGACCGGAGGCGTGTTCAGCGGGGAATGCGACCCGCTGGCGCTCCGGGGCACGGCCGCCGACGGCGAGGACGACGGCGAATAATCGGCGTTTTTTCGGAGTAAAGATAATAATGCAGTCAAGGAGAACCCTGAAATAATGAGAAAATACGAATTCGGAACGAGGCGCGAAGGCGCGAGCGCGGGCCAGGTCGCGCTGCTGATGCTTTTGAGCGCCGCGATCGCGGCGGTCGTCGTGCTCGGCATACTCGCCGCCGGCACCACGCGCTACAGGATCATAGATACCGGAAAGGAACAGAACTCGGCGCTTATCTCCGAGTTGTTGCGCGATATCGATAAATACTACTATTTCGGCGAGGACGCGCCGAGCTCCAAAGAGCTCACGATCGCCGCCGCGCATTCGCTCGTGAACGCCGTGGGCGACCCGTACGCCGCCTATTATTCCGAGGAGGAGTACGATAGCTTCCGCTCCACGCTGAACGGCAACTACAAGGGCATCGGCGTTGTTATTACCTTTGACGAGCAGCGTGGGACGCACGTTGAGCGCGTGTATGAGGACTCTCCCGCGGAAAAGGCCGGCATACTGGACGGGGACTACATCGTCGCGGTGAACGGCGAAAGCGTTATCGGCGCCGACCTCAATACCGTCAGCGGCATGATCGGCGGCGAGGACGGCAGCACCGTGACGCTGACGATAATGCGCGGAGAGGAGCAGCTTGAGATCGCCGCCGTGCGCGGGGACGTTTACGTGCGCCGCGTGTATTTTTCGCAGTTTGACGATGGCATAGGCTATATCCGCATCGATTCTTTCACCGGCAGCGCCGCAAGTGAATTCGACGCCGCGCTCGACACGCTGCTTGCCGGCAGCATGACGAAGCTCATCATCGACGTGCGCAACGACCCGGGCGGAACGCTCGATACCGTCACGCATATCGCGGACCGGATCCTGCCCGAGTGCACGATCACGACGCTCGAGGGCAAAATGGTGGAAAAGCCGGAGGTCTATACCTCCTCCGCCGAAAAGAGCCTCGATATGCCTCTCGTTGTGCTCGTGAACGGCGATTCCGCCTCCGCGAGCGAGATCTTCGCCTCCGCCGTGCAGGACAACAAGGCGGGGACGCTGATGGGCACCACCACCTTCGGCAAGGGCATCGTGCAGACGAGCTGGCAGGTGCTGCCCGGTCAGGGCTATCTCAAGCTGACCACGGACGCCTACCGCACGCCGAACGGCGAGCTCATCCACGGCGTGGGCGTCACGCCCGATATCGTCGTGGAGCAGGACCCGGAGCTCAGCGGGGTGGACATTTACTACATCCTACGCGACTATCCGGACAGGGACCTGCAGCTCGCTGCCGCGATCGGGTTCCTATCCGCAAATTAACGGCAATAACCGAAAATTTTGGGAAAGCGGTTGAAATCCGGCCCCGTATCGGTTAAAATATGATTGTAAATACGCAGTTCACCCGGAGTCTTGGGGTACCCCCATAAGCGGCTCCGGGCTGTTGCTGTCTTAAAACAGCGAGGGAACATACCATGCTTAAGATCACCACCATAAGACCCGAAGAGATGCGCACCTCCGCCTGGAGCGGCGGCACCACCACCGAGATCATGATCTTCCCCGCCGGCGCGGTCTACGCGCAGCGGGATTTCCTCTTCCGCATCAGCACGGCGAAGGTGGAGCTCGATGAATCCGATTTCACCTCCCTGCCCGATTACGACCGCATCATCGGCTCGATCGAAGGCGCGATGGACCTGACCCACGGCAGCAGCGGAGAGATCACGGTCATCGAGCCCGGGAAGACCGTCCACCGCTTCGACGGCGGCGCGCCAACGCACTGCGTCGGCCGCGCGAGGGACCTCAACCTGATGCTCCGAAAAGCCAAAGCGAGCGGCGACATGCGCTTTCTCGCGGACGGCGACCGGTGTATGCTAAGGCTCGAGCCCAACGAATTCGCGCTCGTGTACGGCCTCCGTGACGGAGTCGCCCGTTTTGCCGAGACCGACGAGGAGGATTATTTCGTCTTTTGTGCGGACGGGCCGTCCGCGCTGTTCACCGTTGAGCTCACCAAAGGATGAGCGGGAGAGACCATGCTGAAAGGCTTTGAGCCGCTCTACGCGGCGCTGAAAACTTCACCTGAATACAGGAGGCTCGAGGAAACGCTCGAGGCCGGCAAGGGCCCCGTCGGCGTATTCGGCCTCGGAGAAGCGCACCGCACGAACGTAACCGCGGCGCTTGCGGCCTCCCATTCCGGCGCGACGCTCGTCATCGTGCCCTCGGCGCAGGCGGCGCAGCGCGTGCACGAGGAGCTTTCCTGCTACCACGGGAACGCGATGCTCTTCCCCATCCGCGAAACGCCGCTGAACGCGCACAGCTACGTCCAGTCCCAGGAGCTCGGCATCCGCCGCCTTCGCGTGATGCTTGCGCTGCTCTCCGGTGAAAGGGCGCTCATCGTCGCGCCGATCGAGGCAATAATGCAGCGGCTCGCCCCGCCCGAAAGCATATTGAACTTCACGCACACAGTGCGCGTCGGCATGGAGGTCTCGCCCGATTCCCTCGTGCAAAAAATCGCCGACGCAGGCTACACCCGCGAGGACGTATGCGAAGGCCGCGGGCAGTTCACGCGGCGCGGCGGCTATATCGACGTATTCCCCGTCACCGCCGACAACCCTGTCCGTATCGAGTTTTTCGGCGACGAGGTGGATACGATGCGCGAGTTCGACCCGATCTCGCAGCGCTCCACCGAGAACGTTTCGCTTGCGGTCATCCCGCCCGCAACGGAGCTCCCGCTGGACGCCGAGATGCGCAAAAAAGGCATCGCCGCCCTGCGTAACAAGCCCCGCTACCAGCTTGAAACGGAGGTCCTGCGCGACGGCGGCACCCCCGCGAACGCGCTCGCGCTGCTGCCCGTTTTCTGCCGTGAGGATATCACGCTGCTCGACTATATCCCCGAGGACACCCTTGTGCTCATCGACGAGCCCGCCCGCGTGGACGAGAGCGCCCGCTTCGCGTTTTCGCAGTTCATGGACGGGCTTGGGGACGTATTGAAGAGCGGCGAAGGCCACGAGCTGCAGGCAAGGCTCCTTTCGCCCGCGTCCGCCGCCTTCGCGCAGCTCGACCGTCCGCGCACGGCGATGCTGTTCGCGCTTACGAGGAGCTTCCCCGCCATCCGCACGAAGGAGCTCGTGAAGTTCGAGTCCCGCCCCGTACCGCGCTATATCCCGGGCGACACCGCCCTTCGGGACGACGTCGCGCTGTGGAAGCAGAAGGGCTGCACTGTGCTGCTCTTTGCCGGCGAGCATGCAAAGCGCCTGCAGGATATGCTCTATGACCTCGGCATCGAAGCCGCGGTCACTGCTGAGCTGACGCGTGAGATCCTTCCGCGCGAGATACTGATCGTGGGGAGTTCCCTTCCCCACGGCTTTGAATACCCCGCGATGCACCTCGTCGTTATCTCCGAATACGAGCTGTTCGGCGCGGGTTTCCGCCCGGCGGGCAAGGCGAAGAAACGCAGTCAAAGCAGCCTGTCGCTCTACGATCTCGAGGTCGGCGACCTCGTCGTTCACGAGGCGCACGGCATCGGCCGCTTCACCGGCGTCAATACGCTGGTCGTGGACGGCAAAACGCGGGACTATATCGAGCTCACCTATCAGGCGGGCGACAAGCTGTTCATCCCCACGGACCAGCTCGACCGCGTTCAGAAATACATCGGCGGCGACGTTGAAAAGCAAAAGCTCTCCCGCCTCGGCTCCGGCGAATGGCAGAAGACCGTCGCGAAGACCCGCGCGAGCGTCCGCACGCTCGCGTTCGACCTCGTGCGGCTGTACGGCGAGCGCACGCGGCGCAAGGGCTTCCGCTTCTCACCCGACACGGATTGGCAGCAGCGGCTCGAGCTCAGCTTTCCGTATCGCGAAACGCCGGACCAGCTCCGCTCCATCGAGGAGATCAAGGCCGATATGGAGTCGGACCGCATCATGGACCGCCTGCTCTGCGGCGACGTGGGCTACGGCAAAACCGAGGTCGCGCTGCGGGCCGCGTTCAAATGCGCGATGGACGGCAAGCAGTGCGCTTTCCTCGTGCCCACGACGATCCTCGCCCAGCAGCACTACAACACCCTGTCCTCCCGCTACGCGGGCTTCCCGATAAAGGTCGAGCTGCTCTCCCGCTTCCGCAGCGCAAAGGAGCAGAAGGAGGTCAAGGAGAAGGTCGCACGCGGCACGGTGGACGTGCTCATCGGCACACACGCGCTGCTCGCCAAGGACGTGAAGTTCCGCGATCTCGGCCTGCTCATCATCGACGAGGAGCAGCGCTTCGGCGTGAACCACAAGGAACAGATCAAGGACATGAAGCGGAACGTGGACGTGCTGACCCTTTCCGCAACGCCGATCCCGCGGACGCTCCACATGAGCATGAGCGGCATCCGCGACATGAGCGTGATCGAGACCCCGCCCGAGGCGCGCTACCCGGTGCAGACCTACGTGATGGAGTATTCCGATCAGCTCGTGCGCGAGGCGATACTCAAGGAGATCGGCCGCGGCGGGCAGGTCTACGTGGTCTACAACCGCGTGCAGATGATGGAGCGGTTCGTTCAGGAGCTCTCCGCGCTTGTTCCGGAGGCGAGGATCAGCTATGCCCACGGGCAGATGCCGGAGCGCCAGCTTGAAAACGCGATGCTCGATTTTCTCGAGGCGAAGTCGGACGTGCTCGTCTGCTCCACGATCATCGAGAGCGGGCTCGACATATCGAACGTCAACACGATGATCGTCGTCGACGCGGACTGCATGGGTCTTGCGCAGCTCTATCAGCTGCGCGGGCGCGTTGGCCGCGGGCAGAGGCTTGGCTACGCCTACCTCACCTTCCGCCCGAACAAGGTGCTTTCCGAGATCGCGGACAAACGGCTTTCCGCGATACGCGAGTTCACACAGTTCGGCGCGGGCTTCCGCGTTGCCATGCGCGATCTTGAGATCCGCGGCGCGGGCGATATCCTCGGCGCGGAGCAGCACGGGCACATGGCCCAGGTGGGCTACGAGCTCTACTGCAAGCTGATCGACGCCGCCGTTCGCGAGGCGAAGGGCGAGGAAGTGAAGCCCGTGTTCGACACGGTGATGGAGGTCCCGATCGACGCGAACATCCCGAAGAAATACATCGCCCGCGAGACCGGCAGGATGGAGATGTACAAGCGCATCGCCTCGATCACCGATATCGACTCCATGCGCGACGTGCAGGACGAGCTCATCGACCGCTACGGCGACATCCCGAAATGCGTTCAGAACCTGCTCGATATCTCGCTCTGCAAAGCCCGCGCTTCCGGGCTCGGCATCCTGAGCTTCGTCGTCAAAGCGGGCGAAGCGCGGTTCACCTTCAGCGAGCAGGCGCCGCTCGACGGGGCGAAGCTCTATACCGTCATTCCCCGCATCGAGGGCGCACAGCTCCAGGGCGGCGAAAAGATCTGCCTCGTGATCACGAGGAAGCATGCCGAGAGCGAAGCGATGTTCCGCGCCGCTATGGACGCCGTGAACACGCTGCTCGGCTGCATCGAACAGACTGCGTGATAATATGAACGATACTGTAAAAAACACGAATATCCGCCCTGCGCGGCCGGAAGACGCCGCAAGGCTCGCCGAGATCGAGCTTTTCAATTACCGGCTGAACTTCTATCCCGTTTTCAGAACGGACGAATACTTCTTTTCGGAGCTCACCGTGCCGGTGCTTATCGGCGAATACGGCGAAAAGCCGGAGCTTATCGCGGGCACCTTCGTCTTCGACGACGGAGTGGTCAAGGGCTTTATCCGGGTAAACGGCAGCGAGATCGAAAAGCTCTTCGTCGAGCCCGTGTTCCAGGGCGGAGGCTTAGGCTCCGCGCTCCTCCGCTTCGCCGTGCTCGAACGCGGCGCGGACAGGCTCTGGGCGCTTGAAAAGAACGAGCGCGCCATCGCCTTTTACTCCCGCCACGGCTTTTACCCGACGGGCGAAAAAAAGCCCGTGGACGACACGGGCGAATTTCTGATAATGCTCAAATGGTGGGATTGAGTTTAAGCTGAATTCGCCTTAGGCGAGCTAAATCGGGCTGCGCCCGGCTAAATTTGCTTCGCAAGCTGAATTCGGCTCCGCCGAGCTTACAGGCGAATTTAATTTAGCTGAAAGCCGCAGGTTTTCAATTTAGCTGAAGCCGTGAGGCTTCAATTTAACTGCGAACGGAAGCGAGCAATTTAGCTTTTGTTCCATTTTTCCAAAAGAATGGCCCGCCGTGACGCTCTCCGTAATAGAAAGACGTCTGAGCGGGTTCGTTTTTTGCAGCTTTGCAATGCGGCAAAGCTCTTTTCTTTTAATTCGTTATTCCTGCGTATCGCTTTCCGGATCGAATTCCACCCAGACCCCGTCTTTGAGCGTTTCATACTTTCCCCACTCGGGTCTTCCGGCCTCCCGGCCCTTAACCCGAAGGGGTATGAACGCGTCATGCTGGCAGCCGGGCAGCGGGTCGCCTATATCGATCCAACCCCTTTCGTCTATGAGACCGCCCCAGTCGGCGTAAACGTCCTCAGTCTGAACGTAGAACAGGTCGGCAGAACACTGAAACGCGTCCGGGCTGCCGTACTCGTAGAGATAGCAGCCGCCGTCGGTCTCATAGAGCATGATCTTGAAAACGAGCTCGCCGCCGTGCCTGAACGGTTCCTTCAGATACGCATACTTTCTCATTCCATCGTTCCTCCGCCGAAAGGCCTAACGTCACGCGCCGATTGTCTTCATCAGCGCTTTAAGCTCCTTTATAAGCTTTTGTTTATCGGAATTGGAGGCGTTCTCCGCCGCTTCGATCGCCTTTCTAAGCTGCGCCGCTGCCTCCGCAAGCTCCCTGGAAAGCTGCTTCGCGCGCCTCGCGCCTTCGCTTTCACGCGGCTTCTCGGGCTTTTCCTCCTTCACGGGAACGCCCTCCGTGATGCGTATGAACTCGTTTTTAACGGGATCGAACTCCGTCCCGCTGTACGGCGCGAAGGCGTTAAATCCGCATTCCTCCGAAAGGATCCTCGCAAACTCCGTGCAGACCTCGTCGTCCCCATGGTTCACGAAAACGCGCAGGGGCTTCTGTTCAAACCCGCTGAGCCAGTCGATAAGGCCGGCCTTATCCGCGTGGGAGCTCGAGCCCGGGAGGAACCTGACCTCGGCGCGGACGGCGATCGTTTCGCCGAAGAGCTTTATCTTTTCCGCCCCATCGAGGATCGCGCGGCCGAGCGTGCCGTTCGTCTGGTACCCGCAGAAGAGGATCGTGCATTCGGGCCTCCAGAGATTGTGCTTGAGGTGGTGGCGGATGCGCCCCGCCTCGCACATGCCGCTCGCGGAGATGATGACCTTCGGCTCCGGGTCATCGTTCAGGGCTTTGGACTCCTCCGCCGAAACGCTCGGCTCGAGCCCGTCGAAGTACAGCGGGTTGATCCCGCGCGTAATGAGATCCGCCGTCTCTTCATCGAAAAAGACCGTGTCGGACTGCAAAAAGATGCTCGTCGCCTCCTCGGCGAGCGGGCTGTCCACGACCACGCGGAAGCGGCGGTCCCGCTTGAACTTCCCCGTCAGCTTCGCCAAACGGATCATGTAGAGGATCTCCTGCGTCCTGCCGACGGCGAAGCTCGGGATCACAACGTTGCCTCCGCGGTCGAGCGTTTTCTCGATGACCTGCGCGAGCATGCCCACGTGGTCCGTCTTCTCCTCCTCGTGCAGGCGGGTGCCGTAGGTGGATTCGATCATGACGTAGTCCGCATCCCGGATCTTCGTCGGATCCGGCACTATCGGCTTATTGATATTGCCCACGTCGCCGCTGAAAACGAACTTGCGGCTTTCGTTCCCCTCGGTGAGGAATACTTCGATCGCGGCGGAGCCGAGCAGGTGCCCGATATCCGTGAAGCGGACCTCCACGCCTTCAAGGATCCTGATCGTTTTGCCCGGGTCCACGGGGCGCAGGCGGCGCAGCAGGTTTTCCGCGTCCTTCATGGTGTAGACGGGAACGACCTCCGGGCTGTCGGAGCGCTTGCGCTTGCGGTTTTTCCACTCCGCATCGCTCTCCTGGATCTGGGCGCAGTCGCGCAGCATGATATCCGCAAGGCCGCAGGTGGCGGTAGTGGCGTAGACCGTGCCGCGGAAACCGCACTTATCGAGCAGGGGCAGGTTGCCCGAATGGTCGATATGCGCATGGGTCAGCAGCACCGCGTCGATGGACGCCGCGTCCACCGGCAGGGTCTGGTTCACAAAGATATCCCTGCCCTGCTCCATGCCGCAGTCCACGAGCAGCTTTGAGCCGCCGATCTCTATAAGGGTCAGGCTGCCAGTGACCTCATGGGCAGCGCCGATAAAAGTTATCTTCATTTGAAAAGCCATCCTTTCCCCCCTCTATTATAGTTGTTTCAGCCGAAAAATCAACCGTGAAAACGCTCCCGCGCCGTTTGGTTGAAATAGCTCCCGCCGGATGATATAATTGACGTGCAGTAAGTTATAAAGGGAAGGGCAAAATGAAGACCATCCTTCGCTATTTCCGCAAATACGTGCCCGAAACGGTGCTCGCGCCGCTGTTCAAATTCATGGAAGCGACGCTCGAGCTGCTCGTCCCGCTCGTGATCGCCTCCATCATCGACAGGGGCATCCCGGAGGGCGATAAGGCTTTCATATTGAGCCGCGGCGGCATTCTCGCGGCGTTCGCGGTCGTCGGCCTCGCGCTCGCGATCACGGCGCAGTATTTTTCCGCACGGTCCGCGATCGGCGTCTGCGCCGATATCCGCGCTTCGCTCCTCGACAAGATCCAGAGCCTCAGCTACGGAAGGCTCGATTCCATAGGCGTTTCAACGCTCGTGACGCGCATGACGAGCGACGTGAACACGCTCCAGACCGGCATAAACCTCACGCTGCGGCTTCTTCTCAGATCGCCCTTCGTGGTGTTCGGCGCGATGATCGTCGCCTTCACGATCGACGCGAAATGCGCTCTCATCTTCGCCGGCGTCATCGCGGTCCTGCTCGTGATCGTCTTCGGCATCCTGCTCACCGCCATCCCCCGGCACCGCGGCGTTCAAAAGGCGCTTGACGGCGTTACATCATCGGCGCGCGAGAACCTGACCGGCGTTCGGGTGCTGCGCGCGTTTTTGCAGGAGGAGACGGAGATCAAGGAGTTCGAAGGAAGGACCCGCAGGCTTGAAAAGCTCCAGCTCGCGGTCGGCAGGATATCCGCCGCGCTCAATCCCGCAACGCTCGTTGCCGTCAATATCGCGGTCATCGTGCTCATCCATACCGGCGCGCTGCGCGTCGACGCGGGCACGCTCACGCAGGGCCAGGTCGTTGCGCTCTACAATCTGCTTTCGCAGATCCTCGTGGAGCTTGTGAAGATGGCGAACCTCGTTATCACCATCGCGAAGGCCGCCGCCTGCGGCGCGCGCGTTTCCGCCGTGCTCCGCCTTGAAAACGGCGAAACGGACGGCAGCAGTATCCCCGATGAAGCCGCTCCCCGCGGGCTGATCGAATTTGCGGACGTCAGTTTTTCATACGAAAACGCCGGCGCTCCCTCCGTTGCCGGCGTCAGCTTCACAGCCCGGCCAGGCAGTGTGATAGGCGTGATCGGCGGCACGGGCTCCGGCAAGACCACGCTCGTGAACCTCATCGCCGGCTTCTATCGCGCGACCGTAGGAAGCGTCCACTTCGACGGGATCGATATAGCGGAGTTCGACCCCGCCGCCCTCAGGAGCCGCGTTTCGGTCGTTCCGCAAAAGGCCGTACTGCTCTCCGGCACGATCCGCGAAAACCTCGAAATGGGCAGGCCCGGCGCTGGCGAAGAGGAGATGCTCTGCGCGCTCGAAACCGCGCAGGCGCTCGATTTCGTCCAATCCCGCGAAAAGGGGCTCGACGAGCCCGTCCTGCGCGCCGGCGGCAATTTCTCCGGCGGGCAGAAGCAGAGGCTCGCGATCGCCCGGGCGCTCATGAAGCCCTGCGAGGTGCTGATACTTGACGACAGCACCTCCGCCCTCGACTACGCGACCGAGGCAAAGCTGCGCGCCGCGCTCGCCTCCCGTGAAAGCGCGCCGACTACGTTCATCGTTTCGCAGCGCGCCGCTTCGATACGAAACGCCGACCTCATCATCGTGCTCGACGAGGGCCGCCCCGTCGGCATCGGCAGGCACGGGGAGCTCATCAAAAACTGCGCCGTCTACCGGGAGATCTACCGCACCCAGTTCCGCGGTGATGACGGAGAGGGGGCGGCGTCATGAAAAAGAGCTTGCCCGCAAAAAAGCCCGCTGTTAGGGCAAAAAACAGCCGCGCCGTCATCAAAAAGCTGATCGTGCGCCTGCGCGCGCACCGCGCCGCCGCGATCGCGTCCCTGCTGCTCTCCGTCGTGTCGGTCGCGTTGACGCTGCTGATCCCCGTGCTCGTCGGGCGCGGCATCGACTGCATAAAGGAGGCAGGCCGCGTCGATTTCCCGTCGCTCCGCCCGATCCTCATCGGCGTCGGGGCCTGCGCAGCGCTTGCCGCCGCCGCGAACTACCTGATGGGGCTCGTGAACAACCGCATCACCTACGGCGTGGTGCGCAGCCTGCGCAATGAGGCCTTCTCGCATATCCAGCGCATGCCGCTCTCCGCGCTCGACCCCCGCCCCGTCGGGGAGACGGTCAGTCGCCTGATCGCGGACGCGGATCAGCTTGCGGACGGCTTGCTGCTCGGCTTTTCCCAGCTTTTCACCGGCGTCATGACCATCGTCGGCACACTCGCCTTTATGCTGAGCATCGACCCGCTGATCGCCGCCGCGGTGGTGCTGCTCTCGCCGCTCTCGCTGCTTATGGCAAGCTTTATCGCAAAGCGCACCTACAAGAGCTTTCTCGACCAGGCCGTCGTGCGGGGCGAGGCGACCTCGCTTGCGGATGAATACATCACGGAGCAAAAGCTCATCCGCGCCTTCGGCTATGAGCCGACGGCAAAAAAACGCTTCGGCGCGGTCAACGAGCGCCTGCGCCGCCATTCCGTCCGCGCGACCTTCCTTTCATCTCTCACGAACCCCACCACGCGCTTCGTCAATTCGCTGATCTACGCGGGCGTTGCGGTGCTCGGCGCGCTAAGCGTTATCGGAGGCGGGCTGACCGTCGGCGGGCTTTCCGCCTTCCTCAGCTACGCGAACCAATACACCAAGCCCTTCAACGAGATCTCCGGCGTCGTGGCCGAGCTGCAGGGCGCGCTCGCCTGCGCAGAGAGGCTGTTCGAGCTGATCGAGGCGCCTGAGCAGGTCCCCGACCCGGATCCCGCGCTCGAACCCGAAGCGGGCGACGGCTCGGTGGAGTTCAAAAACGTGGATTTCTCCTACACGCCGGAGCGCGAGCTGATCCGTGATTTCTCGCTCTCCGTCAAAAACGGCCAGCGCGTCGCGATCGTCGGCCCGACGGGCTGCGGCAAGACCACGCTCATCAATCTCATCATGCGTTTCTACGATACGGACGGCGGTGAGATCCGGCTGGGCGGCGTGAACACCCGCGCCATGACCCGCGCCGCGCTGCGTTCCCGCTTCGGCATGGTGCTGCAGGAGACCTGGCTGCGCGCGGGCACCGTGCGCGAAAATATCGCGATGGGCAGGCCGGACGCGACGGACGAAGAGGTTATCGCCGCGGCGAAGGCCGTGCACGCGCACGCGTTCATCTCAAGGCTGCCGCAGGGTTACGATACCGTCCTCGGCGAATCCGGCGGAACGCTCTCCCAGGGGCAGAGGCAGCTTCTGTGCATCGCGAGGGTAATGCTCGCGCTCCCGCCCGCGCTGATACTCGACGAAGCGACCTCCTCCATAGATACGCGCACCGAGCTCATCGTGCAGGACGCGTTCGCCCGCCTCATGAAGGGCAGAACGAGCTTCATCGTCGCCCACCGCCTCTCAACCATCCGCGACGCTGACGTCATCCTCGTGATGCGCGACGGACATATTATCGAAAAGGGAAATCACGACGAGCTTATGAAAAAAGGTGGCTTCTACCGCGAGCTGTACGAAACGCAGTTTGCAAAATAAAGCGCAATTTATGGCAATAAAAATCCCGCGTCAGCCGGCCTTCATTAAGGAAGCTTTAACCGCACGTTTGCGAAAAGTGCAAGCGCGCACTATTCAAAACGAAAGAACAGACCGAAGCTTCGGTCTGTCCTTTATTTTCGTTATATTTCAGCTAAATTGCTCGCTGACGCTTGCAGCTAAATTGAAGCCTTGCAGCTTCAGCTAAATTGAAAACCTGCGGTTTTCAGCTAAATTAAATTCGCCTCTTATAGCTCGGCGGAGCCGAATTTAGCTTGCGAAGCAAATTTAGCTATGCGAAGAATAATTTAGCTCGCCGTTCACGGCGAATTTAGCTTTACTCTTTACTCCGGATCGGAAGCGTAGTTCGTGTATTTTGCGACCTCCGGCACCCACATCACGCGGATATTCGCCGTGGCGCCGTTCCTGTGCTTGGCGACGTTGATATAGGAGGTGTTGTCGCCGTCCGCCGCCTCCTGCGTTTCCGGATACGATGCGGGGCGGTAGAGCATCATGATGACGTCCGCGTCCTGCTCGATGGAGCCCGACTCGCGAAGGTCGCTCATGAGCGGCGTGTGGTCCTTGCGCTTGTCCGGCTCACGCGAGAGCTGGGAAAGCAGGATGACCGTCACGTTCAGCTCCCTTGCGAGCAGCTTGAGCGCGCGCGTCATGTCCGCAACGACCTGGACCCTCGAATCGCTGCTCTGGCCGCCGCCCTGTATGAGCTGCAGATAGTCGATCACGATGATATCGAGCCCGTGCGCCGCCTTCATCCTGCGGCTCTTCGTGCGGATATCCGCAACGCTCATGCCCGGCGTGTCGTCGATCATGATGCTTGCTTCGCCGACGGTGTTGAACCTGTCCGCGATGCGGAGGATCTCCTCCGCCTCAAGCTCGCCCGTGCGGATCTTCTGCATATTGATGCCGGCCTCGCCGGACATGATACGCATGACGATCTGTTCCTTGCTCATTTCAAGGCTGAATATGGCCACGTTCGCCTTTTCGCGGATCGCGGCGTGCGCGGCGATGCCGAACGCGAACGCGGATTTACCGGCGGACGGTCGGCCCGCGACGACCACGAGATCGCTGCGCTGCAGGCCTGAGGTAAGCTCGTCCAGCTCCGCAAGGCCGGTCGGGATGCCGGTGCGCTTGCCTTTGAGCTGGATCAGTTCGCCGATCTGATTATAGACCCTCGAATAGATCGAACCTATGCGCTCCATCGAGTCCGCGGTCTTGCGCATGGCGATGTTGTAGATCCGGCGCTCCGCCTCATCGATGATCGCCTCCGAATCCCTCGCGCTCTCGGTCGCTTCCTTCGCGATGTTCGAGCCCACGTTGATCAGCTTCCTGCGGACGGAATGGTTCTCGACGATCTTGACGTAGTGCTCGATATTCGATGGTACGGGCGTGTAGATGCCGAGCTCGCCGATATAGGCCGGCCCGCCCACGGCGTCCAGCTTGCCCTGCCTGTCGAGCATGTCGGTGAGGGTGACGACGTCTATGGTCTTGCCCGAGTTATACAGGGCTTCCATAGCCGTGAAGATATCCCTGTGCGCGACGGAAAAGAAATCGTCCGCACGCAGCGCTTCGAGCGCATACTCCGCCGCCGCGTGGGAGATGAGGACGCTGCCGAGCACGGATTTTTCCGCGTCGTTGCTGTGAGGGATCAGGTTTGTGTTTTCTTCCATAGGTTCTGCCCTCCTTCCGGGCAGCGGGGATCAAAGCCTTACTGCTCGAGGGGCAGCACTTCCACCTTGAAGCTTGAATCGGTCTGCTCGAAAAGATGCGCGCTGACCGTGTAGACGCCGATCGCCTTGATGGGCTCGTCGATGCGGATCTTTTTCTTGTCGCAGTCGATATCGAACTGCTCCTTGAGCGCGGCGGAGATCTCCTTGCCGGTGATCGCGCCGAACAGGCGGCCGTTTTCGCCGCACTTGGTATAGACTTTGACGGACAGCTTGCTCATGTCCGCGGCAAGCGCCTTCGCGTTCTTGCGCTGCACCTCGACGCGGTGCTTCGCCGCCTGCTTTTTGATGTTCGCGGCGTTGATCGTGCCCGCGTCCGCGGGGACGGCAAGGCCCTTGGGGATCAGGTAGTTGTTGGCGTAGCCGTCGCTGACGGTGACGATGTCGCCCTCTTTGCCGCTGCCGTGTACGTCCTTTTTAAGCATTACCTTCATTGGTCTTCACCTCCGTCGTTTTCTTCGCTTTTATCGGGGGTCTCCCCTGGTTTATCGGTTTTCTTTTCTTCAGGCGTCCCGGTCTTGGGTTTCTCGTTCCGCCCGTCGAAAAACGCGTCTTCGCTCACCTTTTTGCGCACCGCGATCACCTGCGGCCCGCGCCCGTCGCCGAAATCGACGGTCACGGTGTTGGATTTGGTCTTCTCCGCTCTTTCGAACGCCTCGCGGATCAGCTTATCGGTCCTCATGAACCTGCGCCTGACGCCCGCGTAGAGGTCGACCACGCCTATCGCGGCCGCAAAGAGCGGCATAAGCACCGAGATCAGCACCGCAAGCACCACGTAGAAGCCGCTTCCCGGCCGCCGCGTTACGACGTAGATCAGTGTGGCGAGGCCTCCCGCGACAAGCAGCGGCAGCAGCATATAGCCGACGGTCGCAAGCATCGTGGGCGCTCCGCCGAAGCGGGCGACGTACATGATGAGGATGCCGGCCGCGAGCACCGGCAGGCCGATCCTGAGGCTTGAGGGCAGATGCCACTCGATGAATCTCGCCATCGGTCGTACGGCCTCATTCTTTTTGCCGCAGAACAGCTTGGAAAGCAGCACCATAATGAACGCCGCGCCCTCCGCGATGATTATCAGCACGCCGTAATAGACCACGGGAAGCATATCGCGAAGCTCCACGAGGCCCGTCGGCACGTAACCGTACTGTTCGCCGATCGCCCTATACGCGTCGAGCAGTTCTAACGCCCAGTCGAACGGTTCGCCGCCGGCGATGATCCCTGGCAGGCTGAGCCCGCAGTAGAGCGCCGCCAGCACGATCACCGCGATGGCCGCCGTTATGAGGCGGTAGGGCAGCTTTTTCCTGAGCCCGACGATCAGCATAACGGACGGGAGCACGATCGCCGCCTCGGCCGAGATAAGGGAGATGAGGTCCGTGCTGAACTCAAGCGCCGCGCCGCCCGCCGTGAACGCGAGCGCAACGAGCGCATAGCTCACGCCCCAGCACGCGCCCATGAAGCCGATCGCCGCCGCAGCGGGGATCAGTAAGGGCAGATTGAAGTTTGCCGCGAGCGCGCCGCCCAGGCCTATGAGCAGAGCCCATATAAATTTTTTGAAAGAAAATTCTGTCTTCATCGTTTAAACACCGGCAGAAAGGCACACAGGTGCCATTTCCACATTTATAATTATAAGCATTTTGGGCTATAAGTCAATCGGAATTTGTAAGCTCCCGAAGCTTCCCCTGCTTTTCCCTTTTCCCCGAATATAACGAACGGGGCAGCCTTCCGGCTGCCCCGCGCGGATCGTTTTTGTTTATATCGCGTCACACCGTGCCCATCGCCATACGCAGGATGGTCAGCGCGTCGGAGATATCCACCGTGCCGCTGCCGTCAATATTCGCAGCGTCGATATCGAGCTCGTCCGCGCCGATCAGACCCATTGCGTAGCGCATCGCAAGCAGCGCGTCCGAAACGGTGACCGAACCGTCGCCGTCGCAGTCTCCCGGAATGAAGGAAGGCTCGGAGGTGATCAGCTCCACGTCGTCAAGATACGCGCAGTCGCTGCCGCCGTTGACGCTGTAGTCCTTTTCGTAGCGCCATTCGAAGGTATAGCTGCCGTCTTGCTGCGCCGTATAGGTATAGGTGCTCCAGTTTACGTTGCCCGAGTAATGGAACATCTGCTGGCCGTTCGCGTAGAAGTTATACCAGTCGTAATTGTTCTCGCTGCTGACCTTATAGCGGAAAGTGAGCGCGTCGCCCGTGTGCATATTCACGATGAGGCAGATGGACGAGCTGCTCGAAGCGACGTTCTGGTTGCCGCTCACCGCGTAGCTGTTCTCCACGTTCCAGGGATAGAGCCCGTTGTTGTCGAACGAGAGCCTGCCGTTTTCAACGTTCAGCACGTAGCTGATGCTCGCGATCGTCTTTGCTTTCCTGATCCACGCGGCGTCCGCGCCGGTGCTGCCCGAGCCGTTCTTGACGTAGCGGAAGGTGAAGGTGTAATCGCCGGTGGACGGAGCGAGGTATTCAAACGAGGTCCACCCGGCGGAAGCAGAGACGGTCAGCTCGGTCGTTCCGTTGACGAGGAACTCGAACTTATCGCCCGTGCCGCACTCAGCCTTGTACTGGAACGCGAAGGAAAGCCCTTCCGGCATGTGCATGGTGGTCGAGACCTCCGAAGAGGAATTGTTCACGCCCGCATTGCCGCTCTTGATCGCGTCGCCGTCGATGACCCAGGGATAGCTGCCCTCGCTCGCGAAAAGCAGTTCGGAGCCGTCGTCGTTCGCGACGGAGCTGAGCGTTTTGGTCATAATGACGTTGCGGATCCATGCTTTATCCTGCCCCGCGCTGCCCGAAGCGTTCTTCGAGTACTCCCAAGCGAGCTGCACGGTGCCGCTCATCGGGATCACGCCGGTGTATGTCTGCCAGCCGGTCTCGCCGCTCGCAGTCATCAGCTCCTGGCCGTTCGCCTTGAAGCTGAGCGCGTCGTGATCCTGCTCGGAGGAGACCTTGTATTCAAAGCTAATCTCCTGATACGCGCCGAGGAAAACGCGGCTCGTGATCGTGGAAACGGAGCTGTTCACGCCGCTGTTGGTGCTGAACGCGCTCGTTTCGTCGGTCGCCCAGGGATAGTTCCCGCCGGAGGTGAAGTGGATCCTGCTCCCCTCGCCGTTCAGGATATTGTCGTATTTGAGCAGGTCGGTAACGTTCAGAACGCCTGCGCCGCCGCCCGTGAGGCCGACGTCCACCGCTGCGCCCTTGATCGTTGTGACGACGTCATCCGGAGCAAGCTCGGGCGAGAAACTGAGAAGCATAGCGCACGCCGCCGCGACGTGGGGGGTGGCCATGCTGGTGCCGTCCAGGTTGCGGTAGCCGCCGCCCTTGGCCGCGCTGCGGATATTCACGCCGGGCGCCGTGATATCCACGCTCGGGCCGACGTTGGAGAAATAAGCCATTGAGTTGTAGTCGTCATGCGCGGCAACGGTGAAGGAACGCGCGATGCTGCCGGGGACCCATTCCTCGGAGCTGCCGCCGTCGTTGCCGGAAGCGATGCAGTACACGGTGCCGTTATCGGAGCCCGTGTTGATGACCTCCGAATACATCTGATAGCTGCTGTCGTCCCTCGGGCCGCGCAGGCTCAGGTTGCAGACCTTGCAGCCGTGCAGGTTGGCGTATTCCATGCCGTTCACGATGTCGATCGTGTCGCCGTAGCCGTCCGCATCGAGCACGCGGATGCCCATGACCTTCACGTTCGGCAGCGTGCCGTCGATGACGGTGCCGGAAACATGCGTGCCGTGGTAGTGCTCGTCCTCGGGGTCATTGTCGTTGTTCACGAAATCGTAGCCGCCGGAAGCAAGACGGCCGACGAGGAACTCATGGTCGCTGTCCACGCCGGTATCGCAGACGCCGACGACGATCTCGGGCAGAGCGGAAAGATCGACCTGCTCGAGCAGCCATTCGTTATAGTTGAACGCGTCCACGTAGTTCGCGCCGAAGCCCCAGGAGAGGAAGGTATTGTTGTGCGGGGTCTGGGCGATCTCCATGATCTGATCCGGCGCGGCATACTCAACGCCGTCGAGCTTCGCGTACTTCTCCGCTGCGGCCTTCGCCTCTTCGGGAGTGCGGTACTGGATGACGTGCCGGTCGTTATAGCCGCTCACGTGCGCGCAGGAGCCGGAATAATCGAGCTCGCCCGCATACTTGACGATGATTCTCGCATTTGCGTAGGGATCGTTCATGGCCTCCGCTTTGTTGTCGATCTTCGGGGCATACGCCTTCTCCATTTTCTTCAGGCGGGAAGCAAAGTCGAGCAGTTCCGCGATGCGCGCTTCGCTGCTTTCGGCCGTCTCCGCCTTTTCGGCAGTGACGGCGGGGATCATTACGATGCAGAATGCGAGCACGACGATAAGTGCCGCAAACTTTCTGAGTTTCATGGGAAGTCCTCCTGTTGTTCGTCCGGCGGAGCGGAGTATTACGGGAGTAATCTTACCATGGAAAAACTCCCCCCGTCAATAGTTCGGGCCGCATTTGAAAAAGTGTCCTGTCTCCTGCGTTTTCGGCGCGGGTTGTTGACAGTGCGCCCCGCTTATCGTATAATATACTTGATTTGTTATCGGCAGCCCTGCAAACACGGAGGAAAGCCTGAGAATATCATTTCGGACTTCATGAATTTGCCGCTGCCGCCGGCAGCGCGTCGATCTTGCAGGCGCCGGACCGGCAAATAATATCAGGAAAGGATCAAAACCATGAAATTCTGCACCAAATGCGGCTTCAAACTCGAAGACCATTACCTGGTCTGCCCGAACTGCGGCTGCGCCGTTGAAGATCCTGCAAAAGCTGCGCCTGTCAGCCAGCCCGCTCCTCAGCCCGCTCCTCAGCCCGTGCCCCAGCCCGTGCCTCAGCCCTACACCGCTCCCTCGCGGACCGCGCCCGTGGCGGCAGCCGATCTTCCCGACCAGTACAAGCCGCTCAGCCCCTGGGCGTATTTCGGGCTCAACCTGCTCTTCGCCGTGCCGATCGTCGGCTTTGTCTTCCTCATCGTCTTCAGCTTCAAAAAGACCAATATCAACCGCCGCAACTATGCCCGCAGCTTCTTCTGCGCGCTGCTGATCGCCGCGGCCGTGTTCATCACCTTCCTCCTGGTAATGCTTGCCCTCGGCAGGAGCACCGGCTTTTTGGAACGGCTCCAGTACCAGATCGAGCATTTGTTCTGATCCGTCCCGATCTTCCGAGAGCGCACCGCCGCCCGGTGCGCTTTTTCGTACCCCGATAATTTTCCGCGATCTATAAGCACTTCCAATTTTCTGCAGTTTGCTGTATAATACAAAATGGTAGTATATGTAAGTTTGCACCGCTCTTGCCGCGCTCCATAAGGCTTGGCCGTGCATGTTTCATAATTCGTTATTCCCTGAAAGGTGTGAAACAATGGCAAACACGAAAACAACTTCAAATAAAAAACCGGCCGGCAGAGGCGGCTCCCGATCGGTAGGAAGCTCCGGCGGCGGCAAAAAGAAAACGGCCGTTTCGACCGCGCGCGCTTACGGCAGCAGGTCCGCGTCCTCCGGCGGCAGATCCGCTTCCTCCGGCGGGCGGTCCCCGTCCTCAAGCCGCGGCCGTTCCCGCTCCGCCGCCCCGCGCGACAGGATCGACACCGGGCGCGAGATCTTCGGCGTGGTGCTCGTGATCCTCGGCATTTTGCTCGGCATATTCTGCTATTTCGGCTCGAGCGGTTTGCTTTCCGCCGCGGCGCCGCTGCTGTTCGGCCTGTTCGGCATCATGACCTATGCCGTCCCCGTTATCCTCATCGGGCTCGGCGTCATGCTCATCGCCGTTCCTGACGGCGAGCTGCGCCCGGGCACCGTGATCAGCATTATTGTGATACTGTTTGCCGTGCTCGGCCTTATCCACGTCATCACCCGCGGCAGCGCTCTTGTGGGCGCTAAATTCGGCGATGCGGTCTCCGACGCGATCACTTACGGCAAGGCGCACCGCGGCGGCGGCTTCTTCGGCGGACTTGTGGCCTATCTCTTTGTTCTGTTGCTCGGCAAGGTCGGTTCGATCGTCGCCCTGATCGGCGTCATCATCATCGCCGCGCTGCTGCTGACCCATTTTTCGATCGGCAACTACGCCCGCGAGCTGCACACCGCATACGTGAACGACGCCGCCGCGCGCCGCGAAAAACGCAAGCCCTATAACGAGCAGCTTACTGACGACGGCAAGAAAACGCGCAGGAACGAGCCTGTTCCCGACGAGCAGGAGGACGAGGAATTCATCCCCCACTCCGGAGACCCGCTGACCGCCGGCGACACCGACTACGACTACGGCAGGTCTGCCGGCACGAAGCGCCCCGCAGGCAGGACCGAAGCCGAACCCTCCGCAGACCGCAGCGCCGGCCGCCACCGCGTAAGGTTTGGCGGCAGTAAGAACAAGCACGAGGGCGAGCTCGACTTTCTCCCCGTTTCCGGCCCGCTCGAGACCGGAAGATCCTCCGCACGCAGGCGCGATAAAAACAGCGGCGAGCTCAAGGACAGCTTCAACGTTGAAAGCGGCAACTACGGCGACTGGGTATCCGTTCCCGCGAAGCCCCGCCACCGCATCCCCATCAGGAAGCCCGCGGACGGAGAGCTGCTCGACTCCCCCTCCGTCGATCCTGCAAACGCCATCCCCGCTGACGTGCCCGATAATGATATCCTCGACGGCGTTGTGATCTCCCGCTATGACGATCCCGAGCACGCCGATCCCATCCCCGCAGGGGACGAGACTGCGGAGCCCGTTATGACCGAGACCATCCCCGTCACTTATGACGACGGCACAGGCGAAGAGGCCGGGAAAGAGAAGCCCAAGAAGCCCGAGAACGAAAGCACGGAGACCGGAGACGGCGACGCCATCACCGAGAATCCGGTCGTCATCGAATACCAGCGTCCGCCTCTCGACCTGCTGAAGCTGCCCGACCCGACCACGTCCGTCGCGTCCGAACCGCCGGAGGAGAAGGCGCGGCTGCTCATCGAATCGCTCAGGAGCTTCAACATCTCGGCGAAGATCGTCAATATCAGCGTCGGCCCCGTCATCACGCGCTTCGAGCTCCAGCCCGCACAGGGCATCCGCGTGAGCAAGATCACCTCGCTCAGCAACGATATCGCTCTTGCGCTCGCCGCGCCGAGGGTGCGCATCGAGGCGCCGATCCCCGGCAAATCCGCGATCGGCATCGAGATCCCGAATTCCAGCACCATTACGGTTTACCTGCGCGAGCTGTTTGAATCGAGCGAGTTCCAGAACGCGAGGTCCCCGCTGACCTTCGCCCTCGGCAAGGATATCGCCGGCAAGGTCGTGCTCGGAGACCTCAGCAAAATGCCCCACATGCTCGTTGCGGGCCAGACCGGTTCCGGTAAATCCGTCTGCATCAACGGCATCATTCTGAGCGCCGTCTATAAGTCCTCCCCGAAGGACGTCCGCATGATCCTGATCGACCCGAAGGTGGTCGAGCTTTCGATCTTCCAAACGCTGCCCCATCTGTTCTGCCCCGTCGTGACGGAGCCCAAGAAGGCGGCGAGCGCGCTGCGCTGGGCCGTCAACGAGATGGACGCCCGATATAAAAAGATGGCTGAGTTCCACGCAAGGGATATCGACCGCTTTAACGCCGTTCAGAAGGACGAGAACGAGCGCTGGCCCCGCCTGATGATCATCATCGACGAGCTTGCCGACCTCATGCTCGTTGCCGCGAAGGACGTTGAAGACTCCATCTGCCGCATCGCGCAGCTCGGCCGTGCCTGCGGCATCCACCTGATCGTCGCCACACAGCGCCCGTCGGTGGACGTCATCACCGGCCTTATCAAGGCGAACATTCCCTCCCGCATCGCGTTCGCGGTCTCGAACGGCACGGACTCCCGCGTCATTCTGGACACGACCGGCGCCGAAAAGCTGCTCGGCAGAGGCGATATGCTGTTCCACCCGAACGGCGCGAGCAAGCCCACCCGCGCGCAGGGCGCTTTCGTGAGCGATGAGGAGGTCGAAGCGGTCGCGGAGTTTTTTGCGACCACCACCTCGCAGAAGCCTGTTTTCAAAATGGATATCACGGAGATCTCCACCGGCGGCCAGGCGGGAAGTCCGGCCGCGAACAAGGAGGACGACGATATGCTTCCCGACGCGCTGCGCCTCGTTATCGAAAACAAGCAGGCCTCCATCTCCATGCTGCAGCGCCGCCTGCGCATCGGCTACTCCCGTGCGGGCAACCTGATCGACTGCATGGAGCAGAGGGGCTATATCACCAAGGGCGACGGCGCGAAGCCGCGCAACGTGCTGATCACCGCGGCCGATTTCAATCAGCTCTTCGGCGGCGATATGCCGACGGACGGCGATCAGTGACCTGTAAAGGATAACCGTATGAATTCTGTAAAAGTCGGCGCAGTCTCCCTGGGCTGCAGCAAAAACACGGTCGATACCGAGATCATGCTTGGCGAGCTCTCAGGCCTCGGCTTCACCGCCGTCTCCGATCCCGCGGAGGCGGAGATCATCATCGTGAACACCTGCGGCTTCATCACGAGCGCAAAGCAGGACTCGATCGACACCATTCTCGAAATGGCCCGCTTCAAGGCCGCGGGCAGCTGCAGGCTGCTTGCCGTCACGGGCTGTCTCAGCCAGCGCTATCCAAAGGAGCTGCGCGAGGAGCTGCCTGAGGTGGATATGTTCTGGGGCGTGAAGGATTACCCCGCTTTTGCGCGTGAGCTTGCCGCCCGAGTGGGCATGGACGGAGCGTCCTCCCCCGCGCGCGGCGCGATCCGCTGCGGAGACTGCACCCGCCTAATCTCCACCCCGCCCTACCGGGCATATCTGAGGATCGCGGACGGCTGCGACAACCGCTGCACCTACTGCGCGATCCCCCTCATCCGCGGCGGCAGGGTCAGCGTCCCGATGGAAAAGCTCGTGGAAGAAGCCCGGGCGCTCGCCGCGTCCGGCGTGACGGAGCTGACCGTCATCGCTCAGGACACCTCCGCCTACGGCACGGACCTTTACGGCAGGCCGATGCTCCGTGAACTGCTTGCGGAGCTTTCAAAGATCGACGGTCTCCGCTGGATCCGCGTGCTCTACGCCTACCCGAACACGATCACCGAGGAGCTTGTGGACGCCATGCGCGACGATCCCAAGATCGTGAACTATATCGACATCCCCATCCAGCATATCTCGGAGCGCATGCTCCGCGCGATGAACCGCCACGGCAGTGCCGAGCATATACGCAGGATCTGCAGCTATATCCGCAAAAACGCGCCGGATTTCATCCTGCGCACCACGGTCATGCTCGGCTTCCCCGGCGAGACCGAGGAGGATTTCCGGGAACTGATGGAGTTCCTCAGGGAGCATCCCTTCGACCGCATCGGCGCGTTCGTCTACTCTCCTGAGGACGGCACGCCCGCCGCGGAGATGCCGGACCAGGTGCCCGAAGAGGTCGCCGAGCGCAGGCTCGACGCGGTCATGCGGCAGCAGCAGAGGATCAGCCTTGAGCTGAACCGCAGGCGCGTCGGCACGGAGACCACGGTGCTCGTTGAGAGCGTGAGCGAAGGCCCGGCGGGCTTTACGGCGGTCGGCCGTTCGTATGCCGAAGCCGCGGACGTGGATGGCGTCGTCCGCCTCACTCCCGAAAGCGGGTCACGCCCGAAGAGGCTTATCCTGCCCGGCGATTATGTCCGCGCGAGGATCACCAAGGCGCATCAGTACGATCTCGACGCAGTCATCGAGAATCAACATGAATGATCGGAGGAAAATATGAACCTTCCCAACAAACTCACGATGCTTCGCATCATTATGATCCCGCTGTTCATCGTCTGCTTCTATCTGCCCGGGGCATGGACGCTCGGCGCCGTGAACGGAGTCGATATCCAGCTCAAGTACGTCATCGCGGCCGTCGTTTTCCTCGCCGCGTACGTTACGGACACGCTTGACGGCAACATCGCGAGAAAGCGCGGTCTCGTTACGGATTTCGGCAAGCTGATGGACCCCACCGCGGATAAGCTTTTGACCTCCGCAGCGCTCATCATGCTCTGCAGGTTCGAGGTCATGAGCACGGGCAACTTCCTTCTGCCCGTATTCACGATCATCATCATCGCGCGTGAGCTCTTCATCAGCGGCATCCGCCAGCTCGCCTCTTCTAAGGGCATTGTGATCGCCGCAAAGCCCATCGGCAAGGCCAAGACCACGCTTCAGTTCTTTGCCATCCTGATCACGCTCGGCTGCGGGCAGCTCTTCCGCGCGATCGGCGTCCCGGTCGATTTCATCCTGATCTGCGCCGCCGTCGCCCTCACGATCTGGTCCGGCATCGACTACACCTACGCATCCCGCGAGCTGTTCAATAATAAATAAAACATGGATAAGAACGAAAGCATTGCCGCGATCGAAGAGGAGATCCGCAGAACGAATACGGAGCTTGCCCGTATGCTCACGAGCCAAGGTCAGTTTGTGACCGCCGCCGAGAGCCTGACAGGCGGGATGATCTGTTCGTCATTCGTGGATATCCCCGGCAGCTCCGACTGGTTTTCGGACGGGTTCGTGACCTATTCAAACGAGGCGAAGATCATGCGGCTGGGCGTTCCCTATATGCTCATTTCAAAGCACACAGCCGTTTCCTCCGAGGTGGCTATGGCGATGGCGCAGGGCGCTCTCCATCGGAGCGGCGCCGATTACGCCGTTGCCGTGACGGGGCTCGCAGGGCCGTTCGAGGATGAAAACGGCGTCCCCTACCCGATGGATCCCCGGCACGAGCGCGGGCTCGTGTTCGTCGCCGCCGCCTATGCGGGCGGTGCGTGCGTCCGCCGCTGCGTTTTCTCCGGAAACAGGACCGAGGTGCGCAAAAAAACGAACAGGCAAGCCGTGATCATGCTTAAAAAACTGGTGCAAAGCGCGCAGCAATATGGTATAATCAAATAGTACGAATCCTTTTAACGGAGGTTTTTATGTCTAAGGAAAAAGCACTCGAAATCGCACTCAGCCAGATCGAGAAGCAATACGGCAAAGGCGCGATCATGCTGATGGGCGACGCCGCCTCGAAGATCAAGATCGACGTCATCTCCACCGGCTGCATCGAGCTGGACGCCGCGCTCGGCGTGGGCGGCGTGCCTCGCGGCCGCATCATCGAGATCTACGGCCCGGAATCCTCCGGTAAGACCACGCTCGCGCTGCACATAATCGCGGAAGCGCAAAAGAGCGGCGGCATGTGCGTCTTTATCGACGCGGAGCACGCGCTCGACCCGGTCTACGCCGAAAAGCTCGGCATCTGCATGGACAAGCTGTTCATCGCCCAGCCCGACGACGGCGAGCAGGCGCTCGACATTGCAGACGCGCTCGTTCGCAGCGGTGCTATCGACGTCATCGTTGTGGACTCCGTCGCCGCGCTCGTTCCGAAGGCGGAGCTCGAGGGCGACATGGGCGATTCCCACGTCGGCCTCCAGGCAAGGCTCATGAGCCAGGCGCTGCGCAAGCTCGCCGGCGTCATCGGCAAAACGAACACCTGCGTCATCTTCATCAACCAGCTGCGCGAAAAAGTCGGCGTCATGTTCGGCAACCCCGAGACCACGACCGGCGGCAAGGCGCTCAAGTTTTTCTCCTCCGTCCGTCTGGACGTTCGCCGCGTCGACACGCTCAAGCAGGGCAATTCGGCCGTCGGCAACCGCACCCGCGTAAAGGTCGTCAAGAACAAGGTCGCACCGCCGTTCCGCACCGCGGAGTTCGACGTCATCTACGGCGAGGGCATCTCCAAAGAGGGCTCCATCCTCGACATGGGCGTTGAGAAGAAGCTCATCAACAAGACCGGCGCCTGGTTCTCCTGCGGCGATATCCGCATCGGTCAGGGCCGTGAGAATGCCCGCGCATTCCTCAAGGACAACCCCGAGGTCGCGCAGGAGATAGAGACCAAGCTGCGCGCCATCATCGACGATTCGCACGATCCTTCCGCGCCTGTGAGCGATGATGAGGATTCGATCCCGGACGAGGATTGATAACAACAGCAAAGGGGAGCCCAAACTCCCCTTTTTCATGCAAAGCAAAAAGCCTGCCGACGGCAGGCTTTTCTTATTCATTCGATCAGAAGCTCTGGATCAGGTCCATGGCGTAGCGCATGATGAGCAGCGCGTCCGTAACGTCGACGGCACCGTCAAGGTTGACGTCGCCAGCGAGGATCTGGGCTTCATCGAGCTCGATAGTGCCGATGGAGCTGCGCATCGCAAGGATCGCGTCAGAGATGGTGACTTCGCCGTCCGCGTCGACGTCGCCCAGCATGTATTCGATCGGAGTCTCGGTCTCGATAGGGGTCTCGGTGGGTTCCGGGGAGGGATCGGGCTCATCCCCAAGCTCCGGCGCAACGTACAGCGCCGTTACTTCAATACCGTCCGGACCGATCTGGCCGCAGGAGGTCGCCTCCGCGGTGCGCGGATCGAGCCAATACAGTCCGCTTGAAGTGGGGCTCTCGCACTGTGCCCAGTAGATCCTGTCGGTATCGTAATCATAGGTCATGGACTGCGCGTAGTAGCAGGGGATGCCGGTGTTGCCGACCTCGGTCAGGGCTCCGGTCTGCATATCGATCTTCAGCAGGCGGGAGCTGAGGGCGGACATGGCGAGCGCGAGGAAGTTGCCTTCACCGTCGATCGCAAAGGTCATCAGGCCGAGATAACTGCCGAGGTCGATATCGACGACGCGGGTCAGCTCGGCGGTCTCGAGGTCGACCGTCGCAACGTAGGGATGATCCTCGTCGACGAGCGCGTACATGGTCTCATCGAGCCTGTTATAGGCCATGCCGAAGACAAATTCGCTGCCGGAATTGGCGCCGGGATACATAGTGACGTGGGTCCTCATATCCACATAGTAGAAATCGGTGATCAGCTCGCCGGCGGCGTTGTAGCCGTAGCAATAGCCGTAGAGATAGTCTCCGACGCACGCCGCGGCATAGGTGGTGAGGTTGGCGGTCAGCGTCTCGACCTCGGAGGGGTTATCGTCCGTAAAGGCGATCCATTTACCTACCGTGTCGCCGGTCCTGTCGCCGATGGAGTAGCCCTCGAGCTTCACCGGATCCTTGGTGACGGGCGCCGTGCCGGAGATGGTTTCGGCAACGACGAGGCCGGTGCAGAGGAGCAGCGCTGCTGCGAGGAGGAATGCAAAGATCTTTTTCATTGGGTTCCCTTTCGTTGTTCTGTGAATTTGGCAGCGGGGGTACCGCAGGCTTTCGGGATGCCGCGCAGAAGGATCGTTTGAAAAAATCGGCCGCCGCGCGTTGGCCCGTCAAACAGTGATTATATCACAAACTGTCGACGCCCGCAACACTTTTTTATTATCGAACTCCGTTTTTGCCGAAATAAAGAACCCCGGCCGGTCGCCCGGTCGGGGTTCTTCTCAGGAGCTAATGCTCCGTATGGCTGTTATCAGTCTTCCTTCTTCCTGAAGAGGACGATGCCTGCGCCTGCGACGATCGCGGCGATGCCAACGCCAACAAGTGCGATGGTGCCGGTCGGCGGGGTCGGGATGGGCTCCTCAGTGGGCTCCTCAGTGGGCTCCTCGGTGGGCTCCTCAGTGGGCTCCTCGGTGGGCTCCTCAGTGGGCTCCTCGGTGGGCTCCTCAGTGGGCTCCTCGGTCGGAGGAACGGTGGGCTCCTCGGTCGGAGGAACGGTGGGCTCCTCGGTCGGAGGAACGGTGGGCTCATCGGTCGGAGGAACGGTGGGCTCCTCGGTCGGAGGAACGGTGGGCTCGTCGGTGGGCTCGGGGGTGACGATCTCGTCAACGATCTCGGTGTAGTCCTCGATCTCGGTGTACGGGATGTCCTCGCCTTCCTCAGCGTCTACCGGGAAGGTGCGGAACGCCATGACTTCGGGAGCGAACTCATAGAGGCCGGCAGCCGCATCGTCCTTCGCGCGGAAGGTCGCGGTGAACAGGACGCCGTCGCCGGTGAAGCCGTCGGTGGGCATCGCAACGCCGAGACGGACGGAGCCGACGATGGTCTCGCCGTCGATAGCTACAACGCCGCCGAGCGCAACGCACTCGTTGAGCTTGTCGCCGTTCTCTGCGGAGACGAACTCGAATACGCTGTCGTCATAGTTGAGAGCGAAGGTCAGGCCGTGTGCTTCGGGGTAGTTGCCGCTGATGGAAACGGTCACCTGGAACTCCTCACCGCGCTGGACCTCATCGGGGGACTCAACGGTGAAGACTGCCTCGTTGTTCTCAACGATCTCGGTGGTGTCATCCTCGCAGGTGTAGGGGATCTCAACGCCTTCCTCAGCGTCGAGCGGGAAGTAACGGAAGGACTCAACGGTCTGAGTGAAGTCATACAGGCCGGGAGCCGCGTCTTCCTTAGCGCGGAAGGTGATCTCGAGCATCTGGCCCTGAGCGGTAACGCCGTCAGTGGGCATCATGTAGCCGAGGCGGAGAGAACCGGGGATGGTCTCGTAGTCGACGACGTATGCGCCGCCGAGGTCGGTGACCTGGTTGAGGACCGCGGTGTCGGTATCGACGCCGACGATCTCGAATACGCTGTCGTCATACGCGAGAGCGTAGTTCAGGCCGTGTGCTTCATAGTCGCCGTGAACAGCTACTTCAACGGTGAACTCTTCGCCCTGCATTACCTGGTCGGGAGACATGACCATGAAGGTCACGCCCTCGATGGGAGTTTCGGTCTCGATGGGAGCGACGATCTCGGTGGTGTCGAGAACAGCGGTGTACTCGATGTCGGTGGGCTGACCGTCAACGGGGAAGTTGCGGAACTCGGTCACTTCGGGAACGAAGTCATAGAAGCCGGGTGCCGCATCGTCCTTCGCGCGGAAGGTTGCGGTGAACAGCAGGCCGTTCGCGGTGAACGCCTCATTGGGCATGATGACGCCGAGGCGGATGGAGCCGACAATGGTGCTGTCGTCGATCAGCTGGAAGCCGCCGATCTCGTTAACCTGATCAAGGACGTTGCCGGCAGCGGTGCTGACGAGCTCGAATGCGTCTGCATTGTAGTTGAGCATGAAGTTGAGGGTATGTGCTTCATACTCGCCTTCAAGGGAAACGGTGACGTCGAAGGTCTCGCCGCGCTGTACCTGCTCGGGGGACTCAACGGTGAATGCTACGCCTTCGATGGGAGTCGGGGTCTCAACGGGAGTCTCAGTCTCGACAGGCTGAGCGCCGGTGCCCCAGAACTCGACCTGGTCAACGCCGACGAGGAAGTAGTCGTAGCTGTTGAAGTGGCGGATCGCAACGTATACGGTCTCACCGGCGAACGCGGAGAGGTCTACCTCATACTGCGCATAGTTGACAGAATCGGTGGTGGTAGCGAAGATCTCGGTCTCCGGCATGACGACGGTCATGTCTGCGGGATCGGGAGTGAGGCCTGCGTAAACGGCGAGATGCTCATAACCGTAGTTGCCGAAGGTGGTGGCATAGAAGGTCATGCGCGCGGTGCCGTCCGGGAGGGTCACAGCGGGGGATACAGCGTAGTTGTCGGCATCGATCGCGCCATACTTGGGCTGTACGCTGTAGTCGGGATCGTTGGAGTAGGACTCGGAGGTGATGAAGCCCTCGCCTTCGTAGGCAACGCCGGAGAGGTCTTCGTAGGTGTAATCAATGTTCCACATCCAGTTGAAGCCGTCGTTGTTGGCGTCAACAAAGGTCCACTCGTTGACCTCGTCGCGAGTCTCGAAGTAGTAACCTGCGATGAACTCTTCTTCACCGGGAACTTCCGTCACGATGGGTTCTTCGGTGACAACGGGTTCTTCGGTCACAACAGGCTCGCCGCCCTCGCCCCAGAACTCGACCTGGTCGATCCAGATCTCATACATATCGTAGCACTCATCGTAGAACGCAAGATAGATGGTCTGGCCGGCATAGTCGGAAAGATCGAACTCGTAGTAAGTCCAGGGATCTTCATAGCCGGTGGAGGGAGCGATGTTCGCCTCGATCAGATCCATAGAGGCGGTGTCGGGGCTGGTGCCGACGTAGAGGGAGAATGCCTCGGGGTAGGACGAGTTGGCATTGCTTGCGTAGAAGGTGACGGACGCAGTGCCGTTGGGCAGGGTGACTGCGGGGGAGACCGCCCAGTTGTTGGCCTGGTAGGCGCCAACATAGTCGACGAAAGAGTAGGACATAATGAATCTTTCGCCTTCATGTGCGAACTCGGTGTAGTCATAACCGCCGGGGTTGTTGACGGACCATACCCAGTTGGTTTCATTGGTGCCGGTGAAGGTCCATTCGTTGACTTCTTCCTCGGTCTCGAAGTAGTAACCTGCGATCAGGCCGGAAACGGGAGCTTCGGTCTCGGGAGGAGTGGTGGGCTCTTCGGTGACAACGGGTTCTTCGGTCACAACAGGCTCGCCGCCCTCGCCCCAGAACTCGACCTGGTCAAGGTTGAGGCGGAACATGTCGGTGCAGTTGTAGTGGCGGACAGCGATCTGGACGGTGTCGTCGAGGAAGTCCGCAAGATCGAACGAATACTGGAGGTACTCACCGGTCGCGGTGAAGTCCTCGTCAGCAAGAGCGACCCACTCGCCGCGGGTGGTGCTGCGTGCGTAGACCTGGAAGATCTCGTCGGACCAGCTTGCATCCTGAGCGCTGAGATACATGGTCACGGAAGCGGTGTCAGCAGGAAGCGTGACTTCGGGGCTGATCGCCCAGTTATCGGGATTCAGCGCGCCGCCCCATGCACTGTTGTAGGAGTCGGAGGAGAGGAGGCCGTAGCCTTCGTAAGCGGACTCATAGCTGTAGTTCACGTTGTAGCAGAGCCAGCGCCAGGTGTAGCCGTCGCCGTCCTGATCTTCGAAGGTCCACTCGTTGGCTTCTTCCTCGGTCTCGAAGTAGTAACCTGCGATCAGACCGGAAACGGGAGCTTCGGTCTCGGGAGGAGTGGTGGGCTCTTCGGTGACGACGGGTTCTTCGGTGACGACGGGTTCTTCGGTGACAACCGGCTCGCCCTCGGTCAGCTCAACGTTATCGACTGCGAAATAGTCGCCGTTCGGGTTGACGGAGCTGTCCTTGGTGTAGGACCAGGTGAAGGTGTGCTCGCCTGCGGTGAGAGGATCGGTGGTGAACTCGGTCCAGTCATTCTGGAGAGCGCCGTAGTAGAGGACGCGGGTGTTGTCGACGTAGAAGTCGCAGTGATCCCAATAGGAGTTGGTGCCTTCGCCGAATGCCTTGTACTCGAAGGTAAGGGTGTCGCCCTCTTCGCACACGACGGTCAAGGTCAGGGTGGAGGAGGAGCTGCTGACGCCGCCGTTGCCGCTCTGCGCGAACAGACGGTCGCCTTCCTCAACAACGATCCAGGGATAGGTGCCTTCGGACACGAAGTGGAGCTCGCCGCCGGAGACGTTCAGAGCTTCGTCCAGAGTATGCTCGACGGGCTCTTCGGTCGCGGGAGCTTCGGTCTCGACCGGCTCAACGTCCAGATCGACAAGACCGTCCTCGGTGACGAAGGGGATCGGAGTAGCCGTACCGTTAACGGGAAGGTTCACGAACTCAACCACGACAACGTGAAGCGGGACGTCCTCGGTCGCTTCGGCATTGACGGTGAAGTTCATGGTGAACAGGGTACCGCTCTGGGTGAAACCGTCCGTAACGTAGAGGAAACCGAACTTGGCTTTGCCGGGTTCGGACGAAACATCCGGGATGCACATAGTTGCATCGGAAACGATATCGCCCTTGGTAATGGAGTTCAGTGTAAGGGCAGCGGTATCATACTCCACGTACATGTTGAGAGTATGTGCCTCAAAGTTTTCACCCTCGATATAGACGGGGACCGATACGTCGTCGCCGGGCAGAACGCCGGTAACGGTATCAGCGGTGAAAACGACTTCGCCCTCTGCTGCAACGGGGATGGATACCAGTGAGATGACCATCAAAGCCGCAAGCAGTGTTGCAAAGAATCTTTTCATGTTTTTCTCCTTCCAAAAAACTTTTAAGTCTAAAGCCGCACGCTCGAACGGGGCGGCAGCTGTAGCTCCGTTTGCAGACCGGGATCGGGGAAACCTACCCAGCTTAAATTATTATATCAGTAAATATCCGCGATTGCAACAGTTTTTTTCGTAAAATGGAAGAGATAATATAATATTTGTGTCCAAAAATGCCAAAAAAAGCCAAAATGCCGGCGTTATTTTTTATCTCCGCCGCCCTCCCGGTATTCTTCGAGACGGATCTCGTCATAGATCTCAAGGTCCCGCGTGCCGCTCAGGGACTCGATATGATGGGTGAACTCATGCCTTATGATCCTGCGAAGCTCGGCTTTGAGCGCCGCCTCGGGGAGACGCCCGTATGCTCTGATGATCGAACCCCCGTAGAGCATTATGCTCCTGCCGAGGTTCGGATCGGTCCTGTACTCGCCGAGGATCAGAAGCGGGCGCGAGGGCTCGGACTGCGGGTGCTGCTTCACCCTGTCCGTGAGCGAAACGCCGCCGTTCAGCTTCTTGAGGAACTCCGGCGGCAGCTCCTGCACGCACTCGTCCGAAAGCTGGCGTATCTGGTCGAGCTTGCTCTCCCTACGCGCGCTGCCGCCCTCCGCGCTGCGCGGGGCATGCTTTTGAGCGGGCGCTGCGCCGCGGGCGGGCTTCTGCCTGCCGGACAGCACGGCCGCCTCCGCCGCGCGGACGAGCTCCGGCTGCGCGTATTCGACGGTCTCGACCGGTTTGACCTCGGGCTCCGCCTTTTCCTGCGCGGTCCGGCAGCCGTACTCCGCACGAAGCTTTTCGAGCCTGCGCCTGAAATCCCGCGCCTTCGCGCTGACAGCCGAAACGGCTTCTGCGGCGAGGGCCTCTATCCGTTCCGCAGCCGCATCGCCGCTTTCGGGCCTCTGTTTGTTTTCCATATCTCCGTCCATATTTTCCTCGGTCTATTCAAACGGGAACAGTTTCAGGACCGTTCCCGCAAGCCGGTCTCAGCCGGTTTCTTCATATTATAATATCGGGTTATGATATCGGCCGCGAACGCCTGCGTTCACTGCTCCCCGCCGGAGTCCTCGTCGAGGTAGGCGCCGAGCGGATCCTCCGGCTGCTCCGGTCCCTCCGCCGCCCCGGCGGGCTCTTCTTCCGCGTCGTCACCCCCGCGCAGCGCGGCGGTAAGCTCCGCGATCTTCGCTTTGAGCTTCTCCTCGCGTTCCCGCGCGGCTTCGGCGTTGAAAGCCGCGATATCCAGTTCGTTGTGCAGGCGGTCGAACTCCCTGATGATCTCATCGAGGAAGAGGTCGACCTCCGTCACGTCGTAGCCCCAGAAGGCGTGCGGGAATTCTTTGTTTATGATCTCGATCCTTTTCATAGCCTGTTCCTGCTTTCGGCGATGCCGGGCGGCGGAGCGTTGCCCCCGCCGCCGGCTGTTCGGCACCCGTTTCAGTCAAGTATTATGCCGCTCATTCACGGAAACCGTCCGAGCTGCCGATGATATCAATGTTCGCGGGCGCAACAATGAATATCCTCGAAGACACTTTGTAGACCCTGCCGTCCACCGCGTAGCATGCGCCGGACATAAAGTCCAGGATGCGCTGCGCGGTCTCGACCTCGATCTGCTCCATGTTGACGATGACGGGTTTGCGGTTCTTGAGGTTGTCGATGATATTCTGCGTGTCCTCGTAGCTGACGGGGCGGTAGACGATCATCTTGTTGGTGGCGGCGCCGGGCAGGTTCACGATGCCCGCGCTCTGGCTGCGCCTTGAAACGCTCTGCCTGCGCGGCTCGGGCTCCGGCTCGGGCTCCTTGTAGGAGTTCGCCGCTTCTTCGTTGTACTCAAGTTCCTCCTGCTCGGGATAGTCGCTGGGCTCCAGCAGAGCATCCCAAAGCTTTTTAAGTCCTTTTGCCATTTTTCTTTCCTCCTAAGTTGTGATCGTTGGCGCTTGGAGAAAAACTGCGGTGACAACTCCGCACGGGCGTCAGCCCGGTTTGACCGCGCTGCGCGGGCCGAAGATCGCGGAACCGATCCGCACCATCGTCGCACCCTCCGCTATCGCGGCTTTATAATCCCCGCTCATGCCCATTGAGAGCTCGCGCATCGAAACGTTCGGGAGCTCAAGCTCCTTCATTTCGCCGAAAAGCTCTCTCATCCTTGCGAAATACGGCCTTGCCTCGTCCTCGCTGCCCGCCGGAGGAACGCACATCAGCCCGTTCACAAGGATCCCGGGCATGTCGGAAACTATCTTAAGGAATTCCGGAAGCAGCTCGGGCGCGATGCCGGATTTCTGCTCCTCTCTGCCGATGTTGACCTCGATCAGCACCGGCTGGACCACGCCTTTTTTGACGGCGAGCCTGTTTATTTCGGCGGCAAGCTCCTGCCTGTCCACGGACTGGATAAGGTCCGCCCTGCCGACGAGGTATTTTGCCTTATTCGTCTGCAATCCGCCGATAAAATGCTTTGTAAGCCCTTTGGAAGTGAAGAAATCGAGCTTGTCCGTGAACTCCTGCGCGCGGTTCTCGCCCACGTCCGCAAGACCCGCCTCTATCGCGGGACGGATCTCGTCAACGGACTTGAACTTCGTGACGCCGATAAGGCGGACGCTGCCGCTCTTCCTTCCGTATTTATACTCCGTCTCCGCTATCTTTTCGCGGATACGGAGCAGGTTTTCGATCTGTACTCTTGGATCCATGCTGCCTCCCGTCCGATCCCGTCAGGATCTTGAGATCCTGCGCTTCGGGATCCAATACTTCGTTCCCTCGTGAAGGGGCGCGTTATCGGTATTCTTCGCGTTGACGATCACGTGATCGCCGTCGTCAGAGAGCACGTTGACGTACACGCCCACGCGGCCTTCCTCCGTCACGACCTCGATGAACGGGTCGCCGTTCTCGAACTGGATCGCGCGGCGGTCGACCTTCAGATCGGTCGCGGCGAAGGTGACCCTTGCCTTGATGACGCGCGCGCTGATGAGCTCGCCCACGTCGCCTTCGACCTTGATAACGTTGACGACCTTTTTGCCGCTCACAAAGCTGTTCACCGCAACGCCTTCATAATCGCCGTAGCCGGCGATCTCGACCGGATAGCTCTGCCCCTCCGCAACGCGCAGAGGATCGGAGATCTCGGTCAAAAACACGCAGTACCATTCGCCGGTGTCCACGATGCGGTAGGCGTTCTGCCTTGCCGCTCCTGTCAGCTTGGCGGATTTGCCGCGTTTCAGCGCGCTGGTGATGAGGTCGCTCGTGACGGTCGAGAGCTTGTCTGCATTGAGCGCGACGGAGAAATCGTCGAAATAATAGCTCACTACGCCCGCGGTCGGAGCCGTGAGCTCCGTGCGCGAATCCTCGACGGCGCGCTGCCAGTCGCTTTCCTTTTTATAAAGGCTGCGCAGCGTTTCGGTCTCCTGGATATAGCCGCGCAGGTATTCGCTGCGTGCGCTGAGAAGATCCGTCAGCTCGTTCTGGATCCTCAGCACGCTCGCGGTGTCCCCGGTCAGCACCGCGTTTGAAAGGCGGGCTTTGGCGGAATCGATGCCGTCGTCAAAGCTCCTCAGCTCCACGTCCCTCGCTTCGCCGAGCACCTCGAGCTGCGCCTCGTAGATCTCCTGCTGCGTGCGCCGCAGCGAGAGCGTTATCTCGCTGCTGTAGCCCATTTTGTAAACGTTCATGACCGCGTCGCCGGGCTCAACGCGCTGGCCCTCGTCCGCAAAATAATCGGCGATGCTGAATTCATCGGAGGAGACGATCTTTTCCTTGCGGATGACCACCGCGTCGTAGTTATGGGCGGCGGTGATGGCGCCGGTCTGCACCGTGCCCTCCGAGCCGCCGAAATACATTATCAGCAGTATCGTGAGGACGGCTGCGGCGAGGAAACCGAGGATTATCGCGAGCGCGCCCTTTTTGAGCCGCCTGCGTTTTCTTCTGAACTTGATAACTTCCATCCGGCTAACCTCCGTCAGTCCTCATCCGGCACTTCGTAGCCCTTTTTCTCGCTGCGGCCGTACTGCCTGTCGAAATTCTCCTTGTTCTTGAGCTTGTACCTTTCGAACAGCTCGTCCGCATCCATGCCGGAAACGAGGCACATGCTCACGAAGAAATGCAGTATGTCCACGATCTCGCCCCTCAGAGCGTCGTCGTCGACGGGCTTCGGGTTCTTCCACCACTTGAAGTTCACCTCGTCCAGCACTTCGGAGAGCTCCGAAAGCATCGCGAGGACTTCCTTCTGCATCCATTCCTCCTTGCTGAACTCAAGGCGCCGCCTCGTGATGATGTCGTCGTTGAGCAGCTTCTGCATTTCGAATATCTTATCAAGCTTGTCCATAGTTCTTTCCTTTATCAATAATGTACGGCTGCCGCCGTCCCGTCACCTGCCCGCGTTTTCGAGCAGCGCGGTGAGCTTTTTGCCGGAGCGCCCGACCTTGCCGACGAGGCTCGCGCGCATTTTCGAAAGATCGCATACGACGGGCAGGATCGCGTCCACGCTTTCCTTGGTGACGCCCTCGATCTTTTGAAGCACCTCTTCATCCGTGAGGTACTTCGTGCCGAAGAGCTCGCTCCTGCCGAGCGCGGAGGAATGGGCGGAGGTGTTCTCCCTGCCGAGCAGGAACCCCGTCCTCATCTGGCGTTTGCTCCTTTCGATCTCCTCTTCGGTGATGCCGCCGTCGCGCACCGCCTCGTATTCCCTTAGCATCAGGGAAAGCACCTGCTCCGCCTGTTTTTCGCCCGTTCCGGCGTACAGCGTAAAGTAGCCGCTCGTCATGAAGAAGGTCGGCGCGGAATAGACCGAGTACGCCATGCCGTTCTTTTCGCGGATGTTCTGGAAGAGCCTCGAGCTCATGCAGCCGCCGACGGCGTTGTTCAGCATGTGGAGCGGGTACTGGCCGGGGTCCTCGCTTCTGAATCCGGGGAACGCGAGCGCGATATGCACCTGCTCGATATCCTTGTTGATCAGGCGGAACCTCTCCCCCGCCTCGCCGGGCGCGGGCTGCGGGAGCGCTTCTTCCCGCGCGGGTCCATTGCTTTCAAAGCCAAACGCTTTCGTTACCGCCCGCACGAGCGCTTCGGGATCGAAATTGCCGGCGGCGGAGATGACCATGTTCTCCGGGCGATAGCGCCTTGCCATGTAGCCGGTGAGCATATCCCGCGTGAGCGCCGAAACGCTCTCCGCCGTGCCGAGCACCGGCCATGCGTACGCGTTTTTGCCGTAGTAGAGCGAGCAAAGCGATTCGTGGACGAGGTCCTCCGGCGAGTCCTCGTTCATCAGGATCTCCTCGGTCACGACGCCCTTTTCGCGCTCGATATCGTCCTCCGCAAGGCGGGAATTGCAAACCAGATCCGAAAGCAGCTCAACGGCCGCGTCGAGGTTTTCATCGATGACCTTGACGTAGAAGCAGGTGCATTCCTTGCTCGTGAAGGCGTTGAGATTGCCGCCGATCGCGTCGATCTCCTCCGCGATCTCGGCCGCGCTGCGTTTATTGGTGCCCTTGAAGAGCATGTGTTCTATGAAATGGGACACGCCGCTCTCGCTGCCCGCGCCGCCGAGGCCGAAGTTTTCATAGACCGAGCCGGCCTTTACCCAGCAGCCGATCGACACGGAGCGGTAGTTCTCCATACGCTCGCCGACGATCCTGAGCCCGTTTTTCAGTGTTTCGCGAAAAATCATGTCCATTTCAGCTCTCTCCGATAATGCCTATCATCTCAATCGTATATTGTACCGCTTAGAGAGGCCGCCGTCAAGCCCATGCCGGAATAATATTCCAAAATGCGGGGAAGCGCTTCCGCGAACGCGGCCGTCGGCGCGCAGACGGCGACGTCCCCTCCGCGCACGGTCTTCGCCCTTGCCGCGATCTCCGCGGCCGTGCCCCGCACGCAGACGAGATCGCACGAACCGGCCACGACCGTGAGGCCGAGCGCTCTTGCCGCGCGGCAGGCGGCGGCATCCGTGTCCTTCCCGCAGACGAACGCGCGCGGCGCGGCTCCGCAGGCGCCTGATACGAGTTGCAGCGTGCGCCGAAGCTCCTCCGCCGCGGCGCCGAGATCGTTTTTCGCGTCCCCTTCGCAGCAGAGCGCGATATCCTGCCCCGTCTCCCGCATTTTCCGCAGCAGCTCGGGATTTCCGGCAGCGAACTCCGCGCCGACGGCAAAGGTCATGCTGCCGCCCTGTCGGGAAAGCGTGCCGAGGATGCTTTCGCACGCGGAAGCGTTCCATGAAACGACGCAGACGAGCGATACCCGTCTTTCGTCCCTCCCGCGGTAGACCGTTCCCGGGCCCGCAGGGGACGAGGCGGCGAGCGTCTGCGCTCCCGGGCTGTTCAGCGCAAGAAACAGCCCCGCGGCGATCGCCGCAAGGAGCAGGTTCGTGATGACCGCGCCCGCCGTCCGGCCGGGCAGTTTTCTTTTAAGAGCCATTGCGCACCTCTTGAGCATAGTTTTCTCGTTTTATCAACTATTATGCCCCATCCATCGGCATAATGTCCGCCCCATTTCCGCGAAAATTGCGGTATATTGCGCGGCAGCGGCCCGTTTTGCCTGCAAAGCTCTTTTATTTTTTAATAATCGGATGTATAATAAAGTCGAGATCATGTGGTCTCGCTTATTCAGTATGCCCGTCGGACGGAGGCCCAGCGCCCTGCCCGCGGAAACAAAGGAGAAAAAACGCATGTCCGAAAACCGTACGGAGCATAATCGCAGCCGGGTGAGCAGCCGCAAGCTGCTGATCGCGCTGTTGGTGATCCTCGTGATCGCCGCGCTCGCGCTCGTGCTTATTATCATTGATAAATCCGGGAAGAACATAAAGCCCGGGCCCGTGAACCCCGGCGAGACCTCTTCGCCCGGCGCGCAGGTAACTCTGCCGCCCGACTCCCCCGAAGGCCTCATCATCAACGAGGTCATGCGCGGGGACAGAGGCTTTGCGGAGCTTGTCAACAACTCCCGCAAGGAGATCGATCTTGCGGGGTATTGCCTTTCCGACAATCCCGAAAAGGCGGACAAGTGGCAGTTCCCCTCCTATAAGCTTCAGCCCGGCGAGTACGCCGTGGTCGAGCTGACCGGCGGCGTGGATACCGCGGGCTCCGGCGAGACCGGCTCCGTCGACATCTCCATCGGCGGCGAAGCTACCCCCGCGCCCGCGCCGGAAACCGTCGACTTCGCGCGCTTTATCGCAAGCTTCAAGCTCAACTCCTCCGAAAACGGCGTCTATCTGTTCGCCCGCGGGGGCAGTATGGCGGACAGGCTCGTTTTCGATAACGCCATGCCCGACGGCATCGCCGCAGTGCGCTTCGGCACGGGCTGCGCCTACACCGCATTCCCGACCAAGGGCGCCGAGAACTCCGCCGACGTCTTCACCGATCTGACCGTTTCCCCGATGGACGGTTCCGACCCGGTGCGCATCAGCGAGGTGCTCCCGAGCAATAAGTACAATATCACCGACGAAGACGGCGACCGCAGCGACTGGGTGGAGCTTTATAACAGCGGTTCATCCGCGGTATCGCTCTCCGGCTGCTATCTCTCCGACGATTCTTTGAACCCCGCAAAATGGGCGCTTCCCGATATCACGCTCGGAAGCGGCGAGTACCTGCTCGTCTTCCTCTCCGGCAAGGACCGCAGGGACGGCGAGCTGCATGCCTCGTTCAAGCTCTCCTCCACCGACGCAGGGCTGTTCTTCACGAACTTCAACGGATTGCGTCAGGACGTCATCACCGTTCCCGAGGGGCTGAGCGACAACGTGTCCATCGGCAGGGGCGAGGACGGGAGCCTCCTCTACTATGCGCGGCCCACGCCGGGCGAGAGGAACTCTTCGGCAGGATTTACCGATTATATGGGGGTTGGCGGGTTCAACCCCTCTTCTGTTTATATCAGCGAGGCCTGCTCCGTCACCGCGCCGCGCAGCCACCAGATGGACTGGGTGGAGCTCTATAACCCCACCGCCGAAACGGTCTCCCTCGCGGGCTGGCACCTTTCGGACAGCGTGACCGACCTTGAAAAATACGAGCTCTCCTCGGTCTCGATCCCGGCAAACGGCTATACCGCGGTAAACTGTTCCGCAAGCATCCTCGACAGCTGGGCGGCCCCCGCCCCTTTCAATCTCTCCCCCGCCGGTGAAACCGTCTACCTGACCGACGCGGAGCGGCAGCTCGTGGATTGCTTTGAGACCGGTTCTCTCAGGAACGGCGTTACGAGCGGCAGAGAGAACGGCACCCAAAACGGCGAGCGCGTTTTCTTCACCGCCCCCACGAAGGGAGCGAGGAATTCGGACACATGCCTGCTTGCGTACGCGGCGGCGCCCGTGTTCTCCGAGGCGGCGCTCTACCACACCTCACCGTTTTCTGTCGAGCTCACTACGCGCAGCGCGGACGGGACGATCCACTACACGCTCGACGGCTCCAAGCCGACCGCCGAGAGCCCGGTCTACGAAGGCCCGCTCTCCGTTTCCGGGAACACCGTGCTCCGCGCGATCACCTGCGTCCCCGGCAGGGTGGACAGCGACGTGACCTCCGCGACCTATCTTTTTGAACAGCCTCACACGATCCCGGTCGTGACGCTCGCGATGGCGCCCGGCGATTTTGCGGAGATGTACGCCGTGTCGCGGCCCTTCGTGCCCGTCGTGGAGAGGGAGTGCATGCTTCAGTATTTTGAGACCGACGGGACGCTCGGCGTCGAGTCCCCCGCCGGCGTGCGCGTTTCCGGCGCTTCGACCCGCGCCTACGCGCAGAAATCCCTCGGCCTTTACTTCCGCGCCGGCTACGGCAGGAGCAAGCTCACCTATCCCTTCTTCGGCAGCGACTACATCACAACCTTCGGCGGGCTCGTGCTGCGCAACGCCGGGCAGGACTGGGCGAACGCCCGCATCCGCGACAGCTTCACCAGCACCGCCGTGCTCGATATGGACGTCGACGCTTCCGCCGCGAAATTCGTTGCGGTCTATATCAACGGCCAATACTGGGGCCTATACGACCTCAAGGAGAATATGAACGAGGATTACCTCGAAGCGCATTACGGCATCGACCCCGACACGGTCAACATGATCCAGCGCAACAACGGCGAGCTCAAGGGCACCAACGCCGATTTCCTCCGCGTCCGCGGCTACGCCGTGCAGAACGGCACCGTGATCCCGATGACGGACGAACGCTACAGGCAGTTCACCCAGTGGGTGGACCCGGAGTCTTTCGCCGACTATCTTATCGGCCGGCAGTATTTCCCCGACGCGGACCTTTTCAACCAGAAGTATTGGCGCACGAACGATTACAAGATCCGCTGGCGCGCGATCTTCTACGATTCCGACTTTGCGCTCACAAGCTCCCAGGGCGACGTGCTGCACTGCTATTTCGACGTTTCCGGCACGCCGAGCGCCAACGGCTCGCTGACCTATTTCGACATCCAGTGCGGTCTGCGCTCCAACGAAAAGTGGACGCACGATTTCCTCGTCCGCTACATCTACGTCACCAAATATTACCTCAATAACGACCGCCTGCTCCCGCTGCTCGATTCCATGGTCTCGACCATCACGCCGGAGATGAACCGCCAGATCGCAAGGTGGCAGCACCCCCAGAGCTATTCCCACTGGCAGAGCGAGGTGCAGAAGCTGCGGACCAACCTGATCGAGCGCCCGGCGTTCGCCAAGCAGAACCTGCTCTACGTCATGAGGATAAGCTCCTCGCAGTACGAAGAGCTGGAGCTGGAGGCCGACGCGCTGTTCGCCTCCCACGGCGGCGTGTTCACCAACTATAAATTCAACTGATCCGGAGGCTGAGCTTTTATGAAGATCGTCATCGTAGGCGCGGGCAAAGTCGGCAAGACCATAGGCGTCAAGCTGACCGCGGAAGAGCACGACGTCGTTCTCATCGACAGCGACGCGGCGGTGCTTGAACGCAGCGCGAACGAAATGGACGCGATATGTATGGAGGGCAACGGCGCGGACTACCGGGTCCAGCGCGAGGCAGGCGTTGCGCAGGCGGATCTTCTTATCGCCGTCACCGCGCACGACGAGGTCAACATGATCTGCTGCCTGATCGCGCACAAGCTCGGCGCCAAGCGCACCATCGCGAGGATCCGCGATCCGGAGTACGCGGCGCAGCTCGATTTTCTCAAGGACGAGCTCGGGCTTTCCATGTCCATCAATCCGGACCAGGCCGCTTCGGACGATATCGCGAGGCTGCTGCGCATCCCGAGCGCGCTCAACGTTGAATTCTTTGCCCGCGGCAGGGTGGAGCTGGTCGAGCTGAGGCTGAATCCCGGCAACCCGCTCGTGGATCTGCCGCTCGTGGATATCTACAAAAAGTTCCAGATCAAGATCCTCGTGTGCGCCGTTCAGCGCGGCGAGAGCGTATACATCCCCAAGGGCGATTTCGTGCTTCAGGCCGGCGACAAGCTGCACGTCTCCGCTTCGCCGGAGGATATGTCACGCTTTCTGCGCATGGCGTACCCCGGGAAGCAGCGCAAGGTGCGCACGGTCATGATCTGCGGCGGCAGCCGCATCGCCTATTACCTTTCCCGCTCGCTTGAAAAGGTGGGCATCCAGGTGAAGGTCATCGAAAACAATCCCGTCCGTGCCAAGCAGCTGAGCGAGGATCTGCCCCAGGCGCTCGTCATCCAGGGCGACAGCACCGACCACGAGCTGCTCATCGAGGAGGGTATCGAGAACGTCGACGCGTTCGTCGCGCTCACCGGCATCGACGAAAACAACATCATCAGCGGCCTGTTCGCCAAATGGAAGCAGGCGCACAGCGTCATCGTCAAGGTCAACAACGAGAACCTGCTGGGCGTTCTGCCCGACTCGTCGCTCGACGCGATAATCTCCCCTAAGCAGCTGACCGCGAACAAGATCCTGACCTTCGTCCGCGCGATGTCCGGCAGCCCGGAGGGCAGCAACGTGGAGACCGTTCACGAGCTGCTCGGCGGGCGCATCGAGGCGCTCGAGTTCAGCGCGAAGGGTTCGCACCCGATGTACGGCGTCCCGCTCAAGGATCTGAACCGTCATCTGCACAACGATCTGCTGATCGCCTGCATCGTGCGCCACGGCAAAACGATAGTCCCCTCCGGAAGCGATTCCATCCATGCGGGCGACAGGGTGATAATCGTTACGAAACACAAGATGTTCAACGACCTTTCGGAGATACTGACGAGCCCGCTGAGCTGATCGCGCGCCTCTCCGGAGGCAGAATGAGGATCCGGTTTTGAATTACAGAATGGTCTTCAACATAATGGGCAAGATACTGCTCATCGCGGCGATGCTGATGTTCCCGCCGATCATTATCTCCGCCGCGAGCGGCGCGAGCGACCTTGCCGCGCTCCTGCTCTCCGCGCTCATAACGGCGGGCATAGGCGGGCTCCTGCTGCTGATCAAGCCCAGGAATACCGCCATCTTCGCCAAGGAGGGCTTCGTGATCGTCGCCCTCGCGTGGGTGCTGATGAGTCTGCTCGGCGCGCTGCCCTTCCTGTTCGGCGGCATTTTCACGAGCTATATCGACGCGGTTTTCGAAACGGCGTCGGGCTTCACCACGACCGGCGCGACGGTCTGCCTCGATATCTCCGGCATCCCCCACGGCATCGGCTTCTGGCGCTGCTTCATAATCTTCATCGGCGGCATGGGCGTGCTCGTGTTCGTCATGGCGGTGCTTCCGCTTTCCAAGGAGCGCTCCATGCACATCATGCGCGCGGAGGTCCCCGGCCCGAGCGTGGGCAAGCTGGTCGCAAAGGCGAAGAACACCGCCATCATCCTCTACGCGATCTACTTTATGCTGATGCTGACCGAGGCGATAATGCTGCTGTTCGGCGGCATGAGCTTCTATGAGGCGTTCACCACCGCCATGTCCACCGCGGGCACCGGCGGCTTCATGGTGCTTGACGCCGGCATGATCGGCCAAAGCCCGTATCTGCAGACCGTGGCGACCGTGTTCATGCTGATCTTCGCGATCAACTTCAACCTCTATTTCTACATTCTGCTCCGCAAGGTGGGCGTCGCGCTCAAAAACGAGGAGCTGCACTGGTTCCTCGGCATCTATCTCACCGCGACCCTCATCATCACGCTGAACGCCCGCTCCTCCTTCGGGAGCTTTTCCGAGGCGTTCCACCACGCCGCGTTCAATACCGCGTCCATCATCAGCACCACGGGCTTTGCCTCCGCCGATTTCAACGCCTGGCCCACGCTCTCAAAATGCGTCCTGCTGCTCATGATGCTGCTGGGCGGCTGCGCCGGCTCCACCGGAGGCGGCATCAAGATCTCCCGCTTCATCATCCTCGTCAAGAACGGCTGGAACGAGATGCGCCGCCTTGCTCACCCGAAATACGTCCACACCCTCAGGCTCGACGGCAAGCCCGTTCAGGACGGCGTCGTTCGCTCCGTGCTTTCGTATTTCTCGGTCGTGATCGCGCTGATCGTTGTTTCGATCCTGATCGTTTCGATCGACGGCCGCGGCGTCGAGACCACCGTTTCCGCCGTGTTCGCCTGCATATTCAACGTCGGCCCCGGCTTCGGCGCGGTCGGCCCCGTTGAAAACTACGCGGATTTTTCCGACCTGACCAAGATCGTCCTGACGCTCGACATGCTCATCGGCCGCCTCGAGGTCTGGCCCATACTGCTGCTGTTTGCGCCGTCCACTTGGCGCAAGCGTTCCGCTTACCGCTGACAACCACTGCCGAAAGGAGAGCCCAAATGAAAATCACCCTCGTTGCAAGCGAATGTGTCCCCTTCATCAAAACAGGCGGCCTTGCCGACGTTGTCGGCGCGCTGCCCGCCGCGGAAAAAGAGCTCGGCGCGGAGGTCTCCGTCATGATCCCGAAGTACAGCCGCATCCCCGAGAAATACCGTTACAGCATGGAGCACGTTTCCGATTTCCACGTCACCATGGGCTGGCGCAGTCAGTTCGTGGGCGTGGACCGGCTCACCGTTGACGGTGTGAACTATTATTTCCTCGACAACGAATACTATTTCAAGCAGGACTACGTCTATACCGACGGCGACTTTGAGGCGGAGCGCTTCTGCTGGTTCTGCCGCGCCGTGCTCGAAACGATGCTGCGGCTCGACATGGTGCCGGACGTTATCCATCTCAACGACTGGCAGAGCGGTCTCGTGGCGATGCTCCTGAACGAGCAGTACCGTCAGAATCCCGCCTTCCGCAGCGTGAAGACCGTTTTCACCATCCACAACCTGCGCTATCAGGGCCTCATGAGCCCTCTGCTCGTGAACGACCTGCTCTCCCTCGGGCAGTACGCGCTCGGCAAGATCGAATACTATTGCTTCGCCAACGCGATGAAGGCCGGCATCGTCTACGCCGACGCGGTCTCGACCGTCAGCCCCACCTACGCGCGCGAGATCACGACCCCCGCCTACGGCGAAACGCTGGACGGGCTGCTCGCCTCCCGCGGGGACGGCATCACCGGCATCCTGAACGGCATCGACCGCAAGAGCTACAACCCCTGGACGGATAAGGCGCTGCCCGCCCGCTTCTCCAAAAACTCCATGCGCGGCAAAGCGAAATGCAAGGCCGCGATGCAGAAGGAGCTTGAACTCGAGCAGAATCCCGACGCGCCCGTCTGCGCGGTCATATCCCGCCTCACCAACCAGAAGGGCCTCGACCTTGTGAACGCCGTGATCCCGGGTCTTCTCGATCTCGGCGCGCAGATCGTGATCCTCGGCATGGGCGACAAGTGGCTCGAGCAGCACTTCAACGACCTTTCCCATTCCGATTACGGCCGCGGCCGCGTGTCGTTCCGCTGCGAGATGAACGACGGCCTCGCCCGCCGCATCTACGCCGGTGCGGACCTGTTCCTGATGCCCTCCGCGTTCGAGCCCTGCGGCCTGTCGCAGATGTTCTCGCTGCGCTACGGCTGCCTGCCCGTTGTGCGTGAGACGGGCGGTCTCGCGGACTCCGTCATGCCCTACAACAAGTTCACGGACGAGGGCAACGGCTTCTCCTTCCGCAACTATTCCGCTACGGAGCTCTACAATGCCTGCCGCGAGGCGATCGACCTCTACCGCTGGAACCGCGACACGTGGGACCGCATGGTCCGCCGCGCGATGGACACCGACCTCGGCTGGGGCGAGAGCGCGAAAAAGTACCTCGCGCTGTATTCGAGGATAACAGGGAAATAACGAAAAGCACGGGCCCGCAGCGGCGTATCCGCATAAGGAGATACAGGTTTTCAGCCGCTGTCCGAATACAAAAAGCAAAGATCCCGGGAATATTTCGTATTCCCGGGATCTGTCGTTTTCTTGGCGGATGAAAACCGCGCGGCGTCTCAAAAGAGCAGATTTTTGAGGCCGGCGAGGCAAAAAGCGCAGGAATACTCGGAGCGTCTTCCGAGCATTTTTAACGAAGCCGGACGCGAAAAGATGCCTTTTAAGGCTGTTTATCCTTATGCGGATGCGCCGAACGCGGGCCCGTTGTTATTGCCTCGATTTACGGCGCCCGGGGAGCAACCGCAAGTTGCGTGAAATCCGGCGGACGCCGTGCTATAATATGCCCCAGTGACCGAGATAGGAGGGATCATCATGGAAACCAAAGACGTACTGTTTGAACTCCGCACGAAACGGGGGCTCTCGCAGGACGAGCTCGCCGAAAAGCTCTTCGTGACCCGCCAGGCCGTCTCCCGCTGGGAAAACGGCGATACCGTGCCGAATACCGAAACGCTCAAGCTGCTGTCAAACCTGTTCGGCGTTTCGATCAACACGCTGCTCGGCGCGCCGCGCAGGCTGATCTGCCAGTGCTGCGGCATGCCGCTCGAGGACGAGATCATCGGCCGCAACGCGGACGGCTCGCTGAACGAGGATTACTGCAAATGGTGCTACGCGGACGGCACCTATACCTACAGCGACATGGACGACCTTATCGACGTGTGCATCCCCCACATGACAGGGGAGGGCTTTACCGAGGAGCAGGCTCGCGAATACATGAGAAATATGCTCCCGAAGCTGGATTACTGGAAGCGGTATGAGGAGCTTGCAGACGGCGGGCAGTTCGAGGCGTTCAAGCAAAAGCTGATCAATGAGATAAACGCGCTGGGCGTCGAGGGCATGCCGAAGGTCGAAAAGCTGAACGCGCTCGTTGGCAAATTCGTGAACCTCGAATACCGTCTCCCCGGCGGCATGAAGGTGAGATTTCTGGACGACGGCGTGACCTACCTCGGCACGCAGCTCGAAAGTGAGTTCGGCGGCGGGAGATGCTTCGGCGTGGCCGCCAATATGGATTTCATCCTCGTCTGCACCTATGCGGCGGGCGGTGAAGACCCGGAGCTGGTGCTCTATAAAAAAAGATAACGCACGCCGCGCATACGTTATTTGAAAAACCGGCATATTAAAGGAACGGCCTTCGGCCGTTCCTTTAAGTTATGTTCGTTTATCTGAATATCCTGAAGGAGCAGATGAAGTTCCTGTACCAGTAGTTGCCGTTGAAGCTCCTCTCAACGACCTTGCCCTTGCTGGAGGAAGCATCGATCATCGTCCAGGTGCCGCTGCAGATCGCAACGTGGCCGTAGTAAACGATGACGTCGCCCTTCTTGACGTTGTAGATGCTGTTGTTGCGCTGGTACCTCGTGCAGCTGCGCCACATGTAGCTGGTCATATAGCCCTGGGAAACGCCGGAATGGTTCAGCACCCAGTACACGAAGCCGGAGCAGTCGAACACGTTCGGGCCCTTGCCGCCGCGGACGTACTTGCAGCCGAGCTTGCTCCTCGCGACGGAGATGAAGTTGTTGATCTTGCTCTGCACATCGCTGCCGCCGGAGTTGCCGCCGCCGTTATTGCCGCCGCCTCCGCCGCCGCCGTTGTTGCCGCCGCCGGAGTTGCCGCCGCCGATATTTCCGCCGCCGCTGCTCGGAGGCGTGTTGGTGACGGGAGCCGCCGCCTTGATCGCATCGTCGCTCATCAAAACGCGCATCGTGTTCCTGCCGACCTTGCCGTCCTGCTGGAGGTTGTTGTTCTTCTGGAACAGCTTGACCGCCTTCTCGGTGAGGGAGGTGAAATAGCCGTTGACGTCCGAAGCCTTCATATAATTAAGCTCATGCAGGCGGATCTGAACGTTGAGCACGTCCGAACCCTGCATGGAGATCGAAAGCGCGTTGCCGACCGCATCGTCGCTCATCAGCTTTTCGATCGTGGAGGGGCCGAGATAGCCGTCCTCGATCAGCTGATTCTGCATCTGGAAGCGGCGGACCGCCATCTGCGTGTCCTTGCCGTAAACGCCGTCGGGCTCCGTGGTCAGGTAGCCGAGCTCCCTGAGCCTGTTCTGATAGGTGAGCACCTTTTCGCCGGTGTCGCCGAAGGCCCACGCTTTTGCGACGCACTCGGGGTTATAGAGCGCTTCTTTCGTGTTCCTGCCGACCTTGCCGTCCGCATCCAGATCGTTGCGCTGCTGGAAGTCGACCACGGCGTCGCGCGTAGCTTCATCGAAGACCTCGTTCGCCTCGTCGAGATAGCCGAGCTCGTAGAGCCTTTCCTCGATGGCCTGAACGTCCGTTCCCTCGTCGCCGACGCTGCAGAGATAGACCTTCGCGTTGACGTCGAAGAGCTTGTAATAGGTCGTCCTGTCCAGCTCTCCCGTGACCGGCAGATCGCTCCTGCGCTGGAACGCCTCGAGAGCGCCTTTGGTGACCCTGCCGAAATAATCCGTCGGCTCATCCTGGTCCATGTAGCAGAGGACCATCAGCCTCTCCTGAACGGAGGGGATGATCTTGTCGTGGAAGCCGTACTTTGCTATGGTGTCGTCCCTGACCTCAAAAATGAGGGGAGTGTGATACGGGACGGGGGTCTCGACCGGCTCGTAGGGCTCCTGGGTCACGATCGGTGGGATGGTCTCGTTCGGGTCTGCCGGCGGAACGGTAGCCGGGGCTGTCGGAGGAACGGTCTCCTCTGCCGGCTCCGTAGCTTCCGGCTCGGGGGTGTTGTTTTCGGCAATGATCTGGGTGTTGTCCGGGTCGTTCGAAACTATCGCGGAGTTTCTTCCGCCGAACATCGCACTGATGACGATGGCGGTCAGCAGCACTACGGCCGCGCATGAGATCGCAAATCTGTATTTGACCATGCCTCGGAAGAACTTTTTGATAAAGTTCTCATGCCCGTATGAAGCGGGTGTTGAGCTTTCTTTCAGTTTTTTTGAAGAGCTCGTTTCGTTTTCGGTCCCGTTTTGTTCGGGGCCGGACGGGCTGCCATTCTCCGTTCGGCCGGAGTTGGCTGCCGTCTTTTTGAACAGTTCTTTCATACTGCCTCCTTTCGGTTTCTGCGGAACCCGGGAGCATGCTCCCCGAGGCGGCTGCCCGGTATCGGGCTTGCCTCGCGCATCCGTTCCCCCGCCCTGCCGGCTGTAGCGGCCGGCGCCGGGGCGCGGATGCTGTTCCGTTTGAGTTGCCTGCGGCATACAGGCTGCGGAACGCGGTATTTGCGTGTCCCGAAGGTTTCACCGGGCCTTCGGAAACCTCGCCCGGGCTATTCCCGGGCGGCAGCGTTCCGCCGCGGAAAGCGTCCTTTCGAGCCGGTTTCACCTTCCCGACGCAAATGGAAACAGCCTTCCAATTTCCTATTGTAACACACATTTTCAAAAAATGCAAATCCTATTTGAACTTTTCGGCTTTTATGTGCGTTTTTTTGTCATTATCCGTTCAAATTATGCTTGAAATGATTGACTTTTCGAAACAACGCTACGTTTTTCGCGTCCGGATACGAAAAACGCCGTCCGCTTGAGTGCGGGCGGCGTGCGGCGCCTTGGCGATTTATTCTTCAACGAGCTTGGTGAAGGTCAGCGGGAGCAGGTCCTCCATGCCCTCCGGAACGTCGACGCCCTCCGCGGCGTCGAGCTTGAGCTTGCCGTCCTCGGTGAACTCATAGGCGTTCGCGTCGCTTTCCTCGGTGGCTTCCTCATCGGCAGCAGTGCTCATATAGAGCTTGCCGTCCTTGAGCATATACTTGCCGCTCATGTTCGCGTCCTCAACGATTTCCTCGGGCTTCATTTCGTCCGTGAGCATCTTTGCGAAGTCCTCATACGAGGTGATGCCAAACATGGCGAGGTAGGGCAGGACGTCGTCGTCGGTGAGGGTCTCCGGATCGACCTCGAGCGCTTCCGCTATCTGCGCGGTGAAGATCTGGCGGATCATGGGGACCATCTGCTCGCCGAGCTTATCGATCGCGGCCTTCGCGCTGTCCTGATCGATCGCGGAGGAATAGGTGCCATCCTCCCTGAACTCGATCTGCAGCTTGATCATGAGATCGGAAAAAGTGACGTCTTTATAGGTCTCGCCTTCGGTCTCAAGCGCTTCCTGCGCTGCCTTTGAAGCATCGAACTCGGTCTCCCACCTGCCGATGATGCGCTCGGCGTCGGTGACCTTCTTGGTGCAGCCCGCGAAAAGGGCGATCGCCGTCAGCACCGCGATAACGAGCGCGGCAAGGCGGATGATGCTGGTTTTTTTCATTTTTGTTTTACCTCCGGTTGAAATGCCCGGCTGCGCCGGTACCGGTCTCATTATAACCGCAGCAGGCGCATCCTGTCAAGAAATCGGGCATTTTTGCCGCGTTTGCTCAGACCGCGCAAATCGCGCGCAGGGGCTCCCGCAGCAGCCCCCGCCGCTGTGCAAATTGACCGTTGCCAACGCGGGCTTTGCGTGGTATAATATAGTATATCTGTAAAAACTAACGGTGCCCGACCGATTTCTTAATTTTCCGTGGAGGTGGATCTATGTATAATGTGATCACGATCGCAAGGCAGTTCGGCAGCGGCGGCCGCGAACTGGGCAGAAGACTTGCCGAAAAGCTCGGCTTTGCGTACTATGACGATGAGATCATCGCGGAGATCTCCAAGCGCACTTCCCTCTCGGAGGAATACGTGCAGCAGATCGTGGAGCATCGCCCGGTGACGCTGATGCCGATCACCATCGGCCACAGCTTCTATCCCGTCCAGCATCCGCTGATGGAGCAGAGCCAGAACATCTACCAGGAGCAGGCGCAGATCATCAACGAGCTGAGCGAAAAATCCCCCTGCGTCATCGTCGGCTGCTGCGCGGACTATATCCTCCGCCAGAAAAAGCTGCTCCGACTTTTCGTTTTCGCCGATATGCAGTCCAAGATCGAGCGCTGCCGCCTCAAGGGGCCCGAAGAGGAGAACCTGACCGACAAGCAGCTCCGCCGCCAGATCCAGAAGGTGGAGAAAAACCGCGCCAAGTATTACGAATTCTACACCGGCAGGACCTGGGGCGACAAGCTCAATTACGACCTGCTCGTCAACACCACGAACACCGACATCCGCCTCATCGTGGACGTTATCTGCCGCATGTTCGACAAGAACGAATACGTCGAGACCGAGGAATGATCCCCGCGCCCGTTCGGCCCGGGCCCCGCTTGACCGCCCGGCATTAACGGAATATGCGAAAGCCCGCTCCCTTCACCGGGAACGGGCTTTATTCGTTTTGTATTTATCACAGCCTGAGCGCGATCCGTTTGAGGAAGAAGCGCTTGAGGGGCCTAGTACGCAGCAGTTCGGCGCTGTTCTTCCGGACGAGCTCGAGAAGCTGCTTCTGCTCCTCTGTCATCGGGTGGTTCGAGAACGCGGCTTCGTTCGCGAGGGCTTCGGGATCGTCCGGCCCGACCGCGCCGTATATCTTGAGCGAATCGAGATATTCAAGCATGTCGAGCACGGCTCCCCTCGCGTCCTCCCTTTCGAACCGGCGTTTTCTGGCCCTGCGTACGATCGCGCCTACCGCCAGCCACAGGCCCGCGGCCCCTGCGAGCGCCAGGCTCAGCCATATGATCGTCAGATCCGCCGCCCGGTCCTTTCCGGGCCTCGGAACGATGTTCGGGTCCCTCGTCGGCCTCGCCGTCGGCTCCTCGGTGGGGGCTGCCGTAGGCCTCTCCGGGCGGTCTATGAACGGCGGCAGCGTGTATTCGGGTGCGGGCGTTACGCTCGGGGCAGGGGTCGCTTCCACCGGTGTATGCCGGAACTGATCGTTCTCCGGGAAGCCGGCGCTGCTCTCAACGGGCAGCCAGCCCACTCCCCTGACGTAGACCTCCGTCCATGCGTGCGCGTTCTGCCTGGGCACCGCGACCCAGGTATCCGCCTCCGGTATGTCGGCACGGTAGCCGATGACGTAGCGCGCCGGGACGCCCATCGCCTGAAGCAGAGCGGTCGTCGCGCTTGCGAAATGGACGCAGTAGCCCTGTTTGCTCTCAAGCAGGAAGTGCTTTACGAAATCGACCTCGCGGGGATACGCGCCGGGGTTCAGCGAATAGGTGCCGGTCTCCTTCACAAGCTCCGCAATGCGCAGCGCGGTCCCGTACGGATCGTTCTTTGCGTTTGCGAGCAAGTAGTCGTAAGCGCTTTGGGTGATGTAGTTGAAGGTCTGCAGACCGGACTGCGGCACGCTGCTCGATGAGAACCACATCCAGTCCCATTCGGCGATCGATTCCTTATAGATCTTCTCCTTATACAAATCCTCAAGGACGGAGAGCAGCCTCTGCTTCAGCGAGCCGTCGGGCATGGTGTAGTGCGATATGGCGAAACGGTAATACTGGTCCTCATCGCCGTTTCGGGCGGCGGGCGTATCGGTGACGCCCGTAAGGATGGTCCAGACGTATGCCGTGCGGCCGTTTGCGCGCACGAAGCTCTCGCCAACGGTGACCTCGTCGCTCGGCACGAAGGCGTACGGCGTGACGCGCTCGCTCATATACGCGTAGCGGATGCACAGCGACGCTCGCTCGCCCGTCTGCGTGCGGCCGAGCGCCTCCATGGAGTTCCATCGGCCGGTATAATCCTGAGCGGTGTGCCAAATGTTATCGCTGTATCGGCCGTAGGAATGGGTGCGGAGCAGGTAGACGCCGGGTTCGGAGCAGTTCACCGAAAAGGCTTCGCTCTCGTCCTCGCTGCGCTCGCCCTCCCCCGTCAGGTTGTATTCCACGGGATTGTTCGTTCCCCTTGAAAGCAGCGTGTCGCCGAGGGAACCGAACGTGTCGAGGAAAGCCCGCCTTTCGGAAAACGGGATAGGTTTGTACCGGCTTTGGGGCGAGATCACCGTCACGAGCGCCGCGAGACCGGCAAGCGCCAGCACGAACAGCAGTCTGCTCCTGCCGGCCCGTTTTTCCTCGGTTTTGTTCTTCAAAAGCTCCCGGCCGAAGAGCAGGCCCGCCCAATAGATCACGAGAAAAGCGACCGCAAAGACCGCCGGCGGGCAGTCCGTGTAGATGAAGCTCACCACGAATGCCGGTATAGGAACGATGATCGCCGGGACGGGCGAACCGCATCCGATCAGCAGCACGCCTATCAGCAGTGCCAGGATCGTCGCTTCAAAGATCAGGAATTCGGTAACGCAGTATACCGGGAAGGCGATCTCCCCCGGGTCCGCGGGCGTGGGCAGGAACGAGAACGTCAGCGACAGCAGCTTGGTGGAATAGAACCAGACGAGCTTTGCGCCGTTCGTGATCGATTCCTTGCCGACGAAGAAGAACAGCGCTGTCAGCCCGGCAAAGACGATGCACGGGATCCACCATCTTTTCTTTGCTTTATTGAGAAACAGGGCGACGATGAACGCGCATATCAACGTTCCCGCGATGACCGAAGGAAGGTCGAACGCCACGTCGAACGAGGTGGGGATCGCGAGGACGCAGGCAAGCACGCCGAACGATATCAGCAGCGTCTCGGAAAATATGCGGAGCCAGGGCTTCTTTTTCTTTATGCGGCTCATATCCCCGACCCCCTTTCGGGCATGATGCGGTAGATCAGCGCGTCGCTGCCCGTGTCCGGAGTGCGCGCGTTTTCAACGCGCATCGGAGCGGAGAGCACGCCGCGCATAAAGTCTTCAAAATCGTTGTCGGAGCGGATCCTCACGACCGTCACGCCGTAATAGAGCATGTAGGAGATGTCGCTCGACCGCAGCACGTCGTCCAGCCAGCAGAGCTGTTCGAGAACGCTCCTGTGGGCGCGGTACTGCGCGGGCGGGGAGATGACGAGCGCGATATCCCGCCGGACGACCTCCTGCGGTTCGCGCACGATGTATTCGTCGTATTTGCTGGAGAGCTTCCAGTGGATAAGGTTCAGCGGATCGCCCTCTTTATAGGTCCTCAGCTCGTGCTCCTCCGAAAAGCCCTGGGGCTTCGGCCTCAGCGCGCGGGCGGACCGCCCGACGAGATCGGGCTCAACAAGGGGCTTGACTTTGTCCGGGAACACGGTCACGCTCACGGCTCCGCCCTTTTTAACGGGGATCGGGATAAGGCCGAGGTAATCGAAGATCCACGCGTGCGCGATCTGCCAGCGGACGCAGCCGATATCGAAGGTGTCCACGGTGAACTCCCGCTCGGCGTCCCATTCGCTGCCGAGGCTGACCTTTTGCGGGTTCGTATCGCTGCCCGTAAAGAGGTTGTGTGCCTTGAGCTTTATGCTCCACGCCTCCGGGGGAAGGATCCCGCGGCTCATGACCGTGAGGCGGACGTGGCTCGGCCTTCCGCGGCAAACGTCCCCTCCTCCGGTGAGCTCCGCCCTGGCGGTGAGCGCCGCGGGCAGGCTGAGCAGCACGGAAAGCACCGGCGTGAGCAGCAAAAAGAGCAGCATGTAATTGGTTACATACTGCCCATAGGCAAAGTGAAGCAAGGCTGCCACTGCGAGCAGCGCCAGATAGGTTATCCTCCGCGCCTTCATCACCTGATTGCCGGCGCGGTCACGGCGGAGAGGATCTCGGTGAGCAGGCCTTCCGCTGTTTTGCCGGCCGCTTTTGCCTCGGGGGTGAGCAAAAGCCTGTGGGTGATCGTCGCGGGGTAGATGTATTTGACGTCGGCGGGGATGACGTAGTCCCGCCCGTTCATCCACGCGGCGGCCTTTGCCATGGATATCACGGCGATGGTCGCGCGGGGGCTGGCCCCGTGCAGCACCGATCTGTTGCCGCGGGACGCGATCGAAAGCTTGACGGCGTAATCGAAGATCTTCTTATCCACAAAAACGCTGTCCGCCTGCGCGCGGATCGCCGCAAGCTCGCCCCTGTCCGCAATGCAGTTCACGGCGTCCATCATGCTGCCCTTCTGCTTGCGCTCAAGCAGATCGAGCTCCGCCTCCGGGGTCGGATAGCCGAGGGACAGCCTGACCATAAAGCGGTCCATCTGCGATTCGGGCAGCAGCTGCGTGCCGCTCGACCCGGCCGGGTTCTGCGTGGCGATGACGATGAACGGATCGGGCACCGGGTGCGTTATGCCGTCGACGGTCACGCGGCCCTCCTCCATTGCCTCCAGCAGCGCGGACTGGGTGCGGCTCGTGGCGCGGTTCAGCTCGTCCGCAAGGAAGAGGTTGCAAAGGATGGCGCCGGGCTTGTAGATCATTTCGCCGGTCGCCTTGTCGAGCAGCGAAAAGCCCACGATGTCCGACGGCAGAACGTCCGGCGTGAACTGGACGCGCTTGTAATCGAGGCCGAGCGCTTTGCTGAACGCGACCGCCATCGTCGTTTTTCCCACGCCCGGGATATCCTCGAGCAGGATATGCCCGCGCGCTATGATAGCGATCAGCGCCATCGCGATAACTTCGTCCTTGCCGACGATCGCTTTTTTTACTTCGTTCAATACTGCTTCCGGAGCGATCATGGTTTTCCTCCGTTTTTTTGTTGGGTTTATTAAGATATGATACCATATTCCGCTCCTTTTGTAAACAACCGAGCCGTTCAGCCCTCTCCGCGCTTTGCGAGCAGCCGCTTTTCCGCCGCCGCGACCGCGTAATACATCAGCGCCGCAAGCAAAAGAAGCACCGCGACGGACGCCATCACGAGATCGAGTTTGAACACCTGCCCGCCGTACACGATAAGATACCCGAGCCCCGCCTTCGAAACGAGGTATTCGCCCACGATGACGCCGACCCAGCTCATGCCCACGGAGAGCTTGAGCGCTGAGATGACCGTCGGCACGGACGCGGGCAGCACTACCTTTGTAAACGACTGCAGCTTCGTCGCGCCGAGCGTCTTCATCAGCAGCTGTTTTTCGCCGGTGATCTCGTTGAAGCCCGTGAGCACGGTCATGACAGTCACGATCGTGGAAACGAGCAGCGCCATCACCACGATCGCCTTCATGCCGGAGCCTACCCAGACGATCAGGATCGGCCCGAGCGCGATCTTCGGCAGCGCGTTCAGCACCACCATATAGGGGTCGAGGATCCTCGAAAGCGTCCTGCTCCACCAGAGGAGCGCCGCGATCAGCGTCCCGGCGGCCGTGCCTATCGTGAAGCCGAGCACTGTCTCGAGCATCGTCACTCCGATGTGATAGAAGAGCTTTCCCTCCGCGTTCAGCCGCAGGACCGTCGCCGCCATCCTTGACGGGCATGAAAAGATGAAGGTGTTGACGAGCCCGAGCCTTGCCGCCCCTTCCCAGAGCAGGATGAACGCGATCAGGATCGAAAGCTGCATCGCGATAATGAACCGGTTATGCTTCTTCAGGGCCCTGAGATAGGCGATATGCTCCTTTGACGCCGTGCCGGCCGTCCTCCGTTCCTTATTCGACGCCATCGCCGACGCCCCCTTCGAGTTCGCTCCAGACAAGGTCGAAGTATTCGTTGAAGCCCGCGCGGTTCCTGCGCTCAAAAGGCGTGAGGAGCCTCCCCTCCGCGTCCCGCAGGAGCTCCTGCCCGACCCTGATCTCCCGCCTGAGCCTTGCCGGGCGCGGGGTGAATACGAGGATGCGGTCGCTCATCGCGATCGCCTCCGAGATATCGTGCGTGACGAGCACGGCGGTGTAGCCGCCCCGCTTGATGATGCCGTGCACCTCGTTTGCGAGCAGTAAGCGCGTCTGATAATCGAGCGCGGAAAACGGCTCGTCGAGCAGCAAGAGCTCCGGCGAAAACGCGAGCGTCCGCACGAGCGCCGTCTTCTGCCGCATGCCGCCCGAGAGCTGGCGCGGGTAATGCCGGCGGAAATCGGTCAGCCCGCACATATCGAGCAGCTCGAGCGCGTAGGCGCGGGTCTCGTCGTTCAGCCTTCCCTTGACCTCGAGCCCGAGCATGATATTGTCCTCGATCGTTCTCCAGTCCAGCAGATGATCGCGCTGCAGCATATAACCCGTCGCGTTCGTCCGCGGATCCGGCCTCGCGCCGAGCACCAGCGCCTCGCCGCGGCTTGGCTCCGCAAGGCCCGCAAGCATCGAAAGTATGCTCGTCTTGCCGCAGCCCGACGGGCCGACGAGCGAAACGAACTCCCCCTTGCCGACCGCGAGCGAAACGTTCTCCACAGCCGCCGTCTCGCCCCGCTTTTCGTGGTATATGAGGCTTGCGCCGCGCAGCTCCGCGACTGCCCGCACCGTCTCATCCTCCTTTATATCGGGGCCGACCGCCCCGGGATAGCCTGCAAATTCCTCCATGGCAACCTCCTTGCGGGGCAAAATGAAGGGAAGCCCCGTCCATACCTTTACAGTATTCCGCGGAGGAAAACTTGGACACAGCGCTTTTTTCGGGGTGCTTTCCCCCTGCCGCGGCGAAAAATCAAAAGGTCCGCGGAGGCTTAATACGGTTTCCCGTTGGGAAACGGGAGCGGTCATGCACGTTTTGCCTGTCAAATCCGCAAAAAGCGTGGTATAATAGCAGGGATCCTTAAATTGCCCGCATGCGGGCGGAGGGCAGAATGGCAAACGTTTATGATTATCTGGCGTGGCGCGGGGATATCCCCTTCACGCATTCCCCTTTCAACGAGATCGACGGAATGGTCCTCGCGCGGCTCGCGTATCTCCCTCTCGACGGCCTGGCCCTTCAGGGCGGGAGCAGCCCGGTCCCGATCCCGGCGATCTGCGACGCACTCCTCGGGCAGCACGAAAAGGGCAGCGTCAGGCTGACGAAAAACGCGTTCGACCTGCTGACCGCGCTCCGTGGCTGCGAGCGGTATGCCGCCGTTCTGGCGTTCGACTACGTGAACGTGTTCGACAAGGAGAGCGAGACCCAGTTCGCCGCCGTCAGCTTCCGCATCGACGAAAAGTCGTTTTGCTGCTCCTACCGCGGGACGGACAGCACGCTCGTCGGCTGGAAGGAAAACCTGAACATGAGCTTCACCACTCCCGTCCCGGCGCAGGAGCAGGCGGTGCGCTACCTTGCCGGCGCGGCGGAGATCATCTCGCAGCTCGAGCCGGATTACCGCCTGACAGTCGCAGGGCATTCCAAGGGCGGCAATTTGGCGGTCTACGCCGCTTCGTACTGCGATAAGGCGATCCAGGACCGCATCGGCCTCGTCTACAACTACGACGGGCCGGGCTTCACGGACACGGTCGTGCTCTCCCCCGGCTATCAGCGCATCTGCGCGCACGTGAACACGCTCGTTCCGCAAAGCTCGGTCGTGGGCATGCTGCTCGAGCACGAGGAAAAATACACGGTCGTGCGCAGCACGAACAAGAACGTCATGCAGCACGATCCGACCTCGTGGGAGCTCACGCGGGACGGGTTCATCCGCCTCGAATCCGTCACCTCATCCAGCCGCTTCATCGACTACACGCTCAAGGCATGGATGAACAGCATGAACCGCCAGCGCCGCGAGAAGTTCATTGACGCGGTGTATCAGCTGCTTCTCACGACCGACGCCGCGACCATCCGCGAGCTCAACGAAAACAAGTATTCGAGCTTCAAAAAGCTGTGGAGCTCCGTGCGCACGATGGACGAGCAGACCCGCAAGGACATGACTTTCGCACTCAAGCTGCTCGTGAAGAGCGCGAAGCTCGGTATGATCCGCATGCTGCAGGATAAATGACGTTTTTCGCTTTTCGACCTCCGAAGCCCCTTATGCAAGCGCCGCCGGGGGCTTTTTTATTACTCTTTGTGGGCCGTCAAAAAGGCCGAAAATATATTATTCGACCCGCTTGTCCAAATTTTTGCACACCCTCCCGAACGCCTTTCCGAGAGCGGGTTATCCACATTTTTGCGGCTTATCCACATGCCCGATGTGGATAAGGTGCAAAAAACGCGGCCTGTTGCCCTTTTTAAGCACGCAAAACGCCGTGGATGATGTGGAAAACTTTGTTGATAAGATTTCGTCCCGTCAGGTGCTTCCCGGCGTTTTGGGGCGACAGTTCAAATATCTGTACCGCAAAAAAGACTTGACAGGATTTTTTGCCGAGGCGGCGCGAAAAAAGCCGCGCTGCCCGCCGCTGCCGCCCGTTTTGGGTGTATTATTCAATATATTGTCACATTTTGTTGACAAGCGCAGGCGTTTTGCAGTATCATTTTTTAGATGTGAGCCATACCGTTCCTACAGGCGGCGCGGCCCCAAATAAACAGAAGGAGCATCCACATGAAACTCATTTACGGTGTTAAAGACAAGCCGAAATTCAAGGACGTCCTTGTTTTCGCCTTCCAGCAGCTGCTCGCGATCATGGCGGCGACCATCGCCGTTCCCGCGATCGTAGGCAACGGGATGACCGCCTCCGCAGCTCTCTTCGGCGCAGGTATCGGCACCATCGTCTACCAGCTCTTCACCCGCTTCCGCAGCCCCGTGTTCCTCGGTTCCTCGTTCGCGTTCCTCGGCTCCATGTTCGCGGCCTTCGGCAGCGCTGCCTCCATGGCGGTCGGCTACCTCGGCCTCATCATCGGCGCGGCGTTCGCGGGCCTCGTGTACGTCGTGATCGCTATCATCGTCAAGGGCGTAGGCGTCAAGTGGATCTCAAAGCTCATGCCCGCCGTAGTCATCGGGCCCACCGTTGCCATCATCGGCCTGTCCCTCGCGGGCAACGCCGTTGGCGACATGATGAAGGGCGACGTCGGCCCCATCGTTGACGGCGTGCTCCAGCCCGTCGCTTCCCCGTTCATCGCTCTTGCCTGTGCGCTCGTGACGCTGTTCGTGGTCATCCTCTGCTCCACCTACGGCAAGAAGAAGCTCCGCCTGATCCCGTTCATCATCGGCATCCTCGCGGGCTACGCGATCGCCCTCGTGCTGACCCTCATCGGCAACAAGGCCGGCGTTGACGCGCTCAAGATCATCGACTTCACCCCCTTCAAAAACCTCGTTGCGGACGGCGTTTCGCTCAAGACCTTCCTCACCGTTCCCGAGTTCTCCTTCCTCAAGGCATGGAAGGGCTTCTCCGCTGTCACCCCCGCCTACATCGGCACCATCGCCGTTGGCTATATCCCCGTCGCGTTCGTCGTGTTTGCGGAGCATATTGCGGACCATAAGAACCTCTCCTCCATCATCGAGCAGGATCTGCTCACCGACCCCGGCCTCTCCCGCACGCTCCTCGGCGACGGCATCGGCTCCTTCGTCGGCGCGATCTTCGGCGGCTGCCCCAACACCACCTACGGCGAGTCCATCGGCTGCGTGGCGATCACCCGCAACGCTTCCGTCATTTCGATCACCGGCGCGGCGATCCTCGCGCTGCTGTTCGCGTTCATCGCTCCGTTCGTGGCGTTCCTCGATTCCATCCCCTCCTGCGTCATGGGCGGCGTCTGCATGACGCTGTACGGCTTCATCGCGGTCTCCGGCCTCAAGATGCTCCAGCCCGTTGACCTCAACGAGAACCGCAACCTGTTCGTCGCGTCCGTCATCCTTATCGCGGGCGTCGGCGGCCTCGCGCTGAGCTTCCCGCTCAAGGACGGTCAGGCGATCACCATCACCTCCATCGCCTGCGCACTGATCCTCGGCATCATCACCAACATCATCCTCTCCCGCAAAAAGAAGGATGAAGGAGCGGAGGACGAGCCCCAGCAGGTCATCAAATAAGCTTTAAGATACAGCAAAAGCCTGTTCCTGAAATGGAACGGGCTTTTTTAATGCAAACATATTTTCACGTTCCCGCATATCCTGACAGCAAAGGCGTTGAAAGGCAGGTATGCGGTATGGCGGAAAAGGGCGTGTTCCCGCTCGGCGGGCTCCCTCTCGGGGCGGAAGGAACGATCGCGGCGGTCAGGGCGGAGGGCGAGCTTCGCCGCAGGCTGACGGAGCTCGGCTATTTCCCCGGCGAAAGGGTCAAAAAGGTGCTCGTTTCCCCGCTCGGGGATCCCAGCGCCTATCTCGTGCGCGGGACGGTGACGGCGATACGCAGGCAGGACGCCGAAAGCATCCTCATCCGGGAGGCGGGCGAATGGGACTGACCTCTGCTTCCGCCGGGCGCGGCGCGGCGCTTTCGGACCGCTCGGCGGGCGGCCGTTCCCTGCCCGTCGTTGCGCTCGCGGGCAATCCGAACGTCGGCAAAAGCACCGTTTTCAACGCCCTGACCGGCCTTCGTCAGCACACAGGGAACTGGACGGGCAAGACCGTTGCCCTCGCGAGCGGGAGATGCCGCGCGCGGGAGCTCGAGCTTGTGGATCTTCCGGGCTGCTATTCGCTGGACCCCGCCTCGCGCGAGGAGGCCGTCGCGCGGGATTTCCTCGCCTGCGGGCAGGCCGCGGCGGTGATCGCGGTGGTGGACTGCTGCTGCCTTGAGCGCAGCCTTGCGCTGGCGCTGCAGATCCTGGCGCTCGCGCCCCGGGCGGTGATCTGCTGCAATCTCTCCGACGAGGCGGAAAAGCGCGGGCTAAGAATAGATTTTGCTCTGCTCTCCTCGCGGCTCGGCGTGCCCGTCGTGCCCTGCGCGGCGCGGAGCGGGCGGGGGCTCGACGCGCTGCTCTCGGCGCTCGACGCGGCGCTCGCGGACGAGACCGCGGCGCCGAAGGCCGAATACCGCTCGTTCCTGCCCGGCGAAGGCGGCGGCGAGGCCTCCGTTGCCTGCCTCGCCGAATGCACGCGGCTGCTTGACGGCGTTATCTCGCGGCCCGTGCACTGCAGGAGCAGCCTCACGGAGCGCATCGACCGCATCGCCGCGGGCAAATACACTGCCCTCCCGCTGATGCTCGCCCTGCTGCTCGGCGTGTTCTACCTCACGATAATCGGCGCGAACTATCCCTCTCAGCTGCTTTCAAAGGGCTTTACCGCGCTCGAGGGCCTGATCCGCGCCTTGTTTGAACGGCTGAACGTCGCCCCGTGGCTGACAGGCGCGCTGCTCGACGGGATGTTCCGCACGGTGGGGTGGGTGGTCTCCGTCATGCTGCCGCCGATGGCGATATTCTTCCCGCTGTTCACGCTGCTCGAGGACCTCGGGTATCTCCCCCGCGCCGCCTTTTGCACAGACCGTTGCTTCCGCTGCGCTGGCTCCTGCGGCAAGCAGGCGCTGACGGTCTGCATGGGCTTCGGGTGCAATTCGGCGGGCGTGGTCGGCTGCCGCATCATCCCCGGCGAAAAGGAGCGGCTCGCGGCGATAGTCACGAACAGCTTCGTGCCCTGCAACGGGCGGTTCCCGCTGATCATCGCGCTCAGCTCGATCTTCCTCGCCTCGTCCGCCGCAGCGGCCGCGGGGCTCACCGCGGCGTTCGTGCTGCTCGCGGTCTTCGTGACGCTCCTTGTGACGTTCATCCTTTCAAAAACGCTGCTGCGCGGGGAAAAAAGCGATTTTCTTATGGAGCTTCCGCCCTACCGCCCGCCGAAGCTCGGTCAGCTCATCATCCGCAGCGTGCTCGACCGGACGCTGCACGTGCTCGCCCGCGCGGTCGCGGTCGCGGCGCCTGCGGGGCTGGTCATCTACGCGGCTGCGAATATCCATGTCGGGAACGGCTCGCTGCTCTCCGCGTTCTGCGCCTTCCTCGACCCGTTCGCACGCTTCTTCGGGCTGGACGGCGCGATCCTCGCCGCGTTCATCCTCGGCTTCCCCGCGAACGAGATCGTGCTGCCGATCGCCATCCTCGCGTACACCTCGGGCAGGAGCCTTGCGGAGCTCGGCTCGTATTCGGAGCTTTGGAACGTGCTCTCCGCAAACGGCTGGACATGGGTGACTGCGCTCTCGGTGATCCTCTTCTCCCTGTTCCATTGGCCCTGCTCGACGACCTGCCTCACGATCCGCAAGGAGGCGGGGACGAAGTGGATGCTGCTCTCGATGCTGCTCCCCACCGCCGTCGGATTCATACTGCTCGCCGCGCTGAACGGGACGATACGGCTGGTCGGATAAGAAAACGCCCCCGGGGAGCCGGGGGCGGGTTTGCTTATGCTTTCTGGTTTTCGTTTGTATTTGCTTTGGTCGTATTTATCGATGAGATCAACATCCGGCGTATGGCTCCGCACAAGCCTTGCAGCGATCTGTACTGTTCCTCAGATAAATAATCGGTTCTGTTAAGCAGCTCCAGCCAGTATTCGGACTCATAACATTCCTTTAATGCGATCTGCATTTTTGCTATAAAATCGGCAGTGCTGTGAGAGTATTTCGATTCGTGAATGTTTGCTCCTATAGAAGTGCCCGAGCGGATCAACTGATTTGTCAAAACCGATTCTCGTTTTGCTTCCTTGATAGATTTACAAATCTTTACTGTTTCAACAGCAAAGTCCTTTGCTTTTTCAAGCATAACACTGTCGGACATCAGCTTTGCCGCCCTTTCGTTTCTGACTAAAGAAGCTAAATTGCCGCTTCGCGCCAGCTTTTATCAGCTAAATTGACGCTTTGCGTCAGCTAAATTGAAAATCATAGATTTTCAGCTAAATTAAATTCGCCCTTCAGCTCGCCGCAGCGAATTTAGCTTGCCGCAGGCAAATTTAGCTTGCGTCAGCAAATTTAGCTCGCCTTCGGGCGAATTTAGCTGCGGCGCACTTCCGTGGAAGTACGCCGCTTCATCGCTGTTTCTTTACTTCGCGAACTCGGTCGCCCGGGTCTCGCGGATGACGTTGACCTTGATCTGGCCGGGGTACTCGAGCTCGGCCTCGATGCGCTTGACGATGTCCTTCGCGATAACGACGATATCGGTGTCGGAAACGGTATCGCTCTTGACCATGATGCGGACCTCGCGGCCTGCCTGGATGGCGAAGCTCTTGTCGACGCCCTCGAAGGAATTGGCGATCTCCTCGAGCTTTTCGAGGCGCTTGATGTAGTTCTCAAGCGTTTCGCGCCTTGCGCCGGGGCGAGCCGCGGAGATGGCGTCCGCCGCCTGAACGAGAACGGCTTCCACCGTGCCGGGTTCCACATCCCCATGGTGGGCGAGGATGCAGTGGACGACCTGGTTGTTCTCGCGGTATTTCTTGGCGAGATCGGCGCCGATCTGGTTATGCGTGCCCTCGACCTCGTGATCGATCGCCTTGCCGATGTCGTGCAGCAGGCCGGCGCGCTTTGCGAGCTGGACGTTCACGCCGAGCTCCGTCGCCATGAGCCCCGCAAGATGGGCGACCTCGATGGAGTGCTTGAGCACGTTCTGGCCGTAGCTGGTGCGGTAGCGGAGCCTGCCGAGGAGCCTGATGAGCTCGTGATGCAGGCCGTGCACGCCGACCTCGAAAACGGCCTGTTCGCCTGCCTCGCGGATCTGGGTCTCGACCTCTTTGCGGGCCTTTTCGACCATTTCCTCGATGCGGGCGGGGTGGATCCTGCCGTCCAGGATCAGCTTTTCGAGCGCGATGCGCGCGATCTCCCTGCGCATCGGGTCGAAGCCGGAGAGGATGACCGCCTCGGGCGTGTCGTCGATGATGAGGTCGACGCCGGTCGCGGTCTCGAGGGTGCGGATGTTCCTGCCCTCGCGTCCGATGATGCGGCCCTTCATTTCGTCGTTGGGCAGCGCCACGACGGACACGGTCGCCTCCGCGACGTGGTCCGCGGCGCAGCGCTGGATGGCCATGGAGATGATGTTTACGGCGCGCCTGTCGGCCTCCGCCTTGGTCTTTGCCTCGATATCGCGGATGATCAGCGCGGCGTCATGCCTTGCGTCCTTCTCAACGTTCGCAAGGATGATGCCCTTTGCCTCCTCCTGGGACATCCCCGCGACGCGCTCGAGTTCTTTGTTCTGTTCTTCATAGAGCTTGTCGATAGAAGCTTCCTTCGCCTCGACGTTCTTGATCCGCTTGTTGAGCTGCTGTTCTCGCTGTTCAAGCCCGTCCTGCTTTTTGTCGAAGCTCTCCTCGCGCTGCTGGAGCCTGCGCTCCGCGCGCTGAAGCTCGTTCCGCCGTTCCTTGTTTTCCCTCTCGTTTTCGCTCTTGATGCGGTAAACTTCTTCCTTTGCTTCAAGTATCGTTTCTTTCTTGAGGGTCTCGGCTCGCGTCTGGGCGTCGTCGACCATCTTCTTGACCATCTCGTCCGCCTTAGCGACCTTTGATTCTGCACTTTTCCTGTCTACCAAATAGGTTCCGAGGGCCCCGCCTATCGCGCCGACGACTATGCCGGCAGCGGGGAGGATAATATGTAGAGCATCCAAGGACACAGAATTATACCTCCTGTTATATATTAAATGCACCGCTCCGTCAGCTCTCACCGGCACAGCAAACCCGGATACAACTTCGGCAGCATATAGACATTCACTGTATTATACCGCCGCCAAAAGGTAAAGTCAATGTGACATGGAACCAAAACACAGTACGAATAACTATATATTGTTGGTTTTCGGCCGGCGCCTGTGCAAAAAAGGGGCCCGCCGTGCGAGCCCCGTGTTTTCTTCCGTTATCATTCCACGCCTTCGCCCTGTTTGAGCAGCTTCTCCTTCTCGAACTGGAGCGTGTAGAGCGCGTAGTATTTGCCCTTCTTCGCAAGCAGCTCCCTGTGGCTGCCCTGCTCCACTATCTCGCCCTTCGACAGCACGATGATGTTGTCCGCATGCTGGATGGTGGAGAGGCGGTGGGCGACGATCAGCATCGTGCCGATGTTCATCATCCTTTCGAGGGAGTCCTGGATCAGCACCTCGGTCTCGGTGTCGATGTTCGCCGTGGCCTCATCCAGGATCATGACGGCGGGCTTGTGGACGATCGTCCTTGCGAAGCTGAGCAGCTGGCGCTGGCCGGCGGAGAAGTTGTTGCCGCGCTCGCGCACGACCTCGTCGAGCCCGTTCTCAAGGCGGTTTATGAAGTGGTCCGCGTTCACGTAGCGGCAGGCAGCCATGACTTCCTCGTCCGAAACGCCGTCCTTGTCGAGCAGGATATTGCTCCTTATCGTGCCGGAGAACAGGAAAACGTCCTGAAGCATCTGGCCGAAATGCCTGCGCAGCGAGGCGATCTTGATCCTGCGGATGTCTATGCCGTCGATCAGGATCTCGCCCTTCTGGAACTCGTAGTTGCGGCAGATCAGTGAGAGGATCGTCGTCTTGCCGGAACCCGTCGCGCCGACGAAGGCTACGGTCTCGCCGGGCTCCACGCGGAACGAAACGCCCTTCAAAACCCATTCGTCGGGAACGTAGCTGAACCATACGTCGCGGAACTCGATCTCGCCGCGGACGTTCTCAAGCTCGATCGCGTCGGGCGCATCCGGCAGGGAGGGCTCGATATCCATGATCGTGAACACCTTTTCGGCCGAAGCGAACGCGGACTGCAGCCAGTTGAACTGCTCCGCAAGGTTCTGGATCGGGTTATAGAACTTGTTGATGTACATGTAGAAGCTGACGATCGTACTGGCCTTTATCGACTGGCCGAGGAAGGTCGTCCCGTCCAGATACCCCTTGCCGCCGAGGTAGAACAGGCACAGCACGGAGCTTATGTAGAGCATATAAACGAGCGGGCGGAAGATGCCGAAAACGAGGATCTGCTCGCTCTTGGCCTTGCCGAGGCCGCGGCTCTTTTCCGAGAAATCGCGCAGCTTCGCGCCTTCGCGGTTGAAGATCTGGGTGATCTTGATGCCGGAAAGGTTCTCCGAAAGATAGGTGTTGATATCGGTGGTGCGGTCCTTCACGCGGCGGTAGGCGCGGCGCGCGAACTTGCGGAAGATGACCGTGAACAGCACGATGAACGGCACGAAGCACAGCACCATCAGCGTCAGCTCATAGTTGAGCGCGAGCATCGCGCAGAGCACGCCCACGATGATGAAGATGTTCTTGACGAGGTTCACGAGCAGCGTCGTGAACATCAGCGAGATCGCGTTCGTGTCGTTCGTGACCCTCGTGACGAGCTTGCCGACGGGGATCTCCGTCATCTGCTGGTGGGAGAGCGCCTCGATATGCGTGAACAGGTCCTCGCGCATGCTGGAGATGATCTTCTGGCCTGTGCGCTGGAGGATGATCGCCTGCGCGTAGGTGCAGGCCATGGAGACGACGAGTATGCCGGCGTAGACCGCAACGAGGCGGAAGAGCTCGCGAAGCTCGAAATCCGTGTTGATAAGGGCGGTGATATTGCCGATGATGATCGGGGAGATGATATCGTACGCGATGCCGAACAGAACTATGAAGCCGACGAGGACGAAGCTGCCGACGTAAGGCTTGGCGTAGCGGAGCAGGCGGCGGATGATCTCGCCGTCCTTCATGTGGCGGTCAAAGCCGATGGACTGCTTTTTGTCCTTTATGGAGGCGAAAGCGACGATGAGGATGATCGAGATGAACCCGATTATGCCTCCGCCGAGGAGCAGGGGATAATAGTCGTGCATTCCGCTCACCTCACTTTCCTGCCTCTTCCTCGAGGCGCTGCAGTTCGACCATCTTTGCGTATTCGGGGCAGGAAACGAGCAGCTCGTCATGGCTGCCGACCGCCGTCACGCGGCCGTCCTCAACGAACACGATCTTGTCGAGGCCCTTTATCGTGGAGATGCGGTGCGCGATGAGGATCGTGGTCTTGCCCCTGCGGCTATTGGCAAGGTTTCTCAGGATGACCTTTTCGGTGTCCGTATCGACTGCGGAAACGGAATCGTCGAGGATGAGGATGGGCGCGTTCTTCATCAGAGCGCGGGCGATGGAGATGCGCTGCTTCTGCCCGCCGGAAACGGTGACGCCGCGCTCGCCGAGAATGGTCCCGTACTTGTCCTTGAACTCCTCGATGTTGTCGTCAACGTCCGAAAGCACGGCGGCGTTCCTGACGGCTTCAAGGTCCGGGTCGTCGTAAGCAAAATTGATGTTGTTCTCTATGGTGTCTGAGAAGAGGAAATTATCCTGGGGCACGTAGGCGCAGCCCTCGCGCACGGAGCGGATCGTGACGGAGTTGACGTCGCGGTCGTCGATGAACAGCGTGCCGTCGGGGACGTTGTACATGCGGAGGATCAGGTCCACGAGCGTGGTCTTGCCCGCGCCGGTCTTGCCCACGATGCCGACGCTCTCGCCGGGGTTTATCGTGAACGAAACGTTCTCGAGCGCGTTGAATTCGCCGTCCGGATAGCGGAAGGTGAGATCGCGGAACTCGATCTTGCCGCGGATCCTGCCGATATCCTCCGCGCCCTCTTCGTCGTGCACGGTGATCTCCGCCTCCAAAAGCTCGGAAACACGCTTCATGGAGGCCTTGCCGCGGGCGGATTTTTCGATCAGCATCGAGACCGCCATCACGGGCCAGACGACGGAGGAGAAATAGCCGATGTATTCCACCAGCCTGCCCGCGCTGAACACGCCCTTGTAAACGAGGTAGCCGCCGTAGCCGAGGATGACGCAGATGACCGTTTCGACGAGCGTCACGATGAGCACGTGCATCAGGGTGGAAATCTTGGTGTATTTGATGTTCGCGTCCTCGTTTTCCACGTTGAGCTTGCGGAACGCGAAAAGCTGCTTGAGCTCCTTTACGAACGCCTTGACGACCGCAAAGCCCGAGAAGCTCTCCTGCGCGAAGTCGGAGAGGTTGGAAAACGCCTGCTGGCGCACCTCCCACTGCTTCATCATGGCCTTGCCCATCAGCGTTCCCACGATCAGTATCAGCCCGAGCGGGATCAGCGTCAAAAGCGTCATGCCGACGTCCATCTTCCACATGTTCCAGAAGCCGAGGACGCCGAGGAACAAGGCGTCGAAGAACATCAGAAGGCCGTCGCCGAAGCATTCCTGGATGGTGTCGAGATCGTTCGTGAAAAGGCTCATCAGGTTGCCGACCTTGTTCACCTGGTAATAGTCCCTCGAAAGATCCTTGCAGTGGGCGAACATCTCAATGCGGATATTCGTTTCCACGCGGATGGCGGAGCCGAAGAAGCAGATCCTCCAGAGGAAACGGCCGATGACCATCACGACCACGATGCCGATTATCGGCAGGCAGATCTTATCCAGCAAAAACGCCGTGTCAAACGGAACGAGGCTCCCGCGATACATCACGGAGCCCTTGTTGATGCCGTCGATCAGCATGCCGTACAGGTTTGGGATTATGAGCTGGAAATAGTCGACGAGGATGAGCGCGATCGCTCCGAGCAGGAGCAGCGGCGCGTACCGCAGATAATAGCGGTTGATGTGTTTCCCGAATATCAAGGCAGTCTCCTTCCGGCGCACGTTTCGCGGGAGGCATTTTTCTGCTCTCTCCCGGCGGGCCCAGTTCTTTTTGTTATACATTATTATAAATGCAATATGTTAAAAGTCAAGCCCGGAAAGCGCCTTGCCCCGGGCGTAAACCCGAGCCCCGGAATTGCGTTTTTTGCCAAAAGCCCTGCCGCGATCGGCAGGGCTGACCATATTCGTTTTACTTGTTTACCCTTCTCTGCTGATAAAGTGTTCGAGAAACGCTTCCGCTTCTTTTGCTGGCAGGGGGCTCCAAAAGCGGAGCTCGTACAGCGCGCCGCCGTTATAGAAAGCCGCACGGATCTCGTAAACGTCCTGACCGGATTCCTTCCGGGAATAGATCCGCGTGTAGGAAACGATCGTTTCCCCCACCGTAAACGAATGTATCATCTCCTCGGGATGAGGGAAAAACAGCCCGTTCGGGACTTTACCGTCGTTATCCTCGTGCTCAAGCCCGCAGTTGATCAGCATATCGCCCGGAAATCCTTCACGAAAAGCTTCAAAATAAAGATTATAGCAGTCGGAAAGATCCTTTACTGTGCCGACCTGAGCATGATGAAACAGGCCTTTGATGTTTTGAAAAACATATCCGTCCTTGTGAAGCCCCGCAAGAAGGCTCCCCTCGGGCAGCATTGCTTCGAGCGCCTCGTAGGCTCCGTCGCCGCCGAATTCATACGTGTGCCCGCCTCGCGGATCCTTCGCGGTGCAGCCGCACACAAGCAACGCCGCAAGCATGAGCATGATGCAGAACGCCGGCATAATGTGAACTCTTTTGGTTTTGAATTTCATGTTTACACCTCCTCTCTTTGTCAGTCGCTAAAGGTATAATAGCCGCCAAGAATCCCCGTGAAGAACACCATCGTTGCGTTGGGTCATCCAAAGTGCGCGACGTATCTGGGGCTAACAGCGGAGCCTTTATATCCATACACGGTCACAGCATGGAAAAACAACCCTTTAGTGCTGTAATACTCGTAATCTCCTACACTCCCAAACCATAAGACCGGCCGATTATTCTTTAAGTTTTGTATAATGCCAGAATTAAAAGCTTTAGGGAACGAAGCCCAAATGTGATCAACATATATTTGACGGTCAAAAAGCCACTTTTCAACTGTCAGCTGTATTTCAGCGGACACGGTTCCATTTCCAAAGCCAAGACTTTGCCCTGTTGCATACAGCGCCAGCGGCAAGGCAGGTTTTATCGAATATGTGTCTTTCTTTACATAAATATAATGAGTTATATAAGCCTTGTCTCAAAGTTATTTGCTTGTGCAACACAATAAGAGGGTATTCCAATGGCAAAGCAAAGGCAGAAGAAAAGAGCGATGTTTTTTCATAATACCGTGACCTCCTCGTGTTTTATTACACTATAATTATATACTATTTTTATCTCTATGTCAAACCTTCAGCTTTATTCCGATACCCTTCTTGCCCTGATTGCTCCCAAATGGTATAATGCAGTCGGGAAAGCGGATGTGTTCCGCTTTTACTCCATGAACGGACGGAGAGGCAGCTATGAAATATTCCGACAAGCTGAACGGCTACTGGGAAGAGGGCTATCACTACTATCTCGAATTCAAAGACGAAACGCTGACCGTGCGCGATTACCGGCGCGCCATCGCGCTCGAAACGGGCTGCAGCTACGACGCCGCCGCGCTCGAACGCGGGGAAAGAACGGTCATAGAGCTCAAAAACAACGTGCTCACCACCTGCTGGGACGGTTCGCCCATGTCCGTCATAAAGGAGCTCGCCTACGAAAACGGCGAACTCGCTCTCCTGAAATGCTATCTCGAAGAGGAGGAAACGCTCTACACGCTCAAAAAGGTCGATCACAGCCCGTTCGACCATATCATCATCCGCGACGATGAGTTCCTTGACAAGCTGCAGGGCGTGTGGAAACAGTGGCACGGCAGCGGGAAGCTTGTTATAACCGGCAGGACTCTCAGGTGGGAGCCCTTCTCGGAAGCCGAGAAGTTCCACGTGATCAGCTACAAATACTCGCCCGATAAGGTCAAGCTCGTTCCGGAGAATCTTATCAGGAGCGAGTTCCGCGGCTTTACCGCGATCGACGTTGAAAAGGATATGCTCACGACCTATATGATGGTCTATGATATGAGCGTCCCGATGACGGTCTTCGCGCGCGAGGATATGCTCGACAAGATCGCAGTCCCCGGCGCCGCGCTGCGCGAGCCGAGGAACACGATGATGCACGTTTCAGCGCCGCCGATGCCCGGGCTTATGACAGGTTTCACGGGCATGATGGGCATGGGCCAGCCGTCGGACGGCGGTGCAAAGCCCGTTCAGGAGCCCGCGCCCGACAGCAAGCCTGAGGATCCCGACGCTCCCACGCCGAGGTTCTGCCCGGAGTGCGGTTATGCCCTCCGGGGCATGACCGCGAAGTTCTGCCCTGAATGCGGCAGCGACCTTCGGGGCCCGGCTGTGAATTTCTGCCCCGACTGCGGCTATCTGCTTCGGGACCTGACGGTAAAGTTCTGCCCGGAGTGCGGAAGAAAGCTGAAATAAAAAGAGCAAAAAAGAGGAGCTGCCCGCGAAGATCGAGGCAGCCCCTTTTTTTGTGTGCTGTAAAACGGTTTACCGTTTTTCCGTATCGCGCGGGACCATTTTGCCTTCAACGGTGAAGCGATAATTCTTTATAATACTCCTCAAAAGGAAAGCCCCGGATGCAACCAATGAAGCGCCGAATATAAACAGCCCAAGTTTGATCACATATTCAGATTCGGGCATCGTGTATCGAACGGACTCAGTGCCGTCGGCCCGCTTTTCGATTATGCTGTACCTGAAGAACCTGCTTTTGTACGAATATTCCTTATCGCCAGCAATCACGGGTTTTCGCGAAGCGTTCATCGGCGCACCGGTTGCCTCGAAGATCCATTCCCCAAAGGTCTCCTCTTCCATATCAAAAACGAGATACGAATTGTACGACTCGATCTTTACCGTCGAGCCTTTGATCGAGATCCTGCCCGGAGAAGGATCTTTGCACTCATACTGCCTTTCGCTTCCGTCCGGCTTGACGATTATCAGCTGATTTCGCTTATACAAAGCAAGCGTGCCGTCCTTGGCTGCGTCGAACGTGATCAAAGAGATCCGTACTCCGCCGAGTATGAATGCCATCATGAATACCCACGAGAGACTCAGGCTGATGATCGCCGCGACCAAGGGGATCAAAGTGCTCTTTTTCATAGATCATTCTCCATAAACCCCGGATATATGGGGACGGGCCCTCTGCGCGGCCTGTTTATTGCATCAAGCCCGGCGCAGCAGGAATCGTCTCTTTCATTCTGTCCTCATCAGATCCCTTCGTTGCCAACGGGCCTGACCTCCGGCTCCATCGAGACGAGCGCGTCATAGTAGCCCGCCATAGAAAGGTTCATATAGGGGCCGACGTAGAAGATCGCGAGCACGCCGAGCGTCAGCACGTTCAAAATCTGCCAGCCGAGGAAGGAGAGGCCGAAAACGAACAGATCCGCCTTCTTCCCGTCCATAAGGCTCCACGAGCGCCTGAGCGCCCCCATCGCGGAGATCGAATCGTCCTCGGCGAGGATGTACGGGACCTGCGCGAAGCAATACGAAAGGATGATCCCGGGGATGACGAAGCAGAGGAAGCCGATCACGATGAACAGCGTCATGAGCGCCATCGCGCCGACGTTCCGCCAGTAGCGGCCGTTTTTGAAGCCGTGGAGCAGGTCGGCAAACGACCAGTGCTGCCCGCGGTAACCGTCGAGATAGAGCTTTGCCCCGCCGATCTGGAACACGTTCCCGGCGAAGATCGCGTATGCGAGAGCAAGCCCGCATGCGACGGCCGCCGCGATCATGATCCCTGCCCACACTTCTTTGGGGATGGATCCCAGCTTTTCATTGAGGCTGCCCGAGTTTATGCTGCTGTTGAACCCTGCCGAAAAACCGGAGCCCGTGAGCAGGCCGACGAGCAGCGTGACGCCGACGTACGGCCAGTAGCGCAGCCTGAGCGCAGCCTTTGCATTCTCTTTTATGATTTTTCTGAACATTTATACAGCCTGCCTTTCTGCGGTCATCCGCGTGTTTACGGTATTATAGCATAAAAAAAGCGAAAAAACATATTGTCACCAAAATGTCATTTCGCTGTATCGGCTGGGACACAGTTTTGTAAAAATGCTTTCATTTTCGGCTTTTTTGCGGCAAATCGAAGCGGCGGGGCCGCAGCCCCGCCGGGATCGTCAATAGTCTTTGTTTTTGAGGAGCTCCTTGCGGATATAGCGGAAGGTCTTTTTTTCGCCCTCGTCGCGAAGCATCACGAGCAGCTTTTTTAGGAGCGCCGCGGTCTCCGGGTGCATGCGGTCCTTCGCCTTGCCCCGCTCGAAGTACTCGAGCGCGGACGCGTCGGAGTAATCCTTCCCCTTATAGATCTTGCACGCGCCGACGCGGTCGCAGAACATCTCCACGAGGAATTTGAGCGGCATCTTGACCGGGCTCATGGCCTTGGTCTTTGGGTTGTAGTCCGTCCAGTACTCAAAATGGTGCCGGTTGCGGCCCTTGTGGTGCATCCACGCGAGCGAATAGCCGTATTCCTGCCGCTCCATCTCGTTCGGGCTGCGCGTGCCGACGAAATGCTTTGCGCTCGGGATGAACTCCTGCGGGGAATACTTTGAAAGGTCGTGCGTTAGCCCGCGCCAGGGGATGCCCGCAAGCACGCAGTGCCTCAGCACGGCGTGGCGGTGCCGCGTGACGACCGCAAAGTGTTTGAACGGATGATTGCCGTATTCCTCTTTTTTCTGTTCCTCGGGTCTTGCTGTTTCCATAGTTCTTTATATGCTTTCCCCCACGCGCGCGTGAGCGTCATTCGCCGTCTCTTTCGGTTTTTTTCGCCCGGTTCCTACTGAAAAACGGGATCCTGCGCGGCTCTCCCGCGGGCCGTCTGTGCCTGCCGTCGTAATCCCCCGACGGCACGGAGCCCACTATCGGAACGCCCCTTGCTGCCGCCCGCCCGTTCGTCCAGTCCGCGATCAGCCGGTACAGCACCGCCGTCACCGGGACCGCGAGCAGTAAGCCCTTTATTCCGAACAGCCCGCCGCCGACAATCGTCGCGCAAAGCGTCCACGCGCCGGACAGCCCTACGGCCCGGCCTACGATGCGCGGGTGGATCAGGTTGTCATCGATCTGCTGGATGACGACGATCATCACGATGAACCACAGCGCGAGGATCGGTCTTCCCGTCGTCAGCATTACCGCCGCGCAGCAGGCCGTGCTCACCCACGGGCCGATGACCGGCACGAGCGCGAACAGCGCGATCACCGTGGAGACGAGCTCCGGATAGGGCATTTTGAAAACGCGCATACCGACGTAGCAAAGCGCGCCGGGAACGAGGCAGCCGGCGAGCTGCCCCGTGATATAGCTGCGGAAGGTGAAATTGGTGAAGGAGCAGAACTCCAGCACCCTTTCGGAGCGTTTTTCATCGAAAACGGAGCGGATGAAGCGCCGCGCGTGCGCAAGCAGGCGGTCCTTGTCCGCAAGAAGATAGATCGAAAGCGTTACGGCCAGGAACAGGTCCACGACCATCCTGGCTGTTGAAAAGGTGTAATCGAGCAGCTTCCCAAGCAGCCCGAGCGCAAGCTGCTCCGCTTTTTCCGCCATCGCGCCGGAAAGCGCTCCGAGCCTTTCGGTCAGCTCCGCGCCGAGGCGGAGCTTTTCAATGAACGCCGCCGCCCGTTCCGAAGCGGCGGAATAAATGCTTCCCGCGTTTTCAAGCAGCATACGGACCGCGCCGATCGCGCGGGGCACGATGAGCAGTACGGCGGCAGAGGCGATCCCCGCCGCAAAAAGGAACGCCGCGGCAGCGGAGAGCACCGCGGCGGCGCGGCGCGGGCAGCGCCTCAGCACCCGCTTTTGTAGGAAAGACGCCGGGATATTGACGACGTACGCGATCGTGATCCCGGCAAGGACGGGCGCGAGCAGCCTTATCCCCGCGGAAACGGCGCCGCGCACGGCGGCCAAATGCTCGATCGCTTCATAGAACAGGACGCCTGCAAGAACTGTGAACAGAAGCTCACGGTATTTGCGCAACCGGGGTCTCCTTTCCGCCCGGGCGGGCGGTCCCCGTTCAGTTCAGAACGCCCGCCTGCTTGAGCTTTTTCTCGATATAGGCGGTAACGGCTTCCTCCGCCATGATATTCTTGCCGCCGCGCATGACCGCGAAATCGGCCTTGTCGATATACTTGCTGATGTATTTGTCATACATCGGCTTGACGGTCTCCCTGTACTGGTTCGCGATGCTCTCGAGGGTCCTGCCGCGCTTTTTCATGTCGCGGTCGATGCGGCGCAGCAGGCAGATATCGGTATCCACCCTCATGTAGATTTTGAGGTCCATCAGCTCGATCAGCCTGTCGTCGTAGAAAACGTGGATGCCCTCGATGATCAGCACCTCCGGCGGGTCGATGAGCGCTTCCGTGTCGGCGCGGCAGTGGTTGGGGAAATCGTAGCCCTTGGTGTTGATCTGCTTGCCTTCGCGGAGCGTGTTCACGTCCGACAAAAGCTCGTCGTGATCGAAGATCTCCGGCGAATCGTAATTGACCTTTGCGCGCTCCTCCATGGGCTTCGACTTCTGGTCGAAATAATAGCAGTCCTGGCTGAGGATGACGCAGGAGCAAGGGAGCTGCTGCTTTATCCTCCTTGCAAGGGTGGACTTGCCGCTGCTGGTTCCTCCGCAAATGCCGACGATGATCATCTTTAGTATCTCCCTCCGCTTGATAATTATCCTTGCCGCGAAACGCGGGGGCATGCTCCCCGCCTTCCTCATTATTATATCAAAGCCGGCCCTCATTGTCACCCGTTTTTTTGCTTTATTACGACAATACCCGCGCTTTGCGCAGCAAAAGGCGGCGGAGCCAAAAGGCTCCGCCGCCGGGATGCCGTTCACTATCGGCGAAACGGATCAGACCGCTCTCATCGCCAAACGCATGATGAGAATTGCGTCGGTGACCTCGATCGCGCCGTTGCCGTCGTAGTCCGCGTTGTAGAGAACTTCGTCGGGAAGGGTGATGATGCCCATTGCGTGGCGCATGACGAGCAGAGCGTCCGAAACGTCCACGCTGCCGTCAAGGTTGACATCGCCGAGCAGGCCGCCGGGAGTGGGGGTCGGGTCGGGGGTGGGAGTCGGGTCGTCGCTCGGCCAGCCGGGGATCTCGTACGCCGGAGGTTCGGGAGCGGTGCTGTGGTTGTTCTCGCTCAGCGCGATGACGCGGATTGAGCCGAGCAGAGTGTCGAGCACGTAAACGTTAAGGTCGTATACGCCCGCCTTCGTGCAGTCGAGCGCGGGGGACCAGGAGGCGCTCACGCGGCTGTCCGTCCAGGCGAGGGTCTGCTGGGCCGCGTTCGTGCTGCTCTTGAACAGGATGGAAGCGTTCGCCTTGAGCTGCGCCTCGGTCACGGTCTCGCCGTTGTCGACGTCGATGATATAGTCGAGCGTGCCGGTAAGGGCCGCGAGCGCGGTATCCGGAGCATAGACGTAGACGTTCGAAGCGGAGGTGGAGAGGGTGAAGCTCGAACCGCTCGAAGCGAGGTAGATCGTCGTGCCTTGACCGCCGGGCTGGCCGGGCTGGCCGGGCTGACCGCCGGCGGGCGAGTAGGTAGTGGTGACGCGGGCGTAATTGCCGTTCGCGGAAACGGTCCAGGAAGGAGCGGCCTCCGCGTCGGTGGTCGTTCCGATGGTGTAGGTCGCGCTCCAGCCGCTGCTGCTCCTCGTGTACTTAAGGTAGTAGTTGGTGCCGCCGATGGTGCAGTAGAGCTTGCCGGCCGAGGTCCTGTACCAGGTGTTGGCCTCGCTCACGCTGCTGATCGAGTAGCCGCCGGTGACGGAGCTGACGCTGACGGAGGTGCCGCTGACGGTGCTGCCGCCGGTGAGCGCGTAGCTGTTGCCCGTGTTGGTGATGACCGCGCCGATGCCGGGGGTCATGGAGGTGACGCGGGCGTACGCGGTGCTCAGCTCGCCGACCGCGCGCCAGTTGACCGCGCCGCCCTGGATGGACGGAGTGCTGCCGCCGGAGGAGCCGGTCGCCGTCGCGGTGGTGACCTGAGAGCCGTTCTTATAGAGCTTGTAGGTCTGGCCGGAGGAGAGGGACGGGCTCGAGAAGATGACGCAGGTGCCGGTATAGCTTGTGACCTTGAAGTGGACGGTGCCCTCGAACAGCTTGGTGTTCGAGGAGTTGTAGACCGCCACGGTGTCGCCGTTCGAGAAGCTGACGCCGCTGCCGCCGCCCCAGCCGGAGGAGCCGAAGCGTACGTAGACGCCGTAGCTCGGGGTCTCGACCATGTCGCTCGCGCCGATCGCCATCGTGGTGCCGCCGATGAGGCTCATGGTGCCGTCGCTGTCGAGCGCGGCGTTGCCGTTGCCGGGAGAATAGACCTCGATGTGACCGCCGCAGACGGTGAGCTCGCCGTTGGAGTCAAGGCCGTCGCCGCTGCTGCCGTAGCAGTACAGGTTGCCGCCGAAGATGCGGAGGGTGAACGCATAGCCGCCGAGATCGGAGTTCGCGGCGTTGACACAGTCCTCGTTGGTCCAGATGGTGTAGTTGCCGGAAATGATGTTGATGTTCGCGCCTTCGATGCCCTCGTAGCAGGTGGTGACGGTGAGGTCGATGTCGTCGTCATTGCCGCCCTGCTCGCCGAGGGTGAGGCAGTAGTCGGCATGGACGCCGTCGTCGCCGGTGGCACAGGTGAAGGTGCCGCCGAGAACGGTCAGATTGCCGTTGCTGTGGAGCGCGTCGTCAGCGGAGTTGACGGTGAAAGTTCCTCCGTCGAAGAGGAGCTCCGCGCCCGCCTTGATGCCCTTCGCGCTGGGGTCGCTGTCCTTATTATAGGAAGTGTTCGTCGCGCCGCCGCAAGCGGTGATATCGACTTCGCCGCCGCGGAAGGTCGCGCTGCCCGCCGCCTGGATGCCGTCACACTGGGTGGTGATGGTGATGTCCCCGCCGCAGATATAGACGTCGCCCGCGGTCTCGGCGCCGTTCTCGCCCTTGATGCCGTCGCCGGAGGAGGTGATGTTTAAGGTGCCTCCGAAGATGTTGACGGAGCCGCATGCGCTGATTCCCTCGTCAGCGGCGTTGACGGTGATATCGCCGCCGGTGACGGTGATCTTGCCGCTCAGCTCGGTGTCGTCCTCGGCCTTGATGCCGTCGCCGTTCTGGGCGGTGACGCCGATCGTGCCGCTCAGGATCTCGAGCGAATCCTCAACGGAGATGCCGTTCTTGACGCTGTTCACGTTGAGGGTCAGGTCGGCGATCTCCATCCAGGAGCCCTCGCCGGTCTTTATGCCGTTCTTTGAGTTGCTGTTGAGGTTCAGCGTGCCCTCGCCGTTGATGTAAACGGTGGTGTTGGCCTTCGCCTTGATGACCGCGCTCTCGGCATAGTACTGGTTGCTGCCGTTGCCGCCGTCTTCGGTGGGGCCGTAGGTATCGGCGTTGTTGAGCGCCGCGTCGGTGAGGGTGTTCACGGTGCCCGCAAGCGCGGTGATGACCGCCTTTGCGGTGGAGTCCTTTTTGATGGTGATGGGAGAGGTGTAGGCCGAAGTCATGTCAAGGCCGTTCAGCAGCAGCCAGGTGTTGCCGGTGGCTTCCTTCTTGACGTTGATGGAGCCGTTCGTGCAGGTGCCGGCGAACACGTACGCGCCGCCTGCCTTCTTGATGGATACGACGAGGGTGGCGTCACTGTTGTTGGTGTAAACGGTGTTGCCGCTCGCGTCGGTGGAGATCGTCAGGTCGTGATCCGCCTCGTCGGCGATATTCATACCGGTGACCTCGTACTTGGTGTCCGCGCCGGCAACGACGGTAACGGAGTTGCCCTCGAAGAAGAACGCGGTGTAGCCGACGGGGACGTCCTGCACGGAAGTGCGCGTATTGCCCTCCCTGTCGGTGACGGTGACCGTTACGGATGCGATGCCGACCGCGCCGGGACGACCGGTGACGGTGACGGTGTTCCCGCTCACCGAAACATCGGCGATGCTCTCATCGGAGGATACGGCGGTAACGGTGGTTCTGCCGCGCATGCCTTCAGCTTTCACGTCAAGCACTGCGCCGGTGTTGCCGATCGTGGTCTTTTCGACTTTGATCGTGGGTTCGGCGATCTCCGCGGTTATCGCGGGGAACAGAGAGAGCACCATGACCATTGCCAGTAAGAGTGGGAGAAATCTTCTTTTCATTGGTCTGTCCTTTCGGTTTTTCTTCGCACGGGGCGTGCCTTCAAGCGCTTCCCGGGGGAAAGCGCATCGCCTCTGCGACACGGTACCAGTATATTGAAGCGTTCTTAAATTTTTCTTAACTTTTCCTGTTATGAAAAAAATCCCTTCGGCGCCTGCCGCCGCGCCCGGCATGTACGGCTCGCTTTATTCGGCAAAGGCTCCTTTTCGCGTCCGGCATCGCTCTCCATGCCCGAAAGGCGCTCCCTGTCCGTCCCCTTTCCGCGCGGATTTGCCCGAAAATCCGTTTTGCCTCTTGATTTTTTGCACCGCCGCTGTTATAATTCTCCACCGTGTGAATAAACCGCCGCTTTTTTGCGGCCGATGATTACCGGAGGGAACATGAGGACCCGAAAATCCAAGAAAAACAGGGCGGACGCGCTCGCGGTCTCGGCGATGGAGACCGGCGCCCAAAACGCGCCCGTGCAAAAATACGAAAGATCCGAGCCGTTCTACGAGGAGCTGCTCGAGTTCGCCGTCGCCCTCGCGAACAAGCTCCAGGCCTGCGGCGCGGAGACCTACCGCGTGGAGGAGACCATCGTTCGCATCGTTAAGGCGTACGGCGTATCGAAGGTGGACACCTTCGTCATCCCCACCTGCATCATGGCAAGCCTTGAGACCGAAACGCAGATCCTGACCAAGATCCGCCGTCTTAAATCCGGGGACACGATGCTTGACGGCATCGAGCGCTATTCCGCGCTCTGCAGGAAGATCTGCGCCGAAAAGCCCGATATGAAAGAGGCCCGCAGGCAGCTGCTTGCCGTTCAGGCGAGCGTATGCAGCTACGGCAGCTTCATCTACTACCTTGCGGCGTTCCTGATCGGCGCGGGCTTCGGCGTCTTCTTCGGCGGCGCTCTGCTCGAAGCGCTCGCCTCGGGCATATGCGGGCTTGCCGCGGGCGCGGCGCTGCGCTTTATGGGCAAGCTGAACGCAAACGCCTTCTTCAAGTCCTTCGTGTGCAGCTTCATCCTTGCGTTCATCGCGAACGCGCTTACGGCCGTCGGCCTCTGCAAGAACGCCGATATCGCGAGCATCGGCGCGCTGATGATCCTCGTTCCCGGGTTCCTGTTCACCAACAGCCTGCGGGACGTCATCTACGGCGACACCATGAGCGGCATCAACCGGCTCGTGCAGGTGCTGATCATCGCGGTCGCGCTCGTCGTCGGCTCGAGCGCCGCCGTATCGCTCGCAAGGCAGCTCTTTTCCTCCATCCCGACGGACCTCGTCCCGATAGACCACCCCCTCGCGATCCAGTGCCTCGCCGGCATGATCGGCACGCTCGGCTTTGCGCTGATGTTCAACATGCACGGTCGGGGCATCCCCTTCGCGCTGCTCGGCTCGGTCATTTCCTGGCTCGTGTGCAGCGTCCTGATGCGCCTTGGCCTCAGCGAGCCCGCGAGCTATCTCATCGCAGCCGCCGTCTCCGGCTTCTATGCCGAGGTCATGGCAAGGATCCGCAAATTCCCCGCAACGAGCTACCTGCTCGCCGCTCTCGTTCCGCTGATCCCCGGCGCGGGCGTGTATTACACGATGGATTTCCTCCGCCGCGGAATGGGCGCGGAAGCCTATCAGAAGGGCATGGCGACCGCCGCGATCGCCGGCGCGATGGCCGTGGGCGTGCTGCTCATCTCCACCGCGTTCCGCATGTGGGGCGTGTGGAAAAAGAGCCGCACAAAGAAAGCGGAATAACAGAACGCGCTCAGCGGCGTATCCCCGTGCGGACGCCGCCGGAGCGCTTTTATATTTCTCCTCTTTCAGCCGTTTCGGTTGCTATTCCCGAAAAATGCGGGTATAATAGCGGGTAGACAAATAATTACCCGGTGTTTTCACCTGAAAGGAAAACCATGAGCGAAGAATGCACCCATAACTGCGACACCTGCGGGGCGGATTGCTCCTCCCGCGAGGGCGGAAGCGAGAGCTTTCTCGAGACGCCCAATCCGAACAGCAGCATCAAAAAGATCATCGCCGTCGTCAGCGGCAAGGGCGGCGTGGGCAAATCCCTCGTCACCTCCCTGCTCGCCGTCAACGCGCAGCGCGCCGGCTACCGCGCCGCCATCCTCGACGCGGACATCACCGGCCCCTCCATCCCCAAGTCCTTCGGCATCCGCACCAAGGCGATGGGCACCGAGTTCGGCATCATGCCGAACGAGACCACGACCGGCATCCAGATCATGAGCACCAACCTGATGCTCGAAACGGACACCACCCCGGTCGTCTGGCGCGGCCCCGTCATCGCCGGCGCGGTGAAGCAGTTCTATACCGACGTCGTCTGGAAGGACGTGGACTTCATGTTCGTCGATATGCCTCCGGGAACCGGCGACGTGCCCCTCACCGTCTTCCAGAGCCTGCCCGTGGACGGCATCATCGTCGTCACCTCCCCGCAGGAGCTCGTCTCCATGATCGTCGAAAAGGCGGTCAACATGGCGGGCATGATGAGCGTCCCCGTGCTTGCGCTCGTTGAGAACATGAGCTATTTCGAGTGCCCCCACTGCGGCGAGCGCACGAACATCTTCGGCGAGAGCCACGTGGAAGAGACCGCAAGGCGCCATTTCATCCCCATGACCGCCAAGCTGCCCATGAACATGAAGCTCGCATCCGCCGCGGACAACGGCATGATCGAGCTCTACGAGGGCGACTGGCTGAACGACGTCACCGAGATGCTGAACGACATGATCAAGGACTGACAAAACTAACGTTTTCAGGGATCCCGACGGGGTCCCTTTTCCTTTTCCGCGGGTCGGGACCCGCCGCGGTTTTCTGTTCGGTTTTCTTTGCGCGAAAAATAATATGCGTAAATATAAGATAGAGAAGTTGGATCTCAACTATTGGAGACATGAGTTTGGAGACAAACAGATCTTTCTCGCTGCCGAGGAGATCATTGCATCCGGCTGTGAGGAGACCTATGGAAGCAAGTATTATGAGGCTGCCGGTAATTGCTATGCTCAAAAACTTGCAAAATGCTTTGAGGAAGCGCCGGAGGGCTCCCCTGTGAAATGCCGCGAAGCAGTGGTGCTGAAATGTGAACGCAGCTTTGATATGGAGAATGCTTATTTCGTCACCTTCGCCATAAGGGCTTATGACGTTGTTGCTTTTATGGAATACACGGACCTGCTTGCAGAGATGGAGCAAACAAACGGAGAAAACTTTCCCGGATACTGGGGATGGCTCATATATTCGGGCTTTGTTTTCATAAGTCCTTCCGAAGACGGAGGCTGGATCGGGGACTGCAGGCTTCATAATTGGGGATGACCTGAGGAGCTGCATTCCTCTCACAAAAAATGACCAACTGCCCGGCGCTTGAGCGCAGTATGATAAAAGCCGGAGCGCGCCTTTCGGCGCCCCGGCTGTGCTTTTGCTTCCGAACAGTCAGCAGCGCTCCTCCAAATACTTCAAGAACTTTTCCATTTCGATATTTGACGAAATCCACGAAATAACGAATACTATTGAAATAAACAATGCCGAAAACAGGATAGCCGATGCAATACCCGTAAAAGCCGCCCCTTTTCCTGCATAAAAGGAGACAAGACCGACAAGAGCAAGCATGCATACTGTTAAAGCTATGTTATTCGGTATCAATCGGTATTCCACTCTGCATTCGTCGTTGTCGGTCTGTACGATCTTCCCATGGATCACAGGGATAAAAGCATCAAACATATTGCCGTTTGCGGCAAGATGAAATGAGCGATCATCACATTCCCCATACAGTACATACGGTTCGCCATGCCAAAAAAGATTGTGCCTTATCAACGGATACGGATGCAGTGCTTTTTTCATAGAAGCGCACAGATCATCTTTCTTGCACGGTATAATAACAGAATACTTCTTAAACAAAAGCCTTTTATGCATAAGCTTTTCTCTCCTACTCCTTTCCGAACGTCTTATTATATGGATGCTTCTTTGCCCTTATATTCTACCACGGTGCTTCCGCTGCCGTCAATCAGATTCACTATATCGCCCCGAGCTTTGCTGCTTTGCGGCGGCAGCATCGGGCAGCATCGGGCAGTAAGCCACGCGCACTTGACAACGCTCCCGCTCCTGCACTATAATAACATTTTGATAATCCACAAAAACGAGGTAAACCCCGATGAAAACTCTCACAACTTCCGAGCTTCGCAGGCTCTTCCTTCAGTTCTTCGGCGAGAAGGGTCACGCCGTGATCCCCTCCTCCTCGCTGATCCCCGAAAACGACCCGACCGCGCTCTTCACGATGGCCGGCATGCATCCGCTTGTGCCGTATCTGCTCGGCGCCAAGCACCCCGCCGGCAGCCGCCTCTGCGACGTTCAGAAATGCGTCCGCACCGGCGATATCGACGAGGTGGGCGACAGCTCCCACTGCACCTTCTTCGAGATGCTGGGCAACTGGTCCCTCGGCGATTATTTCAAGCACGACGCGATCGCGTGGAGCTGGGAGTTCCTGACCGATGAAAAGTGGCTCGGCATTCCGAAGGACAAGCTCTATTTCACCTGCTTCGCGGGCGAAGAGGGCCTTCCGAGGGATACTGAGGCGCACGACCGCTGGGTCGAGATGGGCGTTGATCCCTCCCATATCTTCTACCTCGGCAGGGAGCACAACTGGTGGGGCCCCGCCGGCCAGACCGGCCCCTGCGGGCCCGATACCGAGATGTTCATCGACACCGGCAAGGAGCCCTGCGGAGAGGACTGCTTCCCCGGCTGCCACTGCGGCAAGTACCTTGAGATCTGGAACGACGTTTTCATGCAGTACAATAAGACCGCGGACGGACGCTACGAGCCCCTCGCGCAGAAGAACGTCGACACCGGCATGGGTCTTGAGCGCACCGTCGCCACGCTGCAGGGCGTCGAGAGCGTCTACGATACCGACGCGTTCTCGCTCATCCTCGCGAAGATCGCGGAGCTTTCCGGCAAGAATTACCGTGATGAGCCCGCCGTCACCAAAGCGTTCCGCATCATCGCGGACCATATGCGCACCGCCGCCTTCATGCTGGGCGATCAGCGCGGCGTCGTGCCGTCGAACGTCGACCAGGGCTATATCCTGCGCAGGATCATCCGCCGCGCGCTGCGCTACGCGATGCAGCTCGGCATGCCCGAGATGAGCCTTTCCAAGGTCGCAGAAGCGGTCGTCGCCACCTACGGCGATATCTATCCCGAGCTCAGCGAGCACCGCGAACTGATCGTTTCGGAGCTCGACAAGGAGGAGCAGAAGTTCCAGAAGACGCTCCGCCAGGGCACGAAGGAATTCGAGCGCATCAAGAACAGCTTCCCGGATGGCCGCATCGACGGCGTTACCGCGTTCCATCTGTTCGACACCTTCGGCTTCCCGATCGATTTCACGCGGGAGCTTGCCTCCGAGAACGGTCTCACGGTCGATATCGAGGGCTACGAAAAGGCGTTTGCGGAGCATCAGGCCAAGTCCCGCGCGGGCGCGGAGCAGAAGTTCAAGGGCGGCCTTGCGGACCATTCCGAGACCACGACCAAGCTCCATTCCGCGACCCATCTGCTGCAGGCGGCGCTGCGCAGCGTGCTGCACGACGACACTATCTCCCAGAAGGGCTCCAACATCACCCCCGAAAGGCTCCGCTTCGACTTCTCCTTCGGCCGCAAGGTCACTCCCGAGGAGCTCGCGGAGGTCGAAAAATTCGTGAACGACGCGATAAAGGCGGACGTTCCGATCACCTGCGAGGAAATGCCCTACGAAGAGGCGAAGGCGCGCGGCGCTATCGGCCTGTTCACCTACGGCGACGTAGTCAAGGTCTACACGATGGGCGACTACTCCTGCGAGATGTGCGGCGGCCCCCATGCGACCCACACCGGCGAGCTCGGCACCTTCAAGATCAAGAAGGAAGAAGCTTCAAGTGCGGGCGTGCGCCGCATCAAGGCCGTTCTCATCCCGAACGACTGATCCCGGAGCTTCCCCCGGTACGAAAGGAAAAACCATGGCGTCCAAACGGGACGAACTTCTTGAATACGATTGGCGGCTGGACGGCGAAGACGCGGTGTTCTGCGTGGATCTCGCCCTCTATAACGGCGCGCCGAACGCAGGCTATCCGATCCTCGCCTACGTGGGCTGCAGCCCGAAGAAGGAGGACCGGGAGCTTTCCGGCGGCGATATCCGTCATATGGTCGCGTTCTGCGCAAAGTGCAGGCGCAGGCTGGACCTTCTGATGGCGGGCTATATCGAGACCGCGAAGATCCGTCAGTACTATTTCTACGTCGCCTCAAAAGCCGATTACGACGCCTTAAAGCTCCTTGCCGAAAAGGAGCGTTCGTTCACCTGCAGGGTGGGCGGCAAAAAGGAGGAGGACTGGGCAAGCTATTTCCGCATCCTCTATCCCGACGCGGCGAAGTATCAGACCGTCCGCAACGAGGAGATCATCGCTCAGCACTACGAGCTCGGCGATTCGGACGCTCCGCGCAGGCTCAATCTCCACTTCGCCTTCCTGAACGAGCCTGTCCGCCGCCAGTTTGAAGAAGCGGCGCGCAGCGAGGGCTTCGCTATCGGCGGCTATGAGGAATTCGACGGCAACGAGCTGCCCTGCGGCGTCATACTGCACCGCATATCGGCATTCAAAAAGACCGATGTCGACGCCGTGACCGTCCAGGCCATCCGCATTGCTGAAAAATACAACGGCAAGCTGCTGTTCTGGGACTGCCCGATAGTGCCGGGAAGAGGCGCGTAAGGCCGATCTTGCGCTTTAGCCCAGGCCGGAAGAAAACCGAATCATTCCCCCTCGGGGTCTTCGCACGCTCCGTCATCCTCCCGGATGACGGAGTATTATTATACATCCTGCTTTCTATATCTGTATTCTTTATTATGATGTTCGATTTTCAAACACCCTTCCTCGGGCCTGCGGACCTGGTCGTCGTCGGTTTCGGGCATTCGCCTCGAGGGGAAGCCCGCGGGTCGTGTCCAATCGGTCGTAGGGGCGGCAATCTGCCGCCCGTGGGAAAAACTTATACCATGATGGAAAAACGAAGCCCGGAAGCAACGATCCTCCGCCGCTTTCCGTGCCCGCCGTTTATGCGGGCGGCAGGTTGCCGCCCCTACGGGTTGAAGTAAGTAATCCAGACCTTTTCCTCAAGGGGAAGCCCTCCGGCCTGAATGGAAGCCGTACGGATCGACGGTTCCTCCTGAGGGGTGAGCGGCACGAGCAGGCGGGCGGCTCGCCATTCGCTCGAATTCGCTCAATTTTGCGCTTTTCCGTCATTTCCCGGGTTTACACGGGCCGCCGTTTCTGTTATAATATAAGTTGTGGTTTTATTTGTTCCCCGCCTTGAAAAAGGCGCGAACAACGGCATTCCGCAATAAATATTTTCAAGGATGTGCAGTATGGAAAGCGTCAACACACAGCGCAGCGAATACGCCGTCCGGATGGTCGATATCAGCAAGACCTTCGGCACGATAAGGGCGAACCGGAACGTTTCGCTCGATATCATGAAGGGCGAGATCCTCTCCCTCCTCGGCGAGAACGGCAGCGGCAAGACCACGCTGATGAACATGCTCTCCGGCATCTATTTCCCGGACAGCGGCAGCATCTACGTGGACGGCAAGCCCGCACATATCCGCTCCCCGAAGGACGCGCACGATCTTCATATCGGCATGATCCACCAGCATTTCAAGCTCGTGGACGTGTTCACCGCCGCCGAGAACGTGAAGCTCGGCATCCGCGACTCCCTCAAGAAGACCAAGGCCGCCATCCGCTCGATCTGCGAGCGCTATAATTTCACCGTCGATCCCGATAAAAAAGTCTATGAAATGTCCGTATCCGAAAAGCAGACGCTTGAGATAGTCAAGGCGCTTTACCGCGGTGCGGACGTTCTTATTCTGGACGAGCCCACCGCCGTGCTCACCCCGCAGGAGACCGAGGCGCTGTTCGACGTCATGCGCGCCATGAAGGCGGACGGCAAGAGCATCGTCATCATCACCCACAAGCTGAACGAGGTGCTCGAGATCTCCGACCGCGTCGCGATCATGCGCAAGGGCGAGTACGTGGGCGACATCCTGACGAAGGACGCGGACGCGCAGAAGCTTTCCGACATGATGGTCGGCCACGCTGTCTCGCTCAACATCGACCGCCCGTTCGTTGAGGACAAGAAGCTCCGCCTCAAGATCAGAAACCTTTCCGTGAAGGACCATATGGGCGTTCTCAGGCTCGACAACGTTTCCTTCGACGCGTACAGCGGCGAGATCCTCGGCATCGCGGGCATCACCGGCAGCGGACAGAAGGAGCTGCTCGAGGCCGTGGCCGGGCTCATCCCGACGATGAGCGGCTCGTCGATGATCTATATCGACCCCAGAACGGGCAAGGAAGAGGATATCAAAAAATACGACGCGGAGCAGATACGCGCCCTCGGCATCAGCCTCGCCTTCGTTCCGGAGGACAGGCTCGGCATGGGCCTCGTGGGCAGCATGAACATACCGGACAACATGATGCTCCGCAGCTACAAGGAGGGCAGGCTCGGCCTGACGGACCGCAGAAAACCCCTCGACCTCGCGAAAAAGGTCGTTGATGAGCTGGAGGTCATGACGCCGAACCTCGATACTCCCGTCCGCAAGCTCTCCGGCGGCAACGTGCAGAAGGTGCTCGTCGGGCGCGAGCTCGCAAGCGAGCCCTCGCTGCTGATGGCCGCCTACGCCGTCCGCGGGCTCGATATCTACACCAGCTACGCGATCTACCGCCTGCTGAACGAGCGGAAGCTGAACGGCGGCGCCGTCATCTACGTCGGCGAGGATCTGGACGTTCTGCTCGAGCTCTGCGACCGCATCCTGGTGCTCTGCGCGGGCAGGATCAGCGGCATCGTGGACGGGCGCACCGCCCGCAAGGACCAGGTCGGCCTCATGATGACGAGCCTTGGCGGAAACACCGGCCCGGCGGCCGACTGAGCCTGCTTCGTTACGAACCATCACAGCATGACTTATTAAGGAAGGAAGACTATGCTTCGCATCCGGAAAAGAACGAACATGCCCCTGTGGCAGCAATGGCTGGTGCGCTTCGCGGCGATCGTGCTCGCGCTGCTGCTCGACGCGGTCATCATCTATCTGCTCACCAAAATGAACCCGCTCAAGGTGTATTCGACCATGTTCACGGGCGTTTTCGGAACGTCCCGCAGGGTCTGGAACGCCATTCGCGATATCATGATGCTGCTCTGCATCGGCGTCGGCCTCGCTCCGGCCTTCAAGATGAAGTTCTGGAACATCGGCGCGGAAGGGCAGATCCTCATGGGAGGCATCGCGGCCGCCGCGTGCATGATCTACCTCAAGTCCCTCCCCGCCGCGCTGCTGCTCATCGTGATGTTCATCGCGGCCGCGCTTGCCGGCGGCTTCTGGGGCTTCATCCCCGCCATCTCCAAGGCAAAGCTGAACACGAACGAAACGCTCTTCACGCTGATGATGAACTACATCGCCATCCAGCTCACCGCGTTCTTCGTGACCTTCTGGGAAAACTCCTACGGCTCCGGCATCGTCGGCACGATCAATCCGGAAACGCAGAAGGGCTGGTTCCCGCCCCTCTTCGGGCAGATGTACGGGCTGAACGTGGTCATCGTCTTACTGCTCGTCGTGCTCGTCTACTGCTACCTGCGCTTCACAAAGCACGGCTATGAGATCGCGGTCGTCGGCGGGAGCCGGAATACGGCGAAATACGCGGGCATCAACGTCCCCGCGGTCACGGTACGCACGGTCACGCTCTCCGGCATGATCTGCGGCATAGCGGGCTTCATCTCCGTTGCCGGTCAGGGTCACACGATCTCCACGAGCACCGCGGGCGGCAGGGGCTTCGTCGCGATCATCGTGGCGTGGCTCGCAAAGTTCAACACCTTCGTCATGGTGCTGATCTCGTTCCTGCTCGTCTTCCTCGAGATGGGCGCAAAGGAGATCGCCTCCCGCTTCAACATCAACGACAATCTGTCCAAGATGATCATGGGCGTGATACTGTTCTTCATCCTCGGCAGCGAGTTCTTCATCAACTATCGATTAGGCCTCTCAAAGGCGGAGGAAAACTGAGTCCCACCGCTCAGGAAAGGAAAAGCCAATGAACGTATTCATAACTCTATTTCAGGCGGCCATCTCCTTCGGAACGGTCATCATGTTCGGCTCCGTCGGCGAGATCCTGACCGAGAAATCCGGCAACCTCAACCTCGGCGTTCCCGGCACGATGTATATGGGCGGCATCGCGAGCCTTGCCGCGGCGTTCTTCTATGAAAGCGCCTGCGAGGCGGCGGGCCGAGCGCCCTCGCCCGTGCTGATGCTGATCATCGCGCTCGTCTCCGCGTTCGCGGCGGCGGCGTTCGGCGGGCTCATCTACAGCTTCCTCACCATCACCCTCCGCGCCAACCAGAACGTCACCGGTCTCACGCTGACCATCTTCGGCGCGGGTCTCGCGAACTTCTTCGGCGGCTCGCTCAACAAGCTCGCGGGCGGCGTCGGTCAGATCAGCGTCGCGGCTACGAGCAAGGTCTTCCGTGCGGGCGTGTTCTCGTTCATCCCCGCCCCGGATATCATCAAAAAGCTGTTCCTCGGCTACGGTCTGATGGTCTATCTCGCGGTCATCGTCGCGGTGCTGGTGCACGTCTTCCTGAACAGGACCAACAAGGGCCTTAACCTCCGCGCGGTCGGCGAGAACCCCGCCACGGCGGACGCGGCGGGCATCAACGTCATCCGCAACAAATACCTTGCCACCTGCGTCGGCACCGGCATCACCGGCCTCGGCGGCGTGTACTACGTTATGGACTACGTCAAGGGCACCTGGGCGAACGACGGCACGATCGAAAACCTCGGCTGGCTCGCCGTGGCGCTCGTCATCTTCGCAACGTGGAAGCCCCTGCGCTCGATCTGGGGCTCGTACCTGTTCGGCATCTTCTTCTGGGCGTATCTGCTCTTCGCCTCCGCGCTCACGAGGCGTTCGCAGGAGCTCTTCCGCATGCTGCCCTACGTGGTCACTATCATAGTGCTGATCATCGTCTCGCTGCGCAAAAAGAAGGAGGACCAGCCCCCCGAGGCGCTTGGCCTGGCCTATTTCAGAGAGGACAGATAAGCCGGCGGATCTGCCGCCGACGGTCTTCAATATACGTAAAGGAGATTGGGTCGTGGTTTTCTTTTCCGCACCCACGTAACACCCCATGGAAACCAAACTGATCTTCGTAACCGGCGGCGTCGTGTCCGGCCTCGGCAAGGGCATCACGGCGGCGTCCCTCGGCCGGCTTTTGAAGGCGAGAGGCTGCAGCGTTTCGATCATGAAGCTGGATCCCTACCTCAACGTCGACCCCGGCACCATGAACCCCTATCAGCACGGCGAGGTGTTCGTCACCGAAGACGGCGCCGAGACCGATCTCGACATCGGTCATTACGAGCGCTTCATCGACGAGGAGCTCACAAAGCTCAACAACACCACCACAGGCCAGATCTTTTCCTCCGTCATCGAGCGCGAGCGCTGCGGCGGCTATCAGGGCGGCACCGTTCAGATAATCCCGCATATCACGGACGAGATCAAGCACCGCATCCGCCGCGCCGTCACAAAGCTCGCCCCGGACGTTATGATCGTTGAGATCGGCGGCACCGTGGGCGACATCGAGTCCCAGCCCTTCCTTGAAGCGATCCGTCAGCTGCGCACCACGCTCGGGCCCGACAACTGCTGCTTCATACACGTTACCCTCGTTCCCTATCTGACCGCTTCGGGCGAGCTCAAGACAAAACCCACGCAGCACTCCGTCAAGGAGCTTCAGAGCGTCGGTATCCAGCCCGATATCATCGTCTGCCGCAGCGATTACCCTCTCGAGCGCGGCATCCGCGCCAAGATCGCGCTGTTCTGCAACACAGCGGAGGAGAACGTCATCGAGAACCTCAACGCGAGATCGCTTTACGAGGTGCCCCTTATGCTTGAGGAGAACGGGCTTTCAAAGGCCGTCATCCGCAAGCTGCGTCTCGAATGCCGCGAGCCCGATCTTGCCGAATGGAGGAGGATGGTCGAAACGGACCTTGCGCCGCGCGGGGAATGCACGATCGGCCTCGTCGGAAAATACGTTGAGCTGCACGACGCGTATCTGTCGGTCGCGGAGGCGCTCCGCCACAGCGGCATCGCGAACCACGCCCGCGTGAATATCAAATGGATCGCCGCGGAGAGCCTTGAAAAGGGCGACGCCGAAAGCAGCCTGGCCGGTCTCGACGGCATCCTCGTGCCCGGAGGCTTCGGCGAAAGGGGCCTTGAGGGCATGATGATCGCGGCGCGCTACGCACGCGAACACGGCGTTCCGTATTTCGGCATATGCCTCGGCATGCAGATCGCCGTCATCGAGTTCGCGCGGCACGTTATCGGCTGGAAGGACGCGCATTCCACCGAGGTGGATTTCAACACCCGGCACCCGGTCGTTTCGCTCATGGCGGATCAGATCGGCAACCTCGACCGCATCGGCGGCACGCTCCGCCTCGGCAGCTACACCTGCCGCCTTGAGGAGGGCAGCCGCTCCATCGCGCTGTACGGCGAAAAGGAGATCCGCGAGCGGCACCGCCACCGTTACGAATTCAACAACGAATTCCTCGAGGATTTCAAAAAGGCAGGCATGAGCTTCGTCGGCTGGAACCCGAAGCGCGGCCTTGCGGAGATCGTCGAGCTGCCCGCTCACCCCTGGTTCGTCGGTGTCCAGTTCCATCCGGAGTTCCGCTCCAGGCCGGACTGCGCGCACCCGCTGTTCAGGGGCTTCGTGGCCGCCTCGCTCGAAAATCGCGAAAAAAACGCTGAAGTATTCAACCGTTGACCGGTGAAAGCAGTTCTATACATGGAAAGACCCGCTTTCACAAACAATAAAACCAACAAAGGAGATACAACTATGGAGATCAACAAGAAAATGACCATTGAGGAGATCCTCAACGTCAACCCCAACATCGCAAACCTTCTGCTCGCAAGCGGCATGCACTGCCTCGGCTGCGTGATGGCAAGCGGTGAGAACCTCGAGCAGGCCTGCGGCGTTCACGGTATCGACGCTGACGAGCTCGTGGGCCGCATCAACGAGATGCTGGCAGAGTAAATGAAGACGCCCGCTCGCGGGCTAATGAAGGAATGAAGACGCTTCGCTAATGAAGAAATTCAACTGCAGGCGTCTTCGCTTCATTAGTGAGCAAAGCGAACGACTTCATTAAGCCGACCGATGTTCGCGTCGGCTGACTTCATTAGTCGGCGTATCAGGCGACTTCATTAAAAGTCTAACAAAAAACCTGAGAAATGCATTTTGCAGGTCTCAGGTCATTGTTTATAAAGCATCCTTATGGCAACCCGGCTTTTTCAGAAGCGGGGTCTTTTGTTTTATCCGTTATTCAAACTGTTTCGCGGCAGAAAAGCGTTCCGCCTTTTTTTTCTGGCTCTTGGTGGGAGGCAGCACGCGCTGCGGCTTTTCCTTCTTCTGAACGATGCAGTTTATGCCGGAATGGATGTTTTCGATATGGGCATGGGAAACGCCGTTCTCCGGTTCGCCGTCCAGCGAGAACGCGATCGGCTCGCCGAACACGGTGATATCCACCTCTTTGGCATGGTAGATGTTGATGTATTCGCAGTTCATCTCGCCGCTCGTGAGCTCGGTGAAGATCCTCGTAAAGCCGTAGGAGCCCTCCGGGTAGCGGATAAGCGTGATCTCGAACATGCCGTCGTTGAGCTCCACCCAGTTCTTGTCCAGGCGGATCACGCCTCCGATGATTTGGGAATTGGATATGCAGCCGAATGCGAAATCATCTTCGATGATCTCGCCGTTGATCTCAAAGCGCATGTGGATGGGCTTTATGTCGCTCAGCTGCTCAAGCCCCTTCGCGACGTACGCAAACAGGCCGAACCAGTTCTTTGCGGACTGCGGCGTGTCGTAGGAAAGGTTCGTGAACGCGCCGAACGCGCAGACGTAGGCATAGTAGCGGTCGTTGAATTTGCCCACGTCCACCGGGATGCACTGTTCGTCCATGATCATCGAAACGGCCTTGGAAAAGGTCTTCGGGATGCCGAGCGTCGTTGCGAAATCGTTCGTGCTGCCGCAGGGGATGAAGCCGAAGGTCGGCCTTTTTTCCTCCGGAAGCTGCATAAGGCCCCGGATGACCTCGTTCGCGGTGCCGTCGCCGCCGGAGCAGACGATAAGATCGTGCTCTGCGCCCATATCGAGCGCGTATTCCGTCGCGGAGCCCTTGCGGGTCGTCGTGACCGCGGTGCAGATATAGCCCTTCTCCGTCAGCCCGCGGATCAGGTCAGGAAACAGCCTAAGCGCCGTTCCGTCCCCCGCGACCGGGTTGATGATGACCAATGCTTTTTTCATCCGGCGGCTGTCGCCCTCCGCATGGATTTCGTTAGTTTCCATAGAAAGTTGAGTTCAGCTCCTGTATCCGTTCGGATTTTGCTTCTGCCAGCGCCAGGTATCGCGGCACATATCGTCAAGGTTCTTTTCCGCCTTCCAGCCGAGCTTTTTTTCGGCGAGGGATGCGTCCGCAAAGATCATTGCCGCGTCGCCCGGGCGCCTGCCCTGGATGACGTACGGGATCCTGACGCCGTTGACGCGCTCAAACGCGTTCACTATATCGAGCACGCTGTAGCCGACGCCGGTGCCGAGGTTGACCGCCTCGCAGCCGACGTTCTTTTCGGCGTATCTGAGCGCGGCGATATGCCCCTTGGCAAGGTCCACAACGTGGATGTAGTCCCTCACGCCCGTGCCGTCCGGAGTGGGATAATCGCTGCCAAACACGCCTAAGCGCTCGCGCCTGCCGATCGCGACCTGGGAGATATAGGGCATGAGGTTGTTCGGGATGCCCTCCGGGTCCTCGCCGATCATGCCGCTCTCATGCGCGCCGATCGGGTTGAAATAGCGCAGCAGCATGCAGCAAAGGTCCTTGTCGGCAGCGCAGGCGTCGCGCATTATCTGCTCGCTCATGTACTTGGTCCAGCCGTAGGGGTTCGTGCACCAGCGCGGCGCGGTCTCTGTGACGGGCGTGGTCTCGGGAACGCCGTAAACCGTCGCTGAGGAGCTGAAGATCAGCTTCTTGCAGCCGAACTCCTCCATGACCTCTAAAAGCGTTATCGTCGCGTCGAGATTGTTGCGGTAATACATGAGGGGCTTTGCGACCGATTCGCCGACCGCCTTTTTCCCCGCGAAATGGATCGCCGCCTCGATTTCGTTCTCACTGAAAACCTTGCGGAGCTTCTCCTTATCGCAAACGTCGATATTGTAGAAAACCGGCTTTTTCCCGCCGAGCAGCTCGATCCTGCCAAGCACCTTCTCAGAGGAATTGGAAAGATCGTCCGCTATCACGACGTCGTAGCCTGCGGTCATGAGTTCAACAGCGGTATGCGAGCCGATGTAGCCCGCTCCGCCCGTAAGCAAAACAGCCATGTTTTTTCCTTTCGATTTATGAGTTCTTTTTGAGGCCGTGCACTTCGTCCTTGAGTACGCCCACGAACGGCAGGTTGCGGTAGGACTGCGCGTAGTCGAGACCGTAGCCGACGACGAATTCATCCGGCACGATGAAGCCGTAGTAGTCCGGATTGATCGCGCACCTGCGCCTCGAGGGCTTGTCGAGCAGGGTGACGATCTTGATCGAGGCGGGCTTGCGCGCGTTCAGCATACCTGTCAGGTGGTTGAGCGTGAGACCGGAATCCATGATGTCCTCGATGATGATGACGTGGCGGCCGGTGATGCTCATGTCGAGGTCCTTATTGATGCGCACGATGTCGGTGTGCTCCGTGCTGTTGCCGTAGGACGAGCTCGAGAGAAAATCTATCTCGCAGTAATCGTCGAACTCACGGACGAGGTCGCTGAAGAAATGGACGGAGCCCTTCATGACGCAGACGAAGATCGGGTTCTTGCCACGGTATTCCTCCGTCAGTATTGCTCCGAGCTCCTTCACCTTTGCGCGAAGCTCTTCTTCGGTCACCAGCACGTATGCTATATCGTTGTGTAAGCCGGTTTTGTTGAGCATTTGTTTTTCCTCCGCTTATTCTGAAAATTGTATTTTGATCACCTTTTCGGTTTCAGCCGTGAGCTTGACTTCGTCCGAAACGAGAAAACCCGGTATGAACACGATCTCCCCGCGGGAAAGCACGAGCGGGATACGATCCCTCTTTTTTTCGTCCACCCTGCGCGAGATGAAGAAATCCTTCAGCTTCATCCGCCAGGCGGAATTGACCGGATGGAACCTGTCCCCCGGCCGCCGCGTGCGGACGGTGAAGCTTCCCTCAAGCTTTTTTGCGTCCATGAAAGCGACGAACGCATCCGCCTCTTCCGGTTTGAGATAATTATACTCCACATTCCCGTTTTTTTCCATAGCGGAAAAAGGCAGGATACTGACGATAAAACGGCCGAACGGGGTAAGATACTCGCCTTCCTCGCAGGGGAATACGGCTTCTTCATCGGAAAGCCCTAACTCCTCCCCCGCCGCGCTTTCGATGATCAGCTTTGAAAACGAGATCCTTGCCCGGGAATGCGGGATATCCACCTCCGCGCCGGACTGCATTTTGAGAAGCGCGATGAGCCTTTCGATATGCACGGCCTCGACGTCGACGAGCGTCGAGCTATTGTCGAGCGCGAGCCGCAGACATCGCTTCAATACGGGCGCGGGTAGGGCGCTCAGCTTCTCCCTGTCGAACCCGCCCTCGAGCCTCGCGTCTTCAAGCGCATCTTTCGCGAGCGTTAAAAGATATTCGTCGTCTTCGCGCACGATTTGGGAGAGCCGCAAAAGATTATCCGTGAACGCGCCGTTCAAGTTCTCCTCGATCCCCGGGATGATGTTCAGCCGGAGATAGTTCCTTGCGGCATCCGCGCTGAAATTGGTCTCATCGGTGCGGTACGGCTGAGCTTTTTCATTGAGAAAAGCGATGATATCGGCTTTTTTGCAGCCGAGGAGCGGCCTTATTAGCAAGCAGCTCTCTCTTCCGTTCCCGAAATCGAACGAGAGCTCCGCCTTTTCGCGGATGCCGGCAAGCCCCGACAGACCGCTGCCGCGGATGATGTGCATCAAAACGCTCTCCGCGCTGTCGTTCGCATGATGCGCGGTCGCCAGCATATCCGCGCCGACCGAGTTCTTGACCCTGAACAGGAACTCGTACCTCAGCAGCCTTGCCGCCGTTTCGAGCGAGAGCCCGTTTTCCTTCGCATACTGCGGCACGTCCTGCTTTTCGCAGAATACCAGGACCCCGTTCATGCGGCAGAGCTCGCGGCAGAAGGCTTCGTCCTCATCCGCCGCCGCTCTGATGCCGTGGTTGAAATGGGCGGCAAACAGCTTGAAGCCGAATTTCTCTCTGAGCGCGCAGAGGACCAGCAGAAGCGCGGTGGAATCGGCGCCGCCACTCAGCGCCGCAAGCACCTTTTCGCCGGGCGCGATGAGCCCTTTTTCGATTATCTCTCTGCGGATCCTTTCGATCATTATCAGAATTTTTCCCTGTGCAGGGGATTATAGACCATCTTCCCGCCTTCGCGCCTGCTTTCAAAAAGAGTTATGGAGCTGACGGTCATGCCCGTTTTGAAGGAGAGCTCCCCGAGCTCCATTGAAACGAGCTCGTCGTGCTCCACGTTCCTGCCGAGCGTGATGTGCGGTATGAAGCGGTGATAATCCCTTGAAAAGCCGTTGTCCGAAAGCGCGGATTCGAGCATTTCCCGCAGCACGGACAGCTCTTCGAGCTTCCCGCCGACGGAGATGAACGAGGTCTTTCTGCCCTTATCGCCCTTTTCGAAAAAACCGTATTTTTCGGGGTGCAGTTCAAACGGGCGTATGCCGCAGCAGGCCTCCTTCATCGCCTTCACAGCGCCGACGAGGTCGTTCGATTCGCCGATGAAATGAAGGGTGATATGCATGTTCTCCTCCGGAACGAACCGCCCTCCGCTCGACCTTGCTTTCAATTCTCTGAGAGCTGCCGAAAGCTCTTTTTTCATCGTTTTCGGCAGCTCGATGGCAATAAACAGTCTCATTTCAGCTCGGCCCGATCAAAGATCGTAGATCTCCGTCATTTTTTCGGTGAGGTAGTTCACGTAATAATCGGGATCGAAGTCCTCTCCGCAGGCGTTTTTGAGCACCTCTTCGGGGCGGAGCAGCATGCCGTACTTGTAGATCTTTTCGGTGAGCCAGGCGATGATGACGTCCAGCTTGTTCTCGCGGACGAGCGCGCCCGTGTCCATCTCCTTATTCATGTGATGGAGGATCTGTGCGCCGTACGCGGAACCGAGCGCGTAGCTCGGGAAGTACCCGATCATGCCGCCGAACCAGTGCATATCCTGAAGCACGCCGCGGCGGTCGTCCGGAACGTCGATGCCGAGATATTCTTTATAAAGCCTGTTCCATTCACCGGGAACGTCCCTGACAGCGATCTCGCCGCTCATCATGCGCTTTTCAAGCTCGTAGCGCACCATGATATGCAGCGAATAAGTGAGCTCGTCGGCCTCGGTCCTGATGAGGGAAGGCTCCGCTTTGTTGACCGCAAGATAGAACTCGTTCGCCGTAACGTCCTTGAACTGCTCCGGGAAAAACTCCCTGATCTTCGGGAAAATGAGCTCGCAGAACGCCCTGCTCCTGCCGATAATGTTCTCAAAGAAGCGGGACTGTGATTCGTGGATGCTCATCGAGGTGCCGCTCGCGATCGAGGTGCCGATAAGATCGTCGCCGGTGTGGAGCTCGTACAGCGCGTGACCGCCCTCGTGGATGACCGAATACATATTGCTCACAACCGAATCCTCGTGATAATGCGTCGTGATGCGGACGTCGTGCTTGTTGAAATGGGTGGTGAACGGGTGCTCGGTCTCGCCGATGGAACAATCGTCACGGTCGAGATGCATGATATCCATCACGGCCTCGGAAAGCTTTTTCTGCTGCTCGATCGGGCAGATCCTGCCGAGGAAATCCGTGCGGATAACGTCGCCCTTTTCGGAGATCTTTTTGATAAGAGGAACGAGCGCCGAGCGGATCCTTCCGAAGAACGCGTCGAGCTTTTCGGTGGAAAGGCCCTGTTCGAATTCATTGAGCCAGTAGTTATATGCGTCCATGCCGGGCGCGCAGAGCTCCGCAACGCGCTTGTTGAAGGCGATGATCTTTTCAAGATACGGAGCTATCTTTCCGAAATCGTTATTGAGCTTTGCCTCGACCCACGCGGTGTGCGCTTCGCTCATAAGCACCATGTAGGCGGTGTACTCATCCATGGGGATCTTGCGCATCTGCTCGAGCGAATGAGCGTCTTCTTCGACTTCGCGGCGAAGGATCGGATCGAGCTCGTCCTTATGCGCCATCAGCGTATCGATCACCTCGAAGTTCTGCTCGTTCACCTTGAGCTTGTAATCGAGCTCGGAGAGCACTTCGTTGGTCGAAGCAAGCCCCATATAGGAATTTTTCGGCGCCGCCGTCTCGTTGTCGTAGCTGAGAACGCCGAAAACGTGGCTGTATGCCAGGGAGATGCGCTTTGTTTCGTTGAAAAGTTCTTTTGCTTTCTGAATATCCATGTTTTTCTCCTTATTGAATCAGACTCCGTTGAAAAGGCGGACGGGAAGCACCATGTAGTAGAAGCTGTCGCCCTCAAGCGGTTCGATAACGCAGGGAGTGACGGAATTGTTCATCCTCATATAAACGCTTTCATCCTCGAGCACGCGCATGAGCTCGATGATGTATCTTGCGTTGAAGGCTATCTCAAGAGGTTTGCCGAGCAGCTTGATCGGGATCTGGTCGTTTATGCTGCCCTTTTCGCTGTTTGCGGAGATGGAAAGCATATCCTCTGCGAAGCTGAATTTGATGAGATTGGATTTTGCTTCCCTGGAAAGCAGCGAGGCGCGTTCCGTGCTGGACTGCAGCTCGCGGCAGTTCACGATCGCGTGGCTCGTGTGATTTTTCGGCAGGATGCCTGCATAGCTTACGTATTCGCCGTCCATCAGGCGGGAGATCAGCTTCGTATAGCCGAAATCGATCTTGATATGGGTGTTTGAGAAAACGAGCTTGATGGCCTCGTCCCCGCCGGTGAGGATATTGGATATCTCCTGCATTGCGCGGCTCGGGATAACGACCTTTTTGCTGCCGGTGCAGTTTTTGATCTTCTCATTGCGGATCGCAAGGCGGAAGCCGTCGAGCGCAACCATGCGGAGCGTGTTGTTCTCGTTGAACTCAAGGCAGACGCCGTTCAGGATAGGCTTGGTATCCTCGAGCGAAACGGCGAAGATGGTCTGCTTTATCATGCTGCGAAGCGTGTTCTGACCGATCTCGGCGGAGAATTCGTCGTCGACCCTTCTCATTTCAGGGTATTCGTCGCTCGGGTTGACCTGGAGCGAGGTCTTCACCATGCCGGAACGAACTTTGATGGTGTTTTTATCGCCGTCAAATTCGACGGAATCGGCGGTAAGCCTTCTTGCGAGCTCCGCAAACAGCCTTCCGGGAAGGACAGCGCTGCCCTCCTCCTCGACGAGCGCCGGGATCTCCGTTTCGATCTGAAGCGAAAGATCGGAGCATTTCATAAACAGATTGGAAGCGGAAGCGTATATGTAGATGCCCTCCAGAATGGGCAGACTGCTGTGGCTCGGCATAGCCTTCGTGACGATCGATACGGCTTCGTTCAGTTCCTTGGTATTGACGGTAAAACGCATAGATGACCTCCTGATCATTATTTATTAGTAAAAGCGGCAGCAGCAGTAGTAGCAAGGAAACTGTGGAAAACGGTTATTTTCCCGTTTGGCGATTGAGTTTCGCCTGTTGATAAGCGGCGGATAATGCTGTGGATAAAAAAACAGTTTTTCCGCTTATTTCACAGTTTGCACAGTTTCCTCATATTATCAAAAATTTTCCACGTGGAAAGTATTGATAATTAGGATAAGAAGGCCGGTTTTTACCGCCCGTTTAAGGGCGCGGAAAACAAAGGCCCAATACTGCTCCTTCCCATTTATTATAATAGAAAAAACGCTTTCGGTCAACCTTTTCGGGTATGTATTTTTGTTGACGGGATCTGTTTTTTTTGAGAGCAAAAACCGGCGGACGGACCTCTTATTTCATTGAAAGAGAAGCGCCTGATATGCTATAATATAAAAATAAAAAAAGAACGGCAGCCCCGTTTTGGAAAGGTCAAAATGTTCGATTGTTCGATAGTCGCCTGTGAAGGCTATGATGAAGAAAAAACAGAGAAAGCGCTCAGGGAAGCGACGGAAGCGATCGGCGGGCTCGATTTTGTGAAGCCCGGGATGAAGATCGCAATAAAACCAAACCTCGTTTCATTCAAAAAACCGGAGGAAGCGGCGACGACGCATCCGCTGCTTTTGAAGGCGCTGGTCAAAATGCTTTTGGATCGCGGCGCAAGCGTCGTTATAGGCGACAGCCCGGGCGGACCGCATACGACCATAGTTCTGAATAAGGTCTACGCGGCGACCGGGATGAACGAGCTTGAAAAGCTCGGCGCCGAACTGAACAGAAACCTTGAAGAAAAGACCGTCGACCTGCCGGACGGCAAGGTGCTGCACAGGCTGACTTATACGGCTTATCTTGACGAGGCGGACGCGATCATCGACTTCTGCAAGCTGAAAGCGCACGGCATGATGGGCATGAGCGCCGCCGTCAAAAACCTTTACGGGACCATACCCGGCCTGAAAAAGCCGGAAATGCACTATCAGTTTCCGAACGAAGCGGATTTTGCGGATATGCTGATAGATATCAACGAGTTTTTCAAACCCCGCCTTGCGATCTGCGACGCCGTTATCGGCATGGAGGGCAACGGCCCGCTGAACGGCACGCCGCGTCAGGTCGGCGCGGTGATCGCCGCTAAAAACAGCTATGACTGCGATCTTATCGGCGCGGCGCTCATCGGCATGGACATAAACGGCCTGCCGACGCTCAAAGCAGCATATGAGCGCGGACTTGCCCCGAAGAGCTGGAAAGAGCTCAAGATCCACGGAAACGTCGAGGATTTTATCGTCAAAGATTTCAAAGCGCCGCCGGTCAGGGGCCTGCGCTTTATGAGAAAAGGCACCTTAATGCACTTCATCAGCTCAAAAGCGCTTGCGCAGAAACCGAAGCTGAAACCTTCGCTCTGCGTCGGCTGCGGCGAGTGCGCGAGGATGTGCCCCGCGAAGGCGATAGAGATAAAGAACCGGAAAGCCGTTATCGACAGGGAAAAATGCATCCGCTGCTTCTGCTGCCAGGAATTCTGCCCGAAAGCGGCGATGGTAGTTCACAGACCTTTTACAGCAAAGCTGCTCAATAAACTGAAACTCTGACGACCGTTATCAAAGGACCGAGGATACGCCAATGGAAGCACCGATCAAAAAAGAAGAAATGAAGTTCACTCCGGAACAGATGAACGCGATCACTTTCAAGGGGAATCTGATCGTTTCCGCTGCCGCCGGAGCGGGCAAAACGCGCGTTCTGACCGAAAGGATCTGCCGAGAGATAGAAAAAGGAACGAAGGTGGATGAACTGCTCGTCGTGACCTTCACAAAGGCCGCTGCCGCCGAGATGAAGGAGAGGATCGAGGACAGGCTGCTGAAGCTTGCCGAGGAAAAGGACGACGCGAAGGATAAACTGCGCCTCCTCGAGGCGGCGAACGGCGTTTCGCGGGCCAATATCTCAACGATCCACAGCTTCTGCCAGAACGTTCTCACACGCAATTACAATCTTATAGAGCTCGATCCCGGGTTCCGCGTGATGGATGACGCGGAAACGGTCATCATCATGAATCTCGCGCTCGATGAAACGGTGGAGGAGTTCTACCTTTCCGCGGAGGAAAAGAGCGATCCGGAAACGCGCTTCATCATCTCCGCGTTCCATAAAAACAACGGGATAAAGGAGATCATCAGCTCCGTTTACAGATACGTTATCGCCCGCCCCGATCCTTCCCGATGGCTGCAAAGCGCTGCCGAAAACTACTCCGAAGGCTTTGAAAGGATCGCTAAGCTCTGCGAGGAACAGCTCATTACCTCCGTGAGAAGGATCATCGACGTCGGTATAAGCGAAGGAAATGCCGTTTACGAATACGTCAGCGGGAGCGATAACGAAGAAGTCAGAGCATATATGCCGGTGCTTAACGAGTTTGCGCAGATCCTCGTGGGCCTGCGCCAGCTTACGAAGTACGACAGCTTTCAGAAGGCGGCGGCAGAGCTTAAATTCCCTTCCATCCCGAGGGGCAAACTGAAGGGCGGAGCTTCGCAGATCATAAAGGATTATAAAGATATCATACTTAAAAAGATCAAGGACACGCTGCAGTATTTTTTCTGCATACCGAAGGAAGGCGAAAAGGTCATTTCCAACGAGCTGGCGCCGGTGGTCCGCAAGATCGGCGCACTCACGGAGGCTTTCATCGAACGCTTCCGCGAGCTGAAGCAGAAGGACGCGCTTATAGACTTTTCCGATATGGAGCAGATGACCTATGAAGTGCTGAAAAACGACGATGCGGCGGAGGAATACAAACAGAAGTTCAAATACATATTCGTGGATGAGTATCAGGACACGAACCTGATCCAGGACAGCATAATCTCAAGGATATCGCGCGGGAACAATTTGTTCATGGTGGGCGACGTGAAGCAGAGCATCTATCGCTTCCGCCAGGCCGAGCCCGCGAGCTTCCTCGATAAATACGAGCGCTATACCTATGACGAAAACGACGGCGCGGAAGGAACGAAGATAGACCTCAACCACAATTTCCGCAGCACCAAAGCGGTGCTTTCCGCGGCGAACGAGCTGTTTTCAAAGCTGATGCGCGGAAGTGACGCGGGCGAGATAGACTATTCCGACAACGCGGAGCTGAAGCCGGGCGACAAGGCGGAGGACGGCAGCGTCGAGCTCCATCTTATAGATCTTGAGGCGGACGATGAAGAAGAGCAGAACGACGCGCCCGCGGACGGCGGAGCGGACGACGATAAAAAAGAGGACGGCGCCGGCAGCTATAACGACGTCGAATGCGTGGAGGCCGAAGCCTGCCTGATCGCGAAAAAGATCATTGGCATCGTCAAAAACGAAACGGTCTTCGATACTAAGCTGAAAAAACGCCGGCCCGCTCAGTTTTCCGACTGCGCTATACTTATGCACAGCCCGAAGGGATCGGCGCTCAGGCTCATCAACACGCTTTCGGAATTCGGGATCCCCTGCACGGCGGAGCTCGGCGACGGCTATTTCGACGCGATCGAGGTGCAGGTCTTCCTGAACCTGCTCCGCGTTATAGACAACGTCCGCCAGGATATCCCGCTCGCGTCGGTCATGTGTTCGACGATCGGCGGGTTCACCGACGGCGAGCTCGTCCGCATCCGTACCGCTTTCAGAGGGAAGGAATACGAATACTTCTTTGAACGGGTGCTTGCCTGCGCAGCCGCCGGCGAAATGGGGGGCGGGAGCGAAAACGGAGCTCTCTTCAAAAAGACCGCTTATTTCATTAAAAAACTGCGCGAATGGCATTCACTGAGCCGCCTTGTAGGCATGGAGGAGCTGATAGGAAGGCTCTTTGACGAAACGAAGTTTTACGTCTTCTCGGGCGCGGAGATCGGCGGGGCTGTCAGGCAGGCGAACCTTGACCTGCTGCTTGAAAAAGCGCGTTCGTTCGAGGCCAACGGCAGGCACGGGCTGCATTCGTTCCTGAACCTGATGGACAACGTTGCGGATAATTCCAACATGGGCGCTGCCCAGGCCGCGAGCGTAAACGCCGTCCGCGTGATGAGCATCCACAAGAGCAAGGGCCTCGAATTCCCGTTCGTGTTTATATGCAGGCTGTCGAAGCAGTTCAACAGAACGGCCAGAAGCGGAGCGGTGATGCTCGATAACGAGCTCGGCCTCGGCCTGCGTTTTTCAAAAGGCTATGACAAGCTGGAAAAACTGAAGCCGTTCGGCAATTCCAAGGCGCTGAAGCCGCTGGTCCGCCGCGCGATGGAGGAGAAGGACGCATCAAAGCAGTCCGCGGAGGAGATGCGCGTGCTCTACGTCGGCATGACGCGCGCAAGGGAGAAGCTCTTCCTCGTTGACGCAAACAAAAAGATGAAGGACCTGATTGTAAATTACGCCGTTCCCTTGTCGGACAACGGCATCGTGAACGCGAAGAACTATCTCGAGTGGATCATCGGCGCGTACTTCCCGCTTGGGCTCAGCATCGAAGCCGCAAGGAAGGGCGTCGTGACGCCAATCGGGGAAAACACGATGACGACCTATTACAGCGCGGCGGCCCCGGGCGGAGCGAGGACCGGCAAGGTAGGCGGCGAAGAGCTTGAAAAGTGGATGCGGGAGGCAGGGAACGCGGAGCACGCGGAGCTGTCAAAAAAGCTCGGCGTCGGCGAATACCGCGATAAGGACGGCGAATGCGCGCCCGACACGACCGGCGGCAGGCCCGCAAAAACGAGCGTTACCGACAGGGCCGACAAAGCCTTCGAATACGTTCCGGCCGTGCCGTCCTTCCTCGGGGAGAAAAGCACCGTCTTCACCGGCGCGCAGCGCGGCACGCTCACCCACCGCTTCATCATGCTGCTTGAGCTTGAAAGGCCGGACAAGGCCTCGCTTGAGAGGCAGCTCCGCGCGCTGACCGAAAAAGGGATCTTTACGGAGGAGGAAGCGCGCGCCGTAAACCTCGACGCGGTGCTCGCGTTCACGGAGTCGAGCCTTTTTGCGCGGCTGCTTAAAGCCGAAAAAGTCTTCCGCGAGCAGGAGTTTTCGCTGCTGCGGGAGGACGGCTCCCTGCTGCAGGGCACGGTGGACTGTTTCTTCATAGAGAACGGCGAGGCCATACTGATCGACTACAAGACCACTTCCGTGCGCGGGAAGGACCCCGCGCAGGTCGCAGCTCAATACGGATACCAGCTCGATCTGTACGCCGAAGCGATCGAAAAGCTGATCGGCGTTCCCGTGAAGGAGAAATGGGTCTATATGCTGGCCGTTTCCTCTGCTTTCAGGCTGAAATAAATATATGAGTCGGACCCCGTTTACACGCGGAGGCATTGATGCTATAATTGAGCGGCTATGGAAAAAAACGAAATAAAAACCAATAATTTCAGCGAAGCCGAGATGCTCGCAAAGCAGAACAAGATGGGCCACATGCCGATAGGCAGGCTCCTTTTCGGCATGTCCGTACCGATGGTCATTTCGATGCTCGTCCAGGCGCTGTACAACGTTGTGGACAGCTACTTCGTCGCCAAATACAGCAATGACGCGCTTAACGCAGTATCGCTCGCGTACCCGATCCAGATGCTGATGATCGCGGTATCGGTGGGCACCTCGGTGGGCATGAATTCCTACATCTCCAGGAAGCTCGGCGCGGGCGAAGTCGAAAGCGCGAACAAGGGCGCGTCGAACGGCATCTTCCTGCTCGTCTGCTCCTCGCTGCTCTTCGCGGCGCTCAGCTTTGCGATAAAGCCTTTCTTCAGGCTGTATTCGGACGATCCCGCACTCGTCGGCCTCGGCGTCAGCTATCTCAGGATCTGCATGCTGTTCAGCATGGGCGTTTTCATCCAGCTCGGCTGCGAAAGGATCCTGCAGTCCATGGGCAAGACCTCCCTTTCGATGGTCACCCAGCTCATCGGCGCGGTCGTGAACATCATCCTCGACCCGATCATGATCTTCACGCTGAAAATGGGCGTCAGGGGCGCCGCGTACGCCACGGTCATCGGGCAGTGGATCGGCATGATTATCGCCCTCATCCTCGTCCTCGGCAAAAAGCATGAGGTCACGCTCTCGTTCAGGCGGTTCCGCCCGTGCCGCGAGACCATCCTCGATATCTACCGCGTGGGTCTTCCCAGCATCATCATGCAGGCGATCACCTCCGTAATGATCTCCGGCATGAACATGATCCTCTCCCGCGTGCTTGCGGACGTGGGCGGCAAGGCGGCGACCAGCATCGTGGGCGTCTACTTCAAGGTCCAGTCCCTGATCTTCATGCCTCTGTTCGGCGTTACGAACGCCAGCATGTCCATCCTTGCCTATAACTACGGCGCGGGGAACCGCCTGCGCCTTGTGAAGGCGTGGAAGCTGACGCTCATCGTCGCGATCTGCATCATGGCGGTCGGCACGCTCGTATTCCAGCTTTTCCCGGCGCAGATCATCGGGCTTTTCGACCACGACGGTTCGATAACCTCCGGCGGTATCGCGGCGTTCCGCATAATCTCGCTTTCGTTCATCCTCGCCGCCGCTTCCATCACCAACTCCGTCGCCTTCGGCGCGCTCGGGCGGGGCGTTTCCAGCATGCTCATGAGCATCATCCGCCAGCTTGGCGTGCTGCTGCCCGCGGCGCTCATCCTCGCCCTCGTCTTCCACAGGGTGGAGAGCGTGTGGTGGAGCTTCTTCATCGCGGAGTTCGCGGCGCTCGCGTTCAGCTTCATCGTGCTCGCAAGGCTCTGGAAGAAGGAGATCGCGCACCTGCCGGACGGCACGGCGGTGTGAGAAAATGAAGACGCCCGAAGCGGGCTAATGAAGAAATGAAGACGCTCCGCTGATGAAGGAATTGTTCCTTCCCGCGGGCGTCTTTATTATCGGTTATTATCGGTTTTCAGAATACGATCCTGCCGTCCTCCGAATGAGGATAGCGGACGATACGGTATTTGATCCAGTGCTTCTTATCGAATAACTTAAATAAAAGAATATCTATACTGAAAAGGATAATGCATAACAATAAAGTCAATGGTATGGTAGCAAGCGATCCGATCAAGTTAAGGTGAGGAAAATGCTCGTTCAGCTGCCGATAGAAAATTCTTTCCTCTGCATTCGGAAAGTAACTCTTTGAAAGAGACATGATCCCAAGCTTGTACATAGCCGAGATCTCAAGGCTGAGCAAACAATACATCAGAATAAAGTGTATAACGCACAGCAAGACGATCGACCATGAAATGATCGGTTTTATCTCCGCACCGCATTTTTTGCAGACGAACTTGCCTTTCTTTGGACCGGTTTTGCTGAATTTGCCCTCATGCTGACACGCGTCGCATCTTTGAACGACCGATATATAGCTCTCCTCCGGCGCTTCGGCAGGCTCCGTTTTGTCCTTCGGGATGCGCCGCCCGAGAAAAAGTTCCTCCTGCGTGCAGCCGAGGACGGAAGCGAGGTCGCGAAGATATTCGACCCTCGGAAGCGCGGCGCCTGTCTCCCACTTGGAGACGGCCTTGTTCGTAACGCCGAGAAGGTCGCCGAGCTCCTTTTGGGTCCAGCCCTTTTCACGCCGGAGCTCATAGATGAAGTTGCCGATCGCAAAACGCTTGTCCATACTCATCACCTCGACCGTAAGTTTAGCAAAACGACCGCCGAAAATCAATATAAGGGCAGTCGAATATAGGTAGAACTTGACTGAAAGCGCTGTCGAACGGCGGCAGAACCCCGTTTTTGAGCTCCCGAGACCGAAAAAAGCCCGTAAGCCGCAAAAATCGACGGGCTTTTTATTGACAATCCCCGGTTTCTTGACTATAATATGCTAAATCGGTATGGGGTTTTGAGCTTTCGGTGCGAGACCCGCTTAATTTTTTACGCCGCAAAGAGGCAAAAGCCCCGCCCATAATTCAGGAGGTTTCCCATGGCAGAAGCAGTACTTCTTACAAAAGCAGGCAAAAAAGAACTTGAAGACAGGTTGGAATACTTGAAAACAGAGCGCAGGAAGGAGATCACCGAGGCTATCGCGGTCGCGCGTTCGTTCGGCGACCTCAGCGAGAACGCGGAATACGACGCCGCTCTCGACGCGCAGGCGCATAACGAATACGAGATCCAGGAGCTTGAGGCAAAGCTCAAGAACGTCGTCATCATCGACGAATCCGAGATCAGCGTCAATACCGTTTCCCTCGGTTCCCTCGTAAGGCTCAGGCTGGTGGACGTGGGCATCGAGGAGGAGTACCATGTCGTCAGCGAGACCGAGGCGAAGCTCGACGTGACCCCGAAGCGCATCTCCCGCGATTCCGCGATCGGCGGCGGCGTGCTCGGCCACAAGGTCGGCGAGACCGTGACCGTCGAGACCCCCGGCGGCCTGATGAAGGTCAGCATCCTCAGCATCAGAAGATAATTTACGGGATTTTTACAAATGGAAGAGAATATCATAAATCAGCCCCGCGGGAACGAAGCGGCTCAGACCGAAAAGGAACTGAGCGAGCTGCTTCAGATCCGCCGCGACAAGCTCGCCGCCCTCAGGGAGGCGGGCAAGGATCCTTTCGAGATCGTGCGCTTTGACTTCACGCACCGCAGCGCGGATATCAAGGCGAATTTCGACGAGATGGAAGGCAAAGAGGTTTCTGTCTGCGGCCGCATGATGGCAAAGCGCATCATGGGCAAGGCGAGCTTTGCCGGCATCCGCGACGCGAAGGGCGACATCCAGATCTACGTCCGCCGGGACGACGTTGGCGAGGAGCCCTATGCCGATTTCAAGGCCTACGACATCGGCGACATCATCGGCGTTACGGGAACGGTCTTCCGCACCAAGACGGGCGAGGTCTCCGTTCACGCTTCGAGCGTTAAGCTGCTTTCAAAGTCCCTCCGTCCCCTGCCGGAGAAGTTCCACGGCCTCACCGATAAGGAGCTCCGCTACCGCCAGAGGTACGTGGACCTCATCATGAACCCGGAATCCAAGCGTAATTTCGAGATACGCTCGAAGTTCGTTTCGTTCGTGCGCCGCTATCTTGAGGAAAGGGGCTTCATCGAGGTGGAGACCCCCGTTCTCAGCGCGATCGCCGGCGGCGCGACCGCACGCCCGTTCATCACGCACCACAACACACTCGATATCGACATGTATATGCGCATCGCGACCGAGCTGCACCTCAAGAGGCTGATCGTGGGCGGCATGGACCGCGTTTTCGAGGTCGGCAGGATCTTCCGCAACGAGGGCATGGACACCAAGCACAACCCGGAGTTCACCACCTGCGAGCTCTATCAGGCCTACACCAACCTTGAGGGCATGATGGACGTGCTCGAGGGAATACTCTCCGGCGCGGCGATGGAGATCCTCGGCACCTACAAGGTCAACTGGCTGGGCAACGAGGTGGACCTCACCCCCGGCTGGCGCCGCATCACGATGGCGGACGCCGTCAAGGAATACACCGGCGCGGACTTCATGGCCTGCGAGGGCGACGCGGACGAGGCTGAAGCGCTTGCAAAGAGCGTTGGCGTCGATATGGACGGAGTGGCGCACACCTGGGGCAACGCGCTCTACGAGACCTTCGACCAGAAGGTCGAGGAAAAGCTGATCCAGCCCACCTTCATCACGATGTACCCCGTGGAGGTCAGCCCGCTCGCAAAGCGCAGCCCGAAGGACCCCCGCCTCACCGAGCGCTACGAGGCCTTCGTCTGCTCCTGCGAGATGGGCAACGCGTTCAGCGAGCTGAACGACCCGATCGACCAGTACGAGCGCTTCAAGGCGCAGGCGGCAAAGCGCGCCAAGGGCGACGAAGAGGCGGACATGATGGACGAGGATTTCGTCATGGCGCTCGAATACGGCATGCCCCCCACCGGCGGTCTCGGCTTCGGCATCGACCGCTGCGCGATGCTGCTCTGCGGCACCGACTCCATCAGGGACGTTATCCTGTTCCCCACGATGAAGCCGGACAATAACTGAAAAAGTATCGATATCCGTCATAATGAATAACAGCGCAGCGTCCTCCCCGGGCGCTGTACTGCTATCGGACCCGGTCGTGCCGGACCGGGATGAATGGAGGAAGCAATGAAAGAGTTTTTGGGGATCGGCGGCTATCAAAGGCAGCCGGAGGGTGCGCTGAGCTGGCAGCACCTGACCTTCGTCGGCCTGCTGATGGCGGCGATGATCGTTCTCGCCGTCGTGCTTGGGAAAAGGAACCGGAACAGGGACGAAAAAACGAAGAACCGCGTGCTGATCGCGGCGGCGATACTGATCGACGCGATCGAGATCTTCAAGCTCGTCGTGTTCTGCGCGCGCGGCAGCGGTCTTGCCGAGATGAGGCATAATCTGCCCCTGTTCCTCTGCAGCATACAGCTCATCGTCATCCCCCTCGCGGCGTTCTCCAAGGGCCGAGTGAGGGAGGCGGCGCTCGATTTCGTGTTCGTGTTCGGCCTGCTGGGCGGCGTACTCGGGACGGTCGGGGCGTTCCAGAACTATAACGCCTATCCCGTGCTGGGCATCGAAAACGTCGCCTCCGGCCTCACGCACTCCATAGCGGGCTTTGCTTCGCTGTATGTCGGCATTTCGGGAATGGCCGGCATGGAGCGGCGCAACGTGCCGATCACCTACGGGATCCTGCTTTTCTTCATCGCGGCGGCGTTTATCGCAAACGCGGCGCTCGACTATAACTATATGTTCCTCCGCCGGGGAGACGGGACGCCGTATGACGTCCTCTATAACCTCGTTCACGGCAGCCCGGTGCTGTATCCGATCGGCGTGGTGGCGCTGTTCCTCGTCTATATCGCGGTCTTCTATCTGATCGTCGGCCTCGTCCGGCGGAAACGCCGCGCGGCAGGCGCACAGCGGAGCTGACAAGCGAACAGGCAAAAGCCCAAACCCGGGGAACCTGTTCGGTGCATCCGCATAAGGACCATCGCACCGGAGAAAAGCATGGATATTCAGCACAGATTTGATAAGGGCTTCCGCCCGGCAAAGGGAACAGAGGTGTTCAAAAAGGGAGACCTGCTCCTTTCGGTGAAGCCCGAGGAAGGCGGAGAACCGGTAAGGGCGGCCAAACTGCTTGACACCGGCTTCTACGACGAGCTTTTCATGATCGTGGAGGAAGATGACTACACGGTGTTCTTCGTCTCCGCCGAGGCCGAGACCGAGGCGGGCGAAACCATCCGCCGGCCGTGCTGCGTTTTCGGCACAGGCGTGGGCGACGCGATCACCTATGCTTATTATTTGCTGTGGCAGGAAGGCGGCAGAAAGCAGTTTAGGATCACGACGATCGGCGAAGCGCAGCCGGTGATGAACGAAAACGGCAAGTACTTGCTGACGCGGATGGAAACGCCCAAACCGCCCGTTTACAAAATGCTTGAAAAGCTGACCGACCGCAGCGCGCTGTTCATTGCCGAGCTTATCGGCCTGGTTTACGGCATGACCGAGGAGGAGCTGCTCAGCTATGAAAGGGAGACTCTGCCGGAGCGCGAGCGGTATATCGACTCCCCCGCCCCGGCCACCGAGGACGAGCTCATCAAGCGCATGCGGGACGGTATCTATTACGACCGCACCGCGTGGGAGACCAACACGATGAACGGCTCGATCCTTCGCCAATGGCTGCTTTCGCTCGTGGACGAAGCCGTGACCAACGAGGAAAAGAAGCTTTGGCTCAATATGTTCATCCTTCTCCCCTACGGCACGTATTTCCTGACGACCGCCTACCGGACGGTGCTTGATGAGACCCTGCCGGATATCGGCGGCCTGCCCTCCTGATAAAACGGCCGGAAGGAGCGGAGAAGCGAAATGATAGTTGTTATAGACGCGGACTATAACGAGACTGAGCACAGCGCTCACGCGGCGGGCGTGCTTGCCGAAAGCATCCTTGCGGAAGAAGCGGCAGGCGTCGTCGGCGCGTTCGTCGAGGGCGTCGGGGAGTACGTCCCCGGGCAGTTCTTCCGGCGGGAGCTCAAATGCGTGGAAGCCGTCATGCGAAAGCTCGAAGGGCAGGATATCGAACTGATAGTGGTCGACGGCTACGCCGACTCCGGGACCGGGGAAAAGGCGCTCGGCACCTTCGTCTTTGATGAATACGGCGTTCCGGTGATCGGGATCGCAAAGAACAAATACAAAAAATGCCTCGTTCCGAACACCGAGGTCGTCAGGAAGGGCTGCAAAAAGCCGCTTTTCGTGACCTCGAAGGGGATCGATCACGGGACCGCGAAGGAATGGATCGCAAAAATGCACGGCGAATACAGGCTGCCGCTGCTCGTCAAGCTGGCGGACAAAGCCGCAAGGGACTGGACGCTCGGCGCCGTATAAAACGAAAAGGGCAAAACGATGAGGATAGAGACCGAAAGACTGATCATCACGGACTTCACGCCGGACATGGCGGAGGCGGTGCATAGGAATTCGCTCGACGAGGACAACAGGCGCTTCGTTCCGGACGAGGTCTTTGAGACCGTAGAGGAAGCGAGGGAGACGGTGGAGTTTTTGATCGGGCGGTACGGCGGCGCGGAAGGCCCGTTCGTGCACCCCGTGCTGCTGCGCAGCGGGGAGAATATCGGCTACGTGCAGCTCGTTTTCATCGGGGACGGCTGGGAGCTCGGCTACCATATCGCCAAAGCCCACACCGGAAAGGGCTACGCGACCGAGGCGGCGCGCGCGTTCCTGCCGGCGATGGCGGAGAAGCTGGGGCTTTCCGGGATCATCGGCATCTGCCTTGCGGAAAACACGGCGTCCGTCCGCGTGATGGAAAAGCTCGGCTTTGAGCCCGTCTTCCGCGGCGTCGGACCCTATCAGGGCGAGCAGAGGGAGATCGTGCGCAACGTCTGGCGGGCGGGGAGAAAAGGAGAGGACCATGGAGCATAACGAAGAACCGAAAAAAGGCAGGGGCACGAAAGTCGGCGAATTTTTCTATGGGCTGCTGTTCTTTTTCATACTGCGCGTCGACACGCTGCTGTTTTCGGTGCCGGTATGGATCCTGCTGATACTTCATTTCGCGGTCGGGCTGCCGATCAAATGGTTCTGGATCGGCGTGGGCGCGTTCTTCCTCGTCGGGATCCTCCGCTATCTGCTGATCGTTTTCGCCCGCTGGGGATCAAGCGGAGAGGAACCGCAGAAGGAGAACAAGAACCCTTATTCGCATAAATAACGAGGGAGGAGTGGAATTGCGTTCCTCTTTCTTTGCGCGGGTTGACATATCGTCTTTTTCACTGTATACTGATCAAAAACGGATCGAACCGCCGAACGCATATTTACCCAAATCCATATTTTCAGGAGGAAACCAAATGAAAAAGACTCTTTCAATCATCGCGGCTGCGCTGGCGCTCTTTATGGCGCTCGGCTGTATGCCCCTCTCCCTTGCCGTAAAAGCAAGAACAGTCACTCCGTGCTGGACAGTCCCTGCGGGCTATAACGCGCACGACTACAACGCATGCGCTTCATTCCTCGAACAGACCGATGAAGACGGCGTCAAAAACGGCGAAAAGCTGAGTGAGAACTACGACCCGAACGATCCCGCGACCTGGGGAACGTATTGGGGCTATGATGACGATTGGAATGATGAAGAGTTAACCAGATTCACTTGGAGCAGCGTAGGCGGTACTCTCAGGATAACGTCTATCTTTTTGGAGGATGATTATACAGGTTACGAATGGCAGGCGCTCGTTGGCTCTTTTGACGTTTCCGGCTGCACCGCGCTGGAAAATCTGAACTGCAGCGACAACGCCTTGACCGAGCTGGACGTCAGCGGCTGCACCGCGCTTAGACAGCTGAACTGCTGGAATAACGCCTTGACCGAGCTGGACGTCAGCGGCTGCACCGCGCTGGAGGAGCTGAGCTGCATGGGCAACGCCCTGACCGAGCTGGACGTCAGCGGCTGCACCGCGCTGGAGTATCTGAGGTGCATGGGCAACGCCCTGACCGAGCTGGACGTCAGCGGCTGCACCGCGCTGGAGTATCTGAGGTGCATGGGCAACGCCCTGACCGAGCTGGACGTCAGCAGCAACACCGCGCTTAGACAGCTGGACTGCTACGGCAACGCCTTGACCGAGCTGGACGTCAGCAACAACACCGCGCTGACTAGTCTGATCTGCTACGGCAACGCCTTGACCGAGCTGGACGTCAGCAACAACACCGCGCTATGGCGTCTGTACTGCGACGATAACGCCCTGACCGAGCTGGACGTCAGCAGCAACATCGCGCTGGGGAGTCTGGACTGCAGCGATAACGCCCTGACCGAGCTGGATGTCAGCGGCTGCATCGCGCTGGAGTATCTGAACTGCGAGAATAACGCCCTGACCGAGCTGGATGTCAGCAGCTGCACCGCGCTGACGGAGCTGTACTGCAACGACAACGTTTTGACCGAGCTGGATCTTTCCGGCAATACCGAGTTGAATAGTGTTGATTGCCGGAATAACCGCCTTACCGAGATCCTCCTTTCCTACACCCTCTTCCCTGTGCAAACGCTCCGCGCCGAAGGCATAGGTTATGTAGGTGTCATTGACAACTTTGATTCGGGCTGGAACTTTAACGTTTGCGCTTATGCCGGCACCGGCGCCGAATTCCTCGGCTGGTACGATGAAACGGGCGCGCTCGTTTCCGAAACGGAAGAGTTTACCGTTGACGGCAGCTATACAGAGCTGATCGCCCGCTTCGAGGGCGGCGCAGTCCCGGGCGACATGAGCGGCGACGGTGTGGTCGACATCGTGGACGCGCTCTCCATCCTCCGCGCGGCGATGGGTCTCATCACTGCCACGCCCGAGCAGATCGCCGTTTGCGATATGGACGGCGACAACGAGCTGACCGTTGCGGACGCGCTGCAGGTCATGCGCACGGCTATGAGCCTGATCATTCTCGACTGACGGCTGAACGCAAATACGGCCTCCGGCACTTGCCGGGGGCTTTTTTGTGCCTGCGATGCAGGCAGTGAACAGTGAATAATGAATAGGTACCCGGTCTTGTAGCCTGCGGCGCTGCGCCGTATTGACAAACCCCAATAGAATGCGTTATTATAAGGTAGGGTGTGTATGAGCACACCGTGACCGGCATGAAACCGGCGGGGGTACAGAATGAATACGAAGACAGAAGAAACGTTCACCGGTTCATCCGAAGACGCGATGAAGCCCGTTTTTATAGTCAATCCGATCGCCGGGACCAGCCTTTGCGAAAAGCAGTTCGCGGAGGCGGAGCGGCAGCTTAAAGCCATGGGGGCGGAGTACGCCGTCCGTTATTCCGAATATGCGGGCCATTCCGTGGAGCTTGCAAAGCAGGCGCTTGCGGAAGGCAGGAAATTCATCGTCGCGGTCGGCGGCGACGGCACCGTGAACGAGATCGCATCCGTGCTTGCGGGCGTGCCCGGCGTGAAGTTCGGCATCCTCCCCTTCGGAACGGGCAACGATCTCGCGTCCGTGCTCGGCATCCCGACCGATCCCGCTGAAGCGGCAAAGCTGATACTGAACGGCAAAGCCGTGCCCTGCGACCTCGGCACTGCCAACGGCAAAGTGTTTGCGAACATCTGCGGGCTCGGCTTCGACGTGGACGTTTTGAGAAGCGTCGACAAGCATAAAAAGGGCCACCAGGGCATGCTGCCCTACCTTATCGGCATCATGGACGCGCTCCGTCACCGCACCAAGGTGCATGCTCGCATCACGACGGACGGCGGCGAGAAGATGGAGCTTGACGCGATGATGATCACGGTCTGCAACGGACAGCGCTTCGGCGGCGGCATCAGGATCGCGCCGGAAGCCAGGTCGGACGATGGGCTTTTCGATATCTGCATCATCAAGTGGATCGGGCTGCCGACCGTGCTCGGGCTGCTTCCGAAGGCGATAAACGGGAAGCATCTCGGCAAAAAGCCCGTCATCTATACGCGGGCGAAGAAGGTCGAGATCACGACCGACGAGGAGCTTCTCTGCGAGACGGACGGCGAGACCGTTCTGAGCACCCCGCTCACCTGTGAGATAATGCCGGGAGCGCTCAGCATAGTACGCCCCCAATGATCAAAACGGACGAACAAAATGCCTAATAATACGAGAAAACTCAGAACAAGGACCTCGCCCCTCCGCCGGGCGCTGCCGATCGTCGTCGGCGTATTCCTGCTTGCAGGGATCGCGGCGGCGGCGACACTGCTGCTGCGCGGCTGCAATACGGCGGCCGGAAAGCGCAGTCTCCCCTTCTCCGCCGATAAGGAGTACTGCTATACCGGCGACGGTTTCCTGTACGTTGACGGAGGCGTGCTCAATTTCTTCAGCCTTGAGGACGAGAGCAGGAACTATTCCGTAGAGCTCGATTCGCAAAGCGTCAGCATCGCCGGCACGGAGCAGCTCAAGGCGGTCTACAGCGCGTCCTCGCTGCAGGTCGTCGGCACCCCGTTCGACAACGTGATCGACGGCACCTTCCGCAAGGTGGACTGCGGCGGCAAATACATCGGCGCATACGTCGAAAACGCCGATCATTCCCACACGCTGCGCGTGTATAATTCCGCCGGCTCGCAGTGCTACAGCAAGGATTTCACAAACAGCTCCCTTCTCGATTTCGGCTTCGATGCGGATGAAAGCGCGTCGCTTTGGATGAGCGAGCTCATCACGACCGGCAGCGCGATCTCCACCACCATCACCACCTATGACCTCAACCGCGAAAGCATAACCGGCGTTATATCGGTACAGGGCCAGGTCGTGAAACAGATCATAATGACCAACAAGAGCGTGTTCGCGCTCTGCACGGACAATCTGATCCGCTTCAGCCGCGAAACGAACGACGAGGCCTATCGCCTGCAGTGCAGGGGCTATGAATGCGTCGGCTCCTCCGCGTCGGGCGGAAGGATGTATCTGCTGCTGGATCGGACGGAGTTCTCGGGCGACCCGCTTTCGCTGCTCGTAGTGAAGGAGGACACCGTTGCCGACGAGACCGTCATGCCGATCGTGAACTCCCCGAGCGCAGTGGGCTGCTTCCTGATGGGCGGCAGGACCGTTCTCGTGAACGAAAACGAGATCGTCATCATGAACGCAAAGGGCGAAACGGATAAGACCGTCCGTTTCGACAGCTCCGTAACAGGCGCGGAAAAGCTGAGCGAGACCCTGCTGCTCGTCACCCGCGGCTCCGAGGCGCTTTTATACACGATTAAATAAAAAACAATCCGAGACTAAAGAAAGGAGAGAGGATATGGGCCTTATCGATTTTGCCATATTGGCTGTTTTTGCGCTTTTCCTCCTTTCGGGCTTTCATAAAGGCTTTATCTGGAACCTTGCGGCGCTCGGCGCTTCGCTCGCCGCGCTCGTGCTGGCTTATTTCTTCATGGGCGGCGTTGCAAGGGCCGTAGTGAACAACGGGACGCTCTACGACGCGATGCTCAACTATACCGAAGGCGCGGAATACATCTATGACCGCGAACTTGTGGACAGGGAGGTCACCTCCTTGACGAACGACGAGATCGATGAGATCATGGAGCGCTCCAACCTGCCCTTCCCCCTTCGGGACCGCGTTTACGAGAACATCATGGACGAGTCCTTCAGGGACGCCGGCATCACCACCCTCGGCGATTATTTCAACGAGAGCATGGTCCTGACAGCGATCAACATCATTTCGTTCCTGTTCGTGTATTTCGCGGCGAGGGTCTTGCTGACCTTCATCATATGCTGGCTGGATTATTCGCTCAAGTTCCCGCGCCTGCGCATCGGCGATTCGGTCGTCGGCTCGGCGATCGGCCTCGTGCGCGGCGTGATCGACGTCACCGTGCTGTTCATGGTGGTGCCGATAGTGCTGGTCGTTCTGCCCTTCGACGCGATCGAGGAGCTTATCACCGCAAGCAAGATCGCGAACTTCCTTCACAGGTCCAACGTGTTCCTCAAGCTGATCCCCGGCACACTGTGATCGGCGATGGCTGAGATGACCGACAACAGCATCATACTCCCGGGCGAGCGGGTGGACGATCTGCAGTGTAACGGGCTGCGCATCATCCAGTCGCCCGCTTCGTTTTGTTTCGGGACGGACTCCGTGCTGCTTGCTCATTTTGCGCTCCGCGGCCTTGAAAAAGCGTCGAAAAGGAGCCGCTTAGCCGACCTCGGCGCGGGGTCGGGCGTGCTTTCGCTGCTGATAAACGCAAGAACGGGCATCCCCGTGACCGCGATCGAGCTCGACGCGGAGGCCTGCGGCCGCCTCAAAAGGAGCCTTGAGCTGAACGGCGTCGCGGACGGGATAACGGCCGTAAACGCGGACTATCTCGATCCGGCGCTCGATATCGGAACGAAGTTCGATTTCGCCGTCTGCAATCCGCCGTATTTCAGGCGCGATCAGGGCAGCCTTTCAAAGAGCGGCTGCGCGACGCACGAGCTCACGGCGGATATCGGCGCGATCTGCAAGGCGGCGGCAAGGCTGATCAAATTCGGCGGCAAGCTCTTCCTCTGCTTCCCGGCGGAACGGCTCGCGGAGGCGATAACGGCGCTCGCTGCCAGCGGGCTCGAACCGAAGCTCATGCGCCTTGTGAAAACGAGGCCCGGGCAAAGGCCCTATCTTGCGCTGATCCGCGCGAACCGCGGCGCGAAACCGGGGCTCATCATCGAAAACGAGCTCGTGATCTATGGCGAAAACGGAGCATACACCGAAGAAGTGGACGGATACTACAATGAGCGATAACAGGATCGAAGCAAAACTCTACCTCTGCGCAACGCCGATCGGCAACCTCGGGGATATCACCTTCCGCGCAGCGGAAACGCTCGGCAAGGTCGGCAAGATCTACTGCGAGGACACCCGCAACACGCTCAAGCTGCTGAACGCGCTCGGTATAAAGAAGCCGCTCGAGAGCTGCCACGAGCACAACGAACAGCAGCGCGCGGCCGAGATCGCGGATGAGGTGCGCGGCGGTATGGCGGTCGCGTTCGTGAGCGACGCGGGCATGCCGGGCGTTTCGGACCCGGGCTCACGGCTCGTGCGCGAGTTCATTCGCCGGCAACTGCCCTTTGAGGTGCTCCCCGGCGCGAGCGCAGCGGTCACGGCGTGGGTCGCGAGCGGTTTAGGCACGGAAAGCCTGTACTTCATCGGCTTTTTGCCGCGCTCCGGCAGGGAACGGACCGAGGCCGTGGAGAGGCTCGTTTCATCCCGCGCAACCTCGGCGCTGTATGAAAGCCCGCTCCGCGTCGGCGAGACGCTCCGGGAGATCGTTTCCGCGCTCGAAAAGCTCGGCGAGAATGAAAAAAACCGCCCCTGCTGCCTGGTGCGGGAGCTCACGAAGACCTTTGAGGAATGCGTCCGCGGCACGGCGGCGGAGCTCGCGGAGCGCTACAGCTCGGAACCCCCGCGCGGGGAGTGCGTCATACTGCTCGGCGGTGCAACGGAGGAGACCGAGGCCGCGCTCGCGGGAAGGAAGCTCGACAGGCTCCTCGGCCAACTGCTTCGCGCCGGCCTCAGCGCGAAGACCGCCTCGCGCATCGCTTCGGAAACGCTCGACCTCCCGAAAAACGCCGTCTATAAACGCGCGATGGAGCTTGAAAAAGATAACATAGAGTAAAAGAAACTGCCGGATGACCTCCGGCAGTTTTTTTGTAAGGGCCCATTGTTGTCAGCTCTTCTTTTTGATCAATTTTGCGGCCACAAGCCCCGCCGCTGTGAAGACCAAAGCGATCATCCCAAGAGAATAGAACAACCCTGCAATACCGTAATTATGGTAATTTCCCGACGCAAAGAACAGCAGCAGAACGGCGGCGCTGCTTACGATCACGGCAGCGAAGCCGCTGATAAGAGTTACGAGATAGCCGTATGTGCTGCGGTGGCTTTGCGGGATCTGCAAAACCATGCAGTAAACGGTAAACGCGAGAACACCCGCAAACAGAAGCACTCCGCTGCCCTTGGCATTATCGAGCAGCTCCAAAGCCGCAAACAATGAGACCGCCAATGCCGCAACACCGGCGAGGACTGCGAAAAACACTTTACGCGCTAAGCCCCTTTCTTTTTCGGAGCCGTATTCGACCGCCTTTACAATAACCTCTTTTTCCTCTGCCAGCATTTTCTCATTGCTCCTTTCCGCAGCATGGTGCTCCGCAGTTCGATTTTCGCCGTCCAATATATCCCTGATATCAACATCGTAGTATTCCGAAAGAATAATGATGATATCGATATCCGGCAGGTTAGCTCCCGTTTCCCACCTTGACACCGACCTATTCGAAACGCCGAGCATTTCCGCTAACTGCTCCTGCGTCAAGCCCTTTTCCTTTCGCAGCGTTTTTAGATAATTTCCGCATTTTACCGGATCCATTGACTGACCTCCGCAAATCAACAATACCCTTTTGTCAAAACGGTCCAGCCGTCGTTTTCCGTTCTCACAAGCGTCCAGCTCCAATAATACATATGATGATCCCATGCGCCCCTTCCGAATACCGGCGGATGGAAGACCGAATCGAACACTATGCAGTCGGTATAAGGCTCGCCGCCGCTCAAATATTCATTTGCATATTCAAGCTGCCCAAGGCTGACTTCGTCTCCCGCATATTTTAGAGAAAACAGCTTACAGCCTTGCATTTTTGTAAAATCTGCTTTTACTGCGGCTGCGGCTTCTTCCAGCTCAACACGAGTGAAGATCTCGGATGAGCCGTAATTGACGGACGCAGGCAAAAGCATTACGGCAACGTTTATCAGCACGGCTGTTACTACGACCGATAATAACGCTATCAAAGCTATCCTAAGGCGCGACCTGCGAGCTGATGCTTTCGCCTTGTCTGAACCGTATTCGGCCGCCTTTATAATAAGTTCTTTGTCTTGCGCCTGCATATTTACTATACTCCCTTCCTTGTAAAGCTGTTCTGTTTTTCTGCTTTCTCCGTTCAGCAGATCTTTGATGTCAACATCGTAGAATTCGGACAGCGTGATGATGACGTCGATATCGGGAAGGTTGGTTCCCGTTTCCCACCTCGAGACCGACCTGTTCGTAACACCGAGCATCTCGGCAAGCTGCTCCTGCGTTAAGCCCTTTCCCTTTCGCAGCGTTTTAAGAAAACTGCCGCACTTTACCGGATCCATCGTCAAACCTCCTTCTGGCATAGGCCTTTAATCGTTTCTATTATACTATAAGGGCATTCAAATTAAAGGACACAAAGCGGGAATTCGAGACTTTTGTGAAGAAAAGCACCGCCGAACGGTGCTTTTCTTGAGTTTATCGTCTTTATCGGGAATATGCCTCAGTCATCCCAGAGGCTTCCCTACGAGCAGCCGCCTTGTCTGAAGGAGCGGGATGCTCAGCTCGTACCAGCGCAGGGCCCCGTCGGTAGCCTCGGCGCGGAAGGCGTTCAGAACGCTCTCCGTCTTTTCGCGGACCGCGGGATCCTCGGCTTCGTGATACAGGCGAAGCAGCTCCGGCGCGGCGGCGCAGCCGATCTCGCTCTGAAGGTAGTATTCGTCGATAGTCTTATGCTTGCCGGAGAGATACGCGTCCACGTTGTATTTCGCGATCGACCTGTTCACCGGCAAAACGAAAAACAGGAACAGGATCACGAGCCCTGCGGCGATGATGACGGGCAGCGCCTTCACGCGGCGGACGAGTTGCGAGACGATCACGGCGACGAACGCGATCGCAAGGAACGCGAGGAAGATCGTTGCGATGAGCCGCTGCCGCGTCAGGTCGAAGCGGTCGATATAGAGCAGCATCTTGGAGATCGCGGTCGCGATCAGAACGAGCGTCGCCAAAGAAAGCGCGATAGTGAGGACGCGGCGCATCGTCTCCCCCGCTTTCCCGGTGTTTTTCGTGAAGACGGAGACGAGCACGATCAGTACTGCGTTGATGACGGCGACGACGAGCAGGTTGAAAAAGCCTTCACGCGCATATTCGGCGGCGGAATAGCCCTCGGGCAGCACGTGCGTGAACGCGCTCACGTAGTATGCCCACTGCGAAACGAAGAACAGCGCGTAGACCGCCAGCACGCCGATGATCGGCAGCGCGGTCAAAAGCAGCGGCAGCACGTGCAGCTTTGCGCCGGCGCGCTCCGCGGTCTCGGGCGTGGAAAGACCCGGCAGCATGCGCTTTTCGGAGGAGAGGAGCAGGCTGAAAACGAGCGCCGCGATCGGCACCGCGAACGAGATCTTGAGGATGATCTCGAACACGTCCTCAAGATCGATCTTGGGCAGAAGGTCCGCAAAATGCGCGTCATACGAAAGCAGCGAGCAGACCGCAACGATCAGGATCGCCGCGGCGACGACGCCTCCGATGACGGGCAGCAGCTTTTTGGAACTGCGCCTGCTGCCCTCCGGGCGGAAGATCGAGGTGAAGAACCGCGCGAACGAAAGGAACATATAGGCAAAGCCCTTTGCGATATCGAGCAGGAAGGTCCCGCCGAGCCTTTTGCTGTGGTTATCGAACAGGCTCACGGCGAAGACCAGGTAGGCGACGCCGAAGGCTGCAAAGCACGGCGCGAGATCGAACGCGTCGCCGCCGTTCAGCAGGCGGCAGAACGCCGCCGCAAGCGCAAAGACGAGCGCGCCGTACGTAAAGAGCCCCGGCTTTGCGCCTCCGAGCAGCAGCGCGGCGGCGAAAGTCCCGGCGAGCAGTACGGCCGCGAGCACGAAAAAGCCGAGCGGCCTGCCCGCCACGGGGAAGATGCAGGTGAAAAAGTAAGCGCATACGAGCGCAAAACAGGCGAAGACGAGCTCCAGCACGCCGCGACGCGTTATCCCGCCCGGCTCCCCGGGAAGCTCGACCGGAGCCTGCTCCGGTATCTCGTTCATTTCCATGATGACTGTCTCCTTTTGAGGTTTGCCGTAATCTTAACACAACATATCACAAATGTCAACAATAAAATATTGAAAAACGATAAATTATATTCGAATAGCCGAAAGCACAAGCTCCCGGCCGATTCTGCTTGGCGAACTTGACGAATATTATGCGAACTTGACGAAGAGGAACGCAACGAGAGCGATCTGCGCGACGAGGATCAGCGGCATGAACAGCGCGAAATACCAGTGCTTGGTCTTATGACGGAACACCTGCATGCCGATGACGGAGCCGAGCGCGCCGCCGAGCAGCGCGATGATGAAAAGCGTCGCCTCGGGCGTGCGCCACTTGCCCTTTTTCGCCTTTTGCTTATCGGCCCCCATCGAGATGAAGCCGACGACGCTCATGATGAAGATGAACGCGAGAACGATGATCTGCCAGGTTTTCATGATCGATCTCCTTGTGCTTTACTATCCTGTGTTTTATTGTCCTGCGCTTTGCTATCCTGCTTCCATCCGTAGAAGTCGTCCGGCGCTACGGTGCGGATCCGCCTGTAATTGCTGCCGGAGGAGGTGTCGAAGCGGCAGACCGACTGATAAGCGCATTTTTCGCAGGCGGTATGGTTTTTGAACTTGCTGGGGCTGATCTCCGCCCGACCGCTCATGATGGCGCCGAGCGTTTTTTCTCCGATCTTCTTGGCGTATTCAAGAGTCCCGGCCATCTCCTCGCCGCTGATGAGCGGGCTGCTCCTGCTGATGAACCCGCCTGCTTTGCCGGAGAGCTGAAGGCCTCTGATCACGACGGAGTAGCCTTTGGAGAAATCTCCGCTCGCCGCAAGGACTTCCCCGTCCGCATAGGACGGCCCTACGAGCTTCATTTCGCCGATGAGCGCTTTGTTGTCCGCGTCCTCATTGCCGCTCACGGCATTGAGATCGGTGACGTGCATATAGTAAAGCCCCGACGGATCGAGCTTTTTCGCCGCCGAGATCGACGCCTGCACCGCCGCCGCATAGAGCGGGAGCTGCAGCCGCAGGCCGTTTGCAAGCTCCGTGTAATCGAAGCGGATCTCCCCCGTTTTGTAATCGACGATGCGGTAGTAGCTCTTTTCGCCGCTGTCATAAGTATCGACTCTGTCCACGACGCCGTTGATGCGAAAGACTATGCCGTTGGGACCCGTAAGCTCAAGCGGGGGGATCTCGCTCTTTTCCTTGCCGAATTCGAGCTCGCTCCTGTACGGGCGGAAACCGCTGTTTCTGAACTGCTGAACGATAACGAAAGCAATGTTGCAAAGCTCCTCGCTCAGGCGCTCCATCTCGGCGCGCATCATCGCGGTTTCGGTCAGAAGGCCGTAGTTATGCTCCGCGAGAAGTCCGGGAACGAATTCATCCATCTTCGCTTTGACGGCCGCCCTCTCGATGCTGTCAAAATCGGGCTTTTCGGCGATCAGGTACTTGAAGTAACGGTCGAGCGCGTCGTGGATGAGCGTGCCGTGATCGACTGCGCGCTCCACGTGCTGATCGCGTTCCTTGAGCTTGACGCCGAACTGCATCAGGTGGCGGAACGGGCACTGGTTGTAGACCTCAAGCATCGTGGGCGAACCGCGCAGGTCCTTCCCGTAGATGCCGGCGGCGGCTTCTTCGCCGATGTTATGCGCAGGATCGCTGCCGAGCAAACAGCTTTTGACCGTCTCAAGCGGCTTTGCGCTTTCAGCGTCGGCTGCAAAACACGCGTACAGCGGTGCAAGCGAGGAAGGCGCTTCGCCCGTGTCGACGAAGCTGCGCAGACCTTCCGCAAGATCTGCAAACGCGGCTGCGGCGGCGCTGGCGGGCTTGCCGCCGTTTGCGGTGCGCAGGCAGTTCGGGAAGACGCGCAGTATGCGGCTCGTGATTCGCGACGGCGCAGCGCTCTGCTCGCCGAGTTTTTCGCAGAAGGAGACGTACAGCCCGTCCGTGGGTTTTGTTATCAGCGAATACAGGCGGAGATCCTCCGCCTTGTTCATGCTTTCGGAGCTGTCCCAGGCGTTCAGCCCGGCGGCACGCATGAGCGTGAGCTCGCGGTCGTTGATGACGGAATTATCGTCCCTGTGATGCGGGATGACGCCTTCGTTCGCGCCGAGAACGAGCAGCAGGCGTACGTTTCCGAGGTGGATGCTGTTTACGTCGCCCACGAGCACCTGGTCGAGCAGCGTCGGGATCACGTTGATCTCGTACGCCGCAAGCCCTTCCTCGATGACGGAGAGGAAGCGTTCGAGGCCGACGGCCTCGTCCCCGAGGATGACGTGGACCTGGTCGAGCAGCGAGATCGCCGTATCGAATGCCTGAGCGCTTTCGTCCGCGTAAAGCTTTGTAGCTTCGTCGGCTGCAAGCTTTTCGCAGTTTTTGCGGATGGCCTCCGCCGCGGAAACGGAAACGAGGTAGTCATACACGGCGGCGGAACGCGCTGTGGCGGAACGCGCTGTGGCGGAGCGCGCGGCGCGGAGCTTTTCACGCAGCGCCGTGAGCTTTTCGGAGACCGCGGTGCGCGAAGCCTCGATAGCCTCAAAATCCTTGATATCATCGTGTTTTTTAACGCTCGGCTCGGGCTCGGAGAGCCGCTTGCCGCTGAGGCCGAAGCGCAGGATGTGGTTCTCGAGCTTCTCCGCGTCCTCATCCGAAATGCCGGAAAGGCCGGATTTAAGCACGCGGATATAGTCCTCCCCGCGGAAATTGTTCATCACGGTGCGCAGCGCGCCGATGATCAGCTCCGAAACGGGATGCGCCGAAACGCTGCGGCCCCCGTCCATGAACAGCGGGATGCCGTATTCGCTGAAACAGCGGCGCACCGTGCAGGCGTACGCCGAAGGATCGCCGACGACGACGGCGATATCGCAAAAACGGAGCTTTTCCTCGCGGACTGCCTTCATTATACGCTCCGCCGCTTCGCGCACCTCGTGCCGGCGGTCGATCGAAGAATGTACTTCGATATTTTTGACCTCGGCGTCGCTCTTTCCGAACGGGAACGCGAAAAGGTTCCTTTCAAGGAGGGCAAGCGCGCCGTCCCCGTGCCGCCTGTTCCCGCGCAGCTCGAGCGTCCGCACCGTACAGCCGCAGCCCGCGGCAAGGGCGGCGAGCCGTTCATAGGAGAGCCGGTCGGGCTCGAAAAGGCTTGCGTCGGCGGAAGGATCGGGATCCGCGCGGAAGGTCAGCGTGACGCTCGCGGCGCAGGCGAACAGCGCCTCGATGATGCGGAAGCTCTGCGCGTTCATCATATCCGGCGCGTCGATGAAAACGTCGACCCCGCGCACGGACGATGAGGGCAGAACGTCTACCAGCTTGTTCACAAGGTCCTCGCCGTCGATGTATTCCCTTTCCATTCGCTTTAACGTGCGGTCATAGACCAGCGCGAAATCCTTCAGCTTGCCCGAAAGCTGCGCGGGCAGCCCTTCCGCGGAAGAGAGCTGCTCCGGCGTGATCGAATAACGCTTGCATTTGAGGATGATCTCGTCGCACTCGGCGGCAAAACCGCGCTTTGAGCCGACGCGCGAAAACACGGAGAGCTCGCCTGCGGATTCATCGAGCACCCTGCGGACGAGCATCTGCCTGCCCTGCGGGGAGAGGAAGCGCGTGCGCACGCCCGCTTCGTCGAGGAGCTTGCGCGCAAGCCTTGTGAACGAGAGTACGGACGCGAAAAGCATCCCCTTGCCGAGGTAAGCGGAGAGCTCGCGCTCGGTCTCGAAGGTGGCGCGGTCAGGAACGATCAGAAGGCTCCTCTTCCCCGCCCGTTCGTTCTCGCGGATGCGATCATATACGGCCCGCGTTTTGCCGCTGCCGGATCTGCCGATAATGAATTTGACTTGTGCCGCCATACTGCCTCCCGGAAATGAGGTCGCTAAAATAACTTTCGCCCGTACCGTTTGCGCGGACGGGCGCTTGCTTTACAGGGGATTTTTTGCCGCCGTTCCCGCTTTGCGCGGATATTTTGCGGGGGTCGGGGCGGTCTTTTTTACGGCAACGAGGTTCCTTTCGCCCCATGAAGGCTCAAAGCGGTGCACCTCGGCCTCGCCGTGAAGGATGACGAGAGCGTTCTTCGCGCGGCCTAACTCCTCTTCGGCGCCCGGGCCCTTATACATTACAGAGCACCCTCCGACCGAAACGAACGGGAGCGTCCATTCGGCAAGCACGGGGAGCTCCGCCACGGCGCGCGAAACGGCGACGTCGAAGCGCTCCCGAAGCGACCTGTCCCGGCCGCCGTCCTCCGCGCGGGCATGGACGGCCTTTGCGGGGATGTTGAGCTCTTTCAATACGTCGTTCAAAAAGAGTATGCGTTTATTCAGCGAATCGAGCAGCGTCAGCTCGATATCGGGCCGCATGATCGCGAGAGGGACTCCAGGGAAGCCCGCGCCGGTGCCCACGTCTATGACCTTAGCGCCTTCCGGGATCAGCTCCCGCGCAAGCAGGCTGTCCGCAAAATGGCGGGAGGCAACGCCCTCCGCGTCCGTGATGGCGGTGAGGTTCATCACGTTGTTCCGCTCGATGAGCATAACGTAGAACCGGACCAGCTTCTCCGCCTGTTCCGCCGAAGCGTCCGGTACGTATTCTTTTATCAGCTCCCGCATAAGGACGGGATCGCTTTCGATCTGCTGCTTCATTCGTTTGCCCTGATTTCAGTCTCCCTTGATCTCTTTGAGTTTGATCATCAGCACCGCGATATCCGCCGGGGAAACGCCGGATATCCTGCCCGCCTGCCCGAGATTTCGCGGACGGAGCGCGGAGAGCTTCTGCCTTGCCTCGAGCCGGAGCCCCGCGATCGCGTTGTAGTCAAGCTCCTGCGGCAGTTCGATGCTTTCCTGGCTCTCAAACCGCCGTATCCGCTCGTTCTCGCGCTCGATATAGCCGCCGTAATGCGCCTCGGTCTCGAGCTCGAACGCCGCTTCCTCGGAAACGGAGGGAAGGCTCGGGAAAAGCGCGGTGAGATCGGTGTAGCGAATACCGCCGCGCTTCAGTAGATTGTCGAGCCTTGCGCCGGTGATGAGCGGGCTTTCGCCCTTTTCGCTCAGCATCGCGTTAAGCGCTTCGCCGGGCGGCACGGAGGCCGCAAGCGCCTGTTTTGCCTTTGCGATCTCTTCTTTTTTATACATCAATTTGTCGTATCTCGCGCTGCTGATCAGCCCGGTCCTGCGACCGAGCTCCGTAAGGCGCAGGTCGGCATTGTCCTGGCGGAGCAGCAGCCTGTACTCCGCGCGGCTCGTCATCATTCGGTAGGGCTCGTTCGTGCCCTTCGTGGCAAGATCGTCCGCGAGCACGCCTATGTAGGCGTCGGATCGACGGAGAACGAGCGGCGGCTCGCCTTTGACGAACAGCGCGGCGTTGACGCCCGCAAGCAGACCCTGAGCGGCGGCCTCCTCATAGCCGCTCGAACCGTTGATCTGCCCCGCGAAATACAGCCCGCGGATGCGCTTGCTGCCGAGGGTGAGGTCGAGCTCGGTCGGATCGATGCAGTCGTATTCGATCGCATAGCCGTAGCGCATGATCTCGCAGTGCTCAAGCCCCGGGATGGTGTGCAGCGCGTCCCGCTGAACGTCCTTCGGCAGGCTCGTGGAGAAGCCCTGAACGTACATTTCGTCCGTGTTTTCGCCCTCGGGCTCTATAAAGAGCTGATGCCGTTCCTTGTCCCTGAAACGGATGAGCTTATCCTCGATGGACGGGCAGTAGCGCGTCGGCGCCCCATGGATCCTTCCGCTGAACATCGGCGAACGGTCGAGGTTGGCGAGGATGACGGCGTGCGTTCCGGAATTCGTGTAGGTAAGATAGCAGCACTTCTGCTCGCGCTCGAGCCTGCCGCTCATGAACGAGAACCGCGGGATCGGTACGTCGCCGGGCTGCAACTCCATCTTCGCGGGATCGAGGCTTTTCATCGAAACGCGCGGAGGGGTACCGGTCTTGAACCGGCGCAGCTCGAAACCGAGCGCGGCAAGCCTGTCCGAGAGCGCGTTCGCCCGTGTAAGGCCGGAGGGCCCCTGCTCGCGGCTCAGTTCGCCGATATGGATCATGCTCCTTAAATACACGCCCGTGCAGACGACGAGCGCGGAGCAGGCGTATTCCATTCCTCCCGCACACACGACGCCGCTGATTTTTCCGCTTGAAACAAGGATATTTTCAAGCTCATCCTGGAGAATGACGAGCTTCTCCTCGCTTTCGAGCGCGCGCTTCATGCGGAGATGATAGCGGTTTTTGTCGATCTGCGCGCGCAGCGAATGCACGGCCGGCCCCTTGCTGGAATTGAGCATGCGCATCTGCAGGAAGGTATCGTCCGCAGCAAGCCCCATCTCGCCGCCGAGCGCGTCGATCTCGCGCACGAGGTGGCCCTTGCTCGTCCCGCCGATCGCCGGATTGCAGGCGCAGAGCGCTATCGAATCGAGGTTCAGGCAGAGGCAAAGCGTCCTGAGCCCCATTCGCGAACAGGCGAGCGCGGCCTCGACGCCGGCGTGCCCCGCGCCGGCAACGATGATATCGAATTGTGCTGATATAGCGGTCATTTTCCTCTTGATTACAGTATTTTCAGTTCCACTCAAACGGCGCGGCGGCCTCGAGCGTCTTCCCGTTCAGGTTTGAAAGCACCTGCATATCGCCCGGAAAAACGATGCGCACGGCGCAGAGCTGCAGGCCCTTCGGCATTAGCTTGTTTTTCACGCGGTCCCCGTATTTGTCATCACCGACGACCGGACAGCCGATATGCGCGAGGCTCGCCCTTATCTGGTGAGTGCGGCCGGTCTTGAGCTCTATCTCAATAAGGCTCGTCGCGGGAGCGCCGCCCCGGCTTCCCCGATCGGTCGAAAGCACGCGGTAGACGGTCAGCATCTCCTTCCCCGCCGGCGTCGGCGTGTCGAACACGCGTACCGTGGACTTGTCCGCATCCTTCTCGGCATACAGCCTCAAGGTCGCCTCCCGCGGCTCGGGAACGCCGAAAACCCTTGTGTGATAATACTTTTTGATAGCTCTGCCACGGATTAGAGCGGAGAGCTCTTCGTACGCCCGTTCGTTCCTCGCGAACAGCACAAGGCCGGTCGTCGGCACGTCCAGCCTGTGAACGGGCAGCACGCTGCCGAACGCGCAATCGAGCCTTGCCTCGATCGTGTCCTCCGCACCGTCCGCGATCGCGCAGGCGATATCCGCGGATTTGTTGACGGCGATAACGTTCTCGTCGACGTAGCTGACGCGGATGCCGCTCGCAAGGGCCTTTAGCTCCTCGTCAAACGAACTCCAGCTTGCGCCGTGCGGTATCGAGGTGAAGGTCATGCTCTCGTGCAGCGTCGGATGCTCGAGCGTTAAGCTGTACGCATGCAGGGCGATCTGCTGCCCGGGCTTTGCAGCCGGGTTATAGCGCTGATCGCCGTAAAGCGGGCAGCCGATGCCCGCAAACTGCGCACGGATCTGGTGATGCCTGCCGGTCTGCAGGTCAACGTCGACGAGCGCTAAGTCATGCTTTTCGCAAACGACCGAATAATCGAGCTTCGCTGTCTGCGCGCCGGGCGTATCCTCGCTCACAAGACGAGCGGAATGCGTGATTTCATCTTTTACAATATGATTGACTAAATGACCGTACGGAGCCGGGCACCTTGTGAGAACGGCAGCGTAGCGTTTGCGGACCCTGCGGGCCTTGATAGCGTCTGTGAGCCTCGCGGCGGCCTTGCTCGTGCGTGCAAAAACCATCACACCTCCGACCGGTCGGTCAAGGCGGTGGACGAGCCCCAGATACACGTCTCCGGGTTTGTTATACTTCTGCTTGATGTATTCCTTCGCTTCCGTCAGAAGATCGGGATCGCCTGTCGCATCCGCCTGAACGGGCATATTGACTGGCTTTTCGCAAACGAGCAGATGATTGTCCTCATAGATGACTTTGAGCATTTTTCCTTATCCCGTATGGAAAATCAGATCTCCCTGTACCAACGGTCGGTGCAGCCGCAGGGCAGGATCAAGCCGCTGCGGGAGATCGGCAGACCGATCTCGTCTGCCTCGATCTTCCCGCCCTTTGAACCGAGAGCAACCTTAAGAACGTCGCGTACGACGGTCGGAGCAAGGCCGGTGGTGTATGAATTGATCAGGAAGAACGAGGCATTATCCGAAAGCAGGTCGCAGCAGCTGCTGACAAGCGGGAACAGACCGTCCTCGATCTTCCACATCTCGCCCGTCGGCCCTCTGCCGTAGCTCGGAGGATCCATCAGGATGCCTTCGTATTCCCTGCCCCTGCGCTTCTCACGCTGAACGAATTTCATCGCGTCGTCGATGATGAAACGGACGGGACGGTCAGCAAGGCCGGATTCGGCCAGATTGCTCTTTGCCCAGGCGACAATGCCCTTTGCCGCGTCGAGATGGACCACTTCCGCACCCGCCGCCGCAAGCGCCGCGGTCGCGCCGCCGGTATAGGCAAAAAGGTTGAGCACACGGAAGGGAGAATCGTGTTTTTGCTTGTAATTCTCTACGATTTTTCGCATGAAATCCCAGTTCACGGCCTGCTCCGGGAAAAGCCCGGTGTGCTTGAATCCGGTCGGGCGGACGATGAACCGAAGATCCTTATAGGCGATGGTCCAGCTTTCGGGCAGCTGCTTGAAGTATTCCCAGTCCCCTCCGCCGGAAGGCGAGCGATGATAGTGCGCATCGAGATGAGCAGGCTCCGGCATCGGCCAGATAGACTGCGGATCGGGACGCAGAAGGACGATATCGCCCCAACGCTCCAGCTTTTCGCCGTTGCCTGCGTCGATTATTTCAAAATCTTTCCAGTCCTTTGCAAGAAACATGCCTTAATCCTCGGATCTTCTGCCCATGATGACGTCGTAGATGCCGGAGAGCTCTTCCCTGCTGAAGTACTCGATAACGATCTTGCCCTTGTCGTCATCGCCCTTGAAGCTGACCTTCGTACCGAGCCGCTCCCTGAGGCTGTCCTGGGCCTGTTTCATATCGTTTGAAAGCTTTGAGCGCTTCGGCTGTTTCTTTTCAAGCGATCTTTCACTGAGGAGCTGCTGCACGCGCTGCTCCGTTTCGCGCACCGACCAGCCCTGCGCGGCTGCCTGCTTAGCGGTCGCAGTCAACAGCTCGTCGTTCGGGATCGAAGCAAGCACGCGGCAGTGACCGGCCTGAAGTTTGGCCTCCGTAACGAGCTTCTGCACCGCCTCCGGAAGCGCGAGCAAACGCATTGAATTTGCTATAGCCGGCCTGGATTTTCCGAGCCGTTTCGCAACGTCCTCCTGCTTAAGATCATGCTCGTCGATAAGCGCTTTGATAGCCCTCGCCTCTTCAATGGCGTTGAGGTTTTCGCGCTGCAGGTTCTCGATAAGCGAAACCTCGAGCACCTCCTGCTCGTTCAGATCGCGAACGATGACAGGCACCTCGTTTAGACCCGCGAGCCTTGCAGCGCGGAATCTGCGCTCGCCGGCAATGATGCGGTACCTCTCCCCCGATTTCTGAACTATGATCGGCTGAATGACGCCGTGCTGCTCGATACTGTCCGCCAGCTCCTTGAGCTTTTCGTCATCAAAAACTTTTCTCGGCTGATCGGCGTTCGTGTCGATCAGATATACCGAGACGGTATTGACGGTGTTTTCTTCGATAATATTGCTGCTGTTGCCGAGCAGAGCTTCAAGTCCTTTTCCGAGTCCTTTCATATGTTTTTCCTCTGATATCCGTATTTTGCGATGATCATACTATCGGCATACATCATATTGTATTTACTCACCGTCGGAGGCCTCGATGACCTCGCCTGCGAGATTTCGGTACGCCTTCGCGGCGCTGCATTTTGAATCGTAAAGAGTGATAGGAAGTCCGAAGCTGGGCGCCTCGCCGAGACGGACGGAGCGCGGGATGATCGTATCGTAGACCTTATTGCGGAAGAACTTTTTGACCTCGCGCACGACCTGTTCGGAAAGCTTCGTCCTCGCGTCATACATCGTCATAACGACGCCTTCCACGTCCAGTTCGGGGTTCAGGTTCTGCTTTACGAGCCTGACCGTGTTCATAAGCTGGGAAAGGCCTTCGAGAGCATAATACTCGCACTGGATCGGTACGAGCAAAGTATCGGCAGCGGCAAGCGCATTCAGCGTCAACAGCCCGAGCGACGGCGGACAATCCGCAAAAATGAAGTCAAATTCGTGCTGAATGCCCCGCAAAGCGTTCTTGAGCTTGAACTCTCTCGACATAAAGCTTACGAGCTCTATCTCCGCGCCGGCCAGATCGATCCTCGCGGGCATGAGCTTCAGATTCGGAACTTTCGTTTCCAGCATTATCTTTTCGGCGGTAACGCCGTTGATGATCATATCATAAACGCTGTATTCGGGCTCATCCTTTTCAACGCCCAAACCGCTGGTTGCATTTCCCTGAGGATCGATATCTATCAAAAGCACCCTTTTGCCCTTTTGAGCGACGCAGGTGGCGAGATTTACGGCGGTCGTGGTTTTCCCTACTCCGCCCTTTTGGTTTGCTATTGCAATAAACTTAGCCATAAATGCCTCCGTGTGCACAATTGCTGATTTGGATTATACACTAATTTGCTTTTGCATGCAACTTTTAATCAATGTTTCACGTGAAACATTTGAAAACGGCCGGATCAGCTCAGAGTTATTACTCCGTCCTTATACTGCGGAACGAGCGTCGTGCTGTCCTCCGCAAGACAGTATTCAACGTCCTTTCCGTAACCGAGATTTATCAGTCTGTTGCAGTGATACGTCTTCTTAAGATCAAAGCTGCCGGACTTCCAGCTCCTTGAGAGGTAAAGACAGATCATGGCAAAATCGGAAAGCTCACAGTTCGGATCGAGCTCGAAGAGCGCTTCGATAATGGAACCGGCGGCGCAGCAGTCGTCCGCGGAGATCCGCCCGTTCGTGCCGGAACAGACGATCAGAAGATCCTCTCCGGTGGAATACGCTTTCTTTGCAGCCTCCGTGCGGTTACTGAGAGCGCCGAGAAACACGTGCTTTCCGCCGGCAACGCCGCAGATCGCATTCGAACCGTTCGAGGTGCTGAAAACGACGGTCTTACCGGATACGCGTTCCGGCCCGAATTCAAACGGTGAGTTGCCCACGTCGAAACCGGGCACGATGTTGCAGCCGCGCTCGCCGCCTATAACACAGCTGCTTCTGCCGACGGCATTCGCATAATCGATCGCCTCCTGAGGCTCGATGAACGGAAGCGCCTTTTCGCAGCCGTTGTTGAAAGCGTTGATGATCGCGCTCGTACATCTCAGCACGTCGATGATGATGACCGTGCTTTCGGCGATCTCGGCTTCATATTTATTCTTCTCATAGTTTACAACGTCTATCTTCATAACGATCTCCTTGCTTGGATTTGTTCTATTATAACATTACGGCTTTATTCATACAACCTGTTCGTGTGCAAACTTCCGTACAGCAAAACAGAATGTTTCACGTGAAACATTCTGTTTGTCGATAATATATTATCTATAAAGAGTTCGGCTGATGAGTAAGCTGTCGGCGGGGGACGATCATTCCCAGTCCACGGCGTCGATGGAAACGAGGTACTGCTCCATGAAGTCCATGTAGTCGTCCACAAAGCGCATCAGATAGGTCTTGAGGGCGGGGAACTTCTTCACGAGATCCGCATGCATGCGCTCGAAGATAACGTCCTCATCATAGGGCTCCTCCTCGCCGATCTCGTCGAGGTAGGCCTGATCGAGCGCGAGCAGCGCGTCGAGCATGGCGCTGAAATCGAATTCGGAAATGAAATCATAATCGCCCTGATTGCGGAATTTCTCCGCGATGTATTTCTTTGCTTCTTCAAGATTGAGTTCCATAGTAGGCTCCTTATTTATAATAAATTCATTGAATTTACAATGTCATAATGTAAGCATTATTCGGCAACGAAGAATTCGACGTCGGGCAGACGGGCGGAAAGCTTTGCCGAGAAGCTGCTTTCATCCTTGACGGGGGAGGGTCCGAGCACGATTTTCGAAACGCGGTTCGTCTGCGCGAATTCGACGAGCGCATCGATGACGTTATTCGCGCGAAGGATCGTCAGCTCCGCATCGAAGAGGCTCGAGCAGCTGAACAGGAATTCGATCGCGAGCGGCTCGTAAAGGTTGTTGAGGAAATTGCGCCCCGTCTGCACGCAGTGCACGCAGTACATTTTTTGCCCGGGAAGGCGGACGCGGGATCCGAGTTCCAGCAGGCGTTCGCAGGAATGCTGACCGGTCACGCAGACCATCAGACCGCCGATGCGTGCATTTGCCAGGGGATCGGTTGATCCAAGATCGGAATAGTTCATAGGTTTCCCTTCATTTTAGGTCGAGATTTTCGGGCACATTGCCCGCAAAACGGGAGGAAAGCAGTACCTCCTGCATCTTGTCGGGAAGGATGACGTCGTCCTCCGAGCGGAGCGCACGGATAACGCCGTCAACACTGTCAACAACTGTGAACAGCTTGAGGAACAGCTCGTTCGTGAAGCCGTCCGCAACGCATCGGCGGAACTGCGCGATCAGATCATCATAGTAGCCATTCAAATTAACTATTACGATATGTTTTGAATGGTAGTTGAGCTGCTTGAGGGTTATCACCTCCATCAGCTCCTCGAGCGTCCCGAAGCCTCCGCTCAGCGCGACGAACGCGGAGCTTTTTTCCTCCATCAGGGCTTTACGCTCGTGCATGGTGGGGGTCTCGATGCGCTCGGTGCAGTGCTCGAAATAGATGCCGGGGACGTTCAGCTTTTTCGGGATGACGCCGATGATGCGCCCGCCCTCGGAATAAGCGCCCCGCGCCGCCGCGCCCATGATCCCGGTCCTGCCCGCGCCGAAGACGAGGCCCATGTTTTCCTTCGCGAGGCGCGCGCCGAGCCGCTCCGCAAAGTCTATGCAGTACTTCGGGATGCAGTCGTTTGAGGCGCCGAAAATGCAAACGTTGAATTCATTATCCATAGCCACACTGCCGTTCGATTATTGCCGCGCGTTTGCTGCGGCGGGGGAGCTGCGCTCCTCCATGCTCATTATAACATCAATCCCTCAAAAAGGGAAACAGAGAAATGGGAGATTTGTGGAGCAAATCGGTGCATTTTTGTGAACAAACGGAAGGAAACGGCGGAAACACGAAGCAAAAGCAAACAATATATCTTGCGGGCAGATGCGAAAAATCCCTAAAAATACTTGTATTTCTGCGTCCACGGTGGTACAATACGGCCTGAAAACAGAGTAGGGGACAGCGAGTTTCAAAGTGTCGGGAATACAGGGAGTTGATTTCCGAACGAAAACGCTCTCCGAAGGCGGCTTGCCGCCGGGGGAAGGTTGCTGTGCTGTGCCCGCATCCCGCTGGCTATACATTTCGGCACGCCCCTTTGTGTAGCGACGAGATCGCGAAACAAGGAGGTTATTTTTATGGAAAAAAACGGAAAAAAAGCTAAAAGCACCGGCGCGATGTCAGTCGAGATGCTGGTGATCACGGCGCTTTTGATCGCGATGTACGTCGTGCTCGACCGCCTGGTGCCCGCGATAAAGCTGCCCGGCGCAAAGGTCGCGCTTTCGTTCGTGGCGCCGATCGTCGCCGCCATCCTCTGCGGGCCGGTGATCGGCATGCTCGTCTACGGCCTCGGAGACCTTATCGCGGCGCTGCTGTTCCCGTTCGGGCAGTATCACCCGGGCTTTACGGTCGTCGCGGCGCTCATGGGCGCTGTTTTCGGGCTGTTCCTGCATAAAAAGCCGTTCGGCATATTCGGCAGCGACAGGGGCTGGGACAGGATCCGGATCTTCCCGAACGTGATCGCGGCGGTGCTGATAAACGCCCTGCTCGGGCAGTTCGTGAACACGCTCTGGGTCGCACAGCTCTACGGAAGCAAGACCTATTGGGGCTGGTTCGTCTACCGCCTTCCCCAGCACGGGTTCCTCATTGCGGCAGAGATCATCCTTATCCCTCTGCTGATGAAGCTCTGCGAACAGCTGAATAAAGCGGGTATCGGGGGAAGGCGGACGAATAAACCGGAAAAAAGAATAAAGGAAGAGACCAGCCGCACTAAAGTTTCGTATTACTCGACTTGCCCGGGCTGCGGGACGGCGAGACCGAAAGGTGCAGACAAATGCGAATTCTGCGGAAGAAACCTGATAAAAGACGAGGAGATCGTGACGGAGATAAAAGAGTAATTCGTCTGATAAAAGTTTGCTTGGAGTTTTTGCCGCAATATCGATGAAAAAGAGGAGTTATCCAAGAGGAGAACGGGAGCAGGATAAGAATGACTTACGAAGAAACGCTCGAATACATCCATTCCACCTGCTGGAAGGGCAGCAGGCCGGGGCTGGAGAGGATCACGGAGCTGCTCTCCCGAATGGGAAATCCCGAAAAGGGGATGAAGGTGGTCCACGTTGCCGGAACGAACGGCAAGGGTTCGTTCTGCGCGATGCTTTCCTCCGTGCTGATGCAGGCCGGTTACAGCGTTGGAATGTTCACCTCTCCCTATATAGAGGAGTTTTGTGAGCGCATCCAGTCGAACGGGGAGAATATTTCCCGCGAAATGCTTGCCGAGGTGACGGGATTCGTTCGTCCGTTCGCGGATTCGATGGAGGATCTGCCCACGGAGTTCGAGCTGATCACGGCGATCGGGTTCGAGTATTTCAAACGCGCAAAAGTTGATATCGTCGTGCTCGAATGCGGGATGGGCGGCAGGCTCGATTCCACGAACGTTGTGGACGACCCGCTGCTTTCGGTCATCACGGGCATCGCGCTCGACCATACCGAGTACCTTGGCGGCACGATCGCGGCGATCGCGGGCGAAAAGGCCGGGATCATAAAGCAAAACTGCCCCGTGCTGTTCGGCGGGGAAAGCGCGGAGGCCGCGAGGGTCATCCGCAAAAAAGCGCGGGAAACGGGTTCGCTTTACCGCAAAACGAACAGGAACGCGATCCGGATCGCGAGCTGCACCCCGGACGGCGCCGTGTTCGATTACGGCGGATTTGAGGGAGTCAGGCTGCCTCTGCTCGGGCTGTATCAGCCGCTGAACGCTGCAAACGTGATCGAGGCGGTGAAGCTGCTGCGAAGGCGCGGCCTCAACATCCCGGACGGCGCGGTCTACTACGGCCTTGCATCCGCAAGCTGGAAGGGCCGGTTCGAAAAGCTCAGTGAAAAACCCCTCGTTTTCTTCGACGGCGGGCACAACATCGAGGGCGTGTCAGCTGCGGCGGAGACCGTCAGGGCCTATTTCGGCGGTGAAAAGGTCGATCTGATCTCCGGCGTTATGGCCGACAAGCGCTACGAGGACATGGCGAAGCTGATGGCGGGCATCGCAAAGCGCGTTTACACCGTCGCGCCCTCAAACGCACGCGCGCTCGACGCCGAGAAATTCGCGGAGGTGTTCCGCTCGCTCGGCGTGGAGGCAAAGGGCTGTTCCTCCTATGAAGAGGCGGTCCGCGCCGCGCTTGAGGACGGGGAAAGGGAGCAGCGCCCGCTGCTCGCGCTCGGCTCGCTCTACGCCTACGCGCCGTTCAAGGCTGCGCTCCTTGCCGCGCTCGCCGGCCGCGAGTGATACGAAAATGCAGGAATTGCCTGAAAAACTGACCGTCAACGGCGCCGAATACCGCATAATAAAACTGCTCGGGCACGGCAAAGGCGGGTATTCGTATCTTGCGGAAAAAGACGGGCGACAGGTCGTTATAAAGCAGATACATCACGAGCCCTGCAGTTATTATTCCTTCGGCAACAAGCTCGAGGCAGAGCGGTATGACTACGCGCGGCTCAGGGCGGCGGGGATCCGGACGCCCAAGCTGCTCGATATCGACGCGGAAAACGAGCGGATACTCAAAGAATACGTCGACGGCCGAACGGTGTTTGAGCTCGTTCGTGAAGGCGCACCGATCGAGGATCTGACCGCGCAGGTGCGCGCTATAGCGGCGCTTGCGGAAAAAGCGGGGCTGAACATAGATTATTTCCCCACAAACTTCGTGGTCCGCGAAGGCCTGATCTTTTACGTGGATTATGAGTGCAACGAGTACTCGGCGGAATGGAACTTCGAGAACTGGGGCATCAAATACTGGTCGCGCACGCCGGAATTCAATGCGTATCTTGCGGAGCACGGCGATCCTTAATGAATTAACGGCACAATAAAGGAAGACCGGGACAAGCGGCGGGCTTGTTCCGGTCTTTTGCCGTATATGCGTGAATTGCCGAAAAGAGGAGGGAGCCTTGCGGAGCTGGACCCGGCGAACCGCCAGGAAGCGGCCCTTCCGGGCGGAGGCTCATTCCTCAGTGGCTGCTTTGAGCGCGTCCTCGATGCCGGGGACGATGTTCTCGGCGCCGATCTTCTCGATAAATCCTGCTTTTTTCATTACGGAAAGCGGCTGATTGCGGATGCGCGTCAGTATCAGGCGCACGCCGCGGGCCCTGAGATCGTCGTGAAGCTTATCGAGCGTTCGCATCGCAGTGGCGTCGATCGATTCCACGCTGCCCATCCTCAATATGACCGTGCGCGTATCCTCGTCTGGCGAGACCTCGAGCAGCTTATCCGACCCGGCGAAGAACATCGGGCCGTAGTAATCGTAGATGACCGTATGCGGCGGGATCGCCTTTGCGCCTTCGTCGCCGAGCTGTTCCTTTTCGTCCCAGCGGCGGACGCGCGTGACCTCGCTCATGCGCTTCATGAACAGCACGAAGGCGAGCAGGAGACCCGCGATTATGGCCACGACGAGGTCGAACACCACCGTGAGCACGAAAGTTGCTGCCATGACGACGATATCGCTCTTGGGCGAATGGCGAAGGATGTCGACGAAGCGTCTCCATTCGCTCATATTATACGCAACGACGAAGAGTATCGCCGCGATTATCGGCATGGGGATCAGCTTTGCCACGGGCATGAGCACCACGAGGAACAGGAGCAGCACGAGCGCGTGCACCATGCCGCTGACGGGGGAACGCCCGCCGTTCTTCACGTTTGCCGCCGTGCGCGCTATCGCGCCGGTAGCGGGGATGCCGCCGAAGACGCCGGAAGCGATGTTGCCGACGCCGAGGGCGATAAGCTCCGTATTGGAATTATGCCTGTCGTTTATCATACCGTCGGACACAACGCAGGACAGGAGGCTTTCGATCGCGGCCAGGATGGCAATGGTGAAAGCGCTCGGCGCGACGGCTATGACGGTATCGAGGCTTATGGAGGGAAGACCCGGCGCGGGGAAGCCCGCCTTGATATCGGGATACAGCGTGCCGATGGTATTGACCTTGAGCGGAGTGAACTGAACTATCAGCACGCCGACGATAACGGCGACCATGGACGCGGGGATCTTTGAGACTATTGCGGCGAACTTACCCTTGCCCTTTTTGCCGATGAGCGGGAAGAGGATGAGTATCGCAAGCCCGATCAGACCCACGATGAGCGCGTTCAGATTGATCGTGCCGATGGACGCGCCGATGGCTTTCAGCTTGTCGATCGTCTCCACCGTGCTCATGCCGGCGGGGTAGGTGAGACCGAGAAAATCCTTTATCTGACCGATGATTATCGTCACCGCGATGCCCGCCGTGAACCCGACGGTGATGGTGACGGGTATGTATTTGATGAGCGAGCCGACGCGGAACACGCCGAGGAGAATCAGTATTATGCCGGCAAAGATCGTCGCGACGATGAGACCGGACAGCCCCTGCTGGGCGACGATCCCCGCGACGATGGATGCGAAGGCAGCCGTCGGGCCGGAGATGTTGACCCGGCTGCCGCCGAGAAAAGCGATCACGAAGCCCGCGACTATCGCAGTATAAAGGCCCTTTTCCGGCGAGACGCCGGAGGCGATGGCCAGCGCGATGGAAAGCGGCAGGGCGATGACAGCCACGATAAGCCCCGCGATCAGGTCGCTTGCGAACTTCTGCCCGTTGTATTCCTTCAGGCTCGAAAACAGTTTTGGCTGAAACAGTTTCATGACGGCCTCCGTAAGCTTTGATTACATATTATTATAACCCGAAAGACAGCTCCGTGTAAAGCCGGTAAAACGGGCCGGCGCCGGTAAAAACGGACGGCGCCGGGAGCTCCGCGCGGACGGTTGAAATCCGACTCCCATTGTTTTATAATAGGAAAGAAGAACCGAAAGGGGACAACGTTATGAACGTGAACATAAATAAACTCATGGCTTGGCTGCTGCTTATCGCAATGCTGCTTTCGCTTTCCGCCTGCAGCGGTTCGGGCAGTACAGATCCCGACAGCCCGCTCTCGGCCTTTGAGGAAGTCCGCGAGATGAACGAAACGCTCAAAATGCCCCTGTTGCTCGGCGCGTCCGAAAGGACGGTAAAGAGCAAGGGCTTTGAGAGCTACGGCAACGGTATAGAGCACCACATCATGCGCTACCGCAGCAAGGACGCGAAGGACGTCACCTATACCTGCGGCACGCGCGAGCTGTATTACAACGATACCAGCTCCTCGATCAGCCTGTACGTGACCGGATTCCGCATCATGCCGGAGAACAAGACCATTCAGAAGAACGACGACGGCAGCACGACGCCCGTCTACACCACTTCCCGCAGCGTGCTCGGCATCAAGGTCGGCGACATGATCGACGACGCGAGGGAGATCCTGCTTTCGAAGGGCTATTCCATCGTCTACGAGGAGCCCTGGCGCGCCGGCCTGCCCAAGACCTATGAGCACAGCTTCCGCAAGGGCGTGATCATGTTCTCCATCGGCGCGGAGGACAAGGGAGATATCTCCCAGATCTCCGTCTGGATCCCGTACTATGAGCCGCAGATCAGCGCGATGAACGAGCAGAGCAAGCTGCCCGCCGACCTCGGCCTGATCTATTCCGTGGTCGAAAACAGTGATTTCTCGTATTCCGGCAAGAGCAAGACCTCGCGCCGCTATGAGACCGAGGACGGCTCCGTCGCGATCATGCGCGGGTTCCCGGACCTTATCGACATGAACATGACGGCGGAGATCAGCTTCGTTTCCGACGAATACAACGTGCTCGGCGTCACCGTCGGCATGACGGAACAGGAGGCGAAGGAGCTGCTCATCGCCAAGGGCTGCACCGAGAACGAAGAGGGGCTGTTCGTGTTCAACTCCGTTGCCGCCGTGCAGCTGACCGTTGAGAACGGCGTCGTCACGAGGATCGCCGCCACGCTCCGCCCGTCAACGAACCTTGCTCAGATAGAAGTCGAATAGCAGAAACGCTCTTTATCAGGCTCATCCCGCCCGGGATGGGCCTTTAATTATGGCAAAAATGTGTCATTTTGCAAAACAACCGAAAAACCTATTCCATTTTGGTGCGGACTGCGCTATAATGTTAGCACTCAAAGGAGCCGAGTGCTAACAAAATGAATGAGCTCCCGCCGTACCTGAATATAATAATAAGGAAGGCGGGGCGCAGGAGGCCGAACGGAAGGAGGATGGCTTTCCGGAGGGAGAGCCGGAGGAACAATATGAACGCAGAAAAAATGACACAGAAAACGATCGAAACGATCGGGCAGGCGCAAAGGCTTGCCGAGGAGCGCAGGCATACGCAGGTGGGGCAGATCCACGTGCTCTATGCGCTCGTGAACGATAAGGACGACCTGAACTATCAGCTGCTTGCTCAGCTCGGAGTGAACGCTGACGAGTTCCGCGCGGCGATAGAGCAGGAACTCAGAAAGCTCGCATCCTACGGCAGCGGCAGCGGCGGCCAGCTCTATATCACGCAGGAGCTGAATTCCGCACTGAACCGCGCGGAGGACGAAGCCAAAGCGATGGGGGACAGCTACGTTTCCGTAGAGCACATCATGCTCGGCCTCATCGAAAAGGCGGACGGCACAGTGAAACCCCTGCTCGCGAAGTTCGGCGTCAGGAGGGACGCATATCTTGCGGCGCTAAAGACCGTCCGCGGCAACGTCCGCATCAACAGCGACAACCCGGAGAGCACCTATGACGTGCTCACCAAATACGGTCAGGACCTGACGGAGCTCGCAAGGCGGCAGAAGCTGGACCCGGTCATCGGGCGAGACAACGAGATCCGCAGCGTCATCCGCATCCTTTCGAGGAAAACGAAGAACAACCCCTGTCTGATCGGCGAGCCCGGCGTGGGCAAGACGGCGATCGCGGAAGGGCTTGCGCAGAGGATCGTCCGCGGGGACGTTCCGAACAACCTGAAGGACCGCAAGCTGTTCGCCCTCGATATGGGCGCGCTCGTCGCCGGCGCGAAATACCGCGGCGAATTCGAGGAAAGGCTGAAGGCCGTTCTGCAGGAGATCAAGTCGAGCGAAGGCAAGATCATCCTGTTCATCGATGAACTGCACACCATCGTCGGCGCCGGAAAGACCGAAGGGTCCATGGACGCAGGCAACCTGCTCAAGCCCATGCTGGCCAGAGGCGAACTGCACTGCATCGGCGCGACGACCCTGGACGAATACCGCAAATACATCGAGACCGACGCCGCGCTGGAGAGACGGTTCCAGCCGGTCATGGTGGACGAACCCACCGTGGAAGACACCATCTCGATCCTGAGAGGATTGAAGGAACGTTACGAGATCTACCACGGGGTCACGATC
>JAFXSG010000020.1 GCA_017525875.1 Clostridia bacterium | reverse complement strand
GAGCGTTGCAAGGGTCGAGGATTTGACGTACTTGGAAAAGCCGTAATAGTCCGCGATCTTGGGGAAGAAGCTCCACGCCGTGCCGTCAGAATACGTCCTACAGCCCCATTTAAGCGATAGCTCCGCGAGGGTCACGGGCGTTACGTGACTGTCTACCATTGTCGCCACGATGTCAGCCATAGCAGTTGGCCCGCAACCCGAACTTTTGATCGTCTGTTTCGTGTCGCTGTGATTGCTATACATGACCTTCGCCCACTTGGAATCATACTGTTTGTAGTCCACAGGCTTTTTGAAGTTGGGTTCGGGCTGTGTCTCACCCAGCAGAGCCGCCCATGTGTTCTTGCCCACGATGCCGTCAACCTTCAAGCCGTTGGCTGCCTGAAACGCCTTGACAGCCGCTTCGGTCTTGCGCCCGAAGATGCCGTCTGCATCGATGCCGAGAAGGGTTTGTACCTGCACGACCTCGTTGCCTCTACTGCCCCGTTTCAGCACCATCGTCTGCCACCTCCAACTTTACAAGCTTGCCGTGTTCGTCACGCACCCAAACCTCGTCGATGACGTCGGCTTCGGCAGCGTTAGTCTCTTTGTCTGTGCCGATGTGTTTCATATTACCCTCCTTGTAGAGAACGATAACACCTTGCGCTTTCGTGCTTCGTACTGTGCGCGTTTCCATTTGCCGTGATACCACGGGTATTGCAGGAAATACCGTGTCACTTGTCCGTAGTGCTTGATTGTTTTCATGCCGTCTCCAATCTAACTTGCTGGTAACTTGCTGGTAACTTGCAACCGACTTAAAACCAGTCGCAAGTTTGGTCGTAAGTTACAGCACCTGCTAACTATGGCGGCGGCATCCATCCCCGTAGTCAATACAACCTCGGTGCAAGCAAGAAGCGTGTGCAGATCATTGAACACCGCTCCGAAACACACAAGGATGAATTAGTGTGCTCTGTGTTCAAGTCCCACGTGGTTCGCTATGCTGGTTTCTTGATCAGATTTTACTCGCCCTGTTCCTCGTTCGGCTCGGGTTCGGGCTGCGGTGTCATATCGGGGAACGCGCCGAAGCTCTTGCGCTCCACCAGTACGCCGTCTGCGCGGGTCAGGGTGACTGCCCACATGGCGCGATTGTGCGCGAGGGAAAGCTGCTTGACGGCTTCGGCAAAGTCTGCCTGCGCCACGGTCAGCGCAAGCTCTGGGTTGCCGTTGGGATTCTCGGAAGTCGCTTCGTAGTCGCGGCTGTCGCGGGTGATCGGGTAGCCCGATACGTGCTGTAAACGCCTTGCGGGTTGGAGTCCGATGCCACTACCTGAGTGGCGTTGATGATGTAGATTTGTCTGAGCATGATGGTTCTCCTTTCGTTATGCTACGTTTTTAATAAGCAGGCAGTAATACTTTTTGTTTGTGCTAAAATAAAAGTTGCCACACTTAAAGCTAACTTCACTCGCGCTGCTTGCCCATCCAAGAATAGCATTCGCGGTATAATCCCAGTTGTTACTGGAATTTAAATAATTATTGACAAAGCGCTTTGGATAATTCGCATTTCCCGTAACATTACCTGTTGGCGCTCCAAACAGCATTGTCGAATTCGTTTGTGCATTCGCCCCAGTATACTCTTCTGGGATTATAATAGCCATATCAGGTGCAGAGCCGAGAGAATGCTGTATCGTTATGATGTTCACATCCTGAGTTGGCGTAAACTCTACAATATCCCAATTCAGAGGCAGTCTTTTCGTACTTCCAGCCATCTGCGCCATCAGCCCCCTTCTAATGCTCATCAAGTCCATCCGACCGCCACCCCCAAACACTTAGTGCCGACCATTTTGATGTTCAACTCATACATCGTATCGGCTTCCAGTGCGGTGCTGTCAAACCCGTTAGCCCATTCCACGGTCATGCCTGTCGGCGGTGTGATGGTCAGCACGGTAGGTGTACTGCCCGAAGTAAACACCACGTCAACGATGCCGCTTTCGGGCAGCGTAATATCAAGCGTTGATACCTCGCCGCATACGTACTGAATGCCCGACAAAGCCGTGATCGTCGGGGTCGTGCCAGTGACCGCAACTGAGCCGTTCAGCATTTCGGAGATTTTCGATTTCGCGTTCTCCGTGTACGTCCCCACCGCGTTACTGCTTGCGGATTGCGTTGTATCTCCTGCGGCTTTGGCGAGGCCGTAAAAGGCAGCGGCGTGCTCTTTCGCGGGAGTAATAGGTCGATAATCGTTCGTGCCTTCCTTCACATGGCTATATGCCGCAAACGCAATTCTCAACTGCCCCGCCGAATCGACGACGAAAGAGTTTGCGAAGGGTTGAACTACCCCCAGCCCACCGGTTGACGTCGTTGCCACTGGCACGTTAGCTACACCATCTGTTACTACGCTTGACCCATTGACCTGCACGTCCTGCACGGGCAATTCGGGCGTTTCGCCGTCGCGCACGCGCACCAATTGCAGGGGCAGATTCATCGCGCTGCCTTCGACCGTGATGCCGATAGTTGGGTTGGCTATTTCAGCCTCCACCACCCCGAACGGGTTAACGCCCTCAGTGATCCTGAACCCGATAACGCCAGAGCTTGTCGCCGTTGCGGGATTTATCTCAAAGCCGTAAATTTCGTAAGGAAGCATCTGCTTCGGGTTCGCATATGTATATCCCGCATACTCGCTCGACGCGGCGATACGCTCACCCCCGCGAAAAGCTGCGTATCCGACAGCCACAATTTGATTCAACTGTTTCGTCAGTCCGTCAGCGTCACAGGGAATGGCGACCGTGGGGTTTTCGAGATACACACACAGCGCGTCGTCACCTTTGTCGCCTTTCTCGCCCTGCGCGTGTACGCCCGTGGACACCCACGCGCCCGTCTGCACGTCCCAGACCTGCCAATATCCATCAACAATGCGCGGGTAGTGCGTAACCGCTGTCTCAGCGTCCTGCGCCGCCTGTACCGCTTCGGCTTTCAGCGCAACAAACGTCTCCTGCCAGCTATCCCACGGGTCGGGAGCTTCGCATGAGCCGTCAAGCGCGTCAAACACGATGGTGTTGTAGATCGCGCTTTTCGCAACGACGTTATTTTGGATGGCAACCAACTCACACCTGCCCTTGCCGACCTGCGCAAGCTCGGCAGAGGTTATCGTCCACGTTACGATGCCGTCCTCTACCGTGATGCCGTCAACGGGGTAAGCGTCCGCGTCCTGCGGGCGTTGGTTGTATAGTCCGATTGTCGCGGCGGGCAATTCGTCCAGCCAGCCCGACACATCGAACTTTATCTTTGTGTACTCGTTTTCCCCCATCCTGCCCAAAGGCAGGACGAGGGAGGGAGTGGCGGTAACTGTTTTCAAGGTCTGTCACCTCCTACTTGATGAACGGCGCAAGGGCGTAGCCCATCATTTTGTAGTATTCCTCGGTCGGATGAATTCCATCCCCCAGCATACTGTCCATGTTGTATCTGTTCGCCGCACAAATACTGCCAACGTCAACCGTCCTCACGCCGCAATAATCGGCGCACTCTTTGATAGCCGCCTTATAATCCGCGAGCGTTTTGTTCTCATGGTTGTGCGTACCCAACGCCCAATTGTTCGTTTCCTTCGCGTACAGTCTGCCGTCTACCACGTCAATTTCGTCGCCGTAATCAACGCCCGATGTCGCCACGCCCAGCTTTTTGAAATTCCCAGGTATCGTAACGATGATCTGCGCCTGCGGCGCGGCGGCGATCAGCTTTTCGAGCGCGTAGCGCATAGCCGCCATGACCGTGCTATTCTTCGCGGGCGTGTCGGTCACGCTGCCAAGCGTCCATTCGTGCGGGTTGCTGTCCGCCGCTTTCCACTGTGCCTTGTAATCATTAGTTCCGAGCGTCAGCGTAATAATCTCCGCATCGGAGAAATTATTCACAGGCGGGTCGGCATTCGGCTGATAGTTTTCATCAATGACATCGCACACGGATTGATTGCTCGCATTGGACGGGTTTATCCAGCCCTGCCCGCCCGCGCCGAGGTTCGTGATAACATAGCCGTTGTATTCAGCGATCCAGCGCACAAAGCTCACGTTGGGGTCGATGCCCACGCTCTGCGGGTTTCCGATCTCGCTGTAAGTGCCAGCAACAAGCGAGCTTCCGAGGGCGATGTACTTCTTGCCGATGCCCTGATAGATGCAGCTGTACAGGAACTGGTCGTAGCCGGTCGGACGGTAGAGGTAGACGTCCGTGTCCGCTTCGCTCTGGTCGCTCGCCACTGCCCTGTAGCACACGCGGATGTACGCCGCGCTCTGGGGCGCCTTCAGCAGCTTCGCGCCCGTGATGGTATCGAATACGTCCCTGTCGCTCAGGTTGCCCGTGGACGTATCGCTCACGGCGCTCTTGTCGCTCTTGTACCACCAATAGCGGCGGAAGTTGTGGCATACGATCGTTTCGCCGCCCTTGACCGCGATAAAGTCGGTCGTGTTCATGCCGGAGTTCGCGACGGGCGTCGTGGCGGATGCCGGGGTCGAGGTCATACAATAATCTTCCAGCATTGTGCCGCTGTAGATCAGGTTGTGGAGCGCGGAATCCCGGTCGATCAATTCGCCGATCGAACTGTTCATTTCTTCAAACTTGTTCCCGGTGGCCCCCGCGTCCGCTGCCTTGCCTGTCTCGGACAGCGTTTTGTCCGTATAGCCAAGCACTTTCATGTGTACGTTCTCGCTCACGCCTATCTCCGTAGAGGATCCTGCTACGTCAATGGCAAGCAGAATGCGTACATAGTCGCCCGGAACGTTTCTGAGGTCTACGGACGTATTGAACCAGCATACAGTCTTGGCCAGCGTGCCGTCCGCCTGCAGTATGCCAAGATACGTGTCGTTCGCCGCATAGACAAAGACCTCGGTCTTGTAGCCCTCGTCGGGAATGAGGCCTGCCGGCCAGTAGACGATTTTCGGCGTGCGCAGGCGCGCGTTGGAAGTGCCTTCTGCGCCGCTTGCGGAATCAAGCGAGCCGCGCTCCCAGGTCTCGCTGTTTACTGAGGGCGTAAGTATGCCGTTTTCGAGCGTGCCCAGGCGATGCCCGGTCGCCCTCGCGTCCGCTGCCGCGCCGGCGGTGTTCAGATCGTCGTCCACCGCGGGGACGGTCTCGGCCAGCGCCGCGATGGCCGCGGCGTTGGTCGCCACGCCTGCGCGGGCGGTCGCGTCTTTCAGATCGTAGGTCGCCCCGGTCAACCTATCTTTGAATCCCTTAGCCTCTGCCATGCTATTATCCTCCTAAAAAACGATGTAGTCTCCGTCAAAATAAAAGCCGCCCGCGACATAGGCCCAGGCGTTCGTGCCGTTGACCGGTCCCCAGACGTAGCGCGCGTTTAACTGCGCTGTACCGCTGCTGCCCTGGTAGCGCACGAGGTACAAATCCCCGACAGTCGGGGAAGCGGGCAGGTCACCGTAATAGTCGACCGCGCCCTTGTAGGTCATGCCGGTGGTAAGCGGCTCCACCGCGTCCGCCGCGCCCTTTTTGGCGAGCGCGACCGCGATCTCAAATTCGTTTTTGAGCATTGTGGGCCTCCTATATCACGTCCACCCAGCCGGCAGAGCCCAGCGACTTGATCACGCTGAAATCCGCCGTCCTGGCTACGGACCCCACGGCGCAGAGCACCGTGCCGCGGTTTGTTTCGATCTCAGCGTAGGGCTCGCCCTCGTCGGGCGTCTCGACGGAGAGATCCGCCGCCGCGCTGTCGATCAGAAGTGTGCGCACGGCAAGGCCGGGCAGGTTGATGTCGTCGAGTAAGTATGCTGCCATGTTTCTGTCCTCCTATTCAAACCAGACTTTTTCGATGTAGAGCTTGCCGTTTATGTTCGCATAGGCGCTTCTGCGCATGTTTACGACCGGCACCCAGCTGTTGCCGGCGATGCCGGCGGCCAGCGTCAGGTCGTATGTGTTGTTGCTTGTGACCTCGATCACGCCGGAGAGCTGCCCGCCGTTCGTCGCGTCCATCGCGTTTACACAGTCCTCGGTCAGCAGGCCGAAGATCAGGTAACTTGCCTTGTAGTAAAACTCGCCCGGATAGGTAAGCGGGTGCGCGGTCACGCGCATCTTCGTCGCCCCCGCGGGGACGGTGACCTTTGCCGGCACGCATACGTGACAGTTTTGGTTTACGTTGCTGTAATTGATCTGGCTGTCGACCGTCAGGATCATGTGCCCCTGCGTGTCCACCTCAGCGAAATTGTACCCGGCGATCGACGTGTACTGCGGCCGGGGCAGGTAGTTGCCTTGCCAGCTCACGCCGCTCACCCAGCCGTGATCGAACAGCACGCCCGCGCTCGGCGGCGTGGGGCCGCTGCCCTTCTGGTAAACCAGTGTCTGACCTAAATAGACCTTGCTGATCTCACCCGCGCCCAGGTGGATTGCTTCGAGCTTGTTTGCGCCCAGATAGATCGGCATGTCAGCTCTCCGGCACGAACGTCAGATACCCCGCCGCGCCGGTCGTGCCGGTGCGCAGCTGGTAGGTCACTCCGTCCACGATGACGCTCCCGGTCGCCCCGCTGGAGGGCGCGTCTCCCCAGTAGCGGTTGCCGCTTCCGTCGGTCATGAGCGCCTGACCGCTGGTTCCCTCGCTCGCGGGCTCGTCGACCTTGTCGTTAAGCGCGGCCCACAAATCGTCCAGGTTCCACGTACTGCCCGGGTCGGCGACCCGGTTGGTGCGGGTGATCAGCACGCGGCCCCGGACGATCAGCACGGTCACTTCCGCGCCGTCGCCCACGGTGGTCTCTGCTTTGACGGTGAGCTTTACTTCGCCCGTGTACTCGTAGCACTCTTCGGGCAAAATCAGCGTCAGCTGATTGCCGCTCACCGTCGCCGCGATGATGACGGTCGTGCCGTCGGGCCGCACGAAGTAGCCCGTGCCGCTCTCAAGGTCGCTCACGTTGTCGCCGCCCTGCTTGAGCGTCACCTTGAACGCGTCCGCTGCGTCGTCCCCGAGTCCGAACAGGATCCCGCCCGGCTGTTCGATCGCGCCGCCCTGCAGCTCGATCGTGTAGATGTGCATGTGTGCTATGTCCGCCATCAGGTTACCGCCTCCTTGATCGCCGCGATCGTGTCCGGCGACAGTTTGTTGTATCGTATGGATCCGTCTACCAGGTTGTAGCCGTTGATGATGCGCCCGCGCTGCTCGAACACGCTGCCGAGCTTGATGCCGGTAAAGCGCTCGCGCACCGGGTCCCAGCTGTACTCGCTGACCTGGAGGCTGAGCGAAAGGTTCAGCGTCGGATCCTCGACGAGCACCGTGTCGTAAAGGCTCAAACGCTCGAGCTTCCGGTACTGCCGGTACTCGTCGCTGTCGCCCAGCAGCACGAACTGCACTTCCAGCTCCACGAGGGGCTTGTCGACGTTGTCGACCGAGAAGCGCTCCGCGGCCTTCTGCCGCATATAGTCCTTCAAGGTTTCCTCTGTCCAGGCGTTGCCTTCCGGATCCTCGCCGCCGACCTTTTCGTTGATCTTCAGGTACTCAGTGCGTATCACGGGGTAGCTGTCCAGTATCGGGCTGTCGACCCACATCTCGTCCAGCGTGAGCTCTGTTCCGTTTGCCTTCTGGGCGACCGGCACCACGCGGTTGATCAGGTTCGATGTGTCCCTTTTCCAGCTGACGCCGGTCAGGTTCCTGCCGTAGCTCAGCCGAAGTCCCCGGTCGACGGACGTGTTTTTGTTGACGAAGATGTCCCAGTTGTCCCTTATCAGCTTGCCCTTTAGGTTGGCAACGATGCCGGTGTCCGGGTCCAGCAGCGCGTTGATCGGGTTTTTCCAGCTGAAATCGCCGGTAAAAAGCCCGTCCTCCTCGGTAAGGTTCGTGGCAAGCGTGCACTCCTCGTCAAACAGCAGGCTGCTGCGCAGGCGGCTCAGCGCCACCGCAGCATCCACGCTCTTTACCGCGCAGTTGGTCACGAGGTTGCCGGCCAGATCGTAGCTTACGTGCCGCGCCTTTACGGATACGGTCTTCCTCGCGCTGTCGGCCTGCACCTCGTAGATGCGAAAAAGCTGCGTGGCCACCTGGCGCGCGCTCATCTCCTCGGTGGTCTCGGTGCGCACGTATGTGACCTTGGATGCCTCGATGTAGCCCTGTATGCCCTTTTTCGTCTGGATGTACAGCCAGCTGGAGGAGTAGACGCTGATCAGGTAAAACTCCTCGTTCTGAGGCAGCTTCGCAAGCTCCGCGCTGCCTTTTGTGTAGTTGCCGATCTCTTTCCACGCGGCGCTGTTGTCGGGCGGGGCTGCCCTGGCCGCGGATTCATTCATGATGTTTACGATCGCCTGGTAATTTTGACCGGTCGGCGTGTAGGTGACCTTGACGCCCTCGCTCACGTAGGGCATTGTGGGGTAGTACGTGTCGTGCTGGGTGATGATGCTGTTTGCATCCCAGGCCGTGTAGGTGATCCTCTGCGGCGCGCTGGGCTTTGCGTACACGCTCGCGCCGGCACTCTCCGTCACGCGGTAGATGTCCACGTCCTCGCCGCTGATCGCGCTTTCGATGGCCTGTGCCGGCACCGAGCATTTGAGAATGTTGCCGGGAATCAGCAGCGACCAGATGCCCATGCGGTCCACCGGGTGGGTGAGCGTGAGCTCGTACATGCCGCCCGCCTGTTCGCGCACTTCGCTGGTCATGGGCGCGAGGATCGCCGCGCCGTTTTTATCGTAGTCGATGTCGCTTACGCCGTAAACGTTGATCACAGCCATCTTTGCCGCCTCCCGATGGTCACGATGCCCGTGTGGCTGCCGCTGATGGACAGCGCGCTTTTGCCGACCGGAATCTCGGGAAAGTCGCCCGAGGACAGGTTGGTGATCAGCTGCGTCTGATCGTAGCTCAGCACATATCCTGCGCCGCAGTCGATCACGCAGCCGCCCAGCTCCTGCGGTAAGCCTGTGATCGTCAGCGTTTTGCCGCCCGCGCCAACGGTCAAATCACCGTATGCGCCCGCGAGCGTGATCACTGGCCGCTCAATCACGTCGCCCAGGTTGGTGAGCTGCGCGCCGTTCGTGATCGTGTACTCCGGCTCGTGGATCAGCTCTTTAAGCGGCTGGCACCGGAATTGCACCGGGCCTTCCCAGTAAGACAGGTGCTTGCTAATCTTCTTGAATTGCGTCTGGTTGATCACGCGGGCCTTTTGCCTGCGGTCCGGCTCGCCCGAAAAAGTGACGTAGCCGTCGCCTCGCAGCCATTTGTTGATCTCGCTGATCGGCTCCCTGGCCCGGACCGTCACCTGCACTATGTAAGGCTCGTAATTGTCCTCGCCGTCCGGCAGCGTCAGCGTCCCGGCGCGCCCCAGCACGGTCTGCTCGATCACGCGCTCCTTGCCGCGAATGATCGGCGCGGGGCCGTCGAGGTAGATGCCCATGTCGCGGCTGTTCGTTCCGTTCCAAACAAAATAACTAAAACTCATCCGCCGTACCCCGCTGTCTGCTTCTTCAAAACCTCACGGTATGCCGCCGCGATCTGGTCCGGATTTGTGACCCCGTACACGTTGACCGCGTTGACGTACTCGCTGTTGTAGGTAGCGCTGCCGCCGTTTCCTGCGCCGACGGAGCTTGCCCCGTCCGCAAACGCCGCGGCCAGCGCAGCGCCCGCGTTGTAGGCCGCCGCGATGTTCGCCGTCGCGCCCTCGTAGACGCTCTCGCTCATCTGTTCGCCGGCCTCGGTCATCTTGTCGTTCACCGCGGTCTCGCTCGCCCATTCCTTGACGAACGTATTCACGTCCGCGATGTAGGCGGTCATGAGCTCGCCCGCCTCGTTGATCTGCACAAGCAGGCCGTCCGCGCTGTCTTCACTTTCCTGCAGAAGCTGGTAATAAGTGCCTCCCGTGGCTTTGCCTTCGAAGGCGTTGCGGAAAGCATCCTGGAAGCCGAAATAGCCTTCCTCGCCGAAGATCCTCAGGCCGGCATAGTCGCCGCCCAATGTGCGCGCATAGCCGTTTTGGTCATAGCTGAAATAGCCCATGCCGTTGACGTAAAGGTCTTTTCCCTTGTACGAGCCGATCTTTGCGCCCTTTCCCCAATACGGCTCGTCCTCCGCGTCGCCGCTCTGGTTTAGCAGGCTGTGCGCCGCAAGCGCGCCCAGGCCGATGCCGCTGCCCCACTTGAGGATTCCAAGCAGCGTGCTGCCTATCCCGCTTCCGGCTGCAGCGCCCGCGGCGCCGCCCGCCGCGCCCCCGGCGTTTCCGCCAAGGCCCAGCGACTTTATGAGGCTCCACGTCTTTATGCCCGTCTCCGCGATCTTCCACCCGGCGATGATCTTGCCGATGGTTTCGAGCGCGCTGAGCATGTCGCCGCCGGTGATGGTCTGCAAAAACTCGCTGATCTTTTCGACCGCGCCCACCGCCGTGTCGAAAAGGCTTTCAAATGTGCCGTCGGCAAAGCTGTCAATCAGGTTTGCGACCGCGTCGCCCAGGCGGCTCATCGTCGCCTGCCCCTCGTCGCTCTCTGCCCACTCGCCGATCCTGTCCATCATGCGATCCAGCGCGTCGGCGACCTTTTCAAACGCCGGCGCGAGGTTGGCAAGCAGCGTCATGCGCGTGGTTTGCCATTTCTGGTCGAGCTCGTCCATCGTGTCGTTCATCTTGACGAGCTTGTTCACGTTGTCCTCGCTGACCACGTCCGCGCCTTCGGCGGCCTGCTCCCACGCGTCGCGCCCCGCCTTGATCAACGGGATCAACTCGCGGTAGCTCCGCCCGAAATATTCCTGTGCGAGTGCGTTCCTGTCGGTTTCGTTTTCGATCTCGCCTAAAAGATCGAGGAAGTCCCACATCACGTCCATCTGGCTGCGCGCCTCGCCGGCGGCGTCCGTCAGCGCGATGCCGAACTGTGTGCTGCCCTGGGTGATCAGCGCGATGCCGTCCCCGGTGTCCTTGGCCTTGGCGCGCAGCTTGTCGCTGGCCTTTACGATCGTGTCTACCTCGGTGTCGATGAGCTTTGCCGCGTACTCGTAGCCCTGCAGCGTCTCCACGTCCATGCCGTACATGGTCGCGCGCGTCGCAAGGTCGTCCGCCCAGCTGCCCGCGTCCCTGCCCCAGTTCCAGACCGTCTCGCTGATGCGCACGGCCTTGGTCAGTATGTTTTTGAGGATGTTGTCGACGCCATCGAACACCTTCGACAGGTTTTGAAACGCCATGCCGGCGCTCAGCTTGCTAAGGCTTTTGGCCGTGCTGTCGGCGGTCTTGCCGGTCTCCTGCAGCTCGTCGCCCGCGCCGTTTGCCGCCTGCTGCATCTCGACCAGGCGCGTCTTGGCCTGCGCGAGGGTCGCCTGCATCTGCGTGTAAGCCTTGTCGGCCTTCTTTACACCCTGGCTCGTCATCGTCTCCAGCGCTTTTTCGGCGTTCGAGACGACCTCTTCCTGCGCCTTTATCTGGTCGGCCAGTATCTTTGCGCGGTTGGCGTAGTAGGTCTCCGCGTCCCCGCTGGCCTTGTACTGCGCGGCGTTCAGTTTCAGTTCCGCGTCCAGCGCCTTGACGGAGCCCTTGGCGTCGTTCATCGCGCTTTTGAACTGCGAGACGCCCGATACCGACATTTTTACGCCGATGTCACTTGGCATTGTTTCACCACCCACGGCCCCGCAGGGCCTCGTCGTATTTCCGCTTCACGAAGAAAGCGTCCAGGATGAACCCCGGCTGCATCTTGCCCGCCTCACGGACCGCGATGCCCGCGATCAGCGCGTAGATCCGCAGCATGCGCGGGGTCAGCTGTTTGCTGTTTTTTTTTGATTTATCTCTTCAAGCACGAGGTCGCGCGGCTCGTCCGGGTTTTCCTTCTTGGTCTCCATCTCCATCGCCGTGTCGATCTCGTTGATGACCGCAAGCTTGATCGCAAAGAGCTGCGAGGGCTTTATGTTCTTTTTGAGCCATGCGTCCGTGAGGTCGCGCTCCTGCCCTTCCAGCTCAAGGCCCTGATTGCCGAATATGCGTATCAGGCTTATCAGGTCGCTCAGCTGCGTGCTCGTCTTTTCGGTGTTTTTTCTGAGCGCAAGCACGTCGTTGACCTTCGCAAGCACAACGACGGTGCGCTCCATCTCGTCCCAACTGTCGACGTTAAATACGAGCGGGATCTTCCTGCCCGCGATTGTGATCTCAGTCATACTCGCTCCTTTATTCAAAAAACGCCCCCGGTGTCAGCCGGGGGTTTGATTGTCAGGTGATACCGGCGCGGGCCTTGATCCAAGCGATAGCCTCCGCCTCGGTGTCAAATTTCATGTGGTCGTAAAAATGGGTTTCCCCGGTGCTGTCCAGCTCCACGCCGAAGCCGGTGCCGTTGATCTGGTAGGTGCCCCACTCGATGTTCTGGTTCTTCGTGGTCGCGTTCTCGTCGGCCTTGGCAAACTGAACCTGGTGATACCAGAACGATTCGAAATACTTGACGTTGTCCACCATCAGCACGCGATAGTAGCCAAAACCCACGTAGGGCGGGTTGCTGTCCTTTATCGCGTAGTGCGTAACCGCCGCGGGCGTGCCGCTGGAGACCTCGGTCTCGCCGAGCAGCTCCGTCCAGCTGGAAACCGGCAAATCGTCACCGGTAAAGGTGATACTGTAGTCCGTGATGCCCTTGTCGTTTTCGATCTTGGTGTCGTCGCCGTAGAGAGGATTGTCCCTGCGGTTGATGGTCACGTCCGCGCTGATCGCGTGGCACAGCTTTTTGCCCGTGCCGTAAGTGATCGCGGTGCCGGGCGTGTGCGTGCCGGAAAAGGGGGCGTAGACCGCATATTTCATGCCTATCTTTGCCATTGTTGTTACCTCAATCCTTGAATATTTGTTGCAGCCGGGCTTCCGCTTCGGCGGCGATCTTCGCACTGGCCTCGCCTTTTGCGCGGTTGATGGCCTTGCGCACGACCGGCTGAGCGACCATGAAGCTCGTGCCGGACTGGATGGATCTGAGCACCATCGCGACCGGCACGCGCTTGTTTCCGATCATGCCGTAGCCGTCACCGGCGATGCCGACCACGGTGTTGACTTCCGCGCCGCTGCCCTGGTGCTTGGCTACGCCGTATTGCGCGTTGACAACAAGCGCCTTTCCCTCGGGAGAGGGCAGGCGCTTGTTGTCGCTGTTTGCGTAGCGGTATGGCTCCGTCTTGATCTGGGAAAGGCTTCCGCGGATTGCATCCGCGACCACGCCCGCGCCTTCGTAAAGGCTCGCCTTGGCGATGCCCTGCGCGGCCCGTTCTGCAAGCGCAAGCTTGTCGCTCAGCTCGTCCAGCCCGGTCATCTGCATCGTGCGCATGTCACACGTCCTCCAACAGGTGCTGGGTGAGGTTTTCGTCCTCATCCACGTACAGCCCCAGCGGGTCAATGACCACGTACTCGCCGTCCATCGTCGCGCTGGGCGCGGAGATGTCGCCTTCGTCGTAGTACACCTGCAGGCCGGGGAACTGCTCGTAAAACAGCGCGTCCGCCTCGGGATCCGCGCTCTCAAGCTCAAACACCCACTCGTAGTGGTAGAGCCTGCGCCCGATCTCCCGCTGGATGCTGTTTAAGTCCCAGCTTACGCCCGACCGCTTGAGCGCCGCCTGTATGCGGTGGAAGTCCGCCATATCGGGCGTCCGGCAAAACAGGTTGATCGTGCCCGATACGGCCTGCTGCCTTTGCCCGCTGTCGGCCCAGAGCGTGCTGCCCTCCATGTCCAGCGCGACCGCGGCGTAGGGCCCCGTCTCCGGGGCCTTGTTCCAGTCGCCCTCCGCAAAGGGGATGCCGGTCGACCACAGCAGCGTTTTGAACGCGTCATACATCGCCCGTCATCCTCTCTGCGTAAAGCTCGATTCCGTCGCCGCTCATGTACGTGCGCACAATCTTGTACTCATCGCCCCTGTAGCGCAGGCGCCTTTCGTTTTGGTAGTCCTCGGCGATCCGGATGACGAAGCGCAGCTCGGGGGACAGGCCCACGCTCCGCGCCTCATACGTCTCGCTCATGCCGACGGACCCGACCTCGACAAAGACCTCGCGCTCGACGGGGGAGTAGTCGTCCCACATTCCGCGCTCTCTCGGGTCCTCGCCGATCAGCGTGATCACGTCCGCTCTATACATAGCTTTCCTCCATGCCGTAGCCGCTGGCCGTCTGCAGCTGCGCCTTGTTCTCGTCGTAGGCCGCTTTCAGCCGGTCGTAGTCCGCGGGGCTGCCGAAGTGCGCGCGAACGTACGCGCAGATCGCCCTGATCAGCGACGGGTCCGTAATCGTGCTGTGATCTGCGACGGTGATTTGTCCATTATCTTGAACCGTCGAGAACGACACGCCGAATACGGGGATGCCGGCGATCCTCAGATCGTTGGCTGCCGCCTCGATCAGCTGCGCGATCGACACGTCGTAGGCCGTGGTGCTGACCGGAATGGATAGCTTAACTGTATTGAGCAACATGGGATCCTCCAGTATGATCTATAGTGCGGGCGGGAAGGAGCGTCGACCCGCCGCGCACTGCCAAGCCGGGAGAAGGGTGTAAGCCCGGCGAGTGGCCTTAGGACTGCTTGACGGTCAGCTTCGCAAAGGACGCGGGCTGGATCAGCTTCGCGTCGTAGCGGGCGTAACCGCTGTGCGTGATCACGTGTTTCTTGATGTCGCGGTCGGACTCGATCATGATGTCCTGGATGGTGTTGCCGACCACGTTCTTGGGATAGCCGACGTAGATCTCGTTGGCGCCCACGGCGTCCTCCACCTTGACGGGGCAGCCGATGAGCGTGCCCTCCTGGCCCGCCTGCGCGTTGGGCTGGAATATTGGCCTGCCGGTGGTGTCCACCATGCCGACCAGGTAGTTGTAGATCGTGTTGCGCCTGGCGTAGAACACGGCCTGGCCCTTGGCGTTCTTAAGCAGCGCCATAAGGCCGGCAACGTCCTTGTAGGCCACGGCCTTGACAGCCGCGGTGTTGATGGCGTTGTTGGTGCTGTCGTAGCCGCTGGCGATCTTTCCGAAGGTGTAGGCGGCGAGCTTTCCGCCCAGCCTCCCGGCGATTTCGTTGATCAGGAAGGGTTCAAAAGCGTCGATCGCCATTTTCGCCATGGCGTAGGAGATGTTGACGTGCTTGGAGAAGTCCTGGCCGGTCAGGGATACGGTAATGAAGTTGTTGACCTCATCGTCGTTGGCCTCGTTTTCGTCGACGGCGTCCGCGTCGCCCTGCACGATGCCGGTGTGCACTGCGATCTCGAGGATCGTGCCCGTGCGGTACATGGTGATATCGCCCAGGATCGCGTGCTCTTCCTCCATGCGCGTCCAGATTTCGTTGGCCATGGTCTTGCTGACCAGGAGCTTGGCGCCGTAGGTTTCGTCGGTGGTGGTGGCTACGTAGGAGATGGCGGTGCGCTCCTCGGCGGTCAGCGGATGGCCGAATTCTGCGCCGCCCAGCAGGGTCTTGAGGAAGCCGCTGCGGTATTCGGCAGATTCGCTCGTGTAGCTCTTTTTCTCGGGTTCGCCCGCGGGCGCTTTGCCCAGGGGATTGCCGGCGCCGGCGGCAACGCGGCTGCGCTGCTCCTGCACGCGCGCTGCGGCCAGGCGCATTTCGGCCATGCGCACGCGGATGTACTGCCTCTCTTCGTCGATGGCCACAAGCTCATCGGTGCTCAGGGTGCTCAGCTCCATGCCGTCGATCTCTCTGGCGCGCGCTTCGAGCTGGGTAAGGGTCATAGCGTTGATCTTTTCTTTCATGGTTTTACTCTCCACTTCTCAAGTGATTTGATCGCGGCGGCGCGCTTTTCATCGTCCTGCCGCTTCTGCGCTTCCGCTCTTGCGCTCTCCAGCGAGGCGCGCGCACCGTCCGGTGCCGCATCCTGCGAGCGGGCTTCGAGGGACGTGCCCTCGTAGGCCGGGAAAGCCACCGCGCTGACCTCGTACACGCGCTTGATCGATCGGATCGTGCGCGTGGGGTGATCGCTGTCGATGTCGTCCCAGCTATCGCCATCGACCACAAAGGTAAACGACATCCCGGAAATGTCGCCGCGCCTTGTGGCCGAGTATAGCTTTCTGCTGTCCGCGTTGTTTTCGATGTCAAGATCCACGCGGATGCTCATGCCCTTGTCGCCGACCTCCATCTGCATGGTGGAGTTTTTGTTGTTGTTTCGGCTGCGGGCCAGCGGCACCATGCTAAGGTCGTGGCCGATCAAAAAGCGCACGTCCTTGAGGTCCGTCATATCCAGCGCCCCGCGGGCAATGATCTCGTCATACCACCCGAGGTCCGTGCGCTGGTCGTATACAATAGGCACTCCCGAAAGGAAGTGCCCGTGCTCTTTGTTTTCGTCCGCCCTTACCTCGAAGGTAAAAGCCCTGGTCTCAGTTTTCAGCATCGTCTTTCTCCTTTTTCCCCTCGTCCGTAAAGTAATACTCGCCCCTGATCGGCGCATGCTGGCCGACGCCGTCCGGGAGCGGCGCGTAGTTGAACAGCTCGCGGATCTCGTCGATCAGTAAAATGCCCCGGTCGCCCAGCTGCTGGGCTAAGGAAATCTTGTTCCCGGTGGACATGTACTGCAGCCGGTTCGCGGTCACTTGTACGCGGTTGCCCATGCTGATCTCGTGGTCGGTAAACGTCATGCGGGTCAGGCCCTCGCTCAGCTGTATTGCAAAGGGCTCGATGCAGCCATCAAAAAACGCGTCCAAGTCGTCGCCGATGGCTGAGTTCTGCAGGATCTTTTCGTTTACGCCGAAATAGTTGAAAACGTTTGTCTGTATGATTCTCAGCTCATCGGGATCCACGTTGTAGGGCTTGCTGGTGACCTGCTGGATGTCCGAATATGTATTTGGGAAAAGCAGTATGCCGTTGTTCTCGCCCTGCAGGTTCTCTTTGTTAAATCGCTTGCGCTCTTTGGCCAGGTCTTCCGGCTTTGCGAAGTTGCTCAACCTCGCAATAAACCTAAACGTCGCGCTGTTTTTGATGCCTTCCTCCACACCCTGCTTCTGCAGGTCGAGCAGCGAAAGCGTCGTGTCCAGCGCTCTGTTGTTTTCGCCAAATACATCGTCCTTAAACTGGTGCCGGGTCAGAACTGTGCAGCGGTCGTACTCGATCGCCGCTTTCAGTCCGTTGGAAAACTGATACCGGACGTAGACCTTGCCCTCATACTCCGTAAGCTCGCAGGCCGTTGGCAACACGGGGAAATAGCCGACCGTTCGGCCAAACTCGTCGATCTCCGGTACGATCGGCAGATTGTTGCACAAAAATAAAATCGTCGCTGCGCGGTAAAGCATCTGGCTTGTGCTCTGCCAGGAGTTGGCGCCCTTTTTGATTGCGGCCTTCAGCTCCGGCTTCGCGCTGCCCGCAAACTCGATCTTTAGTTTGGATATATGTCGGGCAATCGCGTCCACAACCGCGCGGATCAGCGCGTCCTCGTACATCTGGCCGTGCCAGCTGGTAAATGCCGGCCTGTAGGCGGTCAGCGACTGAAAGCCGCCGCTTTTGCCGGCGACGAGGTTCATCTGCTGCCCTTTGCGCCCGAACAGCCTGTCAAAAAGTCCCATGCTTACTCCTCGTTCCGGAGCTGGCTTTGCAGCTCCTCCCAGTGATTATGGCGCATGCACATCGCATCCAGTAATGCCGCCACGCCGTCGATGTGCGCGTTTTTCGTGATTTTGATCAGTTTTCTGCGGTTGGTGTCGTCCTCAATTTTGAGCGCGCTGTCCATCCAGTGCACCTTCATCAAATCGTTGTCATCCGCGCACTGCAAAAGGCCGTCCTTCATTAACCCCTCGGTATCGTTGATCACGCCGGTGAGGTTCGGCCCTTGGCGGACTTTTTCGCAGTGGAAGCCGTAGTTTTCCAGATCCTGCACAAGATACGCGGCCATTGCCGCGTCGTATCCGATCTGCAGGCAGTAGATCCGGTGCTTTTCGATGAGCCCCACAAACCAGTCGTACACGTCGTGGTAGTCCACCTGGTTCTCGCCGCTGAGCGTCAAAAACCCGCGCTTTACATAGATTTCATATGGCAATCCGTCCCGCGCGCTGGCCTCGGCCAGCTTCCCCCGCGGCATGAAAAACTGCGTAAAATAATAAATGATGCCTCCCTTTTCGATCAGCACCAACGCCGCAGTCAGGTCGATCGCCACGCTCAGATCGATGCCTCCCAGGGCGTAGCAGTTTTCAAAGTCTTTTAATGTCTTATGGTTCGGCGGGAAAGATCGTGCGATGTCCTGACTGCTTAGCCAGGCCGTCGAAGCGTTTTGTTTGATATTGCAGTATTTTGTTAAAAATTCTGCCTTCTTGCTGAGGGATGTTTCCGCCTTGGCGATTTCGTCCAGTATGAAGTTTACCGACACGGACACGCCCAGGTTAGGTAGGCTTTTTCTTAGCTCGTTTATGTCATTCCATTTATTGACATCGTCAATTTGGTATAAAAAAGGCAGCAGCCGCGTTTCATGGCTGTTGCCCAGCAAAAACTGAGTAGACCGTTTATACAGCTCGTCGAAGATCCCGTCGCTCACATAGTTGGCCGTTGTGATCGGTAGTATTATCGGCTGCTCTCGTGAACCGAGGGCGGAAGTAAGTACCTCATACTGCCGGAGTCCTGCCACGCCTGCCCACGCGCCGATTTCGTCGCATACCGCAAAATGCGGGTTAAAGCCGTCGCTTGTTTTCTCGGCGAAGGGGATTTTCTTTATCGAGGTATTTGTTGCCGGTACATATAAGTCGTTTTTTCGCTTTTTTGTGAGTCTGTTCAGATCCGGCTCATTTTGTATCGACTGCGTAAAGCAGCTCCATACAATATCGGCCTGATCCAGCTTCGGCGCGATGAAGTACGTATCCGCGCCCGGTTCGCCGTCACCGTAAACCATGTACTCCGCGACGCCTGAGGCGATGAGCGACTTGCCGCATTTACGGCCCATAAGGTCAAACACCTCGTGGTATTGCCTGAGCCCGTTTCCGTCAACGAGTCCAAACATGCAGCTTAGCTGCGCTTTTTGCCAGGGCTCAAGCCGTACATTCTGCGGCGCGAGTTTCCCCTTGGAGTGGTGGCAAAAAGCCTCGATAAACCGTATCACCCGGTTTGCCTTTTTCTGGTCAAAAAAATAGACCTTGTCCTCAAGGTCCTGGATAAGTCTTTCGTAAAGCAGCCGGATCCATTTGCCGACGGTCACGCTCCCGTCTTGAATCTGCTGATAGTACGTCAGCAGCCAGTTGTCACTGTCCATTGGTGAATTGGCTCAGCTTGTCGCCGGTGATCTTTTTTTCTCCGAGCTTGGTCACGATGTCGAGCATCATGGCCAAGGATTTGTTCGCCGAGTCTATATGCTTGGGCAGTTCTTTGATGAGCGGGTGCGCTTGCAGGTTTTCCCGGTCCTTGACGTATTCCTTGGCGACGATCGTCTCGTCCTGCTCGATGGTTTCACTGATCCGGTCGATCAATTTTTTCTGAATCTGGTAATTGTTGGCGGCTGATAAAAAAAGCGCGTTCTCCGACACGCCATAATCCTCCGCCATCTGCATCAGCTCTTTGTATGTCGCCGTCTTTCGCGCCATCTTTGCCTCGCTCCTTTTATCTCGGCGCATCTCGCGCTTTCCACAAATTTCTTAGCCTGTCTCGTAGCGTCTCGGGCAGG
>JAFXSG010000019.1 GCA_017525875.1 Clostridia bacterium | reverse complement strand
GATCATGCTCACGTCAAGGCCGATCGACAGCTCGCTGAGCAGCGTCAGCGCGTCCTTGCCGCCCTCCTCCGGGTTTATCACGGGGAATTCGTAATCGAGCACGCCGCCGATATCGACGCCAAGTCCGCTCGCAAGATCGGAAGCGCTGTCGAGCGCGCCCTCCTTCGGGCTGCACATGAGCACGACCCAGGCGGAATCGGGCATATCGTCGTCGTCAACGCCGATGCCGATCCAACGCTTTATAACGTCGATCTCGAGGATCGCCATATTGGTGATTGTGTATGTGCTGCCGCTATTTTTATACTCCACCTTATACTTCGTGACGTGCGCGTCCTCAGTGCCCCCGGAGAGCACGGAAACGTATTCGCCAACGTGGAAGGTGACCTCGTTGGTCTTGCCGGACTTGTCGCTGTCGTCCTTATCGTAGACGATACGGTTCTCAGCCGAGGCGAGACATATTCTCTCCATGAGCTTATCGAAGAGGTCCCCCTCCTCCGCGTTCAGGGCTTCCTTGAGCTTATCGATCCCCTGATCTGCGGCGGACTTTATGGAGTCGGGCAGCGCGTCGTAATAGGAGCCTGCGGCCTCCTTGATCTGCGCTATCCACGAATCATAGGTGCCTTCCGTGACCTGTGCAAGCGTCTGCTTCAAGGTGCTTATAAGCTCCTGAAGGGCAGTCTCCTCGCGAAGCTCGCGCACTCGGATCTCGGCGTCGTCCATGCCGTCAAGACGTATGCCCTTCTTCCAATCGTTGTCTTCATTCAGCTCAACGAGCTTGACAGTCTCCCACTTGGAGCCGTCCTTCTTCTGGATGACGACCTCGATGCTGTCCGGCCTGTCCTTGCCCTCAAGGTCGACGTCCCACTTTTTCTCGATGTATAAGCCGGGGTAACGGTTGGTAAATTCGACCGTATTCGTTGAGTTTTCATCGTTGGGTACGGTATCGTCGCCCTCCTTGGTCACCCAGCTCTTGAACTCGACTGTGCCGTCGGGGTTGGTGCTCTTGACCACCAGCACCTCTCGCACGGCCTCGTCATATTCGCAGCTTTCGTCCTCGCCCTTTATTTCTTTAAGGGAGTAAATGTAAATGCCGTCCTCGTCGATGAAGAACTCGGCCTTGGTCTCGCCCGCGCCGGTAATGCTGAGGTCGTTTTTGAGCGGCTGTGGGTAGGTCTGATCCTCGCCCTCGTAGCCGAATTTCGGCTCGAGCTTGAAGTTGTAAACCTCCTCCTCGTTATCGGGAACGCCCTCGACTACCTTCTTGACGGTCATGGGGTAATAGCCCGTCAGCTTGTTCGTGACGTCGCAGGTCCATGTGCGGGTCTCTTCATCGAAGACGGGCTCGGAATAGGTCGAGGTATAGCCGTAAACGTGGCTTTCGATGACGGAATAGGTAAGCTCGTTGCCCTTCGCGTCGTGACCGGGGAGGTACTTGGCCTCATAGGTGCCGTCGGAGTTTACGGGAACGGTGATGGTCTTCACGTATTCCTCGTGCTTGTTGACGACGGAAAGCTGCACGCTCTCGGGGCGGAGGCTTTCATGCCCCTCGTCGCCCTCCCAGTTGACTGTGCCGGCTACGTTCATGTAGTCGGAGCCGACCCATGTGTAGGTCACGCGGAGGAAGATGCAATCCTGAGTTTGTGAATCTAAACTTATCGTTGCCTTAAAGCCATCGAAAGCTTGCGGTCTTAAGGTATAAACGTATTTGTTTCCGTTGCTGTCCGTGCGACTGAGACGATTTCCCTGTGCGTCCGTCCGAACAGGCACATTGTTTGTATGTATTCCGCCGTGAGCCAACTGCTCAGTCGCTATTTTTTCTTCATTGCGGTACACGTCCACAAAAACGTCCTGCGGCACGGCTTCGCTCGGGTATTCCTCACCGTTAAACACAAAATCATGGTTTATTAAGAGCATGAGGTTATCGCTCTTGCGCAGATAACGAACGGTGAAGTTGTAGAAAAGATTTCCCCAGCCCGGGCGAGTATATGCGTAAGGCGCTTCCTTTACGGCGACGTAGCCGGGCAAATCAGGTGCAGCGACCGAATAGTTCGATATTTCTGCCACCTCGGTCTTATTCAAGCTTGGGTCGCGGTTCCACCAACCGTTATCCTTGCTTAAAATAAATCTCCACCCATCTTTCCCGGTGACGTTGTCCTCGACACGGAACATAAGCTGCATATCTTCGTCGGGCTCTATGTCGAATACCGCCTGTGCTTCCGCCTGGACCGAATCATACCAGATAATGTAATTAACAACGTCAAGTCCGTAAGGCACACCGACCCATGCGGGGCCTTCGTCGCCAAACGGGATGGTCTCGGTTACGGTGTATTCCGCTTCGGGATCGTAGTCTTCAAGGTCGAGCTGCCAGAACCATACCCTCGAGCTGCCGAAATCCTCCTTGTTGAGCGTGATATCCTTTATCGGCACCCCGTTCTTTTTAATATGCAGAACAACATATTCCGTAGGTTCGTCCCAATAGGATTCCTGCCAGCGCACGGTGCCGTGCAGGGTATGCTCGGCAGGATCGGTGTTTATCACCTCGGCTATCTGCGTATAATAGTCGCAGTCAAATGTCGCAACGCCGGGAATGCTGAGATAATCGCCAAAGGACGCGACCCTTGCCGATACGTTCAGGTCGTACTCGTTTTTGAGGAAGGTCTCGAAAACGGAGTTGTCAAGCTCATATCCCTCGTACTGCATCCTAATGCCGCTGCGGTATTTGCGCACCATAAAGGATCTGCTCCAGTCGTTGGCGGCGTTGAATATATCGATCGCAAGCGGCACGTTCTCTATACGGCTGAGATCGTCCCTTGAATAAAGCACCTCATTCTGAACAAGGGACTTAAGTGTGTTCTCCCCGCCGCTTAGGGGGTTCATGATGAGAGTCCAATCGATGGGCACGCCGCGCTCGATCGCGATGTTTTCCCAACCTGTCGCGGGCTTTTGCAGCAGCGCCAGATAAACGTATTCCGGCTTGCCTTCGGGGTCTGCAAGCATCCAACGCTTGTTGATCTGGACATCCATCACCGCTGTACCGACGACGGTCGTCTCGATCGTTTCATCGGTGGCGTTTTCATCATAGCTTATATAGTACTTGTTGGTATGTGACTGTTCCGCGTTGCCCGCAGCGTCGGTAAAGGCGTCCACTCCGCGCAGAATATAACAGAAATAGTTTTCAGGAGAGATAATATCGTAGCCATGATAGTCGTTCTGCTCCATAATGCGCACACGATATTCGTAAAGGAAGGCTGTACCGTCGGAAATGCCGAACTTGGGAACCTCAACGTCGTCAACGTTCCATCCGGTCGTACTGTCAACGTTCCAATAATAATCGGTCCTCTCCCACTCTGCATCGGTGCCTGCTTTGCGCCTGAAAAGCATCAGGAATATGCCGTTGTAGTAACCGGTGGGTTCCTCATGTTTATCGACGTCCACCTCCCAAACGACATTCGTCTTTACCGTGATCTTTTCATCGGGCTTCAGGACTATGTTCACGGTCTCGTTTTCGTCCCTGATAATATTATGCGGCTGACGCCCGGTGCCCGCCATGATCAGGTCGTTGTACGTTCCCGTGGCAACGAGCGTATAGCGGTAGTCCGCCCTGTAGGGCAGATAGATATAAGCCATGCCGTCTTCCCCTGTGACAGAGGTGACGAGCGCGCGTTCGGGCTCCGCAAGCTCCAAAGCATCCGCGGGGCTCACGGTCATATCCGCTGCGGGCATCGTCCTTGCGTCGTCGAGCCAAACTGCGGCGGGCACCTTGTAGAAAATGTGCGGGCAGACGCCGTCACGCATTCCCGAATCAAATGTGAGGGAATTATGGAAGTGCGTCGTGCCGTCATCTACCTCACCGG
>JAFXSG010000003.1 GCA_017525875.1 Clostridia bacterium | reverse complement strand
TCCTCCGCCGGGATGCGTATCGTGACCCTCGTTCCGGCGCCGATCCGGCTCTCGACCGTCATAGTGCCGCCGCACATACCTGCGAGCCTTTCGCGGACGCTCCTGATGCCGATATGCGATCCCTCGGCTTTTTCCGCGGCCTCCGTATCAAAGCCGCACCCGTTGTCGGTTATCCCGATCTCGTGGAAGCCGTTGATCTTCCTTGTTGAAATGCGGACAACGCCTTCCGCTTTTCCGCGAACTCCGTGGCGGATCGCGTTCTCGACTATCGGCTGAACGGTCAGCGCAGGCAGACGGAAATCCACGTCCTCAGTATCGTATTCTATGCGGATCGACGGGAAGCGGATCATCTCGATCTCCGAATAAACGCGCGTATGCTCGAGCTCCTTCTCAAACGGGATCAACTCCGGCCGGTCGAGCGAGTCGATGTTCTGCCGAAGATACGTTCCGAACTTTTCCGTTACGTCAAACGCCTTTTCGGGATCGGTCAGGCAGAGCGCCTGGATCGAAGAGAGCGTGTTGTAAAGAAAATGCGGCCGGATCTGGCTCATCATTATCTTGATCCGCTGCTGTGCCTTCAGGTCCTCCTCGTGCATCTGCACGAAGCGGAGATGCAGCCAGATGTAATAGAATACGCTGCCGATCACGATCGCATAGGTCAGGAAGGTCACGGGCTGATCTTCACCGCCCACCTTTCCGTCCATGAATACGGCGGCGAGTATCATAAGCACCACGAAAACATGGATGAGGATGCCCCTCTTTTCGGATTTGACGCTGAAGAAATAATTCCTGACGCTGCGATAGAGCAAGTAGGCGAGGAGCAGCAGGCTGATGTACAGGCAGGTCTTCGAGAGGAGGCCGCCATGATAGTGGTTTGTATTGTCGATCCAGAGGCAGATATGCGAAAAATATGCCGTGATATGTATGAGAAAATTGGCGAGCGCCAGCGCCCAGCAGCCGAGGTGCTTTTCATCCGGGCAGATGATATAGAGAAACAGTATCAGGATTACGGGGCGCACCGTGTAGCCGTAAACGGATGCGGTGGTACGCCAAAACCGGCGGAGCGGACCCGCCGCAAGGGCGTTTTCGACGATATTCTGAGCGACGAGGGTAAGGCTCAGCGCGATTATAATAAACATTATGACGCGGTGCTTTTTGCTGATATAGGGATCGAGCACCACGGTGACGGTGAGGCCGATCAGCAAAAAGCAAACCGGGAACAGCAGCATCAGCGTGTTGATATTCCATACCATAGCGATCGCACCTCTTTTTAATGAATCTATACCGGCTAAATGATACACGATGCCGGTTCGGTTGTCAAATCTGCGGTTTGATCCGTTTTATGTTGGACATTTGTTGGACAGTCCCTGATATTATTGTATTTGTATAGGTATATTCATCGACGGATCCGGGCGCGGATCCGTGAAAGGAGCGTATATGAGGGCGTTTAAGGGAAAAAGCGCAAGGCTGCGCACGGTGCTTTTGATCGGTATCGCGGCGCTGCTTGCCGCCGCCGTGATCGGCGCGACCGTCGGCGCGAAATACGTTAAGGCGATCCGCATACCGTGCACCCTCATAATCAGGGCCGGCCTTGCGGACAAGGTCGCCGTGCTCGAGCACGAGCCGCTGCGCCAGCCCGACGGCACTTATAAGCTCGATCCATCGAAGGAGGTCTCCGAAAGCGAGTTCGTACTCATGCCGGGCGTGGATGCTGCCCGCCAGCCCTTCGTCCGCATCGAAAAGAAGAGCGGCGTTCCCTCCTTCGTGTACGTCGAGGTCGTCAGCACGCTCGATGGAAAGGTCTCGTTCACTCTGATCGGGGATTGGGAAAAGCTCGAGGGCGTGACCGGTCAGAACGGCGGCGAGGTCTACGCGTATAATGATACGGTCGCTTCGGAAGGTGAAGAGGATATCGAGCTCTTCCTCCTTGAGGACGACGCCGTTACCGTCAGCCACACCTATATTGCGGAGGGCGAAGCCGAAACGAATCTGAGCTTTTATCCATACATGGCAAAGGCTGAAGAAGGAAAAACCGCTGAAGAATGCTTCGATAAAAACAAGATCGGCTTCGGAGATACCGGCAAATACACCCCCGCGCCGCAGGGCGAGGTCACCGTTGACGGGGACGGCAAGGCGGTCGTCGGCGATATTGGCTACACGGTCTATGTGCGTGCGGCGGTCATCGCAAACTGGAAGACGGAGGACGGCAGCATATATGGCAAAAACGCCGAAGAGGGAACGGATTACACCTTTACCGCAGGCAGCGGCTGGTTCAAGGCGGGCGACGGGTATTACTACTATTCAAATCCCGTCGAAAGCGGGGGCGAAACGAGCGCGCTCATAACGGACTTCTCGGCAATAACCGAAGCGCCGAACGGGTGCAGCCTTTCGGTGGACATCTCCGCGGAGATAATTCAGGAATCGGGTTCAACGGACGATGACGATACCCCGACCGTTACGGCGGTGTGGGGCTGCACGATCGGCAGCGACCGGGTCATAACGAAGTAAAGCGCAGGAGGCGAGCAAATGAAAACCAACATGATAAAAAAATATTTCACGCTGCTCCTTGCGGCGATAATGCTGTTTGCGTCTCTGCCTGTCAGCGCAATGATCGAAGCCGTCGGCAAGAACTCGTCCGAGCCTGTCGTGACGACAGAGATCGTCGATGTGCCCGCATCCTCGCCCGCCGAAACAGCGGCCGCTCCCGCCGCGTCGGACCAGGTGGAATACGAAGCCGTGTCCGGAACCTATAACATTGTCGGCGAGGTGCTGGCAAATGCGTTCAACACCGTGGGCGAGGATCCGGAAAAGAGGGCGGAGACACTTGAAACCTACCCGACGGAGGAGCATGAGCCTTCGTTCTATGAAGGCACAGGGCGGATCCGATACCTCCGCGACGGCGGGAAAGAGCCCAACTACCTCGTTTACCGCGATTCCTTCCTCATTATTCCGGAGGAAGAAACGGCAAATTACACGATCGAGTATTCCGATGACGGTCTGACCGCCATTGTAACGCCGGCAATTCCCGAGGAAAGCCTTGCCGATAAGACCGCCGTCGTCTTCCTGCGTGAAAATATCGGCCTCGATGAAGTGCTGGTGTTCGGCGGCGAACCGCAGAACAACGGCGGTACGCTCACCGTCCCCCTCAAAAATACCGAGGACATCGCCGTAACGGAGCTTTTCTCCGACGGCAAGCTCGAATACGACGGCAGCGCCGCGGACGAGGAGGATACGCGCGCCGGCGTGGATTTCGACAGGACTCCGAGCGGCACTAACTGGTCGGGCGAAATAACGAGCTTCGAACCTTCATGGCCGACGGCGAGCGTTCACGTTGACGTCTGGGATCTGGAATTTCAGCTCATTCTGAACCTCAGGTTCGATATGGAT